>NZ_JBIAFT010000001.1:0-782408 GCF_042869455.1 Streptomyces sp. NPDC007025 | reverse complement strand
GCGGCGATACCGGCCGCGCCCAGGGCGGTCAGGCCGCCGACGGCCAGCCGGCGGGTGGGGCGGACGGCACTCGGAGCGGTGAGGGTGGAGCGCATCAGGAAGCGGGAACCTTTCGCGGGGGGGGCGTGGCGCCGCACCCGGCACGGGGCTGCCGGTGGTCTGTCTGCGGCGTGGGGCCCACCGTGCGGGAGGCACCCCCCACCCCGGCAACCATGTGACCTACGACCCGGACTCGTCCCTCCCGCCGGACCGGTCCTGCCGCCCCCACCCCCACCCCGAAACCGGCATACCGGACATACGAGGGTGGTTCGTACGTGACGCGGACCCTATGGGCGGCCTCACACCACCCACCCCCGCCAGACCCCCGCCCCCGCACCCCCAGTGAGCACCCCCACGCACACCGCCACCGGCCGGGAAGCCGGGAACGCACGTCAAGCTGTCCGGGAGTCCGCCGTGTCCGCTCGTCCGGCCAGCTCCAGAAGTTCGTCGACCGGGTCGCCCCGGAAGGCGGCACGGGCCGCCGCGGCCAGCCGAGCGCGGGCAGGGCCCGGAAACGCCAGCTCGTGCGCGCTGTGCGCCGGTTCGGCCGCACCGGCGGCGTACCGGGAGAGTCCGGCCTGCGCCATGGCCCGCACACCCGCCTCGGCATGCCCCGGCAGCGGACGGTGACCGACGACCGGCAGGCCCACCGCGAGCGCCTGGGCGGCGGTCTGGCCCGCGGCGTTGTCGAGCAGCACATGGGTCGCCGCCATCAGGCCCGGCAGGTCGGTCACCCAACCGAGCGGCAGCAGGCCGGGATGGCGGGTCGCGCGGTGCCGCAGCCGCGTGTCGTTCCCGCACAGCAGCACCGGGACACAGCCGTGGTCCGCGAGTTGCCGCGCCGTCTCCATCAGCCGGGTGCCGACGCCCCAGGCGCCCGTGGACATCAGTACGGCGGGCCGCTCCGCGGAGAGCGGGCGGGTGTGCTGCGCCGCCGCTGCCACATGCCGGTCCAGCAGGGCCCGCCAGCGGCCGCCGACGTCCTGGGGCCGGAGGAACCGGGCGGGCACCACCGGTCCCGTGCTCCGCGCGGGGCCTCCCAGCGCGGAACGCACCTGGGCGGCGGCGGCCTCGGTGACGCACAGGTGGAGATCGTTCCCCGGGTGCAGCCAGCCGCGGTGGACGGCGAAGTCGACCACGACGACCGCGGCGGGCACCTCCAGCGCGCCCCTGGCCCGCAACCGCCCGGTCACCTGAGCGCTCAGATGGAAGGTGGGCACGACGACATCGGGGCGCAGCTCCGCGACGGTTCTCAGGAGCGGGCGCTCGGCGAGTGCCGCCAGCGGTGCGCTGCTGGGGCGGGGCCCGGGCGCGGCGGCCGTGGCGAGGAAGCTCGCGTACACCGCGCCGTAGAGCTTCGGTGCGTGCCGCACGGTGCCCCGGTAGCCGGTCCGCAGCGCCCGGCCGCTGCCTGCCGGGAGCATGCCGAGGATGTCGCGTACGACCGCCGGGTGCCCGCGGGCCCGCAGCCGGTGCGCCAGTTCGTGCGCGACCGCGTCGTGGCCCGCGCCCATGCTGGCACTCAGCAGCAGGAAGCGGTGCGGCATGGGGCTCCAGGGTCGTCGGCGGGCGCGGACCGGCGCGGCCCCGGACCCGCTCGGCCCGGGACAGCGCGCCGGGGCTCTGCGGGCGGCTGGACACGTCCGCAGCCCCTCGGCACGTCCGTAGACCCAGTGTGCTGTCCGCTCGTCGGCGGCGGCGTAGCGACACTCAGCCGTTCCGGACCGGCGCCGCCGTCCCCGGCCTCCGCGGGCGGCGCGGGCCCGCCGGGGCGCGGGGAGCCGAACAGGTGGTTCGGCGGACCCGGGCAGGGCCCCGGGCGGCTGCGGAGCGCGGTTGCCAGCATGCTGGAGCCGGGGCCGGTTGCGCCCCGGTACATGTTCCCGGCCCCGTCTGGGCCCGTACTGCTCACCGGAGGCGTCCGTGTTCGACAGGCTCGGCAGATCCGACGGCCGTCCGACGGATCCGCCGCTCCGGGCCCCTTCGCTGCGGCACCGCTACCGGCGGCATCCGACCGGCAGGCTGTCGGTGCCCACCCGCGCCCGGCCGCTCAAGCGCGCGCCCTCGGGCACGGAAGCGGGTAGCCGGGCGCACCGTCCGGTGGCCCTGGTGACCGGAGCGTCCTCGGGTATCGGCGCGGCCGTGGCCGAGGAGCTCGCCGCGGACGGCTCCTGGCGGCTGCTGCTCAACGGCCGGGACGGGGGACGGCTGGGGCAGGTGGCGACCCGGACCGGCGGAGTGCCGCTGGCGGCGGATCTGGCGGACGCGCGGTCCCGCGCGCAGCTGGCCGAGGAGGCGCTGGTGCACAGTGGCAGGGTGGACGCGCTGGTGGCGGGCGCAGGCATCGGCTGGGCGGGGTCGTTCGCCGCGATGCCCCCGGAGGACATCGACGAGGTGCTGGCCCTGAACCTGAACGCGACACTGCACCTGGTGCGGCTCCTGCTGCCCGGCATGGTGGACCGGCGCTGCGGACAGGTGGTGCTGATCGGTTCCATGGCGGGCAGCGTCGGGGTGCGGGGCGAGGCGGTGTACTCGGCGGCGAAGGCCGGGCTCGCCGCGTTCGCCGACAGCCTGCGCTACGAGTTGGCACCGAGCGGGGTGGGGGTCTCGATGGTGCTGCCCGGAGTGGTCGACACACCGTTCTTCCAGCGCCGCGGGGCCCCCTACCGGCGCGACCGGCCGCGGCCCGTGCCCGCGACGCGGGTGGCCGAGGCGGTGTGCCGGGCACTGCGCACGGGCCGCCCCAACGCGTATGTGCCGTCCTGGATGGCCATGCCCGCGTGGCTGCACGGGACGGCCCCGGGGGTGTTCCGCAGCCTGGCCCAGCGCTTCGGCTAGGCGCCCGCGTGCTGTGGACAGCTCTCTCGGTCCTGCTGGCGGTGCTCGCCGCCATGGGGAACGCGGCCGCTTCGGTGCTCCAGCGGCGGGCGGCGGCGGTGGAGCGGCCGGGCCCGTCCGGGCGGCGGTTGTCGTGGCTGCCGGGACTGCTGCGCCGTCCGGTGTGGCTGTGGGGGGCGGGCACGCTGGTGCTGTCGGCGGTGTGCCAGGCGGGTGCGCTGGCGACGGGGCCGCTGGCAGTGGTGCAGCCGGTGATGACGACGGAGCTGCTGTTCACCCTGGTGCTGGGTGGCCTGGTGTTCCGGCAGCGGCCCGGCGGGCGGGCATGGGTGGCCTTCGCGGCGATGGTGGTGGGGCTGGCGGCGTTCCTGTGGCTGGTGTGGCCTTCTGGCGGGGCGGCCTCTGTGCCCTCCGGCCGCTGGATGGTGATGGCGCCGCTGGTCGTCGCGCTGGTGGCGGTGCTGGTCGTGGTGGCCTTCCGGCTGCCCTCCGCGCCGCGGGCGACCGTACTGGGCTCGGCCACGGCCGTGCTGTTCGGGGTGACGGCCGCGCTGATGAAGGACGCCATCTCCTATCTGGCGGACGACGGACTGGTCGCGCTGCTGACCGCGTGGCAGACCTATGGGGTGGCTGTCGCGGGCGGAGCGGGGTTCCTGCTGCTGCAGATGACACTGCACGCGGGGACGCTGGTCGCCTCGCAGCCCGCGCTCACGCTGGGGGACGCGTTCTTCAGTGTGGTGCTGGGCGCCGCCCTGTTCGACGAGCGGCTGTCGCTCGGATGGCGGGTACTGCCGGAGCTGGCCGCGCTCGCGCTGATCAGTGCGGGAAGTGTGCAACTGGCCCGGTCGCCGGCGGTGGCGGGCACCTCCGGGAAGGAGATCTGGTGAACCGGCCACGCCTGCTGACCGCACTGGCGGCCGCGCCGGCAGCCGTCGCGGCCGCGAACATCGTGCCGGCCGCCACCTGGCTGCCGCCGGTGCGGGCCGCGTTCCGCCCGGAGCTGGACGGGCGCGGCCGGGCCGATCACATCGCGCTGACCTTCGACGACGGGCCGGACCCCCGGTCCACCCCGGCCTTCCTGCGGGAGCTGGACCGGCTGGAGCTGCGGGCGACGTTCTTCCTCCAGGGCGCCGCCGTGCTGCGCCACCCCGCTCTCGTGCGGTGCATGGCCGCCGAGGGCCACGAGCTGGCGGTGCACTGCTGGGAGCACCAGCCGCCCTGGCTCCCGCGCCCGGCCGCCGACCGCCGTGACCTGGAGCGGGCGCTGGCGGCCGTGCGGGAGACCGCCGGGACGGAGCCGCTGTGGTACCGGCCCCCGTACGGGGTGCTCACCGCGACCCGCTGGTGGGCCGCCCGGCGGCTGGGGCTGCGGCCGGTGCTGTGGACCGCCTGGGGCCGCGACTGGCAGCCGGGTGCCGGACCGGACAGTGTGCTCACCGCGCTGGGCGCGCGCCTGAGCGGTGGGGCGACCGTCCTCCTGCACGACAGCGACCGCAACAGTGCTCCCGGCTCCTGGCGGGTCACGCTGGCGGCCCTGCCCCGTCTGGTCGCCCTTTGCCGGGCCGCCTCCTGGCGTATCGGTCCGCTGGCGGAGCACGGGCCGGTGGCGGTGACCGTGGGGACGGCCGGGGCGGAGCGGTCGCCGCTCACGGGCTGACGGGCCCGTGCTGCCGATCGGGGACACCGGGGCTCCGGCCGGGAGCCTCGGAGCACGGCGGACGGTGCCGCGGGTCAGCGCTCCTGCGCCGCCGCGAGGGCATGGACCACGTCGGCCGACGCCGGGTAGAGCGCGCGGTAGAGGGCGTAGAGCTCCTCGTACCTGCCGTTGGTCCCGGGGTGCGGTGCGACGGTCCCGCGGACGGGGTTCCAGGTGTCGGCGGAGGCGTCGGTCACCAGTTGCGCGGCGAGCAGCGCGCCACCGTAGCAGGCGCCGATGGAGGTGGTCCGCAACTCCTGGGATCTGCCGGTGACATCGGAGACGATCCGGGTCCACAGCCCACCCTGGGTGCCGCCGCCGACGGCGACGATCCGGCGGATGTCCCCGCCCGCCCGCTCGATGGCCTCGATGTTGTGCCGGACGGCGTAGGCGGTCGCCTCGAGCGCGGCACGGTAGAGGTCGCCGCGAGTGTGGCTCAGCGTCAGGCCGGCGAGGACGCCGCGGGCGTGCGGATCCATGACGGGGGTGCGCTCGCCCGCGAAGTAGGGCAGCATCAGCAGCCCGTTCGCGCCGGGAGGCGAGGCTTCGGCGAGCCGCAGCAGCTCCGCGTAGTCCGGGGTGCCGAACAGCTCCCGGAGCCAGCCGGTGACGGCACCGGAGGTGGCCGTGCCGCCGGCGAGACTGCGGGTGCCGGGCAGGGCTCCGACGGTGCTCCACAGCGCGGGGTCGGTGAGCAGGCCGGGCACGGTGTGGATGAGGAACATGGTGGTGCCGTACATCAGCATCAGGTCACCGGGTCGGTGCGCGCCCACGCTCAGCGCCTCGGCCCAGGCGTCCACGGTGCCGGTGACGACGGGGATGCCCGGGGGCAGTCCGGTGCGTCGGGCGGCCTCGGCCGTGACGGTGCCCGCGGCCTCACCGGACCAGCGCAGCGGAGGCAGTTCGAGGCCGGGAGCGACGCGGTCGGTCCAGGGCGTGTACCACTGGTGCGCGACGGTGTCGTAGAGCGGGGTCGTCTGGCTCGCCGTGTGGTGGTCGAGCACGTAGCTGCCGGTCAGCTTCCGCACCAGCCAGGAACTGGAGGTGTAGAACCTCCGGGCGTGCGCGTACAGCTCCGGTTCCTCGTCCGCGATCCAGGCGATCTTGGCGCCGGCGGCCTGGCTGCTCAGGTCGGAGCCGCAGCGGCGCCGGATCTCCTCGGTGCCCAACTCCGCTCCGAGGCGGGCGATCTGGTCGACGGAGCGGGTGTCGACGCCGTAGAGGATCGCGGGGCGGAGGGGCACGTCGTCGGCGTCGGTGAGCAGGACGCAGGGGCCCATGCCGCTGAGTCCGACGGCGACGGTCCGGGCGTCGGCCGCCTCGGTCAGCTCCCGGGAGAGGGAGGCCAGTTCGTCCCACCAGACACCGGCGTCCATCTCCACGCGCCCCGGAGCGGGCCGCTCGACGGTGTGCTCGCGTACGGCGGAGGCCAGCAGCGTGCCGTCCAGCCCCACCAGTACGCCCTTGCTGCTGGAGGTGCCGATGTCCACACCCAGGACTGCGTTGAGCGCCATGGCGGCAGGCTTCCAGGGATCACCGGCAGGGTCAACGTTTTCCCTGCTCAGCGAAGGTGACCGGTCGGGCGCGGTGGTCGGCGGGTTGGCGCGGTGGGCGGCCCGCCGCGCGGACGGCGGCACGGGGACGACCGGGCCGGGTCGGGCCGGGGCAGGTCCGGCCGATGCCGGGGCCGGAACCATGTCCTGGATGACGGCATCCTGCGGTTAGTTGACCAAGTGTCAAGGTATGCGCAGTTTTCCGGCCGTGCGGCGGGGGAGGCAGCAGGCGAACCACTCGAAGGGCACCGCCCTCGACCAAGGAGCACCGCATGACACCGGTCACCGTGCGGCCCCGCAGGGCCGCGGCCAGGTTCGCCGCCCTCATGCTCGCCGCGCTGACGCTGCTGTCGCTGCCCTCGGCCGCCACCGTGGCGGCCGTCGGCGCCGCCACCCCGCCGGGCCTGAGCTGCCACACCGGCAGGCACCACAACGACGAGTACACCGGCTACGCCCTGTGCAGGAACAACGGCAGGGCGACGCAGACCTTCTGGGTCCATCTGGTCTGCGGCTGGAGCCCCGACATCGATGGCGAACATGTCACGCTGCGGCCGGGGCAGTCGGGCCAGTCCACCGCGCACTGCAGCAAACTGGGCAGCGGCATCGGGCGGATCGAGGTGCGTCCCTGACCCCGGCGATCAGTCGCGCCCCGGCTCTCGGTCCGCTCCCAGGACCGACGCCGCGAACCGGTGGGCCAGCTTGCGCCACACCGGAGTCGAGGTGACGGCGTCCTCGGTCGCCCGGCGGTGGAGCGCCGCACGATCGAGGCCGCGTTCGGCACGGCCCGCCAGGTCCCAGGTCAGGACCTGGTCGGGCGAGGCCTCCGGGTGGAATTGGACGCCCCAGGCCCGCTCCCCCACACGGAACGCCTGGTAGGGGCAGCGCTCGCTCCGCGCGAGCCATGCGGCGCCGGGCGGCAGGGCCGTGACGGCGTCCACGTGCCGCTCGACGGCCGTCACCGGCGAGGGCAGGTCGTGGAAGAGCGGATCGCACTGCGCCTCGGCCCGCAGGGTGAGCGGCGTGCTGCCGATCTCGGGCTCGCCGTGCTCCGCTGCGACCTCTCCCCCGGCGACGTGGGCCAGCATCTGGCCTCCGAGGCAGATGCCGAACAGCGGCGCGCCTGTGTCGAGCGCCTCGGCCACCAGGGCGCGGGTGGGCGCCAGCCACGGCGCACGTGCGTCGTCGTCGGGCAGGAATCCGCCGCCGAGCACCACCAGGGCCCCGCCCGCGAGCCGCGAGGGGAGCAGCGCCCCCTCGTGGGCCTGGACGGTCCGGACAGCGACGCCCGCTTCGGTGAGCCAGTCGCCGAACCGTCCCGGCCCGCCCTTCGGGGTGTTCTGCACCACCCATGCCGTCGCCACCACCGCGCCCGCCTTCCGCTCGAGTCCGCACCGGCCGCCGCGTTCGGGTCGTGACCCGGGTACCGACAGGCCCGGCTTCCGCGCCATGGTGACACGGCCCGGCGGCCCGGCGGCCCGGCGGCCCGGCGGCCCGGTCACCGGCACCCCGTACGCCGACCGCTGCCGGACGACCACCGGCATCCACGTCGCGGGGCGGCGGACTCCGCCGCGCCGCACGTGCGGTGACAGCACAGAGCGAGGGCCGGACAGGGTGCTTGCCCTTGTCCGGCCCTCGCTCTGTGCACGGCGCCTTGCGCGTTGCTCCGGTCGGCCCCCGGCCGTTCAGATACGGCCGCGGGTCCATCGCGTCACGGGGCCCGCGCTGCTGCGGGCGGTCCTCCGCCCCAGCGCGAACGCCCCCGCCAGCAGAGCGAGGAGACCGCCGGCCGTGCCGGCGGTGAGGTTCCTGCGCTCCTTGACGGCGGTCGCACCGGCGGCAGCAGCCGCGCCCGCCTTGGCCCCCGCGGACACCAGCGTGTCCTTGGCGGCCTCGCCCTTCGTCCTGGGGTTCTCTCCCGCGGAGCGCGCGTCCTCGTCCGTGGCGGCGCCATGGGCACCGGGTCGGGCTCCGTTCGCCGTCACGGTCTCGACCGCGCTCTCCGCGCTGCGTCCCTTGGAGTTCTTCACCGGGTCAGCCATGCCGCTGCGGGTGACCGCACAACGCGGCCCCAAACCGTGCGATGTGCTTCCGCGTCCGTCGGTCAGCCGCCGTACATCCCACGGAACACCACGAAACCGAGCACCATGCCGATGACGAGCCCGGCGACGGACACCCCGATCGCGACCGGTGCGAGCCGCTCCTGTTTGGACTTGGCGACGAAGCCGCAGACCATGCCCGCTATGCCGAAGCCGGGCGGGCAGAATATGAAGGCCACGGCACCGAGCACGATCCCGACGATGCTCAGCGTGTTGGAATCGTTGGCCGGTGGCGGGCCTGGCTGGTACGGCTGATTGGGCGGACCTGAGTACGACACTAATTCCCCCTCCAGGGTCGGTGCTGCCACCCTATGGAGTGAGAGCTGGGCTGGGTAGCCCGTGTGACAGCTCTGCAACCCGGGCTTGATCAAGGTGTGGCTGGTGTAACCGGGGGCGAACAGTCGGGGGAGCTGTTCGCCGCGGCGTCGGCGAACCCTCGCAGGCCCGTGAGAAGCGCCTCGCGATCCGTGGGCGGCATGGCCGCCAGGATGCCGAGCAGGGCCTCCTCGCGCCGCTCGCGCAGATCGTGCAGATGTGCCCTGCCCTGCGGAGTAAGCCGCAGCTCCAGCTCGCGTCCACTGGTGGGACTGGGTGAGCGCGCGACGAAGCCGATGGCCTCCAGCCGGTCGCAGAGCCTGCTGACCGACGACGGCGCGGAGCCCAGCGCCTCCCCCAGCGCCCGCAGGTTCATCCCCTCGTCGCGGTCGACGCAGTACATGACACGCAACTGCGACGGGGACACCGGCGCGCGGGCGGTCGCGTTCCGGCCCTGCTCCCAGAGCACTTCCAGCAGTTCGATGATCTCGCCCGCGCACTGTCCGGCCTGCTGGGCGCAGCCGCCGGGCAGTGAGGGATCCCTGCCCATATCAGTACCACTCCCTAACGGCGGCACGGCCAGACCGGGATCGGCCCGCCGGCCCCGCGTCGGTGCCCGCTGCACGGCGGGACAGCTTCCACCGGCCCACTGCGGCGTCCGTCGTCGGGAAGCCTCTCCCTGAGCACCCCGTATGCCCGGTCAGCGGCCAGGTCATGCCCGGCACCGGCCGCGCCACAGCACACGGCGGGCGGTGCCGGTGCTGCGGTGCGGCGGTGCTGCGGTGCTGCGGTGCTGCGGTGCTGCGGTGCTGCGGTGCTGCGCCACAATGGCCCCACGGGGCCCGGAAGGCCCACGCCCGGGCTCGTCCGACCGTCCGTTCCAGCGAGTGCCGCACACCCGCATCGGCCCACCGGAGAAGACCGGAGAGAAGAGACACCATGCGCATAGCCGCCTATCTGGCGCATCCGCGTCCCGGCAGCTTCAACCACGCCGTGTTCGACGGCGTCGTGGACGAACTGCGACAGCACGGCTGCCGGGTACGTGCCCACGATCTGCATGCCGAGGGCTTCGCCCCCTCCTGACCGCGCCGGAGACCGAGACCGTGCACGCGCTCGGAGCGGCGGCGGACGCGGACGGCGACGCGGATCCGGTGCTCGAACGGCATCGCGCGCGGGTCGCCGAGGCCGACGCGCTGGTCTGCGTCCACCCCAACTGGTGGGGCATGCCTCCCGCGGTGCTGACCGGCTGGGTGCAGCGGGTTCCGGTGCCGGGTGTCGCGTACAAGTTGACCGCGGCGGACAGCGAGCCGGCGGGGCTGTCCGCGGACCGCGCCCTGGTCCTCAACACCTCGGACACCCCGGCGGAGCGGGAGGAGCGCGAGTTCGACGATCCGCTGGGCAACACCTGGGGGGCCTGCGTCCTGCCGTACACAGGCATCACGGACGTGCGGCGCGCCGTCTTCCGCACGGTCACCGACGCCGACCCGGCACGCCGCGCCGACTGACTGCGCCAGGCCCGGGCCCTGGCGGCCGCGCTGCTGGACTGACCTGCGCAGAAGCTCCCGACGCGGCGGCGTCAGTGCACATCCGGTCCCGTGCCGGGCGGCTGCTGCCGGTGAGCGGCGGCGAGCCCGCGGGACACGCCGGGCCGGGAGGGGCGGCCCGGCTCGGCTCCGGCGCCGCTGGCGCGGGCGTTGAGGAGCGAGTCGAAGAGGGCACGCCCCTCCGACAGCGCGGCGCGCAGGTCCTCGGTCTCCGCCGCGTCCGGGCCCGACGCGCCCCCGGCCCGCCGGGCGTCGCGGAGTTGCCGGTATCCCTGGACCCGCCGGGCGTGGTGCACCGAGAGCGCGGCGAGGCGCTCCTCGAACGACGGTCCGGCGGGGTAGCCCCGCTCTTCGGCGAGGCGCTCCAGCAGCGTCTCGGCCGCACCGAGCGCCCGGGCCGGGGAGTCGACGAAGTCCTCCTGGACGGCTCTCCACTGCGCGAGGTAGCGCTCCCGCGCACCGGAGGCGAGCGGCAGCACCACGAGGGAGCCGTACCGGTCGAGCCTTCCGGCCAGCTCGCGCCGCGTGGTCCGGGTGTCGCCGTGTCGCCGGGCGAGGACACGCGTGTACTCGGGGCCGAAGCGGCGCTCCAGCAGCTGCGCCGCCACGGCGGCCGCCCGGCGCCGGAGGCGGACCGCGATGACGAAGGCGACGGCCAGGATCACGGTTGTACCGGCGATGAGCAGGAGGATGAACATGTGCGCCTTCTCCCCGGCCCCCGACGGGCAGCGCCCGGGAGCCGTTACCGAGGGGCGGGCCTCGGAGGAGGGACCCGGCATCTGCCCGGCTTCCCGGACGCCGCACCGGTAAACCACGAACCGCGGCCGCACGGGCCGAATGCGCGCCCCGGCGGTCGAGTTGACGGGCCGTCATCCCATGGATGGTGCGGGCGTGTCGCACGTGCACCCTGTTGCCCGTCGCAGCCGGTCGTCCGTGTCACGCTCGGGCTCCCCGCTCGCTAGGATCCGGGGCAGATGTCCGGGCACGGGGCCCGGGGAGTGCGGTTGGGGTGAATGGTGAATACAGTTGTCGGTCGAGTCGTCCGTTTCGACGGTGCGCGGGGGTACGGGTTCATCGCCCCCGACCACGGAGGCGAGGACGTCTTCCTGCACGCGAACGACCTGATGATTCCGGAATCGTTCGTGCACACCGGAGTCGCGGTGGAGTTCGAGATCGAGGACGGGGACCGGGGCCTGAAGGCCTCCTCCGTGCGGCTTCTGGACCGCTCGGACGCGCCCGGGCCGGAGACCGCTTCGGCTGCCGGGGGCCGGGAACCGCACGGCCCTGCGGCCTCCCGCGGTCCGGACGGGGAGGACCCCATGTGCGATGTGCTCGGTGTCGCCGAGTACACCAGGGCGGTGACGGAGCTGCTGCTGGAGACGGCGCCGGACCTGACCGGCGCGCAGATCCTCGACATCCGTCGGCGTCTGGTGCAGTTCGGGAAGAGCCACGGCTGGGCCGAGGACTGACCGGACGTGCGGGCCGCGACGGCCCGCCGCGGGCTCCGGCGGGTTGCTCCCGGCGGACCCGGCGGCGGGATCGCAGCGGGCGTGGCGGCACGCAGGGCGTGCCGCCACGGGTGCCGACGGGGTCAGATACCGAACGCGGCGGGGTAGCGGATGGCCCCGGAAGGCACCGGCTCCGCCTCCGCGTCCAGGAGGAGGGCCACCGAGGCCTCGTCCGGTACGTCGACGGCGGCACGGATCCCGAGGCGGGAGGTCGGAAGGAATCCGAACCGCGGGTAGTACTCCGGATGCCCGAGGACGAGCACCGGATTCCCGCCGCGCTGCCGTACCGGCCCCGATGCGCTGGTACGGGGGCAGCACCGCGCCCGGGGCCAGCGCGAGCGCGGGATGTCCGGCCACGTGGCAGCGGGTGAGCAGGGCCTGCCCGACCGGAGTGCCGTCGGGCGTCTCGGCGAGCAGGAGGAGTCCGTCGAGCCACGCGACGGGATCGGCGCGCAGCGCCTCGACGAGTCCGGCCTCCTCGGGTGTCGGGAAGGCCGCGAGGAGGATCCGGCGGACCGCGGCGGCGGCTGCGGAGCCGGGCCGCTCGGGTCGGGTGGTGAAGGAGCCTGCGGAAGGCTGGGACAACGGGAACACCTTCGGTACGAGAGGTCCCGGTACTGCCGGCGCACTCGGGGCGCGCCCGGCATACGTCCGGAAGGCGCGCCCGGCTCAGGCCGGAACCGGAACCGTGGGGAGGGGCACTGTCCGGGCACCGCGCGAAGCGGTGGGCTGCACGGCAGTCATCAGCTCGTCTCCCCCGGTCTCGTCCGGATCGGCGACCCGACGGTCGCCGGACGGGGACGCTGGCACAGCTCCGGTACGGGGCTCCCGCCGGGCGGAGAGCCCGGGGAGCCCGCCCCCGGTCCGCCGTGACGGCGTGCGGACCGGGGACGGCGGACCGGATCGGCGGCGTCCCGGGCGGGTCAGTACCAGCCGTGCGCGTCGTGGAAGGCGAGTGCCGCCTGCCAGGAGCCGTACCGCTCCTTGACGTAGCGCTCGGCGCCGGCGTGCTGTTCGGCGACCGTGCCCTTGCCCCAGGGCTGATCGGTCTGGAACAGGCCGTGGTACTTGCCGTTCTGCGCGTTCGGGTTGCCGCTGGACTCCCGGCGGATGATCTCCGCCTTGGCCGCGCTCTCCGCCGTCGAGGAGTTCGGCGCGGTGGGAGCGCTGCTGCGCGGTGCCTGCTGCTGCTCAGGGACTGATCCCTGCTGCTCGGGGGCGGGTTGCTGGTCCTGCGGCGCCGACTGCTGCCCGGCGCTGGACCCGGTCGTGCTGCCCGGAGCCGCCGGGGCGGGCCCGGGCACGGCCTCCCCGATGGTCAGCCGCTGCCCGGGATAGATCCGATCGGGATCGGGAAGCGCGTTCCGCTCCGCGAGTTCCTGCCATCTGGTGCCGTGGCTCCGGGCCACCTCGGACAGTGTGTCGCCGGGCCGCACCTGGTAGGTGGTGGTCGTGGGCTCCTGACGCTGCGCGGCCTCCGTGTGCGTGTGCGTGTCGGATGACTGCCCCTCCTGCGCGAAGGCAGGCGCGGCCGGAACGGCGACTGCGGCAGCCGTGAGGACGCCGAAGGTGGCGATCTTGGTCTTACGCATCTGAATCAAGTCCTTACCGTCGAGCCCGGAAGCTCTCTGTTGGGGTCAGAGGAAAGCCCGTCAGGGCCGTAGCAAACTCCGTCAGATGCCGTCCGGGCCGACGATCCGTTCTGCTTTGCCGATCTTTCACCCGTCCAGAGGTACCCGGCGTCCCCGATGGGCGGTACCTGGGTCGTGTCTTCAAAGCCCCGTCCGCCCGGCGGCGGCCTCCGGGCGGACGACGCTCCTTTGAAGAGACTCCCTAGGCGGGGTTGGCCCGCAGCCAGTCCAGAACCTGCGCGGCGTGCCGGTCCGGCGGGAAGACGGGGTGGAAGACGTGCTCGATCGCGCCGGCGCGGACGATCAGGGTGAGGCGCCGGTAGAACAGCCGCCCGCCCACGTCGAGAACGGGCATCCGCAGAGCTCCCGCCAGGGTCAGCACCGGGTCGGAGAGCAGTCCGAACGGCAACCGCAGCCGCTGGGCGAGCTCGCGCTGACAGGGACTGCCCTGACCGGAGAGGCCGAACACGCGCGACGCCCCGGCGGTCAGCAGCTCGGCGTGCCGGTCCCGGAATCCGCACGCTTCCTGGAGGCAACCCGCCGCACCGGGGACGGAGTCCCAGCCGACGGGCAGCTCGCGGGGGCGTGCGGCGCGTGGAAAGGCATAGAGGACGGTGCGTCCGGTGCCCAGCCGGTCCATGGCGACCAGCCGGCCTTCGATGTGCGGAAGTGCGAGAGGGGGCAACCGCGTTCCGGGCAGGTGGTCGGCGGCCCCGTCGTCCCCGGGTTCGGGAAGTTCCGCTGGCGATCGCCTCAGGTCGTCCACGTGGTGTCCTTCCCCGTGCCGGGATACGTGCGGCGGAGTCCCCCCGGAACGCTAGCCGCGCCCGCGCCGCGCAGGCCGCACGACGCCGGGCCCGTACGGCCCGTGGAGCAGAACGGGCACCGAACGGGCGAGTGTTCACCCGCAACGGTCGAATCACTCTCGACCGCGGATGCATCGTTCCTGCTCAGGAGCGTTTCCGCGGACGGTGGCGACGGGCAGAAACGGTCACGATCTTCTCCGCCGGGAGGCTGGTCGTACCGGACGGGGCCCGGTACAACTCTCCACACGGGCAAGAACGGGCATGTCCGTGACCGAACGGAGAGGGGCGACGGGGCCATGAGCGCGGCGGAGCGGCAGCGGCAGATCGTCGGCACGGCGCGGCGGCTGGGCTCCGTCGAGGTGGCCTCGCTGGCGGAGGAACTGGGCGTCGCCAAGGAGACGGTCCGCCGCGACCTGCGGGTGCTGGAGGAGCACGGGCTGCTGCGCCGGACCCACGGCGGGGCCTACCCGGTGGAGAGCGCCGGGTTCGAGACGACCCTGGCGTACCGCACCACCATGCACGTGCCCGAGAAGCGGCGGATCGCCTCGGCCGCCGTCGAACTGCTCGGGGACGCGGAGACGGTCTTCGTCGACGAGGGGTTCACCCCGCAGCTGATCGCCGAGGCGCTGCCCCGGGACCGGCGGCTGACCGTGGTGACGGCCTCGCTGCCGGTGGCCCGGGTGCTGGCCGCGGAGGAGGAGTTCACCGTGCTGCTGCTCGGCGGACGGGTACGGGGCGGCACCCTGGCCACCGTCGAGCACTGGACGACGAAGATGCTCGCCGGCTTCGTCATCGATCTGGCCTTCGTGGGAGCCAACGGGATCTCCCGGGAGCACGGCCTGACCACTCCGGACCCGGCGGTCTCCGAGGTCAAGGCGCAGGCCATGCGGGCCGCGCGGCGGCGGATCTTTGCCGGGCTGCACACCAAGTTCGGCGCGGTGAGCTTCTGCCGCTTCGCCGAGGTCGCCGACTTCGAGGCGCTGGTCACCTCGGTGAACCTGCCCGCCCCGGAGGCACACCGCTACGCGCTGCGCGGGCCGCAGGTCATCAGGGTCTGATCCGGCCCGCTTCCCAGCTTCTGTACGGGCGGCGGTACCGCACGCCCGCGTTCAACCGGAATATCACGATTCGCCAGGAGTTCATATGCGCTGTCAGAGCAGGCCGCAGGGCCGGATACGCAGCCGACCACATCGGGCCAGGGCGGTCAGGGCAGCCACCGCCGCCGCCACGGCGAGTGCGCTGCTCGCGCTGTCCGGCTGCGCCGGCGCGGGCAGCCTCGGCTCCGGCGGCGACACGATCAGCGTGCTGATGGTGAACAACCCGCAGATGCTGGAGCTGCAGAAGCTCACCGCGGAGCACTTCACCGCGGAGACGGGCATCAAGGTCCAGTTCACGGTGCTCCCGGAGAACGACGTACGGGACAAGATCAGCCAGGACTTCGCCAACCAGGCCGGGCAGTACGACGTGGCGACGCTCAGCAACTACGAGACGCCGATCTTCGCCAAGAACGACTGGCTGCGCTCGCTGACCCCCTACACCCGCAAGGACAAGCGCTTCGACCAGCAGGACATCCTGCCTCCGGTGCGCGAGTCGCTCAGCGGCGAGGACGGCCAGGTCTACGCCGAGCCGTTCTACGGCGAGTCGTCCTTCCTGATGTACCGCAAGGACGTCTTCGCCCAGGAGGGCCTGAAGATGCCCGAGCACCCCACCTGGCCGCAGGTGGCGAAGCTCGCCGCGCAGGTCGACGGCGCCCAGCACGGCATGAAGGGCATCTGCCTGCGCGGGCTGCCGGGCTGGGGCGAACTGATCGCACCGCTGACGACGGTGGTGAACACCTTCGGCGGGACCTGGTTCGACAAGGACTGGAACGCGCGGCTGAAGGACCCCGCCTTCCGGAAGGCGACCAAGTTCTACGTGGACCTGGTGCGCGAGCACGGCGAGTCCGGGGCCTCCCAGTCCGGGTACGCGGAGTGCCTGAACAACATGACCCAGGGCAAGACCGCCATGTGGTACGACGCCACGGCCGGGGCCGGGTCCCTGGAGGGCGCCAAGTCCAAGGTGAAGGGCAAGATCGGCTACGTCCCCGCGCCGGTGGTGAAGACCCGCAGCTCGGGCTGGCTCTACAGCTGGGCCTGGGGGATCCAGAAGGCGAGCCGGAACCCGGACAAGGCGTGGAAGTTCATCTCCTGGGCCTCCGGCAAGGAGTACGAGAAGCTGGTCGGTGAGAAGTTCGGCTGGGCCAACGTCCCGGCGGGCAAGCGTGCCTCCACCTACGAGCTGCCGGAGTACAAGAAGGCGGCCGGGGCCTTCCACGAGGTCACCCGCGAGGCCATCACCAAGGCCAGGCCCCGCGACCCGGGCGTGCAGAAACGGCCCACGATCGGCATCCAGTTCGTCGACATCCCCGAGTTCGCCGATCTGGGGACGAAGGTCTCGCACGAGATCAGCGCCGCCATCGCGGGCCGCCAGTCGGTGGACGAGGCGCTGCGCAAGGCCCAGAAGCTGGCACAGGAGGTCTCCGACGACTACGAGGGGCGAGGGCAATGAGCACTCCGACCACCACTGCCCCGGACGCGCACGACGAGAAGCGTCCGCCGGCCGCCCGGCCCGCCGCGCCGAAGGGGCCGCCCAACCGGCTGCGCGGCTGGGTCACCCGCGCGCCGCTGCTGCCCGCCCTGGTCTTCCTGATCATCGTCACCCAGTTGCCGTTCGCGGCCACCCTGGTGGTCTCGTTCTTCGACTGGAACGCGCTCTACCCCGAGGCCCGGTCCTTCGGCGGCTTCGCGAACTACCAGGAGGTGCTCAGCGATCCCGAGCTGCGCGACTCCGTGGTGACGACGGCGGTGCTGACCGCGGTCGTCGTCCTGGTCAGCCTGGTGCTCGGGCTGCTGCTGGCGCTGCTGCTCGACCGCAGCTTCCGCGGCCGCGGCGTGGTGCGCACGCTGCTGATCGCGCCGTTCCTGCTGGTGCCGGTGGCCGCGGCGCTGCTGTGGAAGCACGTGCTGTACAACCCCGAGTACGGGCTCTTCAACGGTGTGCTGAGCTGGCTGTTCGGGGACGACGCACCGCAACCTGAGTGGGTGGCCGAGATGCCGCTCGGCGCCGTGGAGATGGCGCTGATCTGGCAGTGGACGCCGTTCATGATGCTGATCCTGCTCGCCGGGCTGCAGAGCCGGCCCGCCGACTCGATCGAGGCCGCCCGGATCGACGGGGCCGGGGCCTGGCAGATCTTCCGCTATCTGACGCTGCCGCACCTGCGCCGGTATCTGGAGCTGGGGGCGCTGCTGGGATCGATCTACATCGTGCAGAACTTCGACGCCGTCTTCACCATCACCTCCGGCGGTCTGGGCACCGCCAACCTGCCGTACACCATCTACCAGACCTTCTACCAGGGCCATGAGTACGGCCTCGCCTCGGCCGCCGGCGTGCTCGTCGTCATCGGCTCCCTGATCATCGCCACCCTCGCGCTGCGGGTGGTCTCGTCCCTCTTCCGCGAGGAGGTCCGCGCATGAGCGCCCTGACCGCAGACGCACCCGAGGCGGCGTCGTCCACCGCCGGGCCGAAGGCCACCTCCGCGCCGCCCAGAAGCATCCGCCGCAAGAACACCGCGCTGGGCCTGCTGGCCTGGGTGTGCGGGCTGCTCTTCGTGCTGCCGATCGCCTGGATGGTGCTGACCTCGCTGCACTCGGAGTCGGACGCCGCCACCAACCCGCCGTCGCTGGCCGCCCCGCTGACCCTCGACGGCTACCGCGCCTTCTTCGACGCGGGCGGCGGGGCCGGACCCTGGCCCGCGCTCGCCAACTCGCTGATGGCCTCGGTCTTCTCCACTCTGCTGGTGCTGGTGCTGGCGCTGCCCGCGGCGTACGCGCTGTCCATCCGGCCGGTGCGCAAGTGGCGTGACGTGCTGTTCTTCTTCCTGTCGACGAAGATGCTGCCGATCGTCGCCGGACTGCTGCCGATCTACCTGTTCGCGAAGAACACGTCGTTCCTCGACAACATCTGGCTGCTGGTCATCCTCTACACCTCGATGAACCTGCCGATCGCGGTGTGGATGATGCAGTCCTTCCTCGCCGAGGTGCCGCCCGCGCTGATCGAGGCGGCGCAGATCGACGGGGCGCGGCTGCCGACCGTCCTGTCCCGGGTGGTCGCGCCCGTCGCCGCACCCGGAATCGCCGCCACCGCGCTCATCTGCTTCATCTTCTCCTGGAACGAGATGCTGTTCGCGCGGGTCCTGACGGGGGTCGTGGCGCAGACCGCGCCCGTCTTCCTGACCGGTTTCATCACCAGCCAGGGCCTGTTCCTGGCCAAGGTGTGCGCCGCGTCTCTCGTGATCTCCCTGCCGGTGCTCGCCGCGGGGTTCGCCGCCCAGGACAAGCTGGTCCAGGGCCTGTCGCTAGGAGCTGTCAAATGAAGGCCGCACTCGTCGAGTCGGTGGGCAAGGTGTCCCTGACGGAGGTTCCCGACCCGACCCCCGGTCCCCGCGAGGTGGTGGTGAAGGTCGCGGCGTGCGGGCTGTGCGGAACGGATCTGCACATCAAGCAGGGCGAGTTCGCCCCCTCGCTGCCTCTGGTGCCCGGTCATGAGTTCGCCGGGGAGGTGGTGGCGCTGGGCAGCGAGGTCGACGAGCTGGCCGAGGGGGACCAGGTGGCGGTCGACCCCTCCCTGTACTGCCACGAGTGCCGCTACTGCCGCCGCGGCCACAACAACCTGTGCGACCGGTGGGCCGCGATCGGCGTGTCCACGGCCGGCGGCGCCGCCGAGTACGCGGTGGCGCCCGTGGCCAACTGCGTGCGGCTGCCCGAGCATGTGCGGACCCAGGACGCGGCGCTCATCGAGCCGCTCTCCTGCGCGGTGCGCGGCTACGACGTGCTCAAGAGCCAGCTCGGGTCCCATGTGCTGATCTACGGTTCGGGGACGATGGGCCTGATGATGCTGGAGCTGGCCAAACGGACCGGCGCGGCGAGCGTGGAGGTCCTCGACCTGAATCCCGAACGGCTGGCGACGGCCCGCGGTCTGGGGTGCAGCGGCGCGGCGGCGACCGCCGAGGAACTGGACCGGCCCGGCGGCTGGGACCTGGTGGTGGACGCGACGGGCAACGCGGCCGCCATCCAGGACGGCCTCGGCCGGGTGGCGAAGGCGGGCACCTTCCTCCAGTTCGGTGTCTCCGACTACGCGACACGGGCCACCATCGAGCCGTACCGCATCTACAATCAGGAGATCACCATCACCGGCTCGATGGCCGTCCTGCACAGCTACGAGCGGGCCGCCGATCTGTTCGCCGGCGGGATCCTGGACCCGGAGGTGTTCATCTCCGACCGGATGCCGCTGGACTCCTATCCGGAGGCGCTGGACCGGTTCGCCGAGGGCAAGGGCCGCAAGATCGTGGTGGTGCCCTGAGGCGGTGCCGCTCCCGCCCGCCGGGGGCGCGTGCCTGTCATACGGCCGGGAGCGGCCGTACGACCGCCGGGCCGGTGCCGGGCGGTGATCGCACAGGCGGGGCCGGTCCCGCCGGTGCGATCACCGCCTTGACGTACCGAAAGGTCGTCGTGGCGGAACGCTCCGCCGAACGCGGGGCCGGCGCCGCGGCTCGTTGCCGATCACGGATGCGCTCGTTGAGGCAGGGCATCCGGAGCACCGGGCTCCGGGGCGAGAGAGGAGGACTCGTGCCACGGAAGGGTATCGCCCTGGCGGCGGCCGCCGCGGTGAGCAGCGTGCTGTTCGCGGCGGTTCCGGCCACTGCCGTGTCCCCCGCGCAGACGCGCGCCGGTGGACCTCCCTACCCGTACGCCGACTGCGTGAAGGAGGCGAAGCGGCAGACCAAGGGCACCGACCACGCGGCCAGGTCCCTGTGCGACAAGCTGGTGAAGAAGGGGTGGATCAAGCCGCCCCGCGCCTGAACCGGCCCGGGGCCCCGCCGGACGGTTCACACACCGTCCGGCGGGGCTCTCTGCTGTTGTCGGCCGCTGCTCCGGCCGTGCACGGTGCGCGACCGGGTCGGCCGGCGGTCGCCTAACCTGGGTGCCAGGAGGAGAGTTCCGTGACCGTCTCAGGACCCCGCCCCGTCCCCGATCCGCGCAGCCGCCCGGGCCTGCCGGACCATGTGCGCGAGTGCGTCCTGCTCAAGCACGGCGAGGTCTTTCTGCGCGGCCGCAACCGCGCCCGGTTCGAGGAACAGCTGTACGGCAATCTGCGTGACGCGCTCCGTACGCTGCCCGGACCCGTCTGGCTGGAGAAGGGCCGCAGCGTGACCGCCGTGGGCGGCCAGGTGCCGCTGGACCGGCTCGTGGACCGCGTGCGCCGCGTGATCGGATTCAGCGTCGTACAGCCCGCCGTGCGCGTCCCCGGCACGGTCGAGGCACTCGGCGCGCACGCGGTCGACGCGCTGCGCCGGGCGCGGGAGGAGCGCGCCGGAAGCGGCGGTGAACCCAGCTTCGCCGTGCGGGTCAAACGCCGGGACAAGTCCTTCCCGCTCACCTCCTCGGAGTTGGCCGCCGCGCTCGGGGAGCGGGTGCGGCGGGCGACGGGAGCGCAGGTGGACCTCTCCGCACCGGACATCGAACTGCTGGTGGAGGTGGACCGGGGCGCGGGCTTCGTGTCCCGGGACCGGATACCCGGCCAGGGCGGGCTGCCGGTCGGCACCAGCGGCCCGGCGCTGGCCCTGCTCTCCGGAGGGTACGACTCCCCCGTCGCCGCCTACCGCGCCATGCGCCGCGGACTGGCCTGCGACTTCGTCCATTTCACCGGCGCCCCCTACGCCGACGCCTCCTCCGTCTACAAGGCCTACGCGCTGGCCCGCGGACTCAACCGCTTCCAGCCCGGCCGCGCGCTGTGGGTCGTCCCGCTCGGCAGGGCGCAGAAGCAACTCGCGCTCGCGGGCGCGGGAAGGCTGCACGTGGTGGCCCAACGACGACTGATGGTGCGGACGGCGAGCGCGCTCGCCCGGCGGCTGGGAGCCGAGGCCCTGGTGGCGGGGGACAGCCTGGGCCAGGTCGCCAGTCAGACGGTGGCCAACATGGCAGCGGTCGACGAGGCGGCCGAGATACCGCTGCTGCGCCCCCTGCTGGGCTGGGAGAAGCAGGAGATCATCGACGAGGCGCGGGCCCTGGGCACCGCCGAGGTCTCGGTGCTGCCCGACGAGGACTGCTGCTCGCTGCTGGCCCCTCGCCAGGTCAGCACCCGCGCCCGGGTCACCGATCTGCGGCGGGTGGAACGGCGCCTGCAGCCGGACGATCTCGTCGGGGAACTGCTGGCGGGCGCCTGGTCCCTGGCCCCCGGCGCGGACGAGGATCCGGGCGCGGAAGCCGACGGGGCGGATCCGGCTCGCCGGGGGTGAGAGACCGCTGCCGGGCCGCGGCGCCGCAAGCGGCTCTTACCGCCGCGGCCCCGCCCACCGTGCGCGCCCCCGGCCCGGCCGACCGGCGGCGGATCAGCCCGAACGCCTCAGCCGGCGGTTCCGTTCTGCCGGGCGGCGCGGGCGGCGCGAGCGCAGGAGGCCGACACGGCGCTGCGCAGCCATTCCGGCAGCGGCTCCTGGTGGGTCGCCCGGGTCAGCAGGCGGGCGACCTCCCGGAGCTTGGTGTTGGTCCGCTGCGAGGTGTCGACCAGCACCTGCCATGCCGTATCGGGGCCGCAGCGCCCCGAAGCCATGATCACCCCACGCGCCTGGTCGATCACGGGACGGCTGTCCAGCGCCTGCCGGAGTTGCGCCACCTCCTCCCGCAGCCGGTGGAGCTCGGCGGGCGGACATGCCTCGTACGCCGGGCCGGCGGCCAACGGTTCACGGCCGGCGGCCCGGGGCCCTTCACGGGAGTCGCCGGACCTCTCGTCAGAAGGAGGAGAATCGGAGGTGTAGAAGGTCCCCTCGCTGGTCACCCGTAGCTCCATCCGAGCTGGTTCGGCCCAGGAGCCGGCACGGTAGCGCCCCGGACCCGGCCTAGGCGGAGCCGGGCGCGCGCCCTGCCGCCCCAGGGCGAGTGGACAAGCGGTCCCACTGCCCGGGGCGGCGCCACGGCGAGATTCATCGTGCCTCCGGAGACAACTGTTGTCGCATGACACATGTCTGCCCGTCCGGGCGGGCGGTACGCCCACCTGTGAGATAGCGAACACCGGCGCACCCGTACCGTGGCGGGAGGCCCTCCCGCCCGGGAGGGCCTCCCCATGACAGAGGAGCGCCGCCGTGACCCCGCCCCAACCGCCCGTGCTGGTCGAAAGGGACGGCCGCGCCGGCCGTCTCGTACTCAACCGCCCGCGCGCGCTCAACGCGCTCGACCGGGAGATGGTCGACCGGCTCGCCGGAGCACTGGAGGCCTGGGAGCAGGACGACGCGGTCGCGGCCGTCGTCCTCAGCGGCGCGGGCGAGCGGGGGCTGTGCGCGGGCGGAGACATCCGCGGGATCCACGAGGACGTACGACAGGGCGGCGGCGCGGACTCCGCACGGTTCTGGGCGGCGGAGTACCGCCTCAACGCCCGGATCGCCCGCTACCCCAAGCCCTACGTGGCGCTCATGGACGGGGTCGTGATGGGTGGCGGTGTCGGAGTCTCGGCACACGGCAGCGTGCGCGTCGTCACCGAGCGGTCGCGGGTCGCCATGCCGGAGACGGGCATCGGCTTCGTCCCCGACGTGGGCGGCACCTGGCTGCTGTCGCGGGCGCCGGGCGAGCTGGGCACGCACCTGGCACTGACCGCCGGAGCGGTGGGTGCGGCGGACGCCCTGCTGTGCGGACTGGCGGACCACTTCGTCCCCGCGGACCGGCTCGCGGACTTCGCCGCCGCGCTGGCCCACACCCCACCCGCGGAAGCGGTGGCGCGGTACGCGACCGTCCCGCCGGAGTCCGAACTGGCCGGGCAGCGGGCCTGGATCGACACCTGCTACGACTCCGACAGCGTTCCGGAGATCCTGGCCCGGCTGCGCGACCACGGCGGGACTGCGGCCAAGGAGGCGGCCGCGGCCGTCGAGTCGAAGTCCCCCACCTCCCTCAAGGTCACCCTCGCCGCGCTGCGCCGGGCACGGGGCCTCACCTCGCTGGAAGCGGCCCTGGAACAGGAGTACCGCACCTCCGTCGCCGCCCTCTCCTCCCCCGACTTCGCCGAGGGCGTGCGGGCGCAGATCATCGACAAGGACCGCAGCCCGCGCTGGTCGCCCGGCGCACTCGGCGAGGTCTCCGAGGAGGAGGTGGCGCGGCACTTCGCGCCGCCGGAGAGCGGCGACCTGGGACTCGACGTGTGAATCTGACGCTTTCTGCGGGCATATTCTGATGGCCCATGAGCTACCCGTGCGTTCCTCACATCACGTTCGTGACAGAACTGACTACACATTCCCCTCACACATGCTGCACGCTTGATCCGTGCTTCCGAGGGGAGGGGAACGATGGACAAGCGGTACGAGATATTCTGTCTCGCGGACCCGTATTTCTACGAAACACCAGACCGCTTGTCGGACTCCGCGTCACGCACCGCGACGGACGATGCGGGAAGGCGGTCCGACGAGTCGGCCGCCGACCGTTCCGCTGATCCGGGCGCATTCCCGGTAGCGAGCCGACCCGTCCCCGCCGGCTGGCGGCAGACCCGGTCGGGCGACTGGTTGGAGCTGCGTCCGGTGGCGGGAGAATTCCCGCTGCAAGGCTGGAAGATTCACGCCTCGGCGACTCTCGACAACGCGGACGAGATCGGCACGGCGATCTGGGACCACTGCGTACCCCGCGGAATTCCCTTCAAATTCGTGCCGCACCGCACCCTCCTGTACCTGCGCAACGCCAAATACGCCGGGCGCGGCACGAGCGGTAAATTCGCCACGATATACCCGGCCGACGAGACACAGCTCGAGAGCATTCTGCGCGAGCTGGACGAGAGCCTGGCGGGCCGGCCGGGGCCGTACATCCTGACGGATCTGCGCTGGCGCACCGGACCGCTGTACGTCCGCTACGGCGGCTTCGCGCCGCGCTTCTGCGTCGACGGCCAGGGCAGGCTCGTACCGGCGGTGGAGGACGCCGACGGTCGGCTCGTCCCGGACCGCAAGGACCCCGCGTTCCGGGTGCCCGACGGGGTGACGCTGCCCGCCTTCCTCCGGCCGGAACTGGCGGCGCGCGACGCGGCCACCGTCCAGGAGCTGCCCTACCGGATCGAGCGGGCGCTGCACTTCTCCAACGGCGGTGGCGTGTACGGCGGCGTCGACACCCGGGACGGGAGCCGGGTCGTGCTCAAGGAGGCACGGCCGCACGCCGGACTCGCCGCCGACGGCGCCGACGCGGTGGCGCGGCTGGAGCGCGAGAAGGCCGCACTCGACCGGCTCGCCGGACTGCCGGTGGTACCGGCAGTCCGGGACTGGTTCGAGCTGGACGGGCACCGGTTCCTGGTGATGGAGGAGCTGGCGGGGCAGACCCTCAACTCCTTCTTCGCCAGACGCCATCCGCTGCTGAGCTCCGACCCCGGCCCGGAAGCTCTCGCCCGGCACACCGAGTGGGCGCTGCGCATGCACCGGCTGGTGGAGGACGCCGTCGCGGCGGTGCACGAGCGGGGCATCGTCTTCAACGACCTGCACATGTTCAACATCATGGTGGCGCCCGACGAGCAGTCCGTCGCGCTGCTGGACTTCGAGGCGGCCGCACCCGCCGAGGACGACCCGCGCCAGATCGTCGCGCACCCCGGATTCATCGCCCCGGCCGACCGCACCCGCTACGAGATCGACCGCTACGCACTGGCGTGCCTGCGGCTCGCGCTGTTCGTCCCGATGACGACGCTGCTGGCGGTCGACCGGGCCAAGGCGGCGCACCTGGCCGAGATCGCCGCCGAGCAGTTCCCCGGCATCCCGCCGGGGTTCCTGGCCGAGGCCGTCGCCACCATCGAGGGCACGGCCGCCGGCACCGGCACCGCCATGCCCCGCAGCACCCGGGCTCCCGCGGCACCCGCACCCGGCGACTGGCCGTCGGCCCGGGACGCGATGGTGCGGGCGATCCTCGCCTCGGCCACTCCCGAGCGCGACGACCGGCTCTTCCCGGGCGACGTGGCGCAGTTCAACGACGGCGGAGGGCTCGGTCTGGCGCACGGCGCCGCCGGAGTGCTGCACGCGCTCGCGGAGACGGGCGCCGCCCGCTTCCCGGAGGGCGAGGAGTGGCTGCTGCGGCACACCGACCCCCCGCCGCGCGGCACCCCGCTGGGGCTCTACGACGGACTGCCCGGAGTCGCCTGCGTACTGGCCCGCTTCGGCCACACCAAACGGGCGCTGGAGCTGACCGAGCGGGTGCTGGACGAGAAGTGGCAGCGGCTGGGCAGCTCCCTGCACGGCGGCCTCGCCGGTCTCGGTCTCGCACTGGAGCAGCTCTCGGACGACACCGGTGAGCAGCGGCTGCACTCGGCCGCCCTCGAAGCCGCCCGGCTGCTGGCGCGGCGGCTGGACGAACCCGACGACGGCACCCGGGGCGTCAACCGGGCCGGGCTGCTGCACGGTGCCACCGGGTCCGCGCTGCTGTTCCTGCGGCTGTACGAGAGGCACGGCGGCGACCCCGCGCTGCTCGACCTGGCCGACCGCGCGCTCGCCCGCGACCTGGCGCACTGCGTCCGGGACAGCGCGGGGACCTGGCAGGTCGACGAGGGCAGCCGGGTGATGCCCTACCTGGGTGCGGGCAGCGTGGGCATCGGCATGGTGCTCGACGACTTCCTGGGCCACCGGCCGGACCACGAGGGCTTCGCGACCGCGCGGGAGGGCATCCTGCCCGCGGCACGGATGCGCTACTACGCGCAGCCCGGGCTCTTCCAGGGCCGGGCCGGGATGCTGCTGCACCTCAGCCGGACCACCGCGCCCGGTGTCACCGAGGCCGACCGGCGGGCGCAGCTCACCGAGCTCGGCTGGTACGGGATGACGTACCAGGGAGGCCTCGCCTTCCCGGGCGACCAGATGATGCGGCTGTCGATGGACCTGGCGACCGGCACCGCGGGCTGCCTGCTCGCCACGGGTGCCGCCGTCGGCAACGCAGCCGGGGGGACGCCGCCGAGCCTGCCGTTCCTGGCACCACCGGCGCACCGCAGCGCCACACCGCCGCCCGGGCCGGCCGCGCGCCACAGCGCGTCGGCGCCCGGCGGCCCACAGACCGGCCTCCGGGGCGGGGGCCGTACCGAAGCACAACCGTCCCTGTAACACACAACCCAACACCCCGATAGGGAAGGAAACATCATGGCCCTTCTGGACCTGCAGACCATGGAGCCCGAGGAGCGCACCGGCGGCGGCGACGACAGCAGCGCCAGCCTGCTCCTGTGCGACAAGCTCAGCTCCCACAGCGCGCTCCTGTGCCTGTGACCGGGTGACTCACGCACCCAGTGCTCCCGGGCGGGGTTCTGCCCCCGCCCGGGGGCACTCCCCTGTCTCCGGGCAGCCGGCCGGCCCGGCCTGCCACGCCCCCGCCGACCGGCTGCTGCTCGCCGCGGGACGGCCGCACCTGTGGCGCACCCTCGCGCTGTTCGCCACGGCGACCGGGGCTGCGCTCGCCGCGCTGGCGCTGCCCGCGGCCCTCGGCCGCACCCTCGATCTGCTGCTGGCCGGCGAGGCGGCCGACGGCGCCGCGGCGGGCCGCTGGCTCGCCTGCTGCGCAGCGCTGACCGCCGTCTCGGTGGCGTTGGACGCGGCCGACGCGGTGCTGACCGGCACGCTCAACTCCCGCACCACAGCCGGGCTGCGCACGCGGCTGGCCGGCCATCTGCTGGCGGTGGGACCGCACCGTGCGGGCCGCTTCAGCCACGGGGACCTGGTCACCCGCTGCACCGGAAACGCCGCGCACGCGGGCACGGCACCCGGCAGCGTCGCCTCCGCGCTGGCCGCGCTGGTCACCCCGGTGGGTGCACTCGCGGCACTCGCGCTGCTCGACCTGCGGCTCGCGGCGGTCTTCCTCGCCGGCACCCCGCTGCTGGTGCTGCTGCTGCGCGCGTTCTCCCGCACCTCGACCGACTGCGTGACCCGCTACCAGGAGACCCAGGCGCAGCTCGCCGGGCGGCTCGTGGAGGCACTGACCGGAGCCCGCACCATCGCGGCCGGCGGCCTGCGCGAACGTGAACGGGACCGGGTACTGGAACCACTGGCCCGACTGTCCGCACACGGCCACCGGATGTGGCACGTGCAGGGCCGGGCGACCGCACAGGCCGCCGTGCTGGTGCCGCTGCTCCAGGTCGCGGTGGTCGCGGTCGGCGGACTGCTGCTGGGCCAGGGGGCGCTGAGCGTGGGCGGTCTGGTGGCGGCCGCCCGGTACGCGGTGCTGGCGGCGGGCGTCGGCACTCTCGTCGGCCAGCTCAACGCGCTGGTGCGCGGCCGTACCGCGGCACGGCGGCTGGCGGAGGTCCTGGAGGTGCCCGCCATGGCGACAGGGCACCGGGCGGCCCCGGAGCACACCGCGGGCCGTCGGCCGGGACGGCTGGAACTGCGCGGTGTGCGCGCTTCGTACGCGGGTGAGCCGGTGCTGCACGACGTGGACCTGGTGGTGCCCGGCGGCGCCACGGTCGCCGTGGTCGGCCGGTCGGGAGCGGGCAAGTCGCTGCTGGCGGCCGTCGCCGGGCGGCTCGCCGAACCGGAGGCCGGGCAGGTGCTGCTGGACGGTACCGACCTGGCCGAACTGGATCCGGCGGCCCTGCGGCAGGCCGTCGGATTCGCCTTCGAACGCCCGGTGCTGTTCGGCTCCACGGTCGGCGAAGCGCTCTCCGCCGGGATCCCCGCCGGACACGAGGGACGCGAGGCCCGGGTCCGTGCGGCGGCCCGCGCGGCCTGCGCCGACGGGTTCGTCCGTACCCTGCCGCACGGCTACGGCACGCCCTGCGCACAGGCCCCGCTCTCCGGCGGCGAGATCCAGCGGCTGGGCCTGGCCCGCGCGCTCGCCCAGGACGGCCGGGTGCTCGTGCTGGACGACGCCACCTCCAGCCTGGACACGGTGACCGAGTGGAAGGTCACCCGGGCGCTGGCGGACGCGGGCGGGAGGGGCGGGGGGCGCACCCGGCTGGTCGTCGCGCACCGCGCCTCGACCGCCGCCCGCGCGGACCTGACCGCCTGGCTGGACGGTGGCCGGATCCGTGCGCTTGCTCCGCACCGGCAGCTGTGGGAACTGCCCGGCTACCGTTCCCTCTTCGGCAGCGGGAGCGACGATGACTGAGCCCGCGGCGGCACGCCCCGGGGCTCCGGTGGAGGCGGTCGGCACCGGAGCCGCGGACCGGCAGGCGCCGCACCGGCGGGCGGGCGGCCGACACCGGGCGCCGCGCGGGCTCGGGCGGGCCGGGGCACACTTCCTGCTGCGGCGGCCACGGGTGCTGCTGGCGCTGGCGGGCTGGTCGGTGCTGGAGGCGGCACACACCTTCGCGCTGGGATTCGCGCTCGCACGGGCCCTGGACGACGGTTTCCTGGCGGGCCGGGCGGCCGTGGGTCTGGGGTGGCTGGGCGTCGCCGCCGCCGGGCTGCTCGCCGGGGCCTGGGGCACGGCACGGGTCTACCGGCAGGTCGCGGCGCTCGCCGAACCGCTGCGGGACGAACTGGTGCGCCGCGTGGTGGGCCGCGGGCTGTACGAGGCCGTGGCCGCGGCCGGGGCCCCGGGGCGGGCCGCGGACGACGCCGCGGGCACCGGTGTCGTCTCCCGGCTGACGCACCAAGTGGAGATCGCCCGGGACAGCTTCGCGGGGCTGGTGATGGTCTCGCGCTCGTTCCTCTTCACCCTGATCGGCGCGGTCTCCGGGCTCCTGGCGCTGGCGCCGGTGCTGCTGCTGGTCGTCGTACCGCCGCTGGTGGCCGGGCTCGCGGTGTTCGCCGGGACCCTGCGGCCGCTCGCCCGCCGGCAGCGGGACTTCCTGGTGGCGGACGAGGAACTGGCGCGGGAGGCGGGCACGACGGTGCGCGCGCTGCGGGACGTGACCGCGTGCGGGGCCCAGGAGCGGGTGCGGCGGTCCGTGGTGGAGAAAGTGGCGGTGGAGCGGCGGGCGGCCGACGCGCTCGCGTACTGGGGGGTGGCCCGGGCGCTGGCACTGGGACTGGGCGGGCGGCTGCCCGTGGTGCTGCTGCTGGTGCTCACCCCGTGGCTGCTGCGGCAGGGCGTGAGCGCCGGGGCGCTGGCCGGGGCGCTCACCTACCTCACCCAGGCGCTGCTGCCCGCGCTGCAGAGCCTGGTGCACGGCCTGGGCGGCGCCGGTGCGCGCTTCGCGGTGGTGATCGGCCGGCTGCGGGACGGAGCCCCGGAGCCCGATCCCGACACGCCGCGCACCCCGGTGCCCGGCCCGCGGGCGCCGGGCGTGCCCGGTGCCCGCGCGGCGGCCGCGTCCGGCGGCGCGGAAGGCGACGCGGCTCCCGCGCTGGAGCTGCGGAGAGTCACCTTCGCCTACGGCCCGGCGGCCGAGCCGGTACTCGCCGGCCTCGATCTGACGGTCCCCGCGAATGGCCGGCTGGCGGTCGTCGGCCCCAGCGGGGCGGGCAAGTCCACACTGGCACTGCTGGTGGCCGGAGTGCTGCGGCCGTCGAGCGGCGAGATCAGGCTGCACGGCAGGCCGGCCCTGTCGCCGCTGCCGGAGGAGGCTCCGCAACCGGCCCGCCGGTTGCCTCCGGCGGTGGAGCAACGGGTGCTGATCCCGCAGGAGTCGTACGTCTTCACCGGCAGCGTGCGGGAGAACCTGTGCTGTCTGCTGCCGGACGGCGCCGCCGTGCCGGGACCGGCGCTGCTCGGCGCCGCCGAGGCGGTGGGGGCGGACGCGCTCGTGCGGCGGCTGGGCGGGCTCGACGGGCCGGTGGATCCGGCGGCGCTCTCGGCGGGTGAGCGGCAGCAGATCGCGCTGGCCCGCTCCTATCTGTCGCCGGCCCCGCTGGTCGTCCTGGACGAGGCGGGCAGTCAGCTGGACCCCGCCGCCGAGGAGGTGGCCGAGCGCGCCTTCATCCGGCGCGGCGGGGCGCTGGTGGTGATCGCGCACCGGATCAGTTCGGCTCTCCGCGCCGACCGGGTGCTGGTGCTGGACGGCGAACACACGTGCTGCGGGACCCATGCCGAGCTGCTGGAGCTCTCAAGGCTCTACCGCGACCTGGCGGCGGGCTGGGCTCCGCCCTCGCGGGTGTGACGGCACGGTCCCCTCGGGTGCGGCGGCACCGGCGTGCCGCCGCGGGGAGCGGACGGCGCTCCCCGCGCGCCGGCACCCTCTCAGAGCCAGCCGGCTCCCTGGGAGATGCGGATGGCGTCCACCCGGTTGCGTGCGCCCGTCTTCCGCGTGATGGCGGACATGTAGTTGCGCACGGTGCCGGTGGAGAGCCCCAGATGCCGGGCGATCTCGCCGACGGACGCGCCTTCGGCCGCCGCCGAGAGCACGGTCAGCTCCCGTTCGCTCAGTGGGGCCTCCGAGGCGCGTAAGAAGGTGCCGGCGAGCGCGTTGTCGACGAAGCGCTCGCCGGCGGCGACTCTTCGTATGCCGGTCACCAGTTGCTCGGGGAGCGCGTCCTTGCACACGAATCCGCGGGCTCCCACGTCCAGCGCCCGGCGCAGGGCGCCCGGGCAGTGCTGGCTCACCAGGACCAGCAGCCGCTGGGCCGCGTCGGCGGTCCGAGCGGCTCCCGTCCGGGAGAACCCCGCCAGTTCGTCCAGCGGCGACCGTTTGGTCACATCGGCGTCCACGATGCAGACGTCGGCGGTCAGCGTCCGTGCCAGCCGCATCGCGTCCTTGGCGGGTGCGGCCTCGATGGCCATGTCGGGCTCCCGGCCGACCAGAGCGGCCAACGCGCAGCGGAGTATGCGGACATCGTGCACCAGCAGTACCCGGATCACTCTTGGTCCCCCCTAGATGCCTGATCGCCTCACGGATGACAGGCGCAACTCCATACATACAAGCTCATAGGAGCGAAGAGGCGCACAGTTTTGGCCACACATTGAGACCAAACGTGTGCGATGTGTTATGGGGGGCGCGTTAGGGGGCGCATTTAGCGTGCGGACGCAGACCGTACGCCCCATGCCCCGCTCCGTCTCCTGCCGCGTACCGCCCCGGGTGCCGCCTCCGCCCGATCCCGCCGTGGTGCCGTCCGGCCCCGGCTCACATCTCGTCCTCGTCCACCGTCCGCAGTGCGCGCTCCTCGGGGGACAGCCCCTCGTTCTCCCCCGCCTCCCGGCCGTAGACGTCCTGCCGACGGGGCGGCGCCGCCTCGAGGTCGGCGCGGAGCGCCCCCGCGAGAGCGTCGGGCAGGCCGGAGACCACCTTCCGCTCGGACTCCTCGGGCTCCTCCTCCGCGAGCCGCTCGTCCAGCGACTCGCCCGCGCGCATCTCCGACGGGGTGGGAGCGGCACGCGTCACGGCGGTCGGGGTGTCACCGGGCACCGACTCCTGCTGCGGGTCGCTGGACCGCTGCTGCATCGGCGCACCGTCCTGCAAGTCGGGGATGCCCTCGTCCTCGGGTTCGGCGCCCGGGTCGGCGGGTCGCGCGTGCTCCTGCTCGGCCTCGGCCTGCGGGGTCAGGAACGAGGTGTCGAATCCGCCGCTGTCCTCCCCGGCGACGCGCGGTGGAGGATCGGATTCCACGGGCGGTTGCCAGTGGCCGCGCTCCAGACGCTCGCCCGGCTCCCGGCCCGGCACGGGCCCGGGCCGCAACTCGGCGGCGTCCTCGATGGTGACGCCCTCCTCCGCGGGGATGTCCCTGCCGTCTCCCGTCATGGCGGCCTCCTCTCGTGGGGACCCACGGCGGGTACCCCCGGGACACCGCGGCTACGCAGCGGCCGCATCCCCGGACGCGCCGGAGTCCGGCCGGTCAGCGGCCGGGCCGCTCCCGGACGACGTCCCCGGGATCCTTGTCGTCGCGCAGGCCCAGGAAACGGGGATGCCGCAGCATTCCGTCGCGTGTCCACTCGGTGAAGCCGATCTGCGCCACCAGGCGCGGCTGCACCCAGTGCACGCCGCGCTCGCGGACCGGGTCGGCGAACGGGGAGCGCTCCGCCGCCAGCCGGTCGAGCGCGCGGCGCAAGGACAGCAGGGTGCCCCGGTCGTAACCGGTGCCGGCCTTGCCCGCGTAGCGCAGCGCGCCGTTCTCGTAGTGGCCCAGCAGCAGCGCGCCGAAGCCCTCCCGGGTACCGGCGGGCTCGGTGAAGCCGCCGACGACGAACTCCTGGCCGCCGGTGCACTTGAGCTTGAGCCAGTCGGGTGAGCGGCGCGGCAGGTACCGCCCGTCGGCCCGCTTGGCGATCAGGCCCTCCCAGCCGCGGGCGCACGCCTCCTCCAGCAGCCGTCCGCCGCCCTCGTTGCGGTGGGTGGTGAAGCGCAGCGGGCCGCCGAACTCCAGGGTCCGGCGCAGCAGCGATTTGCGGGTGCGCAGCGGGAGCCTGGTCAGATCCGTGCCGTCGAGCCGCAGCAGGTCGAACACGTAGTAGGTGACGGCCACGCCGCTGGCCCTGGCCCGCCGGGCGGTGCTCAGTTGCATGCGCTGCTGGAGCCGGGCGAAGTCGGTGCGGCCGCGCACGAGAGCGACGATCTCGCCGTCGACGGTGAAGTCCGAGCAGCTCTGGGCGGCGAGCGCGTCGGCGATCTCCGGCCAGGTCTCCGCCATGCGCCGCCCCGTCCGGGAGAGCAGCCGCTCCCGGCCGTGCTCCCGGACCGCCAGCATCCGCACTCCGTCGAGCTTGCGTTCGAAGATCCAGCGGCCGGCGGGGAAGTCCCGGCGGTCGCTCGGCTCCGCGAGCATGGGCCGCCCGGCCAGCTCAGCGCCCGGGGGCGCCGGGCGCAGCAGCGCGCGCTGCCCCTCGGGGAGCGAGTCCGGCAGACCGTTCATGACCGGCCGCCCTCCCGGGTCCACTCCTCGGGCGCCTCCCGGGCGACCTGCTTGAGAGTGCGGTCGCTGCGCGCCGAGCGGACGCGCCACGGATCGGGTGTCCCGCGCGCGGAGGCGTGCCGGTCGTTCTTCTTGACCAGGAGCCACGCCTCGCGCTCACCGTCCTCCCCGCCGCGGAAGCGGGAGAGGGCCCAGTCGCCGCGCAGCTTGCCGCCGTGGGTGCGGAAGGAGATGTGCCCCTTCTCGAGGGCCCTGCCGAAGTCGCGGGAGAGCGGCTCGTAGGTGCCCTCGTCCCAGACGATGACCGGCCCGGCGCCGTACTCTCCCGCCGGGATGACGCCCTCGAAGGTGCGGTACTCCAGCGGATGGTCCTCGGTGGGCATGGCCAGCCGCTTGTCGTGCGGGTCCGTGGAGGGACCCTTGGGCACCGACCAGGACTTGAGCACGCCGTCCCACTCCAGCCGGAAGTCGAAGTGCAGCCGTCTCGCGTCGTGGATCTGCACCACGTAACGCGGTTCGCCGCCGCCCTCCGGCGGCCCGCCCGCGGGCTCCGCCGTCCGGCCGAAGCGCCGCTTGCCGCGGTAGGTCCGCAGCACGTCGTCGTCGCCGCTCATGCCTGGTCCTCGAATCCGTGCCGGTGCTGCTCGGCTTCCGCCGCGGGGCACACCGCGCGGCGCCCCGGGTTCCACTGTGGCGCGGGGTGTGCGGGACCGCAGCCGGGAGCCGGTCAGCGGGGCGCGGGGCCGAGCTGGGTCGCCCACGGGATGAGGGGCAGGGTGATCGGCGGCGGATGGACGCCGCCGGGGCCGATGACGTGGTTGCCCACCCGGCCTCCGAGGTGGACGAGGCGGCCGTCGTCCTCCCGGAAGTGCACGGCGCCGTCCCCGCGCTGCACGGCCGCCACGGCCTCGGCCAGGAAGCCCAGCTCGCCCATGTCCAGGTCGGACCACTCGTACTCGCTCCACATGTACTGGTCCACCCAGAGCGTGGCCACGTCGTCGAAATAGACGGCGATCATGGTGGAGGCGTTGCCCGGGCCGATCAGTACGCAGAACTCGTCGGTCACCAGGGGGGTGAGCGGATAGCCGGGCACGGCCCGCGCGGCGTCCTCGAAGATCCGCACGACGGGGTGCGCGGACCGCGGCGCGGCCTCGCGCACGCTGCCCGGGCCCTGTCGTACCCGGACGTGCGCGCGGGTGGCCGTGCCGGGGGCCGCGGCCCCGCTCCCGCCCAGCTCGCCGCTCAGTTGTTCGCTCACCGTCGCGCTTCCCCTCGTCGTCCGGTACCGGTGCGGTGCGGCTCGCAACGCCTCGCCGACCGCCTCCGCCGAATGGCCACCATATGCACCTTTTATCCGTTGAGCAGCCCGGAGACCCGATTGGCGGCGCCGCCGGCTGAGCCGAACGAGCGGCGTACCCAATTCGGCGGCGGGTCAGTTGACTTCGCTGGAGGCACGGGCACCGTTCCGGCCCGCCTCCGCCACCGGACACGAGGAGGGCCGCATGACGTCGACACCCCGTACGCCTGCCACCACCACCGCACCCGCGTCCACCCCGGCCCTCGGGGCACCCGCCACCGCGACAGCGCCGCTCCCCCAGGACGAGCTGGCCGCCTACCTCGCCGCGCACCCGGCGCCGGCCGCCGCCGTGGACGCGGTGATCCGCGACGAACGCGGCGACCTCCTGGTGGTCGACCCGGTCTACAAGGCGGACTGGGATCTGCCCGGCGGCATGGTCGACGACGAGGGACTGGTCGACGGCCTGGTGCGGGAGCTCCGGGAGGAACTGCAGCCCCCCGCGCTGCGCGTCGGGCGGCTGCTCGCCGTCGACAACGTCCCCGCCGCGGTCTACGGCCGGGCGCTCACCGCCTGCGTGTACGCCGTCCACTTCCCGCACCCGGTGAGCGCGCACGACCTGCGGTTGCAGCAGGACGAGCTGCGCGCTGCCGTCTTCCTTCCCCCGAACGAGGCGCTGGCCAGGCTGCCCGAGCGGTTGCGGCGCCGCACCGCCGCCGCCCTCGCCGCCGAGCACGGCGCCCACACGGCACACCTGCTGGACGGCCACCCGGCCCCCCTCGACGAAGGCGACCGCCGCGCCCTGCTGCCCGGGCCGGCGGTGGCCGCCGCGGCGCTGGTCACGGACGCGGCGGGCCGGATTCTCGTGCTCGACGCCGACGAGACCGGGGACGCCTGGGGCGGGGGTGCGCCCTGTCGACTGCCCGGAGCCCTGGTGACGGCGACGGAGACCCCCGCGGCAAGCGCGGCGCGGGCCCTGAACACCCATCTGGGCGATGCGGCGGGACTCACCGTGGGGCGGCTGCTGGCCGTCGACAGCACGCTGTGCCCCTCGGGGGGCCGCACCCTGCTGGCCCACCTGTTCGAAGCCCATACGCTCGTCCCGTTGCACCGCACCGTCGGCCACTGGCTCGCCCCCGACGACGCCGCCCGGTTCCTCCCTCCGCACGAGACCCGCCTGCTGAGCAGCGCGCCCGGCCGGACCCGCGGAGCGCCGGACCGCGCCCTGGGGCTGCCGCCGCAGCGGTGAGCGCGGCAGCGACCCGCAGCGCACACCGCCGAACCGCCCGGCTCCCGGAGCGGCGCGCGGGCCCGGGCCGGTGCGGAGCTCCGTCGCACCACAACCGCACACAGCGGTGCGACGGCCCTGCACGACCGGTCCGGAACCCGGTAATAGGCGGGCCGGTGGCGGGCAGGATGGGCCGGTGACCCCAATATCCCGAGCGATGTCGTTCAACACGGCGCCCGACCGCTACGCCGCATTCCGGCCGTTCTACCCACCCGCGCTGTTCGAACTGGTCGAGGAGCTCTCGGTGACGCCCCTGGCGGGAGCCCGGATCGCCGATGTGGGGGCGGGCACCGGCATCTCCACCGCGCAGCTCGTGCAACGCGGCGCCGACGTCGTCGCGGTGGAGCCCGGCGAGGGTATGGCCGCGTGGTTCCGCAAGAGCCTGCCGGAGGTGCCCCTGGTGCGCGGGGACGCCAACGCGCTGCCCCTCGCGGACGGGACCCGCGACCTGGTCACCTACGCGCAGGCATGGCACTGGGCGGAGCCGTACCGGGCGGTCCCCGAGGCCATGCGCGTGCTGCGTCCGGGCGGATCGCTCGTCGTCTGGTGGAACCTCACCGCCCACGACGTGCCCTGGATCGGCGCCCAGGCGGAGCGCATCACCCGCCACACAGGCGTCTCCTCCCCGCCCCTGAACCAGGTCGGCGACCACGGCGCGCTCCGCAGGGCCGGCCTCGACGGGCTCCGGCTGTCCCACCGGCACACCCGGTGGAGCCGCACCGTCCCGCTCGACATCCATCTGGGCAATCTGGCCAGCCACTCAGGGTTCCTGGTCATGCCCGAGCAGGCGACCCGGGACTTCCTGGACGCCGAACGGACCCGGCTGCGCGCGCTCTTCCCGGACGAGCGGGTGGAGGAGGTGTACGTGGTGGACCTGCTGGTGGCGCACCGCGACTGACCCGGACGGCACGGCGCCCCGCGCCGCGGCGCTCCGTCCGGAGGTCCCGCCTCCCGGAGCGACGTCCGGTCCCCGGCGGACGCGCCCGGCACTCGGCGCGGTGTGCCCGGGGGCTTCCGCACCGCCTCATCCGTCGCGGGAATACCGCGTCTTCGCAGGGAATTCTCCGTCGCCTCCCTGGAGCAGCGCACTGATGTGCCAGTAGGGTGCGCGCCCATCGCCGCCGAGAGCGCGGCGTGTTGAGCCGCGACGTTGTGGAGGTAGCGGATGAGCGCGGGCTCGATCTTCTTGTGGGAACTGCTGGGGACCGCGGTACTGGTCATGCTGGGCACCGGGGTTGTCGCCAACCACGCGCTGCGGAGAACGAACGGGAACGGCGGGGGCATACTCTTCATCAACATCGGCTGGGGGTTCGCGGTCTTCACCGGCGCCAGCGTCGCGGCGCCCAGTGGCGCGCATCTCAACCCCGCGGTCACACTCGCCCTCGCCGTCGCCGACAAGACCGACTGGTCGGACGTCCCCGTGTACATGCTGGCGCAGCTGCTCGGCGGTGTCATCGGCGCGGTGCTGTGCTGGGCCACCTACAAGCTGCAGTTCGACCACCACGACGATCCGGCGGGCACACTCGGCGTGTTCTCCACGGCGCCGACCATCCGCAACAGCTTCTGGAACACCGTCACCGAGGTGCTGGGCACCTTCGTCCTGATCGCCTTCATCCTCTTCTCCCCGACTTTCAAGCCCGGTCCCGGTGAGGGAGGCATACCCGACTTCGGCAACTCCGCCCTGGGATACGCCGGCGTCGCCTTCGTCGTGCTGGTGATCGGCACCTCGCTCGGCGGGCCGACCGGCTACGCCATCAACCCGGCCCGCGACCTCGGTCCGCGGCTCGCCTACGCGTTCGTGCTGCCCATAAAGGGCAAAGGCAAGGCCGACTGGGCCTACTCCTGGGTCCCTGTCGTCGGTCCGCTGCTCGGTGCCGTCCTGGCAGCCCTTCTCTACCTGGCCTATCCGGCGTAGGACCCGAGCCGGCGCCGCGACAAAGGTGGTTGGCGCGGGAATCCCGGCCCGGACCGTACCGGCGACGGCCCCGCTGAGGCGCACACCACGCCCGGGTGCCACTCCTCCGGGTGGCACCCGGGCGATGCGGCCCGGCAGGGAACGGTGCGCGGGCGCTTTGATCGGTCCGGGTGGCGGGGCGGAAGCCCGCCACCCGGACCTGGCCGCGTTCACGGACTGCCTCAAGAAGCACTCGACACCAGAGGAACCGATCCGGCCGCCCGAGGCGGACCGCATCACCTGGCGCTGAGCACACCGCCCGGCGAAACCCGGTGCGGGCAGCGGCGCGAAGCCGCCGCGCCCGGGGCGGGGGACGGAGGATGCGCCCTTTCGCTCCCGCCCGTTCGCGGGTTGTCCTGGTGGGGACGTGCCGGCAACCGCGGCACGCCCGGGCGCGGCGCACCCGGCGTGCGCGCCGCCAGGAGGGAATTCCCATGGAGAGCACCGCCGAGGCCGGGTCCGCCGGCTGGTACGTCGACCAGCGCTGCACCGACTGCGACGTGGCCCGCCAGCTCGCCCCCGGGCTCGTCCGCGCCGCACCGGGCCGCTCCGAGATCGTCCGGCAGCCGCAGAACCCGGCCGAGACCGCCCAGTTGCGGGCCGCCGCGCTGGCCTGCCACACCCGGTCGATCCGCCCGCCGGGCGGCCGGTTCGACCCGGCGGAACCCGACCCGTTCCCGCTGCCGCTCGACGAGAATGTGCTGCTGTGCGGACACAACTCGCCCCGCACCGCCGGTGCCAACTCCTACCTGCTGCGGCGTCCCTCGGGGCACTGGATGATGGTCGACACCCCGCGCTTCGGCGAGCCGCTCGCCCGCCGCTGGACGGCGGACCGCCGCATCACCGACGTGCTGCTCACCCACCGGGACCACGCGGCGCACGGCCGGCGCTGGGCCGACCGGCTGGATGCCCGGCTGTGGATCCACGAGGGAGACCTGGACGCGGCCCCGGACGCCGACCGGGTGCTGCGCGGCCGGGCACCCACCGGGATCGGCGAGGGTGTCGTCGCCGTCCCGCTGCCGGGCCACACCCGCGGCAGCGTCCTGTACCTGGCCGACGAGCGCTACTGCTTCAGCGGGGACAGCTTCTACTGGGCACGGACCCTGGAGGACCTGGAGGTCGCGCAGAGCGTCACCTGGTACTCCATCGAGGAACTCGCCGCCTCGCTGGCCTCGGTGGCGGATGAGCTGCGCTTCACATGGCTGCTGCCCGGACACGGCGGGCGCAAGCGGCTGCCCCCGGAGGAGATGGGGCGGCGCCTGCGGCGGCTGGCGGAGCGCACCGCCACCCTGCGGCCGCGGCCCGTCGACTTCACCGCCGTACGGTGGTAGCGCCCGGCCCGCAATCCGGGCGCCCCGCTACGGTAGTGGCGCCCGCCGCGCCTCCTGCGGCACCCCTGCCCCGCGAGGAGCCGCACCGTGAGAGCCGCACGCCTGGTCACCGATGTCCTGCAGCCCCGCAACGCGCTGCTGGTGGGACTGACCGGGCTGGGGGTGGCCGCCGCGGGGGACTGGACGGGCGCGCCCTGGGGGCTGTTCGCGGCGCTGTGCGCTGGCCTGGTCCCGGCCTCCTACATCGAGTGGGAGCGCAGGCGGGGCACCTGGGGCGACCGGCACGTGGTGGACCGCACCCAGCGGCTGCCGATCTTCGTGGTGATCCTCGGCTCGGTGGGGGTGGGCGCGCTGGTGATGGTGCTGGGGCGGGCCCCCCGCGACATCCTGGTCGCGATGGTGGCGCTGTGGGCGATGACGGTGTGCCTGCTGGCGGTGAACACCGTCTGGAAGATCAGCGTGGACTCGGCGGTGGCCGCGTCGGTGGTGGCGATGGCGGCCGTGGTGCACTCCCCCTGGTGGCTGCTGGCCTGCCCGCTGGTGGTGGCGGTGTGCTGGTCCCGGATCGTGCTGGAGTACCACACGGTGGCGCAGACGGCCGCGGGCGCCGCGTGCGGTGCGGTCACCGCGGGCGCCTGGCTGGTGTGAGGCGGGCGGACGCCGCGGGGACCACGGGCAGGCGCCGGTGCCGGCGGGCGCGGACGTGGGCCGAAGGGGTCACCTGTCACGGCCGTACGCCGGGGTACCCGGCGCCCGGGACGGCGGGATGGTTCCGTTTCCTGCGTCCCGGACCGATGCCGACCGATCCGCTTCGAGGTGCGTCATGGCTCCCGCCCCCGTCCCGCCGTCCCTCTCCCGAGCGGAGCTGCGGGCGGTCTTCGCGCGGCAGACCGGCGCGGGCGCGGCCGGTCGCGGCCTGGTCGGGATCGAGGTGGAGGCGGCGGCACTGGACCCGGCCACCGGCCGCGCGGCGCCGTACGCCGGACCGGGCGGGGTCCGCGCCCTGCTGGAGCGGCTCGCCGCCGACCGGCCCGGAGCGGTGCCCCAGTACGACCGCGGGGCGCTGGTGGGTGTGCGGCTGGCGGGGGGCGGCTCGGTCTCGTTGGAGCACGGCGGTGCGGTCGAGTACTCCTCCCCGCCGTGCGCGAGCGTCGCCGAACTCGCCGAGGTGACCGACCGGGCGCTGCGCGGACTGGCCGCGACGGCCGGACGGTTCGGCTTCGCGCTGGTGCCCGGTGCACAGTACCCGTTCACGGCGCCCGCCGAGGTGCCCTGGGTGCCGCACTCGCGGACCCCGGTGATGCAGCGCCACTTCGAGGGGCTGGGCCCGCCCGGCTCCGCCGGGGTGCAGGTGATGTCGCTGGCCCTCTCGACGCAGGTGTCGCTCGACTACGGCGGGCCCGCGGATCTGGCGGAGAAACTGCGGATGCTGTCGGCCGCCTCCACCCCGGCGGCGGCCCTGTTCGTCAACGCGCCGCTGGAGGGGGGCCGTCCGTGCGGGTGGCTGTCGCGGCGCATGGACTACCTCAGCCGGACCGATCCGGCGCGCACCGGGGTCGTCCCGACGCTGTTGCGCGAGGACGTGGACGTGGAGGCGTTCATCGACTGGGCACTGGGTCTTCCGATGATCCACCGCGAGTCGCCGGACGGCGGCCGGTGCGCCGCGCCACCGGAGCCGTTCGGCACGCTGCTGCGGGAGGGCTTCGGGGACGGGAGTCGGCCGGGGCCCGAGGACTGGCGGGCCCATCTGTCGCAGATCTTCTCGGACGTACGGCTGCGCGAGACGCTGGAGCTGCGCGCGGTGGACGGCCCGCCTTACGGTGCCCTCTGCGCGGCGCCCGCGTTCTGGACCGGGCTGTGCTATCACCCACCGTCCCGCGCCGCGGCCTGGGAACTGCTGCGCGGGATCGGCGCGGCCGAGCATCGCGCGGCGGTCCGCGACATCGCCCGCCGCGGAACGGCCGCCCGGCTGGCGGGCCGTCCGGTACGGGAGGTGGCGGCCGAGCTGCTGCGGCTGAGCGAGACCGGCCTGCGGGCGCGGATCGCCGAGGGCGCCGAGCGCCCGGAGGCCCTGGAATTCCTGGCTCCGCTACAGGAAGTCGCCGCCTGCGGCGTCACCTTCGCGCAGCGCACTCTCGACCGGCTGCGCGAGGATCCGGCCACGTTCCCGGCGCGCCACATCGCGCGGCACCGCATCCCCGGGTGATTCCGGCTCCCACAGCGAGCGGGCGACGCTCCGGAACACGGAGCCGGCGGGTGTTTCGGCGCGCCCCGCGCTGCGGCGCCGCGTACGCCGGGCCGGTCCGGACCGCGGGCGGGAGCCCGCGGACGGTACCGGCCCGGGACTGCTCCGCGGGGCGCTACACCACGCCCTGGTCGCGCATCGCCTCGGCGACCCGGAGGAACCCCGCGGCGTTGGCGCCCAGCACGTAGTCGTCGGGGGTGCCGAACTCGTCCGCAGCGGTGACGCAGTCGGCGTGGATTCCCCGCATCACCACGGCGAGCCGCGACTCGGCCTCCGAGAACGTCCAGGATTCGCGGGCGGCGTTCTGCCGCATCTCCAGCGCGGAGGTGGCGACGCCGCCCGCGTTGGCGGCCTTGCCCGGGCCGTAGCGGACGCCAGCCTCGCGCAGCACGGCCACCGCGTCGGGGGTGCAGGGCATGTTGGCGCCCTCGGCGACGACCTTGACCCCGTTCTTGACGAGGCCGACCGCGTGCTCCTCACGGAGTTCGTTCTGCGTGGCGCACGGCAGGGCGACGTCGCAGGGCACGTCGTAGACCGAGCCGCGGCTGCTGAACCGGGCCCCGGCGCGTGCCTCGGCGTAGGTGTCCAGCCGGCCGCGGCGCTCCAGCTTGATCTCCTTGAGCAGGTCGAGGTCGAGTCCCGCCTCGTCCACCACATAGCCGGAGGAGTCGGAGCAGGCCACGACCTGAGCGCCGAGGGCCTGGGCCTTCTCGACTGCGAAGAGGGAGACGTTGCCGGAGCCGGAGAGGACGACCCGGAGCCCGTCCAGCTCCTCACCGCGGGTGCCGAGCATCTCCTGGACGAAGTGGACGGTGCCGTATCCGGTGGCCTCGGTGCGGGCGTAGGAGCCGCCCCAGCCGATGCCCTTGCCGGTGAGCACGCCCGCCTCGTAGCGGTTGGCCAGCCGCTTGTACTGGCCGAACAGGTAGCCGATTTCGCGGGCGCCGACGTTGATGTCGCCCGCGGGTACGTCGGTGTGCTCACCGAGGTGCCGGTGCAGCTCCGTCATGAAGGACTGACAGAAGCGCATGACCTCCGCGTCGCTGCGCCCCTTGGGGTCGAAGTCGGCGCCGCCCTTGCCCGCGCCGATGCCCAGCCCGGTCAGCGCGTTCTTGAAGATCTGCTCGAAGGCGAGGAACTTCACAGTGCCCAGCGACAGCTGCGGCACGAAGCGCAGTCCGCCCTTGTACGGACCCAGCGCGCTGCTGAACTGGACCCGGTAGCCGCGGTTGACGTGCACCTCGCCCGCGTCGTCCGTCCACGGCACCCGGAAGATGACCTGCCGCTCGGGCTCCACCAGCCGCTCCACCAGGTTCGCGTCCGCGTACTGGGGGCACTTGCGCAGCACCGGCTCCAGGCTGTGCAGCACCTCCCGCACGGCCTGGTGGAACTCGGGCTCTCCGGGGTTCCGGCGCAGAACCTCGGCGTACACCGCTTCGACACGGCTGCTGGCATCCACGGACATCATCCTCGTCGCTCGCACGGCCGCCCGGCCCTCCGGGGCAGGCTGGTGACGAGGGTACGTTCGGCTGCCACGAGTCAGGCTCGCGAGTGGCGAGAAACACTCTCGCGGGCGGCCGGGCGCTCCCGGCCGACCCGGGTGCGCCCGGGGCGGACCGACGGGCGGCCGGCGCACCTTCGGCCGAACTCGCGTGCGCGCGGCGGCGATCGCGCGCGGGCTGCCCGGCCACCGGTTGCACCGGCGGCGGGTGCCCGATCCCCGTCCGGGTCGCGGGCGAGTGGGAGACCCGGCGGCGCGCGCTCCCGGACCGCCCCCCGTGCGGCGGGGAGACGGCCGTACCGGAGGCGGCGGCGGACGTGTCCGGTGCACGGCCCGTCCCGGCGGTACGGCGGCGGCGGCAGGGAGCCTACCCGGACCGTCGAGATCCGCCGGACGCGGCCGGGCCGTCGTGGAGGACCGGTGTCCGCCCCGGGCCGCGCGGCGGCCCGTAGCCGCACTCCCCCGACACGCGGACGCGCACCCAGGAGCAGCCACCTGCCGAAGGGGGAGAGTGGGGCGCACCCCGACCGGCGCGCGGGCCGGCCCACAGCGCAGCGGTGTCCGCGTGCGCCCCGTCCGGGGCCACCACCGGCCACCCGCCATCACCCGGCCATCACCGGCCACCGACCGTGCCCGGCTCGGCACCGGGAGCGCGCCGGCGGCTCCGCTTGGTGCGACCCGCCGGAAGGGTGTCCCCTGGAGTGGGGGTGCCAGGAACACACCTGCTCAAGGTGAGGAGCGGCAGATGTCCAAACGCCGACCGGACCAGGAAGGCAACGAGCCCGACCAGGTCCGCGGGCCCGAGGAGCGCCGGACGCACGGCGGAATGCCGGAGAAGCCGGACGACGAGGCGCTGGCCCGGCGTACGGAACAGGAACGGGTCGAGACCGGGGTCGACGACTACGACCCCGAGGACGTGCCTCCGGCGACGGAGCCCTGACGATCCCGCCGCCCGGTCCCGCCGGGCCCACGGCTGAGAGGTGGCCATGCCCATCGCCACGGTGAACCCCGCCGACGGCTCGACCGTCAAGACATTCGATCCGCTCTCCGCCGACGAGGTGGAGCAGCGCCTCGCGGATGCGGACGCCGCCTTCCGCGGCTACCGCACCACCACGTTCGAGGAGCGGGCCCGGCTGCTGAACGCGGCCGCGGACCTGCTGGAGCGGGAGGCGGACGGTGTCGCCCGCGTCATGACGACGGAGATGGGCAAGCCGCTGGCCGCCGCCCGCGCCGAGGCGGCCAAGTGTGTCAGGGCCATGCGCTGGTACGCCCGGAACGCCGAGGAACTGCTGGCCCCCGAGTACCCGGCCCCGGAGGACGTGGCGGACTCCGGAGCGGTGCGGGCCGAGGTGCGCTACCGGCCGCTGGGGCCGGTGCTGGCAGTCATGCCGTGGAACTTCCCCCTCTGGCAGGTCGTCAGGTTCGCGGCGCCCGCGCTGATGGCAGGCAACGTCGGGCTGCTCAAGCACGCCTCGAACGTGCCGCAGACCGCGCTCTACCTGGGTGATCTCTTCCACCGGGCGGGCTTCGCGCGGGGCTGCTTCCAGACGCTGCTGATCTCCTCCGGCGCCGTCGAGGCGGTGCTGCGCGACCCGCGCGTGGTCGCGGCGACGCTGACGGGCAGCGAGGGCGCGGGGCGTGCGATTGCCTCGGTGGCGGGCGACGAGATCAAGAAATCCGTCCTCGAACTCGGGGGCAGCGACCCCTTCGTCGTGATGCCGTCGGCCGACGTCGAGGCCGCCGCGCGCACCGCGGTGACCGCGCGGGTGCAGAACAACGGGCAGTCGTGCATCGCCGCCAAGCGCTTCCTCGTCCACACCGACGTGTTCGACGTGTTCGCCCAGCGGTTCACGGCAGGCATGCTGGGGCTGACCGTGGGCGATCCCATGGATCAGGGCACCGACGTCGGCCCGCTCTCCGGCGCCCGGGGCCGCGAGGACCTGGAGGAACTGGTCACCGACGCGCTGGCCCAGGGGGCGCAGGCGCTGTGCGGGGGCCGTCGGCCGCAGGGACTGGAGCAGGGCTTCTACTACGAGCCGACCGTGCTCACGGGTGTCACCGCGCAGATGCGCATCCACCGCGAGGAGACGTTCGGCCCGGTGGCGACCCTCTACCGGGTGGCGAACCTGGAGGAGGCGGTGAAACTCGCCAACGACACGCCGTTCGGGCTCAGTTCGAATGTGTGGACGCGGGACGAGTGCGAGGCGGACCGTTTCGTCCAGGACCTGGAGGCGGGTGGGGTCTTCTTCAACGGGATGACCGCCTCGCATCCGGCACTGCCCTTCGGCGGGGTGAAGCGCTCCGGCTACGGCCGGGAGCTGGCCGGGCACGGCATCCGCGAGTTCTGCAACGCGACGACCGTCTGGCGCGGTCCCTGACCCGGAGCGCACCTCCCGGGACAGGGGCCGCGGACGCCGCGCTCAGTTCCGCGTCACCGCGCGGTTGACGCCCGTCACGAACGTCGTGGCCAGCACCCAGCCCGCCACGACGAGCAGGTAGGCGAGCCACTGATAGCCGCCCTCCGGCGCATAGGACTTCTCCTGCCCGAAGTCGACGACGGGCAACAGCAGGTCGAGTGCGTAGGCGAGGGGGTTGAACTCCGGCGCCTCGTCCGCCTTGAGCGGGCGCGGCGGATGCAGCCCGTAGGCGAGCGCGCCCACCAGCAGCAGGCCGACCAGCCACCCGGCCGCCCGCATGGGGCGGAAACCGTAGCCGACGGTCGCGTCCTGCAGATGGCCCCACAGTCGTCCGTAGAGCGGCCGGGTGGCCCGGTGGCGGCGCTCCTTGGCGAGTTGCACGGTGCGCGCCGCCGCGTCGTCCCCGATGTGCCGGTAGGCGGTGGCCAACTGCTCGTAGGCAAAAGGCACATAGCCGTCCGCCTCGCGGGCGAGCACCCGGAGCCGGTCGGCGGCCGGGAGGACGGGGGTGAGCGCGGTGTAGGTCAGCCCGTCCAGCTGCACCTGCGCGGGCCACACCTCGGGACGTATGTGCAGCAGTTCGAACCGGGCCCGGCGCAGATTGACGGTGCCCTGGACGGGCGGCGCGTCGCGGAGCCAGAACTCGGCCGCCGTGCAGCTGCTGGCCCGCAGCGCGACCCCGCCCGGGTTGGAGAGCCGGGCGTAGGCGAGGTTGAGCTGCCCCGGCACGGTGGCCCCGCGCAGATTGACCCGGCCCTCGGCGTGCAGCCGCATGGCGTGCAGATCGGTACCGACCGTGAGGGTCTCGGCGTGGAGCGCGGTGTTGCCGCCGCCGGGGTACAGCAGCCGGGCGCCGTCGAGCCGGACGAGTCCGGCCACCGTCAGCCCGTCCAGGCGGGTCCGCCCGTGCACCGTCAGCCGCGTGGCCTGCAGGTCCTCGCCGACGGTGGCGTGGTCCAGCTTGAGGCTGCCGCCTTCGCGCTCGGCCGCCGCAGCTTCCGGTTCCCCGGCGGTGGCCCGGGTGCCCAGCTCCGCGCGGTCCAGGAAGAGGGCACCCCCGATCCGCGCTCCGGACAGGCCCACCGACCCCGGTACCCGGCAGTCGTTGAGCCGCAGCGCACCGGCCACCCGCAGCGTCGCCGCCCACAGCCCCGGCATCCGGCAGCCGCTCAGGGAGAGTTGCCGGAACTCGGCGCCGTAGAGCACCGGAGTCTCCTCGAACACGCACTCCCGCAGCGACACCGGGGCCCTGACCGCCCCGGAGTGCAGATTGAACTCGCCGGTGATCCGGGTGCCGCGCAGCCGCAGGGCGGGGATTTCCCCGTCCTCGGCGGGGGACGTCAGCAGCAGGGCCCGCAGCACCCGGGCCCGTACCGACCGCTCGGCGGCCGCGGAGAGATCCACGGTCCGCCCCCGGGGAAACGCCTCCCACACCCGCCGCTCCGGTCCCGTCAGTTCGTCGATCTCCACGCGGGGGACTCTTCCCGCACGCCGGGCGTCCGTCAACCGCGTTCCGGCGCCGCCGAGTCCGGCGGTCACCGCGTCCGGCGGGCGCCGGACGTGCTGCCCGGCCCGGCGGCGTCCGTCCCGGGCCGGTCACCCGGCCCGTCCGCGGCCGGACCCACCGGTGCCCACCGCGGCACCCCGCATTACCCCGCGCGTCATCGACCGGGTACCCGGCGCCGGGGCACAGTCATGACATCGCTCCGCCGGAGCACACCGGCGGGCGGCACACGACGAGGGGACGATGCACCATGAACACCTACGAAGCCGCTGTGGACCGCTACTTCGCCGCCTGGAACGCACCGGACGCGGCGAGCCTGGCCGCGGCCGTGGCCGCGGCGTGGACCGAGGAGGGCAGCTACACCGACCCTCTGGCGCAGGCCATCGGCCACCCGGAGCTGACCGCGACCATCCGGGCCGCCCAGGAGCAGTTCCCCGGCTGCACGTTCCGGCTGACGGGGGCGGTCGACGGGCACCACGACATCGCCCGGTTCTCCTGGGAGCTGGTCGTCACGGCCGACGGCTCGGCTCCCGCGGCGGGGTCCGACGTGCTCACGCTGGCCGACGACGGCCGCATCGCATCGGTCAAGGGCTTCCTGGACCGGGTGCCCGGCGCCTGAAACCCCGGGCGGCGGGCTACGGTGCCCGGATGGACACGGGGACGCGGGATTCCGGCGGGGACTGGCCCGTCGCGTCCGGTACGACGGCGCTGAGCGTGCTGCTGCCGGAGGTGGACCCGCTGGTCCGCGGCTGGCGCGCCCGCTACGACACGGCCGCGCGGAACGGGGGAACAGCACATCTGACGGTGCTGTTCCCCTTTCTGCACCGCGATCGGATACGCGGTCCCCAGCGAGCGGCGCTGGCAGCGCTGTACGCCCGGCACCGGCCCTTCACGGTCACGTTCGGCCACTGCGGCTCCTTCCCCGGCGTGCTGCACCTGGTGCCCGAACCTGCTGCCCCGCTGCGCGCGCTGACCGCGACGGCGGCCGCCCGCTGGCCCTCGCATCCGCCCTACGGCGGTGTCCTCGGCGCGGTGGAGCCGCACCTCACGGTCGCCAACAGCGGCGGCCCCGGGGTGCACCGGCGGATCGCCGCACAGCTGACGGCACAGCTGCCGGTGACCGCGCGGGTGAGCCGCGTCGAGCTGGTCGTCCACGAGGAGGGCCGCTGGCTGCCCTGGCTCGGCTTCCCGCTGGGCGGCTGAGCCGGGCGGCGGCCCTCCGGCGCGGGCGGGCCTCAGGGCCGGTGGTCCGCCGGGATCTCCTCCCCCGCCGGTACGGGGCCTGGCGGGGTGCCGTCACCGAAGGGGCGGCCGCCGAGCTGCTCGCGGTGGTGCGGGGTCAGCCAGCCGGACAGGTCCGGCCCCGCGGGCACGATCGAGGTGGGGTTGATGCCGGTGTGGACGACGTAGTAATGCCGCTTGATGTGGTCGAAGTCGACCGTGTCGCCGAAGCCGGGCGTCTGGTAGAGGTCCCGCACATACGCCCACAGCACCGGATCCTGCTCCAGCTTGTTGCGGTTGCACTTGAAATGGCCGTGGTAGACGGCGTCGAACCGCACGAGCGTGGTGAACAGCCTGATGTCCGCCTCGGTGAGGGTGTCGCCGACCAGGTAGCGCTGGTCCCGCAGCCGCTCCGAGACCAGGTCCAGGCGGCGGAAGACGTCCGCGTAGGCGGCGTCGTACTCCTGCTGCGTGGTGGCGAACCCGGCGCGGTACACACCGTTGTTGACGTCCCGGTAGATCCCCTGGGCCACCTCGTCGATCTCCTCGCGCCGGGCCCGCGGGTAGAGGTCGGGCGCGCCCGGCCGGTGCAGCGCGCGCCACTCGGTGGCCAGGTCGAGCGTGAGCTGCTGGAAGTCGTTGGTGACCAGCTTGCCGCTGGGCACGTCCACCACGGCAGGCACGCTGACACCGCCCGGGTAGCCCGTCTCGCGCTTGTCGTACGCCTCGTGCAGGAAGCGGATGCCGAGCACCGGGTCGCGGCCGCCGGGGTCGAGCGTGAAGCGCCAGCTCCGGTCGTCCTGGATCGGGTCGGCGACGGCCAGCGGGAGCGCGTTCTCCAGGCCCAGCAGCCGGCGCGAGACCAGTGCCCGGCTCGCCCAGGGACACGCACGGCTGACCACGAGCCGGTAGCGGCCCGCCTCGACGGGCCAGCCGTCCCTCCCGTCGGCTGTGATCCGGTCGGCGAAGTGGCTCCTGGACCTCTTGAACGCCTTCCGGCCGTACTCGGTGTTCCCGGCGTCGCCGCCGGCCGCAGCGGTACTCATCCCGGTCTCCTTCCCGCAATCCGGGGCAGCGGAGTCCCCGGCCGTCCGAGCGCATCCCATCACTCCGGCGGTCCCGTTGCCGAGTACCGACGCGTGAGGAATGCGGTGCGCAGCGGGCGACGGGCCCGCCCGCCGGGGAGTCCGCGCGCCCCCGAGCGGCTCGCGGCACCCCCGCCCGCCGCGGCACATGCCCACCTCTTCAGCGGCCGAGCTGCCAGGGAAAGGGGAGGAGCTGGTCGGCGCGGCAGTACACCTCGCACGCGAAGGGAAGCACGGCCGCGGACGGATGCAACCGGGCGCCTTCGAGACTGGCCAGCAGCCGGGCCGTGTGGTGGATGCAGCCGGTGTGCTGCGCTCCGTTCCGGTCGATGACGGTCACGACCGTGGGCCTGCCCTCGCACGGTGTCGGATCCGCCCGGTCCGCCGCCGCGCACCGCGGGCCGCCGTTCGCCGTCGTGCTGTCCATCCCGCACCCCCGAGTTGCTCGCCCCCGCTCACCGGACAGCCTGTGGCTTCCCCCGACGGGGCGCGGCCATGGCGGAGTTGGGAAAGCCATGGGCAACTCTTAACGCGCCGGACGCGGCACACACCGGCTCAGGCGGCGAGGAAGTCCCGCACCACCGGCGCCAGCGCCTCGGCGGGTGCCTGGTGGAACGCCCCGGGCACCGTCCGGTGCTCGCCGCACGGCAGGGCCTCCGCCACCGCACGCGCGGCGTCCTGGAGCAGCCGCGTACTGGCGTCGCTGGAGAGGACCAGCACGGGGATCCGCACAGCGGTCAGGATGCCGGCCGGGAGGGTGGCGTCGCCGAGCAGCGTGGTGTCGTAGCGGAGTGTGTGGGCGATTCTCGTCAGACCGCCCCAGGCCGGGGAGCGGCGGGCGCCCTCCACGGACTCCGGCGGCAGCCCGATGATCTCCCCCAGGAAGTACGCCACGGCGTCCGCGCGCCACTCCCGGTCGAGGAGCTCGGCGAGCCGGGCCGCGCGCGCCGGGTCCTGGCGGTGTCCCACGGCGCCGGTGAAGGGCGGTTCGAAGAGCACGAGCCTGCCGAGGGCCGCGCCGGTGCGCGCTGCCGCGCCGAGCGCGATCAGAGCACCGGACGACACGCCGAAGGCGCACGCCGCTCCCCTGCCGAGTGCTCCGAGGACGGCGGCCAGGTCCTCGTCCTCCCGGGCGGGGGCGTAGGGCGGGGTGTCGCCGCTCCCGCCTCTGCCCCGGCGGTCGTAGACCACCCCGGAGAGTCCGAGGCCGGCCAGTTCACGGGCGAGCGGCAGGCCCTCGTGCCGGGTGCTGAGCGCGCCACCGGTCAGGACGACGGGCGGGCCGTCCCCGAGTTGCTCGAAGGCGATGCCGGTGCCGTCGGCCGAGGTGGTGAAGCGCACGGTCATGGCGGGCCCTTCCTGGCTGCGGTGCTGTGCTGCGACTTCTACCAGCAGCCGGTGTCCGGCAGCGGCGGACGCGGCCGGAGTCCCGGCTCAGTCCGGCGGCGGCGGCGGGACGGGGGCGCCGGCCGGCGGGGGCAGCTTGGGGAAGCGGCGCGGTGCCGTGTCCCCGGCCGGGCCGGGCGGCGGGATCCGCGCGGCACCGGGCGGGACGGCCTCCGGGCCGGACGCCGCCGCGTTGGCGGGCCCCGCGGCGGCCGGGGGCGGCAACAGCGCGTCGCGGCGGGCGCCGGGGTCCCAGCCGGGCTCGACGACGCGCTTCTGCACCAGGACGGCTCCGGCCAGCAGCAGGGCTCCGACGGCGAGCATCACGGCGATGCCGGCCGCCCCGCCCGCCCTGCCCGCGTAGCCGATGAGGGTGCCGAACCAGCCGAAGTCGGCGTCGCCGAAGGTGGTGTTCTCCGCCCCGAAGGTACCCAGCACTTTCAGCAGCACGGCGGGCAGTAGTGTGATGAGGACGCCGTTGCAGAACGCGCCCAGCACGGCACCGCGCCTGCCGCCGGTCGCGTTCCCGTAGACACCGGCCGCGCCGCCGGTGAAGAAGTGCGGCACCAGCCCCGGCAGCACCAGCGCCAGGCCGAAGGCGGGGCCGAGCAGCCAGGCGAGCAGCCCGAGCGCGCACAGGCCGCCGGTGAAACTGGCGAGGAACCCGATGAGCACCGCGTTCTGCGCGTACGGGAAGACGATGGGCGCGTCCAGCGCCGGCACGGCACCGGGGACGACCTTGTGCGCGATCCCCTGGAAGGCGGGAACGAGTTCGCCGAGGATCGTCCGGACGCCGAAGAGGATGACGGCCACCGCGATGCCGAACCGCAGCCCCTGCATCACGGCCCGCATGAAGTAGTCCCCCAGGCCGGTGGCGGCCGTCCCGCCGTCCGCGGCGAACGCCCGGAAGGCCGTCGCCTCACCCGCGTCGGCCAGGTACAGGAGCGCCATGACGAGGTGGATCAGCAGCATGGACAGTGCGGTGGCCACCATCGAGTCGCGCAGGAACCGCAGTCCCTCCGGCAGCTTCAGGTCCTCGGTGCTGCGACTGCGTCCGCCGACGAGCCGGCCGACGGCACCGGCGGTCACGTAGCCGGCCGTGCCGAAGTGCCCGACGGCGATGCTGTTGCCGCCGGTGATCCGCTTCGTCCACGGGTGCGCGAAGGCGGGCATCGAGACGAGGAGGATGCCCAGCAGCACTCCGCCGACGGTCACCACGAGCCACCCGGGCAGCCCCGCGGCCGCCAGCACCATCGTCAGCAGGGTCGCCATGAAGAGCATGTGGTGGCCGGTCAGGAAGACGTAGCGCAGCGGCGTGAACCGGGCCAGCAGCAGGGAGAGGGCGAATCCCGCGGTCATCAGCCAGGCGACGCGGGCACCGAACCGGTCCTGCGCGATACCGACGATCGCCTCGTTGGTGGGAATCACCCCGTGCGCCCCGGTGGCACCCTGGATCATCTCCCCCAGCGGTGCCAGCGCGCCGACGACGAGTCCGGCGCCGGCGCTGATCAGCAGAAAGCCCAGCGTCGCCTTGACGGCCCCGCCGGCGATCTGCCCTCCGGGTTTCCGCAGGGCCGTCAGGCCGGCCGCCGTGATGAGACCGATGAGGTAGGCGGGAACGCTCAGGACCTCGGTGCCGAGGAATGCCGCGATGGTGACCAGCCAGTCCATGGAGCCTTCCGCTGCGTGCCGTGCTCGGGCGGGTGGAGAGGGCGCCTCGCGGGTGTGCGGGTGCTGCCGGGAGTCCGCGGGGTGCGTGGCGGGGGAAGCCGGGCGCGGGGGCGCGGTCAGACGTCGTAGGTGTCGCGCAGCACGGCGTCCACCTCCTTCTCGCTGGTGAAGTCCGCGACGACCCGCACCGGGATGCCCAGGTCGCCGAGGAGCCCGGCGATCTCGCGCGAGGTGAGGACGGCCGCGGCCCCGGACGCGTTGCCCCGCGCGGAGACGGTGTCCGTGGCCTCGACGGTGACGTGCTGCTCCCAGCCCCAGCGCTCCAGCACCCGCTCCAGGGTGTTCTTGAGGAAGAGGCTGGTGCCGACCCCGTTGCCGCAGACCGTGAGGATCCGCTGCACGGCCGGCCCCCCGCGCCGGAGCTGTCCACCGCCGCTCTCCCGCGCATCGAGCAGCCGGTGCACCGCCTGCGGGGTCGGTGCGGCGCGCAGCGCGGCCGCGGTGTCCGGATCGGCCAGCAGTCCGGCGAGGGCTGCCATGGCCGCCGTGTGGGCGCCGGAGTCCGCCGCGGCGAGCGCCACGACGAGGGTGACCGGGTCATTCGACGCATGGCCGAACACGACGGGTTCGGCCGGCCGCACCCAGGCCAGCCCGGTCCGGCGCACCGCGGGCGAGGGCCGGGCGTGTACGAGAGCGAGGCCGGGCGCGACGACGACGTAGGGCCCGTTCTCCTCGAGGTTCCCGATCATCTGGTCCGTATACGCGTCGGTACTGACACCTTGCGTGACCAGGAGATCTCCCGCGGCGCGGACTGTGGAGCGCCAGTCAGCCGCGGCGATGTCCAGACGGATCGCCGCACCGGGCAGCAGTTCGCTCAGTGACGCCATGCCCCGGATGGTGGCACGCCGCTCCGGCCGGCCGGTGGGCGCCTCCCGGCAGCGGTCCGGAAGGCGGGCACCGGGAGCCGGGCCCGGCGCGGAGCGCGGCAGGCCCGGCACCGCGGGGCCGTGTCACTGCCGGGGGCAGGGGTACCCGGCCGTCCGGCGGACGGCTCCGGCCGCCTCCGGGCGCCGGGGTCCGCGAAGCAACGATCGCAGCGCCCGGGAGCAGCAGGGAGGAACCATGCGCCTCGATTCCCTCGCACCTCTTCTCGACCGGAACGGACCGTGGGCCACCGTCTGCACGAGCACGGCGCAGGCCACCGAGAACGCCGGGGACGAGCGGCGGCTGGCGGCCCGCGCCGCGGGGGACGAGCTGCTGCGGCAGGGTGCCGACTCCGCGACCGCCGACGCCGTCACCGGGCACTTGGCCGCGCTCTCCCCACGCACCCGGCCACAGGGCAGCGCGGTCTTCGCGGCGGACGGGGACCTGGTGCTGGACCTGCCGCTGACCATGGCGCCCGAACGGCAGCACGTCACCTGGTCGACGCTGCCGCATCTCGCACCGCTGCCGGAACTGCTCGGCGAGAACCCGCGCTGCCTGACGGCACGCATCGATCGCACGGGGGCGGACTTCGAGCTGGTGGACGCGCACGGGACGCGCAGCGCGGGGCAGGCCACCGGCGAGGAGTGGCCCATCCACCGCAACTCGACCGGCGAGCTGTCGGAGAAGCACTTCCAGCTGCGGGTGGAGAACACCTGGGAGAGCAACGCCGGGCTGATCGCCGAGGCGATCGAACGCCGCTTCCGGGAGACGGCGGCCGATGTGCTGGTGCTCAGCGGCGAACCCCGGGAGCGGCGTGCCGTGCACGACAAGCTGCCCGAGCGGTTGCGGGCCTCGGCCGTGCAGACCTCGCACGGCGGCCGTGCGGCGGGTGCCTCCTCGGAGCTGCTGGACAGGGAGACGGAACGGGCCCGTGCGGAGTACGCCGAACGGCACACCGCCGAGGCGCTGGCCGCGCTGCGGGCCGCGCACGCGCCCGGTCCCTCCCCCGCGGGCTCGGGCACGGCCGAGACCGTGCCCTCGCTGGTGGAGGCGGCACGGGAGCACCGGGTGGCGACGCTGCTCGTGCGGCCCGGGGGCCCGGACAGGGACACCGAGGTGTGGGTCGGCGAGAGGGCGGACCAGGTGGGGGTGCGGCGCTCCGAGCTGCAGTATCTCGGAGCGCCCGAGCCCGCCTCCGCGCGGGCCGACGACGCGCTGCTGCGCAGTGCGCTGGCGACCGATGCGGAGGTGCTGCTCGCCGCGCCCGGGGAGGAGCTTCCGGTCGGCGGGCTGGGCGCGCTGCTGCGGTGGGCCCGCGGACCCCGGGCATCCCGCGGAAGCGCCGAGGAGACCGCCGCGGAGTGACCGGTGCCCGGCCGGGCATCAGCGCGCGCCGCCGGCCGGCGCGACGCCCGGAGGCGGCGCGGCGGTGCGGCCCGCGAGCGGGTACGGAGGCGCTGCGGGCGCCCCGGCTCCATAACGCCTCCGATTTCACGCTCTTCCAGGAAGGGGCCGAGGAGGCGACCGCCCAGGGCCGGGAGCTGCGGTCCAGCCACCCGGACAGCAGGCCGAAACAGGCGCCCGCCAGGGCGAGGAGTGCGCCCAGCCAGCTCGGCGAGGTGAGGCCGAAGCCGGCCGCGATGACCACACCGCCGAGCGAGGCGCCCAGCGAGTTGGCGATGTTGAAGGCGGACTGCACGCTGGCGGAGCCGAGTTCGGGCGCGTCCCTGCCGTGGTCGAGGATGCGCGCCTGGACGCTGGGGATGGCGGCCATGCCCGCGATCCCGGTGAGGAACACGTTGACGGCGACCAGGACGGTGTTCTGCGCCGTCACCAGGAACATGCTCAGCGAGAGCGCCAGCGCGAACAGCGCCCCGCACATCGTGCGCACCGGGCGGTCGGCGAGCCGTCCGCCGAGCATGGTGCCCACGGTCATCCCCGCTCCGGCCAGCGCCAGCAGCGCGGTGGCCGCGTTGGGCGTGTAGCCGCTGACCTCGGTCACCAGCGGCTGGATGTAGGTGTAGAACGAGGAGGTGCCGGCGAAGCCGAACACCACCACGGCGAAGGCGAGCCACACCTGCGGTCTTTTGAATATGCCGAGTTCGCCGCGCACGGTCCCTCTTCCGGTCTCGCGCTGCACGGGGAGCAGTGCCGCGAGGGAGACGAACGCGAGGACACCGATACCGGCGACCACGATGAACGTCCAGCGCCAGCCGACGGTCTGCCCGAGCAGGGTGCCCAGGGGCGAGCCGACGATATTGGCCATCGGTACGCCGACCAGTACCACGGAGAGTGCTCTGCCGCGCTTTTCGGGGGCGACGAGTCCGGCCGCGACGACGGCTCCGATTCCGAAGAACACACCGTGCGGGAGTCCCGCGGTGAAACGCGCCGCCAGCAGCAGTTCATGGCTCGGGACAAGGGCTGACGCTGTGTTCCCGAAGATGAACATGCATGTCATTGCGAGCAGTATTGTCTTACGCTGGACCCGCATACCCACGACGGTGAGAAGTGGTGCTCCGATCACGACGCCGAGCGAGTAGAAGGAGACGTAGCCACCGGCTTCGGAGATGCTCACTCCCATGTCGGAGGCAGTCTCGGGAAGTAGACCTATCATCACGAACTCGGCCGTGCCCGCACCGAACGTTGCAATGGCCAGGGCCAGGAGGGCAAGGGGCAACGGGAACCTCCTTGCAGGAGTGGGGTGTTGTGCTGCCCGGCTCGCCTCGGCGGGCCGTTCCTCGAAAAGAAGCGTGCCGCATCACCGGATTCGCGCACACGGTTTCCGCATAAGGCTTCCCATAGTAGGATTCCCGGAATTCGATGAACTCGCCCTGGAATCACGGCAGTCGAGAGCCACGTCACCCAAGAAGCCATCCGCACCGCACGCGTGTTCCGGCGTGTCGCCGCGGCTTTCAACGACTCCCGTGAGAGCAGCGAGAGTTGCCGGTGACCGGAGCGGCGGTTGTGGCTCGGGAATTCCGGTACGCGCGGGAGATTCACGCGCGGTATCCGGTGACGACATTCGACCGGCAAGGATCGCGGTGGACCGCATTGCCGGGATGAATCGCCCGAAAACCCGGCACTCGTGAGAGGCCGGGCCGCGGCCGCGCCGAGCGGGTGACCGCGCGGTGCGCGGAAGCGGCGGTCGCCATCCGGCGGACCGAAGCTGCTCAGCGCAGTACGGCCGCCAGCAGGTCGGCCCCCAGGCCCGTCAGATCGGACAGGTCGAGGGTGTAGCGGACGTGCCGACCGTGCCGCCGGGCCGTGAGCAGGCCGGCGCGACGCAGGACCGCGAGATGGCGGGAGACCTCCGGGAGGGAGAGCCCCCAGGCATGGGCCAGCTCACCGGTGGTGTGCGGGCCGCGGGCGAGGGTGCGCAGCAGCCGCAGCCGTACCGGATGCGCGAGCGCCTCCAGCCGCAGCGTGACCGTCTCCAGCGACACCGGCTCCGGCGGACCCGCCCCGGCCACGGGGTACTGCACCACCGGCTGCCACCCGCGTGCGTGGATCACCACCAGGTGCGGTCGGCCGAAGACGCTGGGGAGGAAGGTGATCCCGGTGCCGCGGGCGGTCGTCGCATTGTCCTGCAGCTTGTCCACGGTGATGAAGTCGCCGTCGGGCGCCAGGGTCACGGCGCCGGAGACGGATGCGAGTGCCGCCCCGATGCCCCGGCGCTGCAGGAGGTCCTTCTTCAGCCGCAGGTCGGTGGCGAGCTGCCCGGCGACGCCCTCCCAGGCGGCGTCGAAGAACGCCTCGGCGCACTGTTCGAGGGTCTGGCGCACCCGCGCCCGCACGGCGGCCGGGTCCGCGAGCAGCCGTTCGGCGAAGGCTTCCTGGAGCGCGCCGCGGGCCTGGGCAAGTGCCAGGGCCCGCTCCCGCGCCGTCGCGTCGGCGAGCGGCGACGGCGCCGCGAAGTGGACCCGGTTGCTGCCGCACGTGGTGATGAGCGCGGCGGCCGCATAGGTCTCGTCGTCGATCCGGTCCACGTCGTCCAACTCCTCGGCGAGGGTGGACCGGGGACGAGCGGGAACCAGGAAGTCGGCTCGTGAGGAACGCCAGAGGAACCCCGCTTCCCTGAGCCGCTCGGCCAGCTCCGGCGGGAGCCCGGCCCACACGTCCGCGGCCCAGCCGGCGAGCTGCGGATGGTGCGCGGGTTCGGCCAGCACGTGCAGCATCGCGGTCAGCTCGGCCAGCGGGGAGGCGGCGAACCGCAGTCCTCCGGACGGCAGGCCGCCGATGTCGATTCTCAACGTCACCCCCTCATCATCGCCGGTCGGATGGTCGACGACCGCGCCGCTTGACGGTGTCCGTCAAGTGGCACGGCGGGCTCGGCGGCCGAGCGCACCGTTGACGCCATGACAACCACCGTCAAGATCCGACCGCGCGCCCTCGTCCGTGCCTCCGGAGGCCCCGGTTATGCCGTCGCCCTGGTGGTGGACGCGCTCGGCACCGGCCTGCTCCGGCCCCTTCTGCTGCTCTACGGGGTGTCCGTGCTGAGGCTCTCCGCGCCGGCCACCGGCATCGCCATGACGCTCGGCGGCGTCGTGGGTCTGGTGTGCATGCCCGCGGTCGGCCGATGGCTGGACCGGGGCGCACGCAGCACGGTCGTGGCGGCGTCGATGCTGGTGCGGGTGCTGGGCGTGACGCTGCTGCTGGCCACCCCGGCGGGGCACGTCTGGCCGTTCGCGGCGGCGGCGCTCTTCCTCGGCATCGGCAACCAGGCATGGCCGGCGGCCCACGCGGCCCTCGTGGCCACGGTCGCCGGCGGCCGGGAGCGCGACGCCGCCCTCGCCGGGGGCCGCGCCCTGCGCAACGCCGGCCTGGGCGCCGGTGCCCTCCTCGCCACCGCATGCCTGGCGGGCGGCACCAGCGCGTTGCAGGCGCTGGCAGCCGTCACCGGGCTCGCCTACCTCGCGGCGGCGGCCCTGGCGTGGTCGGTCCATGTGCGGGCTCATCCGGCGGCCGCCGCGGCCGAGGACGGGGACGACGAGCCCGCACCCCGGAGGCGCGCGCTGCTGGCCGCCAACGTGATCTATGTCTTCTGCCTCAACGTCCCCGAGGTCGCGCTCCCGCTTGTCCTGGTGACGCAGATGCACGCCTCCCCGGTGTGGTCGGGCGCCATCTTCGTGGCCAACACGGTGCTGGTGGTCGTCCTGCAGGTTCCGGTCACGGTCCTGATGTCCCGCTTCTCCCGCCGGTCCGTGCTGGCTCTCGCCGGCGTGGTGCTCACCGTGTCCTACCTCGGCTTCCTCACGGCCGCCTCGTTGGGACACGGCTGGGGCGCCCCGGCCGTCGCCGCGGTGTCCGTGGTCTGCACCCTCGGCGAGATCCTCTACGCGGGCAGTGCCACGGCGCTCGTCACCGCGCTCGCCCCGGCGCATGTCCTGGGGCGCGCCCTCGCCCGCTTCCAGCTCTCCACGGGTTTCGGCCTCGCCGTCTCCCCCGCGGCCCTGACCGCTCTCGCGCCGCACGGTCCGGGCGCCCTCTGGGGCACCCTTGCCGCCGCGACGCTCCTCTCCACGGGAGCCGTCGCCGCCGAGCGGGATCGGGCAAGAGGTCTCACCGGTTGCTGCCGCACGGCCGAGGCAGGCCCGTGAGCAGGCGGAGGCGGGCACCTCCCGGCCGGAGGTGGTGGGAAGCCGCCCGGCCGGGAGGGCGAAGAGGCGTCAGCCGCCGATGTTGACGTCGACGCAGGCGTAGAAGGCGTTCGCCGTGTCCGCGACGTTCCAGACCGCGAGCACCTTCTGCTTGCCGGTGAAGCCCTGGAATCCGACGTGGTGGGAGACGTACTGCGGAGGCTGCGCTCCCCCGTCGTCGAACTCGGCGATCTTGGTGTTGCCGATGAAGTACTGCCAGGTGGTCGTGCGGTGCCGGGCGGTCAGCTTCCAGTTGAAGGTGGCCGAGCTGCCGACGTCGGTGACCTTCCAGCCCTTGCTGTCGTCGCGCAGGTCGGCGAAGCGCTCGTTGCCGCCCGCACAGTCCTTGAGCCCCTTGGGGCCCTCGACACTCTGCGGCTCCCACTTGATCGAGCCGCAGGAGACGGTGCCGTTGGCACACTGGGCCTGCCTGCTGGCCGGGTTGGTGATCCAGCCGTGCGCGGAGGCCGGGGTCGCGGTGAGACCGAGAACCAGGACCGGGGCGAGACCGGCACCCGCCAGGGCCGCTAACTTCCTTCTGGTACGCGATGTTCGGTGCATCTCAGCTCCTTCGGTGGGGGGAGAGCACACAGTGGGGATTGGTCTAGACTTTAGCCGCTGACAGAGGACGGTCAAGCCTTCGGGAAGCTGAAGCCGTAGCCCTGGCTCTTGAGCCAGGGCAGCAGCCGGCGCAGCGCCTGGTAGGTCTCGGACCGGTCGCCGCCCCCGTCGTGGAAGAGGAGCACCGCGCCGTCCTCCACCTGCTCCTTGGCGTGCCGCACTATCGCGTCGGTCCCCGGGAGCTGCCAGTCCCCCGGATCGACGATCCAGCCCAGCGGCCGCATCCCGTGCTCGGCCGCCACCCGCCGGCTGGTGGGGGTGAAGGCACCGCCCGGCGCACGGTAGTAGTGGACAGGCGCGCCCCCCGACGCCTTGTCGATCATGCGTTTCGCGTCGAGTATCTGCCGCTTCTGGTAGTCGGCGGACTTGTGGTCCATCCCCGTGTCGTGGTCGACGGAGTGGTCGCACAGCCGGTGGCCCTCCGCGACGATCCGCTTGACGAGACCGGGGTGGCGCTCCGCGTTCGGGCCTATCAGGCAGAAGGTCGCCTTGACGTGGTACTGCCGCAGCAGTTCCAGCGTCTTGGGCGTCCACTCCGGGTGCGGACCGTCGTCCAAGGTGAGCGAGACCGCGCGCCCGCCGTCCGCCGCGTGATGGCTGATCGTCCGGCTGACCTTCCGCGGGGATGCCTTGGGCTTCGCCCGTCCGGCACCGGACCGCTTCTCCGCCGGTGCGGCGGCGTCCTGGCCCGCCCGCGCGGCGCGCACGCTCTGCTCCCAGCCCGGATGCCGGCTCGCGGCGGACGCCCCCGCGTCCGTCCCGACGAACGCCGTCAACAGCCCGACGGCCACGGTTCCCACCGCGGCGGCTGTCGCCACGGTCGCCTGCCTCCCGCCCCGCTTGCTGTGCACTTCTGCTCCCAACTGCCCGTTTTAGCCACGCTTGTCATACAGCCAGACCGCTCCGGAGGGCCGGCGGTTGCAGCCGCGGGGTGAGAGATACGCCGCATTCGGCGCGGGGCTGCGCGACAGCCCCGCCGGGCACCCTGACAGCCTGGAGGGGAGGACCGACGAGAGCAGGGAGCACAGGCGATGGCGACCAGCGTGGCATTCACCGAGGACCTGGCGCGGGAGGTGCTGGCCGCCGCGGCGAACGGCACCGGCGGCACGGCGGAACTGCTGTCCCTCGGCGAGAACGCCGTCTTCGCACTGGACGGGACCGTCGTGCGGGTCGGCCGGGACGCACAGCTGCTCGCCCGCGCCGAGCACGAGCTGCGGGTCGCCACCTGGCTGGAGAGCGAGGGGGTGCCCGCCGTCCGCGCGGCGGAACCGGAGGCCCGCCTGGTCGGCGGGCATCCGGTCACCTTCTGGCAGCGGCTGCCCGCCGCGGTGCGCCCGGCCGGGCCCGCGGACCTGGCCGGGCTGCTGCGGCTCGTGCACGCGCTGCCCGAGCCCCCGTTCGCGCTGCCGCCCCGGGAACTGCTCGGCGGCATCGAGCGCTGGCTACGGCTGGCCGGGGACGCGGTGCCGCGCGAGGACGCGGCGTTCCTGCGGGCGCGCCGGGACGACATCCTCGCCGCACTGCCCGGACTCGTCCCCCACCTGCCGCCCGGCCCGCTGCACGGGGACGCCTTGCCGCGCAACGTCCACATCACCCCGCAGGGGCCGCTGCTGGTGGACCTGGAGACGTTCTCCTCCGATCTGCGCGAGCACGATCTGGTCGTGATGGCGCTCAGCCGCGACCGGTACGGGCTGCCGGCCGCTGAGTACGAGTCGTTCTGCGCCGGCTACGGCTGGGACGTGCGCGAATGGGAGGGGTGTGCGGTGCTCCGCGGGGCGCGGGAGACCGCGAGCTGCGCATGGGTCTCCCAGCACGCCCCCGGCAACCCCGCGGCCCTGAGCGAGTTCCGGCGCAGGGTGGCCTCCCTGCGCGCGTCCGACCCCGCGATCCGCTGGCATCCGTTCTGACTCCGGGCGCGGACCCGACCGGTCCGCACGGTCTTCGCGCTCCCACCCCGGCGGCCGGATCTACCGCCAGCCCCGGGCCGCCAGCTCCTCGGTGAAGCGCGCGTAGGAGTCGTCCAGGGCGGCCTTCTCCTCCGGGACCGGCTCGATCAGGCGCCCCTCTCCCGTCATCGCCGCGGCCGCCTTCTCCAGCGAGGCGTGCAGGGTGCCGGCGGCGGCCAGCAGCGCGGCCCCGAAGGCGGTCTCCGCGCGGTCGGCCACTTGGAGCGGCAGGTCCAGCACGGTGGCGCGGATCCGGTTCCACAGCGGGCTGCGGCTGCCCCCGCCCGCCGCGTACAGCGGAGCCGTGACGGGCACCCCCAGGGCCCTGACCCGCTCCAGGGCGAGCCGTTCGAGGAAGGCCACCCCCTCCAGGTCCGCACGGTGCCGGTCGGCGTCGTCGGCGGGGATGCCCAGCAGGAAGCCCCGTGCGGCACCCGCCACGAACGGGAAGCGCTCTCCCTCGCGGCGCAGCGGATAGCTGACGCAGGAGGCGGGGCCGCGTGCGGCGGCCGCTTCGTCGAGCCCCGGAAGGTGTGCGGCTTCGCGGTGGGCCAGCGCCTCGCCCCCGGTGTTGGCGGCGCCGCCGGGCAGCCACCAGCCGTCCGGGTGCCGATGGCTGTAGAGGGCTCCGGCCGGATCGGTGACCAGCTCGCGGGTGACCCCCTTGAGGACGTAGGTGGTGCCCAGGACGCCGACGAACTGACCGGGGGCCACCGCGCCGGTGGCGAGCTGCCCCGCGCAGCCGTCGGTCATCCCGAGCCGTACCTCGCAGCCCGCGGGCAGCCCGGTCTCCGCGGCCGCCTCGGCGCAGACGGTGCCGGCCCGGGTGCCCGGCGGCCGGACCGGGGGCAGCCAGTCCGCCGGAATGCCGAGCGCGTCCAGGACCTCCGCAGGCCATTCGGCCGTGCGCGGGTCGTAGCCGGTCTTGAGTGCGTGGCTCCAGTCGGCGGCGACCGGCTGCCCGGTGAGGCGATGGCCGAGCAGCTCGGGGGTGTGGACCACTCGCGCGGCGCCCGGGAAGCCGGCCGCGTGCCGCGCGTACCAGGCGACACGGCCCAGCGCCGCGGTGGGTCCCACCGTGAGCCCGAGGGCCCGCCAGCGCGCGGCGCCGCCGCGCTGCGCGGCGCTGTTGAGTTCCGCGGCCCGGCGGTCGTCGTACATCAGGGCCGGGCCCAGCGGCCGGCCCGCCGCGTCCGCCAGCACGAGGGTTCCGGAGGTGGCGGAGACGGCGACGGCGCGCACCTCGGCGCCGCGTGCGGGCAGTGCGGCGGTGGCCCGGCGCAGCGCCGCGGCCGCGGCGGGCCACCAGCGGGCGGCGTCCTGCTCGCTGCGTCCGCTCCCGTCCCGGACCGGTCGGGGCAGCGCCGCGCCGCCTTCGGCGAGCACCGCGCCGCGGGCGTTCACGCAGACGACCCGGACGGCTGCGGTGGCGACGTCGATCCCGGCGACAACCGGGTCGGCCGGGGGGACGGGGGCGGTGACTCCGGACGCGGCTGGGCTGTGCATGGCATCCCTTTCAGTCATGGTGTTAATTTCACACTCGGCGTGTGATGTCGCGGCTCAGCCACTCACCTCGGCGACCCGTACCTCGGTGTGCTCCCGCAGCTCGGCCAGCAGGTCGTCGGCCACCCCGTCGTCCACCACGACGTGGTCGAAGTCGGCGACCGGACACAGCCGGTGCAGCGCCGTGCGGGCGACCTTGGAGCGGTCCATCAGCAGCGCCGTGCGCGCCCCGGAGGCGAGCATGGCGCGCTTGACCAGCACCACGTCCTGCTCCTGGTGGAAGGTCATGCGCGCGTTCATCGCCGATGTGCTGACGAGCACCAGGTCGACCGACATCGCCTCGATGGCCTCCACGCAGGGGACCCCCAGGAACGAGTCGTGCGTGCGCGAGTACTCGCCGCCCAGCGCGACGAGCCGCACCTCCTCGCACCCGGCGAACGCCTCCAGCACGCGGCGGGCGTTGGTCAGCACGGTCAGCGGGGTCCTCTCGCGCAGCAGCGCGGCCAGCGCCAGCACCGAGGTGGAGTCGTCCAGCATCACCGACATACCCGGCTCGACCAACTCGGCCGCGGCCCGCGCCACGGTCTCCTTCTCGGCCACGTGGACACCGAGCCGGTAGTCGAGGTTGCTCTCGAAGACGCTGGTGGGCAGCGCGGAGACGCCACCGCGGAAGCGCCGCAGCACGCCGCGCGCGGCAAGCGCCTCCAGGTCCCGGTGCACCGTCATCACGCTGACACCCATCGCCTCGGCCAGCTCGCCGACGGGCACCGTGCCGCGCCGGACGACGTGCTCGGCGATGCGCTGCCTGCGGCGCTGCTGCGAGCGCGCGGAGCCGCCGGAAGGACCGGGTCGGCTCACGGCCGCTCCCCCGCCGGACCGGCGGCCGAGGGTCCGGACGCCGCCGGCCCGGCCGCCGCACCCGCGCCGGTGGGGACGTTCAGCGCGCGCAGCGCCGTCCGCCCGCCGTCCACGTCGATCTCGGTGACGGCCGCGTTCTCCAGCCTCGGCAGCACCTGCCGGTAGCGCCCGACCGGGATGCCCAGCAGCGCGCACAGGGCGATCCGGAAGGCGGTGCTGTGCGCGACCACCAGCACCGTGCGCCCGTCGTACGCGGCCGCCACCTCGCGCAGCGCCGCGGTCACTCGGGACGCGACAGCCGCGGGCGGCTCGGAACCGGGGAAGGCCCCGCTCTCCGCGTCCCGTTCGAAGGCGCGCACCCGCTCGGGGTCGTCGGACGCCAGCTCCGCGAGGGTGCGGCCCTCGCCCCAGCCGAAGTCGCTCTCGCGCAGCCCCTCGTGCACGGCGGGCCGCAGTCCGAGGGCCCGTGCGGCGGGCTGCGCTGTCCGCCGGGCCCGCTCCAGCGGCGAGCTGACCACGGCGCCGATCGGCTCCTGCCGGGACCTGACGAGGACCCATCCGGCCAACTCCTCGGCCTGCCGCCGTCCGGTGTCGGTCAGGGCGATGTCGGAGATCCCGGCGTACCGGTTCTCGGCGTGCCAGACGGTCCGGCCGTGCCGGACGAGCAGGAGCCGGGCGGTCATATGTCCTCCAGGGACTTCGGGTGACGGACGGGTGCGGTGCGGCGCACGCCCTCGGCCTGTTGGGCTTCTTCACGTAGAGCGCTATAAATATAACAACTTTGATGTGAGAGTAGTGCGAGCTGCCGCAACCGGAAGGGCGAACGGCCATGACCGAATCCGCTGAGGCGATCATCGGTGTCGACATCGGCACCTCCGTCACCAAAGCCGTCGCCTTCGGCCGCGACGGCACCCGCCTGCACGCCGCCGCCCGCCCCTCCGCTCTGCTGCGGAGCCCCGGCGGCCGCGTCGAGCAGGATCTGGAAGAGGTGCTGAGCGGCGTCGCCGAGGTCGTCGTGGAGGTGGCCGGCGCGCTGCCGGGACCGCCCGCGGCCCTCGCCCTGACCGGGCAGGGCGACGGGCTGTGGCTGCGCGACGCACGGGGGCGGGCCGTACGGCGGATGATCTCCTGGATGGACGGCCGGGCGGCGCCGCTGGTCGACCGCTGGCAGCGGGACGGCACCGTGGCCGAGGTCTTCCGGCACACCGGGTCCGGCCTGTTCCCCGGCTGCCACGCCCCCCTGCTGGCCTGGCTGCGCGCACACGAGCCCGAGGCGCTGGAGCGCGCGGCGGTCGCCGGCTACTGCGTCGACGCGGTGGTCCAGCGGCTGACCGGTACCGTCGGGGTGGACGCCTCCGACGCCACGCTGCCCTTCCTCGACCCGGCCACCCGTGCCTACGTGCCCCCGGCGCTGGCCGCCTGCGGCGTCGAGGAGGCGGCCGCGCTGCTGCCCCCGCCCGCCGCACCGCACACCGTACTGGCCCTCGACGGCGAGGGAGCCGGGCTGCTGGGCCTGCCCGCCGGGCTGCCGGTCACCTCCGGCCCCTACGACCTGGCCGCCTGCGCCCTCGGCAGCGGCGTGCGGGAGGTGGGCGACGGCCTGCTGACGGTGGGCACGACACTGGCCTGCCAGGTGCTCACCGACCGCGTGGAGCGGGACCCGGACGGCGAACCGGCCGGGATGTGGCTGTGCACCCCGCAGCCGGACCGCTGGCTACGGGCGCTGCCCGCGATGGTCGGCACGGCAGGGATCGACTGGGCTCTGGGCATGGTCGGCGCGTCCACCGGCGACCTGGAGACCCTGCTGGACAGCAGCCCCGCCGGGGCCCGCGGGGTGGTGGCGCTGCCGTTCCTGTCCGAGGCGGGCGAGCGGGCACCGTTCGTCGCGCCCGCCGCGCGTGCCTCGTTCGAGGGCATGTCCCTGGCGCACGGCCGGGCCGATCTGGTGCGGGCCATGTGCGAGGCGGTCGGCTACGCGGCACGGCACTGCCTGGAGACCGCCGGTCTGTCCCGGACCCCGGCCGCGTGCGGTGGCGGCACCCGCTCCCCCGGCTGGATGCGGATCTTCGCCGGGATCCTCGGCCGCCCGGTGCGGGTGCCGGCCGAGCCGGAGGTCGGGGCCAAGGGGGCCGCTCTGGTGGCCCGCGCCGCGCTCGGCGACCCGGTCGACGAGGAGCAGTGGCACGCCGGGTACCGGCTGGTGGAGCCGGAGGAGGCCGACCGGGCCCGGTACGAGCAGGGCTACGCGGAGTACCGTGAGCGTGTGGCGGCGGCGCGGGCCCGCTGGGCGGACTGACCCCGCGGCGTCCAGAGTGATGTCGCTTTTCCGCCGGTCTCCCGGGGTGCCTGCCGCGAGACTGGAGGGGAACGCAGAAGGGACGCGCCATGCACCGCACGCACACCGTCATCGACAGCCCCGTCGGCCCGCTGACCCTGGTCGCCACCGACGGCACCCTGTCCGCCGTCTACATGGACAAGCAGCGGCACCGTCCCGCCCAGGAGACGTTCGGCACGAGCGACCCGAGCGCCTTCGGCGGGGCGGTGGAGCAGCTGGAGGAGTACTTCGCGGGGGAACGCACGGAATTCACCCTGCACCACGCCGCCGAGGGGACCGGGTTCCAGCACGCCGTCTGGGACGCGCTCTGCGACATCCCTTACGGCCGGACGCTCTCCTACGGGCAGCTCGCCGAGCGGATCGGCAGGCCGGGTGCCGCCCGCGCCGTCGGGCTGGCCAACGGACGCAACCCGCTCAGCATCGTCGTCCCCTGCCACCGGGTGGTCGGCTCCACCGGGAGCCTGACCGGGTACGGCGGCGGTATCGAACGCAAGCGGCACCTGCTCGACTTCGAGCGGGGCGCCCTCCCGGTGCCGGGAGGAAGCCGTCCGGCGCCGCTGCGATGAGAGGGGTTTGTTCTTCGGCCCGGCGGCCACCCGTGCCGCGACCGAGACAGCACCGCTCCTGTGGAGGCAATCATGTTCCGCGCCCTGGCCGATGTACTGCGGGCGATCGGCGGTGCCATCGCCACTGTCGTCACGCTCCCCTTCCGGGCACTGGCCCGGCTGTTCGCTGGAGCCTCCCGCTCAGCGCGCTGACCCGCCCCGCGGCTGCGGGCCGCCGAAGGCCAACAGGACCTTCGGCGGTCCGCTTCTGCCCCGTTCCAGAAGGGCGAAGGCCGCGCTCACCGACTCCCCGGACACCGCGGGCAGGACCTCGGCGACCAGCGGCTCCGCGTCCAGCACGCCCCGTTCGAAGAGTTCCACCGTGCGGTCGTAGTGCGCGATGCCGTGCTGGATGCCGAGCACGTCCACGCCCTTGAGGGACAGTTCGCCGGGGACGAAGGAGACCGGTTCCCTGGCCACCCCCACCAGCGCGATCCGCCCGCCCCGCTCCGCCATCCGCAGCGCGCCCGTGAAGGCGGCCGCGGCCCCCGACGCCTCCACGACCAGGGAGTATTCCCCCTGCGGCGCCTCGTCGGCGTGGTGGGCCGCATCGGCTCCGCAGCGCCGGGCCAGGTCCAGGCCCGCCCGGTCGATGCCGACCGCGTCCACCCGGGCGGCCTGGCGGTGCGCGAACTGCACCGCCAGCAGCCCCATGGTGCCGGTGCCCAGCACGGCCACCCGGTCGTCGAAGCGCAGCCGCGCCCGCTCGAACGCCTCCACCACCGAGACCGCCGGCTCGATCAGCGCGCCCGCCGCGTCCGGCAGCCCGGACGGCAGCGGGGTGAGCGCGTGCACGGGCACCCGTACGTACTCCGCGGCGCCGCCCTGCAGCCCGTAGAGCCCCGTCTCCCGCAGCGCGGTGCACATCTGGGCGCGTCCGGCGTGGCAGCGGGCGCAGCGGCCGCAAGGCACCATCGTGCGCCCCACCACCGACGACCCGACCGCGGGCGCGTCCGCGGGCGGTTCCCCGGCGTAGGCGGCCACCTCGCCGTGCCACTCGTGGCCGAAGACGTGCGGGAAGGTGAGCCGGCCGTCCTGGAGGAACGCCGAGGTGCCGTGCAGGATCTCCAGATCCGTGCCGCAGATCCCCGCGTGCCGCGTCCGCACCAGTACGGTGCCCGGTTCGGGCGCGGGTACCGGAACGGTGGCCAGATCGGTCCGTCCGATACCGGTGATGCGGGCGGCACGCATCGTGCCACCGGGCCAGTTCCCCTTCAACGGGCGTCCTTTCGCGAGGGGCTCGGTGCGGACGGCACCGCTGGTCCGCCGCTTCCGGTCACCCCTGGATCATGGCACGGCGCGGGACGGGCACCTCATCAGGGTGCAGGGTCGTGGTGATGCCGGCGCGGGAGCGGATCATTGCGCGGTCGGGCCGCAAGAGGCGGGAAGACCCGAAGGTGGTCGAGTCCGAGCCCGGCCTCCGGGTCGAGGTCGGCGCGGACCTCGTCGAGGCCGAAGCCCAGCCGGTGGTGGAACCATCCGCGGCTGGGCGTGTAGGTGACTCCGAAGCGCCCGAAGCGCATGCTCTTTGAGCCTCCTGGTGCGGTGGGGTGACGGTCCCCCGGTGTGCTACCCGGATGCCGGGGCCGCCCGCTGTCCGGACGCCGGGCGCTGCACGCGGTCGCGGCGCAGCGCGGTGAACTCGCGGGTGTCCTTGGACCAGGTGTCCTCCGGCGTCCACCCGGCGGCGCGGGCCGTCCGGTGCAGGGCAGCGGTGCCCAGGCGGGCCCAGGGGAAGGGGGTTCCGGCACCGCCGCGGGCGTTCTCCATCCGCACCTGGCGCCGCTCGTCCACGTCCTCCCCGGCCACCTCCACCAGCAGCAGCCCGCCGGGGCGCACCAACTCGGCGATGCGGCGCAGGAGCAGCAGGGGGTCGCCGCCGATGCCGACGTTGCCGTCGATCAACACCGCGGTGTCCCAGTCGCCGGACGCGGGCAGCGGGTCGAAGACCGAACGCCGCAGCGCCCGTCCGCCGCGCCGCCGGGTGTGCTCGACCGCCGTGGCGTTCAGGTCGATGCCGAGCGGCGCGTGCCCGTACTCGCGCAGGGCGGCCACCATGCGGCCCGGCCCGCAGCCGATGTCGAGCACCGTGCCCCGGCAGCGGTCCAGGACGGTCAGGTCGGCCGCGTCGGCGACCGCGCACCAGCGCTCCACCTCCAGCGTGAGCGACCAGCCGTCCGGGCCGCGCAGATACAGCGGACCGCGGCCCAGCAGCAGCGCCTCGGTGTAGGGGTCCTCGGTCCAGGAGCCGGTGTGGGCCGGCGGGCGTCCGCTCACCTGCGCGCCGCCCCCGGGCCGCGGCCACCGGCCGCGGGTCTGGCCTGCGGTGGCCCCGGCATCCGCAGCAGCCGGGCGTGTTCGGCCGCGAACAGGCCGGCCGGGGCCTGCGCGGCCACTGCGGCCGCGTCGCCCGGCTCGTCCACGTCCCGCAGCTGCGGCAGGTCGTGGACGCGCAGACCGGCGGCGAGCAGCCGGGCACGCTGCGCCGCGCCGGTGGCGGCGGTGGACATGGGCACGCCGCGCAGCAGCGCGGGGTCGGGCTCGGCCAGGCCGAGCGCCCAGAAGCCACCGTCGGCGGCGGGGCCGAACCAGGCGTCGCACTGCTGCCAGGCGTCCGCGCGGGTGGCGGGTGCCAGCAGCCGGGGGGTGAGTTGCGGGGTGTCCATGCCGACGAGCAGCGCCGGACCGTCGCATCGGGCGAAGGCGGCGGCCAGCCGCTCGTCCAGCCCGCCGCTGCCCTGCGGTACGACCTCGATGCGGTCGCCGCCCTCCTCGGGCCCCGGCAGCCAGGGGCCCGGGCTGCCGTCCAGGACCAGGAGGCGGCGGCGCGCCGGGGCGGCGAGTACGGCCCGCAGGGTGTCGGTGAGCGCGGCGGCGGCGAGAGCTGCCGCGCCGTGCGGGGTGAAGGCCGGCGCGAGACGGGTCTTGACCCGGCCCGGCAGCGGCTCCTTGGCGATGACGAGCAGCGTGGTGGGCTCCGGCATCACGCGTCCTCGGTCCTGGGGCGGGGTGCTGTCATCTCAGAAGCTCTCGGGCAGCCAGGGCGTGGGCCCGGAGACCAGCGCGTCCAGCAGGTCCAGGTCGCGCACGTCGCCCGCGGCCGTACCCAGCCGGGCCGCGTGCCGCAGCGGCAGTCCGCCCGCGTACCAGGCCGCCAGCGTGGACGAGGGCAGCCGCACGGTACGGGCCGTGGGGCCGCTGCCGCGCCGCACCCGCATCCGCCCCTCCTCGAAGGTCAGCGCGTAGGGCTGCGTCCCGCCCCCGGGCTCGGCGACCTCCAGGCCGACGGCGCCGCGTGCCCAGGGCTCCCAGCCGCGGGCTTGCAGGGCGGCGGGCACGTCGAGCAGTCGCAGCATCCACGGGTACCAGCCGTCCTCGCGTACCGCGTACCGGTCGAGCAGCCACGGCAGCGGGCTGGGGCGGGGCAGTACGGAGCGGCGGAGGCGGATCTCGCGGACCTGCGGCGAACGGGCGCCGACGGCCGCCAGCAGTGCGGCCAGCGCGTCGAGTTCGGCGTGCCACAGGTCGTGGACGACCGCGGCGACGCCCCAGGGCCGGTGCGGTTCGACGGTGACGGTCGCGTATCCGGCCAGCTCCCCGCCGGCCCCGCCGGCCTCGCGCCGGACCACGCCGAGGGTCAGCGCACCGGGGACGGTCCGCTGCTTCCAGCCGTGCCACCAGGCGGGCCGGCGCAGTGTCCCGTTCCAGCCGGGCGCCCGTGCGTTCCGCAGCCGGGCGCAGGCTGCCTCGTCGGGCTGGACGGTCTCGAAGCGGGACCGCGGGGCGGGCAGTTCGGCGGGGTGGAGCACGTGGCTGGAGGCGACCGCGGCAGCCTCCCAGCCCCAGCGGCGGTAGAGACCGGGTGCCGGGGTCCAGGCGCAGGCCAGCACGGCACCGTGCGCCCCGCGCAGGCGGTCGGTGCCCTCCTCGGTGAGCCGGCGGGCGAGCCCGGCACCGCGCTCCCAGGGGGCGACGGCCAGCCACGCCACTCCCCCGGAGGGCACCGGACGGCCGCCGAAGTGCTGCTCGAAGGGGAGGAAGAGGCCGCCGCCCAGCACCTGGGTCCCGCGGACGGCCACGGCACTGACGCCGTGCGCGCGCAGCGTGGCGTGGTCGTAGGGGACCTTGCCGAAGGCGTGCCGCGTGTGGGCCAGGTAGCCCTCGAACTCGTGGTCGTCGGCGGCCGTGCGGACGCGGGTCTCCATCAGTTCGACACCTCCCTCATCGGGGCGTCCCGGTCACCCGGCGGATCCGCCGCTCGCGCGGGCCGTGAAGTATCCGGTGACCGCGTCGCACACCTGGCCGATCTCCCGGGCGTCCAGGTCTGGCCGGACGGGCAGGCAGAGGGTCTGCCGGGCGAGTTCCTCCGCGACCGGGCAGGGGTGGCGCCGCGCCGCGGGCCCGGCGAGGGCCGGCTGGTACGGAAGGGGTGCGGGGTAGCGGACGACGGCGTCCACGCCCGCAGCCGTCAGGTGCGCGAGCAGGCCGTCGCGTTCGTGCTCGGTCCGGGTGCGGGCCTGGAAGAGGTGGTAGACGTGCTCGCCGTCCTCGCCGGGTTCCTGGAAGCGCAGCGGGAGGCCGGCCAGCCGGCGTCGGTAGGTGGCGGCGATCTCGGCGCGGCGGGCGTTCCAGGCGTCGAGCCGGTCGAGCTTGTGCAGCAGGACGAGCGCCTGCAAGGTGTCGAGGCGGGAGTTGTAGCCGAGGATCTCGTGCCGGTTCTGCCGCGGCTGCCCGAAGTGCCGCAGCAGCCGGAGGCGTTCGGCCAGCTCGTCGTCCTGGACACTGATGGCCCCGGCGTCGCCGGCCGCGGCCAGGTTCTTGGAGGGCGCGAAGCTCCAGCAGCCGGCCGCCGAGGCGGTGCCGACCCGTACTCCGTGCCTTCGGGCGCCGATGGCCTGGGCGCAGTCCTCCAGCAGGAGGACCCCGGCGTCGCCGGCGAGCCGCCGGGCGCGCGGCACATCCGCCGCTTTGCCGAACATGTGGACGAGGATGACGGCACGGGTGCGCGCGGTGAACGCCTCGGGGAGCCGGTCGAGGTCCATCAGGAAGTCGTCGTCGCGGCAGTCCACGTACACGGGGGTGGCACCGCGCCGGGCGATGGCCTGCGCTGTGGCGTGGAAGGAGTTGGCGACGGTGACCACCTCGTCCCCGGGGCCGACGCCGAGCGCGTCGAGGGTGAGGATCAGCGCGTCGGTGCCGGAGTTGACCCCCACGGTGTGCGCGCTGCCCAGGTATCCGGCCAGCCGCTCCTCGAACTCGGCCACCTCCTCGCCCAGGACGTAGCCGCCGCGCAGCAGCAGGTCTCCGATCCGGGCCAGCAGCTCCTCCTCCCCTCCCTCGAACTGCGCCGGGTAGCGGTACTTGGGGACGGTCGCGGCAGCGGGGTCGGTGGGGCCGCCCATCAGCGCCCGCCCTGCGCGTCGTGCCCGCCGTGCGCGTCGTGCTCGGCGGCGAGGCGGCCGTCGCCGCGTCCGTAGTCGTCCTCCAGGCGGACGTTGTCCGAACCGTCGTCGTAGGTGGAGACCTCCACCAGCACGATGTCGGTGACGCCCTCGACCCGGTGCACCGCGCCGGGGTCGACGTGTGCCAGGGTCCCGGCGGGCATGGGCAGCCGCAGGTTCTCGCCGTCCCGCGTCGCGCGGTAGTGCATCACGGCCTCGCCCTCCAGGATGAAGTAGCTCTCGCGTTTGTGCTCGTGGTACTGGAGGGAGGTGCGGTGGCCCGCCTTGATGCGGATGAACTTGAACCCGTACGGACCGTCCGGCTCCTCCTCGTGCAGCCAGCGCTCCTGGCCCCACAGCTTGACGACCTTCTTGGTGTCGGCGAACTCGATGACCCGTACGCCGGGGGCGATCTCGCGGGACGGGCGGGCCTCGTGCGCCCGGCTGTCGTCCTCGGGCTCGCTGATGGAGGTGAAGGGGGCTCCGGTGGCGGGGCTGGCCATGTGCGGTCCTTCCGGGAGAGGGGCGCGGCGGTCGGTGGGCCGGCCGACGCGGGTACGGCCGGGACAGAGGGGTCAGCGGGCGGATACGTGCAGCGGCGCCTGCCGGCCGCGGTCCCGCACGACGGGGAAGAACACCTCGGGAGGCCAGGTCAGCAGGCGCCAGACGATGCCGGCCACCGAGCGGTTGTAGGGCCAGTGCGCGGCATCGGTCAGGCCCCAGCGCGAGAACGCCGTCAGCAGCACGGGGTCGGCCGGGACCCAGGTGCCGTCCAGCGCGAACTCCACCCAGTGGTGCAGCGTGCTGAAGGGCGGCGCCACCAGCAGCCCGGCACCGTGCCGGGCCCGGATGCCGCGCCGCTCGGCCTCCCGCAGCAGCAGCCGGGTGGGGATCAGGCAGTTGGCAAGCCGCGTCTCCCGGGCGAAGCCCTCGTCCTCGATGACCCCCTCCGGCAGGACGTACAGCTCCCAGTCGGCGACCAGGGAGAGCAGGTCGGAGCGGTCCTCGTCGAACACCCGGGTGTCGGAGGGCAGCCGGGCCCGCAGGGCGAAGGCACCGGCCGCGCTCTCGCGCAGAGTGCCCGGCTCGCTGCGGCCGGCCACCCCGGGGACGGGGACGAACGCGCACTCCCCCGGGTGACCCGGCTCGGCGCAGTCGGCCCGCAGCTCCAGCTCGTGGCGGTGCGGCTCCCCGGCACGGGCCGCCTCCTCCAGCGCCCGCGCCTTGCGGGCCAGGGCACGGAAGTAGGGCGAGGGCAGGTTCAGCCAGGTGCTGATGTTGTGCAGGTCGGTGCGCTCGAAGCGGCGCCGCTCCGCCGGGCCGCGGTGCGGCAGGCCGTGGTCGAGCAGTGCTTCGAGCAGTGCGGGACCGATGGCCCAGGTCTCCTGCGCGAAGGCGGCGTCCTTGGTGAAGGTGCGGTGCCGGTCCGGGACCCGCAGGACCCGGTCGACGGCCTCCTGGAGTGTGCCGGGCGCGTACACGTCGGTCACGGCGGCGCTCACAGCCCGGCCCCGCCGGTCCACGCGGCAGACGGCCCGCCCGCCCGCTCCACCGCGCGCAGCGCGGATTCGATCCGTTCGGCCACCGCCTCCCGGAGTACCGTCTCCAGCGGCGCTCTGCCGCGCGAGTCGAGGGCGTGCGCCGCCTCGGCACGGATCCGCCGGCCCTCGTCGCTGCCGAAGACGTAGTGGCCGGCCACGACAGCACGTTCGATGTCGGTGGCGGTGCTGGAATCCAGCATCCACTTGCGCCACTTGCCGCTGTCGTGGGCGAGCCGCAGGAAGTCCTCCCTGGCCCGGGGCAGCGCCATCTCGTCCAGCACGCGCAGCAGGGCACGGGTCTCGGCGACACCGTACTCCGGTGCGACGTTGAACGCGTCCACCCCGGCGCGCAGCAGCAGCGCCGTCTCCTCCGTGGTGAGGTAGTCGCAGTTGTGCGCCTTGAGGAGGACGCCTTCCTGGTGGCAGGTGGCGGCCAGGGTGGAGACCTGGCGCAGCGTCTCCTCGCGGGCCGCCGGATCGTGGAAGCGGCCCACGTTGCGCAGTTCGGCGACCTTGGTGCCGGTCTGTGCGACGACATAGCGGGGGCGCGGCGCACCGGCCGCCTCGATGCCCTCCAGGACGAGCCGGAGGGCCGCTTTGAACTCGTCCGGATCGTTGGTGGACACGTCCTGCGGCTCGAATCCGATCTCGTAGGCGATGTCGGCCTCGCGCGCCGCGGCCTCGGCGTGGCAGCGCGCGTACAGCTCGACGAGCCGCGCGGCAGCGGTCGCCGCCGGGACGGGTCCGGTGCCGGGGCGGCCCTCGGAGGTGTCGATGTGCAGCAGTCCGAACCCGGCGTCCAGGTCGGCGGTGAAGGAGCGCGTACACGAGTCCAGTGCCTCGGCGGGTTCGGCGATGCCGGCCTCGGCGGTGTGCATCCATGGGCCGCCGTGGTCCCGGCACAGGAGCAGCAGCCCGTCCGGGTCGCGCTCCTGGACATGGGCGGCGAACTCCGCGGTGGTCCAGCCCAGATAGCCGCCGCCGAACTCGGCCGCGTCCACCTGGCGGCGGCTCGGGATGAGCATGAGCGGGGTGCGGGTGCGCCGGGCGACGGTGAGGGCCGCGTCGACGGTGCAGCGTGAGACCGGGCCGATGCCGACCACTGGTTCCATGGATGTTTCCCCTGCCTGTCGAGGTGGCTGCGCTCAGCGCGGCCGGTGGGTGGAGAACTTCGCCAGGTCGCCGATGTCGGAGTCCGGCGGCCAGGTGCACCAGGGGAAGGTCTCGTAGGCGCCGGGCCCCTCGTTCTCCGCGTCGAACCAGTCGGCGGCGCGTCCGTGGTGCAGGTGCACCAGGTGGTCGTCGCGGTACCGGTCGAGGCCGCCGTGCAGGTCGGCCCGCCAGGTGAAGTCGTTGTCGGCGCCGCCCCATCCGGCGGTGAACCGCTCGTCGTAGCCGCCGATCCGGGAGAAGAGGCTCTCCCGGAGCCAGACGCAGGCGCCCGGGGTGCGGCGCAGGAAGACGCCGCGCAGCGCGTCCCGGCGCACGGCTGCGGCGCCCTCCAGACAGCGTTCGCCGACGGCCTGGTGGCTGGAGGCGGCGTCCAGGTAGAGCATGTCCTCGAACGGCCAGTGCGCCTGGGTGCCCGGGGTGCGGAACCGTTCGACGGCCCGCGCCACGAAGCCGCGGTCGACCAGGATGTCGGCCTCGAGCACACAGATCAGCTCCGCGGGCCGGGCGCCGTGCACCACACCCGCGTTGATCGTCCAGGAGTAGTTGAAGGGGCCGGCGTTCTCCGCGAACAGGTAGGTGTCGCAGTGGGGGCCGTACAGGTGCTCCCAGCGCGGCCGGGAGTCCGCCTCGACCACGACCACGCGGTAGCGGTCGCGCGGATGGCTCTGATCGTTGAGCGCGTGCAGTACGGCCGCCAGGTTGCGGGTGCGCTCCCCTTCCTCGCCGCGCTCCCGGAAGGGGATGACCAGGGCCGCGTCCATCTCGCCGGGGGGCCCGGCGGCGGGCCGCGCGCTGCGCAGGATCTCCGCGGCACCGGGAGCGGCGAGCCCGGCGGGCCGCTCGGTGCCGGTCTGCATCCGCAGCCGGGAGCGGGTCTCGGCGTCCCAGACAGCGGCGGCCAGGTGTGCGGTGTCCGGCTGCTGGGGGTCGCCGGCGAGCCTGTCCGTCAGCAGCGCTGTCAGTCCGCGGCAGGCGGCGCTGTCCGCGGGTTCGGCGACGACGGCTTCGGCGAGGGCGCGGACTCGTTCGTCCGGGAGGGCGAGCACGGCGTCGGCGACCGCGCGGTGCGCGTCCCTGGACCAGACCCAGAAGCCGGGGGCGGCCGACTGCGCGGACGGGTCGGCGGTGAGGGCGACACTGCTGACGGCGGCATCCGCGAGGACGGCGGGGTCCTGATGCCTCCAGCTCATCTGGCGGTCCTCTCGGCGAGCGGGGATGGGCGGCCGCGACCGGGGGTCCGTCGAGCCGCTTCGCTCATCCTGCGGTCCGCCGCGCGCCCGCCGACAGCCCCGTACGGGCACCCGGACCGGGCCGGGCGAACGGGGGTAGCCGATCGGGTAGCCCCGGTGGTCAGGGCACCGCGGAACGGCCGCCCGGGCAGGGCCGGAAGGCGTCCTGCTCCGGTCGGGCGGGGGTGGCGCGGCTCGCCGCACGCACGGGGAGTCCGACGCTCAGTCGATCAGACCGAGTTTGATCGCCGTGACGACGGCGGCCGTCCGGTTGGCGGCACCCAGCTTCAGCAGCACGCTGCTCACCAGCCGCTTGACGCCGTGTTCGGAGATCCGCAGACGGCGGGCGATCTGCTTGTTGCTGAGGCCGGCCACCAGGTGTGCGAGCACGTCGTACTCGCGCGCGGTCAGCCGCACCCGGCGCGCGGGCAGCAGGTGGGCCGACTCGCCTGCCTGGCTGAGCAGCCGGCGCCCCAGCCGGAGCGGCATCGGCATCTCGTCGGCCGCCAGCTGCCGCAGCGCCCGCTCCAGGGCGGCCGCGGTCAGCTCCTCACGCAGCAGATAGCCGTCGGCGGGCAGCCGGGCGAGCGCCGAGTCGGATGCGGCGTCCGCGGGGTCGAGCAGGAGCAGGGTGCGCAGTCCGGGGTGGGTGCGGCGCAGGCGCCCGAGGGCGGCGGAGGCGTTGGTGGAGCTGGAGAGGACGAGCACGTGGAATCTGTTGCCGGCCAGGGCCCGCTCCAGCGCGGCGGGGTGTGTGAACTCCTCGGCGTGCTCCACGGATGCCAGGCCGGGCAGCATGGCCCGCAGGCCGAGTCGGAGGATTTCGGCCTCGACGTGGACGGCGACCGCGAGCCGGGCCGCGGTGCGATCGCCGCTGTCCGGCTTGTCCTGGATCTCGGTCATGCGTTCACCCAATCCCCGTGCAGGGGCCACTTCCGGGTGGCGGAGGTGGTCCGGTCCTGACTGCCGCGAGCGATGATCCCGCAGAGTCCCGGTGCAGGGAAGCGAGTTGACGGAGCGTCTGCTGGTGTCCGGCCACGCTGTTGTGACGTATGTGGTCCGCCGCGCCGCACTGCCGGCCCCGCACCGCGGGCGGCTGCTCACGATCCTCGACCTCGTCCAGGTGAACGACAGTCGACTCCTGCCGCCGGCGGTCCGCGCCCTGAACACCGGAAGACCCGGGAACAGCACGTAAGCGCCCAGCGCACGCGGGCTGCACCGCCACACCCCGAGTGCCGGGCGCACCGGTGGGGCCGGAGAGCGGGCACCGAGGCGACAGCAGCCGTACGACGTGGACCGTACACCGGCCGGCGGCCGCTCCGCGGAGGGGCATCACCGGTCCCGGCGACGGCGGCGCGGGGCACGGGGCACGGGGCACGGGGCACGGGGCGCCCGGAGGGTGCGGCACGATCCGCGACCGGGGCGGTCGACAGGGCCGAGGAGCCCCTGCCCGACCGCGGCATCCACACGCTCCGGATCCGGACCGCTGCGCTGCGTGGCCCCCGCGCGGTTGCCGGACGGACTCCGCGGGTACCACGGCTGTGCAGGCCACATATTCCTCGGCGAGTCGTCGACCCGGCTCAGTGGACCGGCTGCCGTACCGGACGGCACCGACAGGCAGGCAAGGGGCGTGACATGACCGCACCGGACCCCGTATCCGACCCCGCCACCGCCGCTTCCGGCCCCGCGCCCGAGCGCGCGGAGCCCGGGGCGCCCTACACCGACCCGACCCTGGGCATCCCCGTCGCCACTTCTTGGCGCGGCGAGCCCCGCAACCGGCTGGTGACCGTCGGTGACTCACTCACCCAGGGCTTCCAGAGCTGCGCCGTCTTCCGGACCGATCTCTCGTACCCGGCGATCATCGCGCACGAGCTCGGCTGGGCCGAGCAGTTCCGCCACCCCTCCTTCGAGGGCCGCGGAGGGCTCCCGCTCAACCTCGAGATGCTGCTGCGCGACCTGGAGGACCACTGCGGTCCGGCCGTCGACTGGTGGGACACGCCCGCGGTGCTCTTCCGGGCCCGCCGCTTCATGGACGAGGTGGAGGACTACTGGGAACGCGGCGGAGGGTGCGCTCCCGCGGCGGGCACCGCCATCAACCACAACCTGGCCGTCTTCGGCTGGGATCTGCGCGACGCGCTGGACAAGTCGGCCGACGTGTGCCGCAGGATGATCGACACCCCGAGTGACGACCTGGTGCGCCAGGTGGTCGGCAATCCGGGCGAGCGCGCGGCACTGCGCACCCTCCCCACCCGGCCTCCGGCCGCCGGGGCCCACACCCAGGTGAGTGCGGCGGCGGCGCTGGGCGAGCAGACCGGCACCGCCGGGCCGGACGCCGCGGAGGCCGAGGATCGGGAGCTGGATCCGGAGCACGGCATCGAGACGCTGATCGTCTTCCTCGGTGCCAACAACGCGCTCTCCTCCGTCATCGAGCTCAAGGTGGCCTGGAGCGAGGAGGGCTACGACGACTTGGACGAGAAGCAGCGGTTCACGGTCTGGCGACCGGAGCACTTCGCCGCCGAACTGCGCCACCTGGCGCACGCGGTGGGCCGGATCCGGGCCCGGCACGTGATCTGGTGCACCGTCCCGCACGTCACCATCGCCCCGGTCGCCCGCGGCGTGCACGGCAAGCTGGAGCCCGGGTCGCGCTACTTCCCGTACTACACCCGCGCCTGGATCGACGACGGCGCCTTCGACGCCGAGCGCGACCCGCATCTGACCGGGGAGCAGGCCGCCGCCGTGGACGCGGCGATCGACCAGTACAACGACGCCATGGCGGAGACCGTGCGCGCGGCACGGCGGGCCGGACGGGACTGGTTCCTGCTGGACGCGGCCGGCCTGCTGGACCGGCTGGCCTGCCGCCGCTTCTTCGAGGACGAAGCGGCCCGGCCGGACTGGTGGACGCCGTATCCGCTGCCGCGCGAGCTGCGCGCACTCGATCCGGTGCCCAACTCGCGGTTCCTGCTGAGCGACGGGGACCGGCGCAGCGACGGGGGGCTGTTCTCGCTGGACGGCGTGCATCCGACGACGGTCGCCTACGGAATCCTGGCCCAGGAGCTGATCGACGTGATGCGGCAGGCGGGCGTGGAGTTCCGCACCCCGTACGGCGGACGGCGGCGCACGGACCCGGTGCGGGTCGACTTCACGCGGCTGGTGCGCCACGACACTCTCATCAACCGGCCGCCCGCCAATGTCACCTCGGGCCTGCACGCCATCGGCTGGGCCGACGAGGCACTGGACGTGCTGGCCCGGGCACTGCGGTTCGGCCGCGAAGGAACGTAGGACGGTAGGGACATCGGACGGGCGGCTGCGGTTCGGTAATTGCGTATATCGGGTGAAGGGTACGTAAGATCATCACTTCGCTGAGCGGATCATCATCTCGGTGAGCCTCCGTTTCCGTAGCGCACCGACGCCCAGGCCAGGCACCCGAAGGCAGCGGTGTTGCAGACGGTTCGGACGACGTTCCACCGGTGCCAGTCGCTCTCGAAGCGCTCACGCAGGGCGGCCAGCCGCTCCGCGCCGTCCGGGAGGCCGCCCGCGTCGAGCGCGTCATTGAGCGGCACGTTGAACGCCATGGTGACCACCAGGACCGCCAGGTACAGCACACCTGCCGCCGCGATCCAGGGGACCGCGGCCCTGCTGCCGCCGCCCCACAGGTGCAGCGCCCCGGCCGCGGCGATCAGCAGCAGCGAACCGGCGAACAGCAGCAGGAACCAGCCGTTGAGGATGGCGGTGTTGATGCGCTGCATGCCCTCCACGAAGGTCCGGTCCCCGGCCCGCCGCAGGCCGGGGGAGACCGCCACCGCGAACCCGTAGTAGAGGCCCGCGCTCAGGCCGGTGAGCAGCACGGCCCCCAGCAGTGAAACTCCTTGCAGTACGCGCATGTCCGTCCCCTCCCGGCCGCTCCGGGCGGCTCTCCGTGGCGCCCGCGCCGTTCGAGCGGGCCGTGCGGCCAGTCAACCGGGTCGGCGGCGGGTCTCCCATGGCCGGAGCGCTCAGGGGGATGTGCGGACGTCGCACCCGCCACGCGTGGGACCAGTCGGTGAAAACCGGAAGATATCCGGCGCGCCGCTCAGGTTCGACAGTCGGATTTTGTCAAGGTCACTCTGCTTCATCTCAGGAGGCGGAGTCATCCATGCCGGAATTGCCGACACAGCGCACTGCACATCGCGGCGGCGAGCCGCACGGGGGGCTGACCGTCCTGCATCTCGCCCAGCCCGTCGACGGCGGTGTCGCACGCGTCGTCGCCGACCTCGCACGGGCGCAGGTCGGAGCGGGACTGCACGTCGTCGTGGGCTGCCCCGCGGGCGGCGAACTGGCGGACGAAGCGGCGGCGGCGGGGGCCCGGGCCCTGCACTGGCCGGCCGTACGGGAGCCGGGAGCCCGGATCGCAGCGGAGGTCTACGGCGTACAGCGGCTGTTGCACACCGTACGTCCTGACCTCGTGCACGCCCACAGCGCCAAGGCGGGCCTCGCGGCGCGGCTGGCGGTGCGCGGCCGGATGCCCACCGTCTACCAGCCGCATGCCTGGTCCTTCGAGGCCGCGACAGGACGCACCGCGCGCCTGGCCCGCGCCTGGGAGCGGTACGCCGCCCGGTGGGCCGACCGCGTGCTGTGCGTGAGCGAGGCGGAACGGGAGACCGGCGCGGCCGTCGGCATCGAGGCCCGGTGGGCCGTGGTGCACAACGGCATCGACACCGCACGCTTCACGGCGTCCGCGCCCGCGCGGGCCGGACACGGAACCGCACCGCGCCCGGAGCCGCGAGCACCGGCGCTCGCGGCGGTGGCGGAGCTGCCACCCTCGGCGGTGCTGGTGGTGTGCGTCGGGCGGCTGTGCGAACAAAAGGGCCAGCGCACCCTGTTGCACGCCTGGCCGCAGGTGGCGGCCCGGGTCCCGGACGCCCGGCTGGTGCTCGTCGGTGACGGGCCCGACCGGGAGGAACTGCGCCGGGCAGCACCCGACGGGGTGGTATTCGCCGGTGCCAGCCGCGCGGTGGCCGACTGGTACGCCGCAGCCGACCTCGTCGTGCTGCCCTCGCTGTGGGAGGGCATGGCGCTGACCCCGCTGGAGGCGATGGCCTGCCGCCGGCCCGTGCTGGTCAGCGACGTGGCCGGGTCCCGCGAACTGCTGCCCCCCGGACAGCAGGCCGACTGCCTGGTGCCGCCCGCCGATCCGGACGCGCTCGCGCAGGCCGTGGCCCGCCTCGCCCTCGCCCCCCGGCTGCGTGCCGAGCTGGCCGACGCCGCGCACGCGCACGTACGCAGCCGGTTCGACATCACGACGACCACCACGGCCGTACTGGAGCTGTACCGGGACGTGCTGCGGCACCGGACGGCGACGGCGGCGGTTCCCACCGCGGAAGGAGCGGGCAGCAGATGAGCACCGACAGAACCGACGACTCCCGGGAGCCGCTGAACTCGACGGACCCGGCCACGGCGACCGCCGAGGGCACCGTGCGCACCGCCCCCGTCCTCCCCCGGCCGGTGTCCGGCGCCGGAGGCGAACCGGCCCCGCAGGAGGAGCGGTCGGCGCCCCTGCCGCTGCCGTCGGCCCGCGAACCGGTCGCCCTGCCGCCCACCGGTCCCGCCCGGCGGCGACGCGGCGACGCACCGGCGCTGGTCGCCGCGGACCTGGCGGGGACCGCCGCCGCCGTCCTCGCCTGTGCGGGCCCGCAGGCGGCACCTGTGCTGCTGGCCCCGGTCTGCGCGAGCCTGCCGGTGCTGTGCGCCCGAAGGGGCCTCTACCGGCCCGGACTCGGCCAGCAGGCACTCGACGAACTCCCCGCCGTCGGCAAGCGCACGGCCCTGGCCTGGTGCGTCGGCGCCACGGTACTCGCGGCGTGCGACCGCACCGGGGCGCTGGGGGCGGCCGGTCTGCTCGCGGGCGTCGCCGCCAACACGGCGCTGGTGTGCGCCCTCCGCGCCCTGGTGCACGGGGTGCGCCGCCGCCGCGGCCGGCGCCGTCCGCGGAGCGCCCTGGTCGTGGGGCGGGGCGAGACCGCCCGGGCGGTGACCGCGGCACTCGCCGAGCGGCCCCGATACGGGCTGCGGCCGACGGCACTGGTGGAGCCGGGACCGGACGGCACCACGGCTCCGGGCTGCTCCGACGACGGCGGGCCCGACGGCACGGGCGGCCCCGACAACGGGGAGCCCGGTACCGCCCGCTCGCAACCGGCGGACGGCGCAGTCGCACACCCGCCGCTGCCCGTCGTCTCCACACCGGAGGAGGTGGCCCGCGAGGTGGTGCGGCACAGCGTGCGCGACGTGGTCTTCCTGCGGTCCCCCTGGGAGGACCCGCACTCCGCGGCACTCGCCGGAATGCTGAGCGCCCGCGGGGTCGACGGCTGGCTGGTCCGGCCCGGTTGCGCACTGGGCGCACACGGCGGGCACGCGCCCTCCGGCCACCGGCGGCCCGACGAGGCGCACCTGTGGGGTTTCTCCTGCCGGCGCCTGGCGCTCGACTGCCCCCGGCCGCGCACCGGCCTCCGCAAGCGGCTGCTGGACATCGCGCTGGTCGCCCCCGCACTGCTGCTGGCGGCACCGGTGATGGCCGGCTGCGCACTGGCGGTCCGAGTGCTGGACGGGCCCGGCGTGCTCTTCCGGCAGGAGCGCATCGGACAGGACGGACGCCCCTTCACCCTGCTGAAGTTCCGCAGCGTGCGGCCCTCCGACGACCACGAGGCGGCGACACGGTGGTCGGTCGCCGGGGACGCGCGCACCAGTCCCGTCGGCCGGCTGCTGCGCCGCACGTCGCTGGACGAGCTGCCGCAGCTGTGGAACGTGCTGCGGGGCGACATGAGCCTGGTGGGGCCGCGGCCCGAGCGGCCCTACTTCGTGGGGCACTTCAGCCGCCTGCACCCCGGCTACGCGCAGCGGCACCGCACCCCGGTCGGCATCACCGGGCTGGCCCAGGTGCACGGGCTGCGCGGCGACACCTCCATCGCGGACCGGGCGCGCTTCGACAACCACTACATCGAGACCTGGTCGCTGTGGCAGGACGTGCGGATCATCTGCCGCACCGCGACCTCCCTCTTCCGTCTGGAGGGCCGGTGAGCGCGGTGGCGGACGGCGCGCCGCCCGCCACCCGGGACGGCCGGACCGCGCTGGGCAGCGCCGTCCGGCGCTGCGGCCTGGACCGGCCGGTGGTACCGGTGCTGGTGACGGTGGGGCTGCTGTGTGCACCGCCGGACACCACGGGCCCGGGCGGCCACAGCGGAGTGACCCCCGCCGACCTGGGCTCGGGGGTGGTGGTGGTGTGGTGCGCCATCGAGCTGCTGCGAGGCCGGGCCCGGCAGCGGGCCGGGAGGCGGCTCCCGCGCCGGGCCCTGACCCCGAGGGCCGCGCTGGTGCTGGGTGCGCCGACCGCGGCGTTCGCCGTGACCACGGTCGCCTCGGCCGATCCCGCGGCGAGCCTGCCCGGCTTCGTGCGGTACCTGCAGCTCTTCGTCCTGGTGCCGGGTGCGGTACTGCTGGCGCTGCGCGACGCGCGGGACGCCCGGCTGCTGTGCGGCGCGGTGGTGCTGCTGGCACTGGTCGAGGGCGGCATCGGCGTCGTCCAGGCCGCCACCGGCACCGGCGCCTCGTACCAGGGCGAAGAGGTCCGTGCGGTGGGCACCTTCGGCGCGCTGGACGTGATGGGCATGGCCACCGCCGTGGCCTACGGACTGGTGATCGCGCTGGCGTGCGGGCTCGTGCCGCCGGCCGGCGCACCGCGCTGGCTGCGCCCCTGCGCGCTGGGCTCGGCCGCCGCGCTGGTGCTGCCGCTGGCCCTCTCCTACAGCAGAGGGGCGTGGCTCGCGACGGTGCCGGCCTGTCTGCTGCTTCTCGCGCTGCGCGGCATCCGCACGACCGTGTGCGCCCTCGCCGCCGTGACCGCGGCCGGCGTGCTGCTGGTCGGCGGGTTCGGGGTGGCCACGCAGGAGCTGGCACAGCGGGTCGGCAGCATCACCGAGGTCTCGGCCTCGCCGGACCGGTCGGTGACGGACCGCTACACCCTCTGGAGTGCGGCGACGGACATCTGGCAGCAGGCGCCCGCGACCGGTGTGGGCCCCAAGGGCTTCCCCGAGCACCGCGACACACATGCCGCGCTGGAGCTGTCCTCGGGCAGCGACGCGGCGGGGGCCGGGGTCCCCTTCCAACGGGAGCCGCTGCTCTCGCCGCACAACATGTATCTGCTGGTGCTGAGCGAACAGGGCCTGGTGGGCACGGTGGCGCTGCTCGGCGCCTGGGGGGCGCTGCTGGTGTGCGCGCTGCGCCGGCTGGGTGCCGCGCGGAACCTCGGTGCCGCCTCGGGGGTACGCGACTGCGGCGCCGCGGCCACCGCGCTGCTGGTGTGGCAGAGCGTGGACTTCCTCTACGGCGACATCGGCGGCCCGTCGACGGTACTGACCGCTCTGGTGCTGGGACTGGGCACCTGGTGGGCTCTGTCGCCCGCGGCCGAGGAGCACGCGGCGGGCCGGCCGGCCGGCGGGGGCCGCGCCGTATGACCGTGCCGCAGCGGGAAACGCCCCAGCAAGAGGCTCCGCAGCCGGACCCGCGGCCCACGGCGGCGCCCGCGGGCGAGGAGGCGCCCCGGCTCGGGCCGTTCCTGGCCCGGGCGGCCGCGGTCACCGCGGGGCTCACGGCCGCGGGCTCGCTGTTCGGGCTGCTGCGGGACCAGGCCATCGCCCAGCTCTTCGGCGCGGACTCCGACACCGACGCGTTCCTCGTCGCCTGGACAGTGCCCGAACTGGCCGCCACCCTGCTCATCGAGGACGCCATGGCGCTCGTCCTGGTGCCCGCCTTCAGCCTGGCCCTCTCCCGCCGGGCGGCCCGCGTGGAGGGGGCCGCGGCGCAGGCCGACCCGGTGCGGGCGCTGGTGGCGGCCACCCTCACCCGGCTCGCGCTGCTGCTGGCCTGCACCGCCGGACTGCTGATGCTGGCCGCGCCGTACGTGGTGCGGGTGCTCGCACCGGGCCTGCCCGACACCGGCACCGCGGTGGACTGCCTGCGGCTGACCGCGCTGACCGTGGTCACCTTCGGCCTCGCCGGGTACTTCAGCGCCGCGCTGCGCGCGCACCGGCACTTCGCGGCACCCGCGGCGATCTACCTCGCCTACAACGCCGCCACCATCGCGGTGATGTTCGCCGCGCACCGCGCCTGGGGAGTGCGGGCCGCCGCGCTGGGCGTCGCGGTGGGCGGCGCGCTGATGGTGCTCATCCAACTGCCCCCGCTGCTGCGGCGTCTGCCGCTGCGGCAGCGGCATCCGGCGCGGGGCGGTGCCCGGGGCGCGGCGCGCGGCGGGCGGCGCAGCGCGCACCCCGGGACGCTCGTCGGCCTCGGCGTGCTCGCGCCGGTCGTCACGTTCGCGGTGAGCCGCCAGGCGCAGGTCTTCTTCGAACGTTTCATGGCCTCCTCACTGCCCGCCGGCGCCATCTCGCACCTCAACTACGCGCAGAAGGTGGCCCAGTTGCCGATGGTGCTCTCGCTGATGGTGTGCACGGTCACCTTCCCGGTCGTGGCCCGCGCCATGGCCGACGGCGACGCGGTGGCGGCCCGGCGGCGGGTGGAGCGCGACCTGGCGACGGCCGGGGCGGTGGTGCTGGTGGGCGCCGCGTACGTCGTCGCCTGCGCACCGCAGATCATCGGACTGCTCTTCGAACGCGGCGCCTTCGACGCGCACGACACCGCCGCGACAGCCGCGGTGATGCGCGTCTACTGCTGCGGACTGCTGGGGCACAGCATGGTCGGCGCCCTGGTGCGGCCGTTCTTCTCCGGCGGCCGTCCGCCCTGGTATCCGGCCGCGGCGATGGCGGCCGGGCTGGCCGTGACGGTGGGCACCGGCGCCCCACTGGCGGGCGGTTGGGGCGTCCTGGGCATCGCGGCGGCGAACGCGCTGGGCATCACCACCACCGCCGCCCTGCTGCTGCACGGGCTGGGCGCCCGGGTGGTGGCCATCGACGTGTCCGGTGTGGCGGCCGGGCTGCTGCGGCTGCTGGTGGCCGCCGCCGCCGCGGCCGGTGCGGGCTGGACGGTGGCCGGGCTCTTCGCCGTACCCCTGGCCGGGGCGCTCGCCGGCGGGTGCGCCGTGCTGCTCGCCTTCCTCTGCGTCGGACTGCTGGTGGGGGCCCCGGAGCTGTCGCATCTGTCCACCGCCGTCAAACGGAGGTTCCCGCATGCCCGCTGACACCCGCAACCGGGCCCCCTGGCTGTTGATGTACCACTCGGTCTCCGACTGCCCCGACGATCCGTACGGCATCACCGTCTCACCTGCCCGGCTGGAACGGCAGTTGCGCTGGCTGCGCGACCGGGGGCTGACCGGCGTGAGTGCCGGCCGGCTGCTGCGGGCCCGGGCGGCGGGGCGGGACGCCGGACTGGTGGGACTCACCTTCGACGACGGCTACGCCGACTTCCTGACCGCCGCCGTGCCGCTGCTGCGCCGGTACGGGTGCACGGCCACCGCGTTCGTGCTGCCGGGACGGCTCGGTGGCGACAACGCCTGGGACGAACTCGGGCCACGCAAAGCGCTGCTGGACGCCGAGGGCATCCGGGAGGCGGCCGCGGCCGGGATGGAGATCGGCTCGCACGGGCTGGTCCACACCGACCTGACCGGCGCCGACGACGCGACCCTGGCGCGCGAGACAGCGCACAGCCGGGCGCTGCTGGGCGAGCTCACCGGAGCGGCACCCGCTGGATTCTGCTACCCCTACGGAACGCTCGACCACCGGGCGGTGCAGGCCGTGCGCGCGGCCGGCTACAGCTACGCGTGCGGCATCGATCCGGGGCCGCTGACCGGAGTGCACGCCCTGCCGCGCGCCCACGTCGGCGCCCGGGACACCTCCGTGCGGCTGTATCTGAAGAAGGTGCTGCACCCGCTGCGGCGCAGGCCGCTGCCCGCGGCGTCCGCCCCCGCGGAAACCGCCCGCCGGGAGGGGGTGCGCCGATGAGGGTGCTGCACGTCATCACCGGCCTGGACGTCGGCGGCGCCGAGGAGCAACTGCGGCTGCTGCTGCGCCGGCTGCCGGCCCATTCCGTGCGGGGTGAGGTGGTCGCCCTCACCGCGCCGGGCTCCGTCGCCGAGGGCATCCGCGCCGACGGCACCCCCGTGACCCATCTGGGAATGGCGGGGAACCGCGATCTGGCCGCACTGCCCCGGCTGGTGCGGCTGATGCGCTCCGGGGGCTACGACCTGGTGCACACCCATCTGTACCGGGCCTGCGTGTACGGCAGGATCGCCGCCCGGCTGGCCGGGGTGCGCACGGTGGTCGCGACCGAGCACTCGCTGGGTGACCGCGCGTTGGAGGGCCGCCCCCTCACCGCCGGTGTGCGCGCCCTCTATCTGGCCACCGAACGGCTCGGCACCACCACCGTCGCCGTCTCCGCGACGGTCGAGCAGCGGCTGCGCCGCTGGGGCGTTCCCGCCTCTCGGCTGTGCACGGTGCCCAACGGCATCGACGCCGCCCGCTTCCGCTTCGATCCCGCCGCCCGCGCCGCCGTGCGGAGCGGACTGAGGCTGGCACCGGACGCCTTCGTGGTGGCCGGGGTGGGCCGTCTGGTGGCGGGCAAGCGCTTCGACACCCTGGTGGACGCGGTCGCCGCGCTGCCCGGTGTACATCTGCTGCTGGCCGGGGACGGCCCAGAACTCCCCGCGCTGCGTGCCCGCGCCGCGGCGCTGGGGGCCGGCGACCGGGTGCGCCTGCTGGGCGAGTGCGCAGGCGGGCCAGGTGCCGGGCAGCCGCCCCGCGGTACGGCTCCGGACGTGCCGGGGGTGCTGGCAGCCGCCGACGTGTTCGCCTCGCCGTCCCCCGAGGAGTCCTTCGGTCTGGCGGCCGTGGAGGCGCTCGCGGCCGGACTGCCCGTGCTCTACGCCGCCTGCCCGGCGATCGAGGACCTGCCGCCCGGGCAGGCGCCGGGAGCACACCGGTTCGCCGCCTCCCCCGGCAGCCCGGCCGACGCGCTGCGCGGGGCGCTGGCGCGGCACGCGGCGGACACCGGGCGGGCCGTGGGCCCGGCCCGGCTGCCGGTGCCGCCGGTGGTGCTCCGCTACGACATCGCGCGCTGCGCCGAGCGCCTGGCGCAGGTCTACCGCGCCGCGCTGGGCACGCCCCCGGACGGCGGGACCGCACGCGTCCGCGCCCCGGGGACGGTTTCCCCGGTGCTGCCGTCCCCCTCCCCCGACCGTTCCCCGACAACGAGGTGAGTTCCATGTCCAAGGCAGCTCCGGCAACGGCGGAGTCGTCCGCCGAGAGCACCGAGGAGACCGAAGGGACGGCCGTCCCGGACGCGGGGCGCGGCCGGGACGACGACCGGCCCGCCGCGCGCCGGGATCGCCGCAGGCGCCGTTCACGGGTGCCGGGATGGTGGCCGCTGCCGGTGTGCGTGGCGCTGGGGGCGCTCGGCGGGGGCGGGTACGCGACGCTCGCGGAGCCGCGGTACGAGGCCACCAGTTATGTGCTGGTCTCCCCCGGCCCGCACGCCGAGGCCGCTTCGGCGCTGGGCTACGCGCAGGCGTACGGGAAGGTGGCCACGGACGCCTTCGTGCTCGGCGCCGCGGAGGCAGACGCGGGGCTGCCGCGCGGGGCGCTCCGCTCCCGGGTGCGGGCGGCCGCCTCACCCGACGCGCCGATGGTGCGGATCACCGGCAGCGCGCCGCGGCCGGGCCGGGCCGCCGACTACGCGGACGCGGTGGCCCGCTCGTTGACCGGCACGGCGAAGAAGTCGGCCGAGCGGACGGGGGTACGGCTGACGGTCGTCGCACACGCGGCGCCGTCGGCCGGACCGGTCTCTCCCTCGATGCCGGTCGCGGTGGCGGTGGGCACGAGTGCGGGCGGTCTGCTGGGCGCGCTGGCGCTGCTGGCCCGGCCGCAGCGGCGCCGGACGGCGGACGGCGCGGCCGTGCCGGCGCCCGCGCCCGGCGCGGACGACACGGGCACCGCCAAACGCCCGGTCGCGGAGCTGGAGGGGGCCCGATGACCTCACCGCTGCCGCCGCCCACCCGCCGCAGGCTGGCCGGGCCCGTCCTCTCCCCGTGGCGCAGCGCGCGGGGCGACGCCTCCGGGCAGCCACCGGTACGGCTGACGGCCACGCTGTGCCGCGCTGAGGAGCAGTTCGCCGCGCTGGCCGAGGAGTGGGAGGCGCTGCGCGCCCGGAACCGGTCGGCGACGCCGTTCCAGAGCCACGCCTGGCTGTGGTCGTGGTGGCGGTCCTACGGGCGCCGCGGCCGGCTGCGGGTGGTCCTGGTGCGGGAGAACGGCCGCCTGGTCGCCGCCGCCCCGCTGATGCTCGTGCACCGTCCGCTGCCGGCGCTGGTCACGCTCGGCGGCAGCATCTCCGACTACCAGGACGTGCTGCTCGACGACAGCTGCCCGCGGGCCGCCGGGGCGCTGGCCCGGGCCTTGCACTCCGCTTCGCGCAGTGCCGTGCTGGATCTGCGCGAAGTGCGGCCGGGCGGGGCAGCGGAGCGGCTGTACGCGGCCTGGCCGGGGGTCAGCCGGTGCCTGGCCGACTCCTCCTGTCTGGAGCTGCCCGGCATCCCGATGGAGGAGATGCTGCGGCGGCTGGCACCCGCCAGCGCCAAGCGCACCCGGCGCAAGGTCCGCCGGATCGCCGAACTCGGCATCGAGGCGCACGACGTGACCGGGGAGCGGGTGGCCGACGCGGTGCGCACGATGCTGCGGCTGCACGAGCGGCAGTGGCGCGGCAGGGGTGTCACGCCCGAGCATCTGCGCTCCCGGTTCGGCGCGCATCTGGTGCGTGCCACGACCGCGTTGGTGGCCTGCGGGGACGCGGCGGTGACCGAGTACCGGATCGGCGGCCGGGTGGCCGCCTGCGATGTCGCCTTCACCTCACGCGATCTGGTGTGCGGCTACCTGTACGGTGCCGATCCGGCGCTGCGGGAGCAGCGGGTGGACATCGCGACGATGCTGCTGCAGCACGACGCCCACTACGCGGCCGCCAGCGGCCGGGGCACGCTGAGCATGCTGCGCGGCACCGAGCCCTACAAGTTGCGCTGGCGCCCGGTGACCGCTGTCAACCGCCGCTATCTGCTGGCCCGTCGGGAGCTGGCTCCCGCGCTGGGGCTGCTGGCCGGCCAGGCGGCGGCCCGGGAGCTGGCGGCCGGGCTGCTGCGCAGGCGGCCGCTGAGCGCCGTGGTCCGCGCCCTGCCCGGCCGTGCCTTCCGCGGCCTGCGGACCCGGCAGTGACGGCGTGAGCGCGGCACCGCGGCCGGCCGGGTCCGGGCGCCGGCTATCCGCCCAGGGCACGGAGCCAGTCGAGCCGCACGCAGTAGTCGCCCAGTCCCCAGCACCGGCTCCACCAGGGACGGGGAGTGGCGGCGGGCGGCGCGGGGCGCGAGGACCCCGGGGACTGCGTCTGCCCGGACTGCCGGGGCGGCTGCGTCCCGGTGCCCAGCGCCGCCCGGTAGACGGCGGCGGAGGCGGGATTGCGCGCACAGCGCCACACACCGTGCGGGCAGTAGTCGCTGATGGTCTGGTAGAGCGGCTTGTACCGGTCCATCCACTCCAGCATGCGGCGGGTGTACTCGGTGTTGTCGCCGTTGCGGAACAGCCCCCACTCGGGGTACGAGAGGGGCTTGCGGTGCCGCGCCGCGAAGTCGACGTGCGCCTGGAGTCCGTAGGGTTCGCGCACCTGCTCCTCGAACCGCATGCCGCGCGGCTGGTCGTAGGCGTCCATGCCGAGCACGTCCACCACGTCGTCGCCCGGGTAGCAGCGGGGCCAGGGAATCGCGTCCCGGCCCCGGCTGGGCGCGAAGTCGAAGCGGAACCGCTGGCCGTCCACCGCGCGCATGGCGGTCACGATGCGCCGCCAGTACGCCTTCCACGCCTTGGGGTCGGGGCCGCAGCGGTGTGTGTAGGTGGTGCCGTTCATCTCCCAGCCCAGTACCAGGACGGTGTCTGCGAGGCGCTGGCGCACCAGTCGCTCGGCGAGCTTCCGGAAATGGCCGTCGAAGCGTCCGGCCGCGCCTTCGCGCAGCAGGGCGCGCACCCGCGCGTCGGAGAGCCCGGCCTCGTTGCGGGCGGTCATCGGCACGTTGAGCACCAGAAGCCGCTTCGGGTCGGCGTGCCGCCAGCGGGCCCACGGCTCCAGGAACCGGGGCGGGCCCTCGATGTCGGACCACCGCCGGCCGGCCAGGTAGGTGTGCCCGGCGCGCAGCCGGGTGCCGCCCAGCCAGCGCTCCATCCCGCGGATGCGGCGCACCCCCTCGGGTCCGGAGCCCAGGAACGCGCCCACCGCCGGGTCGGCGGCGGCGACCGGTGCGGAGGGGGAGGCCGACGCGGAGGGAGCGGGGGAGGCGGGCCGGCTCGGGCCGGGGGAGGCGGAGGGCTGCGGGCTGTGCAGCGGTCGCTCGCCCGGCTCGGTTCCCGGTCCGCCGTTCGGCAGCACGGTGCAGGAGGCCAGCAGCCCCGCGGCGAGCACCCCTCCGCACAGCACCGCCCTGATCCGCTGACGTCTGTGGCTCCGCATGGCTCCTCCTGGTCGCCTCCGGGCCGCTGTGCGGCCTCGGCCCGCGGTCCGGTCATCCGCCGGTCCGGAATCCTGATGATCCGTCAGCAGGATTCTCGCCCCGCCCGCCCACCCCACGCCTGAAGGACATGCCCCATGCCGTCGTTCGCCACGGACGTCCCCGCGCTGCTGCTGCGACTGGATCCGAACCCGTACCACCACGGCACCCTGGGAGCCGCCCGGTCGCTGGGACGTGCCGGGGTGGAGGTGCACGCGCTCGTCGGCTCGCGGATCGGCGCGGTGGGCCGCAGCCGCTTCCTGCACCGGGTGCACACAGCGGGACCCGCCGCAGCGGCAGGGCCGGGCGGCGCGCCGACCGACGCCGCGCTGGAAGGCGCGCTGCTGGCGGCGTCCGAGGCGATCGGCAGGCCCGCCGTGCTCGTTCCGCTGGACGACCGGGGGGCGATCGGTGCCGCCCGGCTCGCGCCCCGGCTCGCCGGACGGTACCTGCTGCCCGCGGTGGCACCACTGCTGCCGGCCCGGCTGGCGGACAAGGCGGAGCTGTCCGCCGTCTGCGCCCGCGCCGAGGTCGCGCACCCCCCGACGGTGCTGCCCGGCAGTGCGCGCGAGGCAGCACACGCCGCCGCGGAGCTCGGGCTGCCGACGGTGGCCAAATGGAGCCGCCCCTGGCTGCTGCCACCGGGCCTGCGCAGCACCGCGCTGGTCCGCAGCCCGCAGGAGGCGGCGCGGCTGTACGAGCGGACCGCGGAGGCGGGCAGCGCCCTGCTGCTGCAGCGCAGACTGCCGGACGCGCCGGGAGCCGACTGGTTCTTCCACGGATACGCAGCCGAGGGCGGGCGGTTCCTGGTCGGCGGCGCCGGGCGCAAGGAGCGCTCCTGGCCGCCCCGCACCGGGCTGACCGCGGTGGGGACCTGGCTGCCGTGCCCCGCCGTGCAGGAAGCCGCGGCCCGCCTCGCGGCGGCCCTGGACTACCGCGGCATCCTCGACCTCGACTTCAGGCTCGACCCGGTCACCGGCGTCCACCACCTGGTGGACTTCAATCCGCGCCCCGGGGCGCAGTTCCGGCTCTTCACCGACCGCGCAGGACTGGACGTGGTCAGGGCTCAGCACCTGCATCTGACCGGGCGTGCCGTGCCCGAACCGCGCGGGGGGCCGGGCCGGGTCTTCGTCGTGGAGAACTACGCACTGCTGTCCGCGCTGCTGGGCCCGCGGGCCCGCGGGCCCGTGCCGGCGGCCGCATCGCGCGGCCCGGTCGAGCGCGCCTGGTTCGCCACCGACGACCCGCTGCCCTTCGCCGCGATGGCCGCGGGCTGGCTGGGCCGCTGTCTGGCGAGGGGAGCACGCCCGGCCGCCCTGCTCGCGCGGCTGCGCACCGGCAGCGCGGGAACCACCCCGGGGCCCGCCGCGAGTACGGCGCGCCCCGCCACCGCGGGCCCGGCGCACCCCGCGCCCGGACCGGAGGGCTCGCAGCACACAGAGCCGACACCGCACACAGAGAGAAGGAATCCATGTACGACCTCGTAGTGGTGGGCGCCGGCCCCTACGGACTGTCCATCGCCTCGCACGCGGCGGCGGCGGGACTGCGCCTGCGGGTCCTCGGCAGGCCGATGGCCTCCTGGCGGGACCACATGCCGCGCGGCATGTTCCTCAAGTCCGAGCCCGGCGCCTCCGCGCTCTCCGACCCGGAGAGCGCCCACACGCTCACCGCCTACTGCGCGGACCGGGGCATCGAGGTGGGCCACCGCCGCCCGCTGCCGCTGGACACCTTCACCGAGTACGGCACCTGGTTCGGCAGCCGGGCCGCTCCCCCGGCCGAGGACCTGACCGTCACCCGGGTCGCTCCGCACCAGTCCGGCTTCCGGATCCGTACCGCGGAGGGCGAGCAGCTCACCACCCGCGCGGTGGCCCTCGCCGTCGGAGTGCTGCCGTTCGCGCACCGGCCGGCGGCGCTGCGCGGCCTCCCCGCCGATCTGGCCTCCCACAGCACCCACCACCGCGACCTGAGCCGGTTCCGAGGCCAGGACGTGACGGTGGTCGGCGCCGGGCAGGCGGCGCTGGAGACCGCGGCGCTGCTCGCCGAGGCGGGCGCCGAACCGCGGGTGGTGGCCCGGGCTCCCCGCCTGAACTGGAACACCCCTCCCAAGCCGCTCGACCGCGGCCGCCTCGGCGGCCTGCTCGACCCGCACAGCGCGCTGGGCACCGGCTGGCCGACCTGGGTGTGGTCCCGGCACCCGGGCGCGGTGCGGCGGCTGCCCACCGCGCTGCGGCTGCACATCGCCCGGAACGCCCTGGGCCCGGCGGGGGCCTGGTGGCTGCGGGAACGGTTCGAGCCCGCCGTGCCGACCCTGCTGGGGCACACCATCACAGCGGCCGACCGCACCGCGGGCGGGATCCGACGAGTGGGGAACGGCCCCGGCTCCCGGGTGCGGCTGTGGCTGAGAGCGGCGGACGGCACGGCACGGACGCTGGAGACCGACCACGTGGTGTCCGCCACCGGATTCGCTCCGGAGCTGTTCCGGCTCGGGCTGCTGGACTCCACCCTGCGGGAGACCCTGCGCCGGGTCGGGGACAGCGACGGCCCCTGGCTGGGCCACGACTTCGAGTCCTCGCACCCGGGCCTGTTCTTCGCTGGACTGCTGACGGCGCCTTCGTTCGGTCCCGCGATGCGCTTCGTGCACGGCGCGGGTTTCACGGCTCCGCGGCTGGTCGCGGGCGTGTGCCGGCATGTGGCCGCGTCCCGGGCGGCGGAGGCGACCCGCGCCACCGGGGGCACCGGGCACTCCGCGCGGGTTGCGGTGCCCCGCTCGGCCACCCGGGAGCCGGCCGCCGGGGAGGCACAGACACCGGCCCGGGAGGTGAAGGCGTCGCGGTGACGGCGGTGCCGACGTCGGCGTCCGGACCGGGCGGCCCGGGGCCGGACGCCGACGGGGCACACCGAACCGAGCGGGAGGGGCGGGCCGGGCGGCGGGGGGCGCCTGCCGCCGGCGGGCGCGGGCCGTCAGTGGGCGTGGGCCGAACCGGTGCTCCCGGCGAAGAGGACGGAGGCGAGCTCGTCGTCCATCGACTGCCGGATGCGCTCGGTCAATGCGCCCTGGGTCGCCTCACCCAGCAACTCGACCACCGTCCGGGCCTCGTGCACGGCCTTCGGCGGCTGCGCCCCGGCCCGCCGCGCGACGCGGTCGAAGAACTCCTGCCGGCTCATCCGCACCCCGGTCTGCGGGATGTCCGGCGCGTACTCGATGCGGCGCAGATGCTCTCCCAGCTCCGTCGGAAGCTGCGCGGCCAGATGGTCGGCCAGCGGGGCCGGAATGCGCTCGGCCAGCGTCTCCAGGGTGGCGCGGGTGCACGCCTCGGCCGCACCCCGGCTGTCAAGGTGGGCCCGCGCCTGTACCTGACCGATGAACTCGTCGTGCTGCATGGGGCTTCTCCTCACTCGAGCGGTGACTCCCCGGGCCCCTTCCAGCATGCGCGCCCCGCGAGCCGGTCGCACGTCCGCGCGAACACCTGCCGCGCCCGGGCGGCCGCACAGCGCGACGAACGAGAGTCCGGGAGGCCGTCGAGCCTGTACCGGTAGGCCCTTCCGGGCCCGGCTGCCGACGCGCCCCCTGGTGAGCTGTGGGCCGGGGAGACACCCCGGCTCCGCCCGGGGTGTCCCGCACGGAGACGCTCGACCGGCGGCCGTCCGCCGTGGGCGGTCAGCCGGGCATCGCGGTGGGAGACGAAGACCCCCTGCGGCGCAGCCCTTGGGCGGCTCCAACCACAGCGGAGGTCTTCGTCATGGCCGAGCCCGGCAAGCGTCGACAGCACTCGTGCTCAATGCACCCGGGCCGCGCGCAGGCAGAAGGGATGTCCGGCCGGGCTGGCGTAGACGCAGCTGCCGGCGCGGGTTTCCGAAGTGATCTCCTCGGTGGGCCGCAGCCGGGTGGCGCCGGCGTCGGTGGCCGCGCGGTCGGCGGTCGCGAGACTCCCGACGCCGAAGTCGAGGTGCATCTGCTGGGAGGTACCGTCCGGCCAGCTCGGGGCGAGATGTTCGGGGGCGTACTGGACGACGACGACCGGGAGGCCGGGGGCCTGGATGAAGTGATGGGTGGATGTGCGATGGATCGAGCCACCGAGCAGCCGGTGCCAGAAGGCGCTCTCGGCCTCGATGCCGGCAGCGTCGAGAACCACGGAACTCAGGGTTATGGACATGATGCTGGTCCTGTTCGTCGGGCTGAGTGGTGACGGTGCTCAGACGGTCGGGATGATGCCGCCGTCGACCCGGAACTGCGCCCCGGTGAGCCATTTCGCGCGGCCGGAGGCGAGGAAGGCGATCATCTCGGCGACGTCCTCGGGGTCCCCCGGGCGGCCCATGGGAACGTTCAGGTGATCCACGATCTGCTGCGTGACCTCGTCGATGGTCACGCCCTGCTCCCCGGCCATGTGCCGGAGGTGGGCGGTGGCGCCGTCGGTGACGACGAAGCCGGGCAGGACGCAGACCACACGCACCCCGTGCGCGCCGACCTCGGTGGCCAGTTCACGGCTGTAGGTGTTGAGCGCGGCCTTGGCCGCGGCGTACGACGCCTCGGTGCGCTGAGGCAGTTGGCTGGCGATCGAGGAGACGTGCACGACGACGCCGGAGCCCCGCTCGACCATTCCCGGCACCAGGGCGCGGTCCAGACGCACGGCGCTGAGGAGGTTCATCCCCAGGTCCGCCCGCCAGGATGCGTCGGACCGGCTCAGGGTCGGCGCCGGGGCACTGGCCGCGCCGGCGTTGTTCACGAGCACGTCCACGCCGCCCACCCGGTCGAGCACCCGCCGGCCGAGCCGGGCCACGCCTTCCTGCGTCGAGAGGTCCGCCGGCACGAAGGTGGCGCCACCGTCCTCCTCGGGCCGGCTGCGGGAGGCCGTCAGCACGGTCGCGCCCGCGGCCACGAAGCGGCGCACCGTCGCCGCGCCCAGGCCTCGGCTGCCGCCGGTGACCAGCACTCGCAGACCGTCCAGACCCTCGTCGGTGTCCGGCATGGGAAACCCCCTCCGTAAGATGAACCTGACTCCGGAAACAGTACACGTAACCGGAACCGGACTCACCTTATGGAGGTTCCTTGCCCTCGTCACGCCCGCTGCGCGCCGACGCGCGACGCAACCGCGAGGCCCTGCTGTCCGCGGCCCGCCAAGCGTTCCTCGGCGGCGACACCGACGCCCACGTGGAGGACATCGCCCGCAGCGCCGGCGTCGCCGTGGGCACGCTCTACCGCCACTTCGAGACGCGCGAGGCGCTGATCGAGGAGGTCTACCGCAAGGAGGTCGACGAACTGTGCGCCGCACCCGGCGACCTGCTGGACCAGCACCCCCCGCAGGAGGCCCTGCGGCGGTTCCTGCTGCTGCTCGTGGACCACGCCGCTGTGGGCAAGGGGATGTCCGTGGCGCTGGAGAACATCATGGCGACGAACTCACCGGTCTTCGACGACGCCCGCACCCGCATGGGCGACGCCCTCACCCGGCTGCTGGACGCCGGCAGCGCGGCCGGCGCTGTCCGCGGCGACGTGACCGGGCCCACCCTGCTGCGGGCCCTGGGCGGCATCTGCGCCATGCACGTGACCGAGGGATGGGTCGACGAAGCCCGGCAGATCACCGCCCTCCTCCTCGACGGCCTGCGCCACGGAGCCCCGCGCGGGAGCTGACCCGAAGGACGCGCGCGCCCGCGGTACTCCCGCTCGCTCCCGTCGCCGGCCTCGTCCGGTTCGGGTGCGTCCGGATCACGCAGCGGGCGCAGCGCCCCGGCGGCCGAGGGGAGGCGGTGAAGCGGCAGCGGCCAAGCAGGTTCGGACTGCGGTGGTGGAGCAGGGACAGGCGGGCGACACCCTCATTGCGGATCTCGTGGCCCGCGGCGCGGAGCTGTTCGGCGGCGTGCGCGCATTCCGTCGTCCACAGCACGAGTGCGTCGAGGACCAGGCCGAGCGCGCAAGCAGCCCTGCAAGCAGCGCAACATGGCGGAAGGGCGCTTCAAGCCGACTCATACCGTGGCGCGGTATCGCCCCCGTCAGGAAAGACCGGCGCGGCTTGCAGAACAGGGATCACCCTCGGTCGCCCTTGACATGGGCCTGGCCCTTGACGGCAGCTCCTAGAGCTCGCGTACCACCCGCGCCGGGTTGCCCACGGCCAGCACACCGCCCGGAAGGTCCGCGGTGACGACCGCGCCTGCCCCGACGACAGTGTCCGCGCCGATCGTGACACCGGGGCAGACGATCACACCGCCACCGAGCCACACGTTGTCACCGATGGTGATGGGCAGCGCCTTCTCCCAGCCCGCGCGGCGCCGTTCGGCGTCCATCTCGTGCGTCGGGGTCAGCAGCTGCACATAGGGGCCGATCTGCACGTCGCGTCCGACGGTGATGGACGCCGCGTCCAGGAAGACGGCACCGAAGTTCACGAACGTGCCAGCGCCGATCGACAGCCGGCCGCCGAAGTCACAGTGGAAGGGCGGACGGATGCGGACACCCTCGCCCAGGTCCCCGACCAGCCGCTCCAGTATCCGGCGCCGCTCCTGGGGCGGGGCGGTGCCGGACGCGTTGTAAGCCTCGCACAGCTCGGCCCGCCGCACCGTGTCCGCCAGCAGTTCCTCGTCGCCCGGGAGATACCAGTCTCCCGCCAGCATCCGCTGCTTGTTCTCACCCATGGGCACACTCTGGCAGAGCGCCCGCGAAGCACCGTCCCGGCAGTGACCGCCGGGGAAATCTTCCCGTAACTCTTGACGGAAACTGGTCTTGCGTTCTTAACTTCCTTCCGTACGACCGGTCCTTGACGGACTCTCTACGGTCCGACCGTAGTTCTGAGGCAGGCACAGACACAGACCACCTGTCGGTGGCTCCGCTGTGTCTGCATTTTCTCGCGTTGTGCCATCGGACAGGTCCTCCTGAAAAGGCGGAATGATGGCACAACCACCGAGTGTCACCGGCAGCGCCGGAAGCCGCGGCGCACCCGGCGTCAGCGGCGTCGCCGACATCGTCGCGCTCATCGACGGGCTGAAAGTGGTCAGCGGCCGCGCGCGGCTCTCCTGGTATCTCGCCTTCGGCGGGCTGTTCCTCGACGCGTACGCCAACGCAGCGCTGAGCGCGGGACTCGGCCCGATGACCGACCAGATGCACCTCAGCAGCACCCAGATCTCCGTACTGACCGCGACAGCGCCCTTCCTGGCGATCCTCTTCAACCCCGTGGGCGGCTGGGTGGCCACCCGGATCGGCCGGGTGCCCCCGCTGCTCGCCGCGAAGGTCTTCGCCGTCGCCGGCGCCCTGCTCGCCGCGTTCTCCGGCGACTTCACGACCGTGTGGCTGGGCCGCGTCCTGGTCGGCGTCGCCTACGGGGTGGACTTCGCCGTCGCGATGGCGCTGCTCGCCGAGTACACCCCCAAGGCCAGCAGCGGGCGGCTGAACCTGTGGCAGGCCGTCTGGTACGTGGCCACCACCGGCAATCTCGCGCTGGCGCTCGGCTTCTACCACTTGGACGTGGGCCAGGACATCTGGCGCTGGTCGCTGGGGTCGGCCGGAGTGATCGCGGCGGTGCTGCTCCTCCTCCAGTGGGCCTTCCTGGTGGAGAGTCCGGCGTGGCTGGCCGGCAAGGGCCGGCTGGAGGAGGCGGTGCGCAACCTGCGCCGCATGTACGGGCTCACCGCCACCGTCGCGGCGCCCGAACCCGCCACCGCCGCGGCACCGGGCGCCGGTCCGGGCACCGGGCAGCGCACCGTGGGGTTCCGGGACGCCGGGGTGCTGTTCCGCGGCGCTTATCTGCCGCGCACCGTGCTGTCGTCGGTGATCTCCCTGGCACAGGCCCTGCAGTACTTCGCGGTGGGCTGGTATCTGCCGGTCATCAGCCTGACGATCTTCGGGGAGAGCTTCGAGAAGGCGACGATCGGCTCGATGGTCTTCAACGCGGTCGGTATCGCGGGCGGACTCGCCTCCGCGTTCTTCGGACGCAGACTTGGCCTGCGGATGAGTTCCGCCTGGGGCTTCGGCGGGGTGTGCGCAGCGCTGCTGCTGATGGGGCTGACCTTCGGCAAGGCACCGCTGGTGGTGGCGTTCTGCCTGCCGGTGTGCTTCATCCTCTGTCACTCGGCCGGTCCCGGCGCCAACGGCAAGTCCATCGCCGCGCTCTCCTACACCAGCGACGTGCGCGCCCTGGGCACCGGTGTGACGGGGATGATCGGCAGCTTCGGCTCGGTCATCGGGCTGTACCTCTTCCCGCAGATCAAAGAGGCGATGGGGCTGGGCGACACCTTCCTGATGCTCTCCGCCGTCCCGCTGCTGGGCATGCTGACGTGCCTGCTGGTCAAGTGGGACCCGACCCGGGCCGCGGCCTCCCCGGACGAGCTCACCCCGGCCGCCGGCCCCGCCGGGGTCCCCCTCCCGCCGAGCCCGGTCCGGGCGGGAGAGGGGCAGCCGTGAGCACGCCGACCGCCTCCCGGACCCGGTCCACGGCCCGCGCCGCCGTCCTCACCGTCGACGAGGGCACCACGGGCACCCGGGCCGGCCTCGTCCTCGACGACGGCTCGGTCGAGCACGTCAGCTACCGGCCGATCGCAGTCAGCCACCCCGACCCGCTGCGCGTCGAACAGGACCCGGCGGAGATCTGGAGTGCCACCCTGGAGGTGTGCCGGGAGGCACTCGCCGCGGCCCCCGCCGCCGGTGTCACCGTCACGGCTGCCGCACTGACCACGCAGCGGGCGACCGCGATCCTGTGGGACCGGGTCACGGGCCGGCCGCTGCTGCCCGCAGTGGTCTGGCAGGACCGCCGCTACGCCCAGGACCTGCTCGCCTACGAGTCCGAGTGGGACCCGGTGCTGCTGGCCCGCACCGGACGGCCGGTCGGCTCGCGGGCGCCCTTCCTGTGGGCCGCCCGCCAACTCGCCGAGCGGCCCGAGATCGCCGCCGCGCACCGGGCCGGGAGGCTGGTGTTCGGGACCGTCGACACCTGGCTGATCTGGCAACTCACCGGCGGCGCCACCCACGCCACCACCGCCTCCAACGCCGGGTCGACCGGCGGCTACCTGCTGCGCGAACACGCCTGGGACACCGAGTGGATCGCCCACCAGGGCTTCCCGCTGGACCTGCTGCCCGAGCTGCGCGCCGACGACGCCGACCTGGGCCGCACCGACGCCGGGACGCTCGGGATCGGTGTGCCGCTCGCCGCCTCCATGGGCGACCAGCACGCCGCGCTGCTGGCGCTGGGCGGGCTGGAGGCCGGATCGGGCATGTGCGTGCTGGGCACCGGAGCCTTCGTCGACGTGACGACCGGCGCCGAACCCGCACTGCCCCGGCCCGGGATCGCCGGAGTACTGGCCCAGCCGGGCTGGCGGCAGGGCGACCGCACCCTCTTCAGTCTGGAGGCCTACACCTCCGCGACCGGCTCGGCGCTCCGCTGGCTCTGCGACGACCTGGGACTGTTCGAGACCCCGCGGCAGATCGGCGAGCTGGCGGCCACGGCCTCGCCGACACCGGAGGGCCCGCGCTTCTTCCCGGCCCTGGCCGGAGTGCGCGTCCCGGTGTGGCGGCCCGCGGCCACCGGGGCACTCACCGGGCTCAGCCTGGCCACCACCCGGGCGGACATCGCCCGGGCGGTGCTGGAGGGCATCGCGCACTCGGTGTGCGATCTGGTCGAGGGAGTGGCCGCCACCATGGGCGCGCCGCTGCGGCGGCTGCGCTGCGGCGGCGGGGTAGCGGGCAGCGACCACCTGCTGCAGACCCTGGCCGATCTCGTCGGCATGGAACTGGAGCGGGTGGCGGAGTCGGCGACGGCCAGTCTGCGCGGCAGCGCGTACCTGGCGGGGGTCGGCGCCGGGCTCTGGTCCTCGCTGGAGGAGGTCGTGGAGGCACAGCCGAGCGGCCGCGTCTTCAGCCCGCGGGCCACTCCCGCTGCGCGCGAGGAGCAGCGCGCCGCATGGCGGGAGCTGACGGCGGCCCAGCTGGGCTGACGCCCGCCACGGCACGAAGGGCGCTGGCACCACGCCGTACCGCACGGCCACCCGCCGGACCCGTCCCGGGAAGGCGCGCACCAGCGGAGCCGGGCCGGCCACCCGCGCCGGAACCCGTCGCGGACACCCCGCCCCGCCCGCGCCCGCCCTCCGCCTACGCACATCCCTGACCGCACCACGGCACGCACGACCGCGGCGGCCGACCTGCCGCCGTACCGCACTACCTGGAGTTGATTGTGATCACCATGCCTGCCCGCAAGCCGGGCCGCTCGGCACGGGCGACACGCCGCTCGACGCTGCTGCTCGACCGGGAGCGGACCACCCGGCGGCTGGCGGACGAGCAGTTCGACGTGCTCGTCGTCGGCGGCGGCATCACCGGGGCCTACACCGCGCTGGACGCGGCCTCGCGCGGGCTGCGCACCGCGCTGGTGGAACGGGACGACTTCGCCTCCGGCACCTCCTCGAAGTCCTCGAAGATGGTGCACGGCGGCCTGCGCTACATCGAGCAGGGCAACATCGCCCTCGTCCGCCACTCGCTGCTGGAGCGGCACCGCTTCCGCCGCAACGCGCCGCACCTGGTGCACCGGCTGCCGTTCCTCTTCCCCGTCCTGGAGCGGGAGGGGGTCTTCGATCCGCGGCTGGCCAAGGGCTTCGAAGGACTGCTGTGGACCTACGACCTGGCCGGCGGCTGGCGCATCGGCAAGCTGCACCAGCGACTGACCGCCGACGAGGTGCTGGCGCACGCGCCGACGCTGCGCGCCGACAGCCTCACGGGCGGCCTGATGTACTTCGACAGCCGCGCCGACGACGCCCGCCTCACCCTGACCGTGGCCCGCACGGCCGCCTCGCTGGGGGCCGCCGTCCTCAACGGCGCCCGGGTGGACGCGCTGCTGAACAGCGGGGGCAGGACCTGCGGCGCCAAGGCCACGGTCGACGGCGCGGAGGTGGACATCCGTGCCCATGCCGTCGTCAACGCCACCGGGGTGTGGAGCGACCGGCTCGACGCCATGGCCGAGGCGGACCACACGGCACGGGTCCGCCCCGCCAAGGGCGTCCACATCGTGGTGCCGTGGCACAAGCTGCGCATCGACTGCACCGTCACCGTGCCGATCCCCGGCCGGGCCCGCCGCGCCACCTGCACCCGCTGGGGCGACACGGTGGTGCTGGGCACGACCGACACCGACTACCGGGGCTCGCCGGAGGAGGTGCACTGCACCCGCGAGGAGATGGAATTCCTGCTGGAGGGGGCGCGGACCGCGTTCGACGCCGAACTGGCCCCCGACGACGTGATCGGCTCCATCGGCGGGCTGCGCCCCCTGGTCGGCGGCAAGCAGGGCGCCACCCTCGACATGAGCCGCGACCACCACATCACCGTCGGGCCCAGCGGCATGGTGACCGTCACCGGCGGCAAACTGACCACCAGCCGCCACATGGGCGAGCTGGTCGTGAACAGAGTACTCGGCGTGCTCGGCGACCGCGGCGCCCTGAGCCGCCCCGGCCGGGGCAGGGGACCCAGGAGCCGCACGGTGCGGCTGCCGCTGCTCGGCGGCGCGGGCTACGACGCGGAAGCCGTGGCCGCCTCCGGCGGGCTGGCCGCGCATCTGGGCGAGCGCTACGGCACCGAGGCGCGTTTCGTGCACGACCTGATCGCCGAGGATCCGTCGCTGGCCGAACCCGTCGTCGCCGGGCTGCCCCACACCCGCGCCGAGGTCGTCTACGCCGCCCGCGCCGAACTCGCGCGCTCGGTGGACGACGTGCTCTCCCGCAGGCTGCGGGCCAGGCTCTTCGCCCGCGATGCCTCGGCCGCGGCGGCACCGGCCGTCGGTGCGCTGCTCGGCCGCGAACTGGGCCTCAGCGCACAGCAGGTGCAGCGCCAGGTCACCGACTACCTCGACGCCGTCCGCCACGAGAAAGCCGTCCTGTTCGGGGACTCCGGAACCACCGGAACGCCCGGCACCCACGAAGGAGCAACCGCATGATCAGCCGTCAGACCGTCACCCACCCCTTCAATCGGGGCCGCTACACCGTGGGCGCCCCCAGCCCCGCGAATTGGGCGCAGCGCACGCCGGTCGGCGAGGGCCCCGCCGCGCTCCAGCACGCTCCGGTCGAGGTGCCCGCGGAGGTCGTGGAAGAGCTGCGCAGCGCCGCGCGCGCCGTGCACACGGGCCGCGCCGAGGTGGTCGTCCGTACCCGTGACTGGTGGGCCGGTTCGATGATCGGGGAGACGGAGGGCCGCCCGGCCACGCCCGACGCGGTGGTCGTGGAGGCCGCCGACGCCGACCAGGTGGCCGCCGTGCTGCGGATCTGCCATCGGGCGGGCGTCCCGGTGACGGCCTCGGCGGGGCGCAGCAACGTCACCGGTGCGGCGCTCCCGGTCTTCGGTGGGGTGGTGCTCGACCTGTGCGGCCTGGACCGCATCCGCTCCGTCGACCGGGAGTCGATGGTCGTGGACGTCGAGGCGGGGATGTTCGGTGACCTGTTCGAGAAGGAGCTGCAGGAGTCGTACGGGGTGACGACAGGGCACTGGCCGTCCGCGTTCGCCCTCTCCACGGTGGGCGGCTGGGTCGCCTGCCGGGGCGCTGGGCAGCTCTCCACCCGCTACGGGAAGATCGAGGACATGGTCACCGGGGTGGACGTGGTCCACGCGGACGGCTCCCGCGCCACCTACGGCGACTACCCGCGCGCCGCCACCGGCCCCGATCTGCGCCAGCTGTTCGTCGGCTCCGAGGGCACGCTGGGCGTCATCGTCGCCGTACGGCTGCGGGTGCATCCGCTGCCGGAGTACGCCAGGGCGCTCGCGTTCGGCTTCGAGACGTTCGCCCAGGGGCTGGAGGCCTGCCGCCGCGTCCTGCAGCGCGGCGCCAACCCGGCCGTGCTGCGCCTCTACGACCGGCTGGAGAGCGGCGTCCACTTCGGCCACCCGGACACCAATCTGCTGCTGATCGCCGACGAGGGCGATCCGACACTGGTGGACGCGACGCTGGCCGTCAGCCGGGCGGTGTGCGAGAAGTACGGGCCCGAACTGGACAGCGAGACGGTCTTCGCCCGGTGGCTGGACGAGCGGATGCTGGTGGGCAAGTCCTCCGACGGTTTCACCGCCTCCCCCGGCTTCGTCGCCGACACCCTGGAGATGGCCGCGAGCTGGAGGGATCTGCCGGTCGTCTACGACGAGGTGGTGGCCGCGATCGAGTCGGTGCCCGGCACGCTGGCCGCCTCGGCGCACCAGTCGCACGCCTACGGCGACGGCGCCTGCGTCTACTTCTCGCTGCGCGGGGACGTCGATCCGGCCGAGCGGCGCACCTGGTACCGGTCGGTGTGGGACGCGGCCAACGCGGTGCTGCTGCGGCACGGCGCCGCACTCAGCCACCACCACGGCTGCGGGCTGTTGCGAGGCCCCTATCTGCCCGAGGCGCTCGGTGCCGGGTTCGCGGCGTTCACGGCGGTGAAGGAGGCGCTGGATCCGACCGGCATACTCAATCCTGGAAAGCTGGGCCTCCCCAGCCGCTTCGGTACCTCCCCGCTGAGCTGAAGAGAGCCTAGGCAGACCATGACTGTGCACCCCCGGTCCGGCGCCCCGAGGCCCGACCGCCGGCTGTCCGCCGCGTTCGCGAAAGTACCCGTTGTCGCCTCGGTGGTCGGCGTCCAGCATCTGAAGGACTTCCTGACCGCTCCCGCCACCGTGTGCATCCTCGCCTCGGTGCCGGTGGGCAGGCTTCCGCAGGTCGTTCCGGCGCTGGGCCGGGCGGGCAAGACGGTCCTCGTCAACGTCGACTCCTCCCCCGGCCTCGCCCAGGACCGGGGAGCGCTGGAATTCCTCAAGCACATGGGCGCCGCCGGAGTGGTCAGCACCCGCCTCTCGCTGGTGGAGAAGGGCCGCCCGCTGGGGCTGCTGACGATGCAGAAGGTGTTCGTCACCGACCGCTCCAACCTCAACCGCAGCCTGGACGCCGTGGCCCGCGGCCTGCCCGACCTTGTGGAAGTCATGCCCGCGCCGATCGTGGCACGGATGGAGCCCGCGGCGCTGCGCGCGATGTCGCCGCACGTGGCCGCCGGATTCGTGCAGTCGCCGCAGGACGTCGCGGCGGCGCTGGAGCTGGGCGCCGTCGCCGCTGCCACCTCCGACCCCCGGCTGTGGCACCTGACCCGGGACGGGCTGCCGTCCCCCACAGAGAGCTGATGAACGATGAGTGAGAGCAGTTGTGTCGTGGTGGCCCGCTACCGCACCCGTCCGGGCAGGGAGGAGGAGGTCCTCGCGCTGCTCGCGGAGCTGGCCGCAGCCTCCCGCGGCGAGCCCGGAAACCTGCGGTACCGGGTGCACCAGGGCACCGAGGACCCGCGCACCGTGGTCCTGTACGAGGAGTACGCCACCGAGGCCGACTTCACCGCGCACTGCGCCACCGCGCACTTCCGGGACCTGGTGCCGGGGCGGATCGTGCCGCTGCTGGAGTCCAGGGATGTGGTGCGGCTGACCCCGCTCGGGGAGATGGCGCCGTGAGGACCCGGGCGGTCGTGCTGCGCGAGGTGAGTACGGCTCGCCCCTACGGTGCGACCCGCCCCGTCGAAGTGGAAGAGCTGGAGCTGGGCGCTCCGCGGGAAGGCGAGGTACTGGTCCGGACGGCCGCCGCGGGGCTGTGCCACTCGGATCTGTCGGTCGTCAACGGCGACCGGGTGCGGCCGCTGCCGATGACGCTGGGCCACGAGGCCGTCGGGGTCGTCGAGGAGACCGGCCCCGGCGTGGACCGGGTGGCGACGGGCGAGCACGTGGCCCTGGTGTTCGTGCCGAGCTGCGGGTGGTGCGCCCGGTGCTCCGAAGGCCGGCCGGGGCTGTGCGCGGCGGCAGCGACGGCGAACGGCTCGGGCGGGCTGCTGCACGGACCGCCGCTGCTGCGGGACGCCGCCGGGCGTACCGTCCACCACCACCTCGGTGTCTCCGCCTTCGCGCAGTACGCGGTGGTGGCGCAGGAGTCGCTGGTGCCGATCCCGGCGGACATACCGTTCTCGATCGCCGCGCTGTTCGGCTGCGCGGTGCTGACGGGGGCGGGTGCGGTGCTGAACACGGCCGGCCTGCGGACCGGGCAGTCCGCGGTGGTGCACGGGCTGGGCGGAGTCGGCCTCTCGGCAGTGCTGGGGGCCCGCGCGGCAGGAGCCGCGCCGCTGATCGCCGTCGACCCGGTGCCGGCCAAGCGGGAGCTGGCGCTGCGCCTCGGCGCCACCCACGCGTGCGCTCCCGAGGAGGCCGCCGAGGCGGTACCGGAGTGGACCGGTGGCGGCGCCGAGGTCGCCGTCGAGGCGGTGGGCAGCCCCGCGGTGACGGCGGCGTGCCTGGCCACGGTGCGCCGCGGCGGGAAGGTCGCCTCGGTGGGGCTGCCCGGGCCCGGCAGGATGCTGGACACCGTCCCGGCGGCGGCCTTCGCGGGCGAGGGGAAGTCGCTGCTGGGCTCGTACATGGGCGACGCGGTGCCCAGTCGCGACATCCCGCGCTTCCTGGGGCTGTGGCGTGCCGGGCTGCTGCCGGTGGAGGAGCTGCACACCGGGACGGTGGAGCTGGCGACGGAGCATGTCAACCGGTCGCTGGAAGCGCTGGCGGACGGCACCGCGATCCGGCAGGTGCTGGACACCTCCGGGCTGCTGACCGCATGACAACGGGGCCGGCCGCGCCGCGGCCGGCCCCTCGCCCTCGTCCGTACCGCGCGCGGGGCCGGTTCACGTCCGGACGCGGCCGGGAGTTCGACCCGGCCGAAGCGCCTGCGGTATGCCGACGGGCTCAGTTCGGTCTCCCGGCGGAGCCGGGAGCGCAGGTTCGCGGCGGTGCCGAGCTCGCTCGCGCGGGCGACGACGTCCAGCCGCTCCTCTCCGCGCTCGATCAGCCGGCAGGCCAGTGCGACCCGCTCGCCGACCAGCCAGGCGAGCGGGGTGGTGCCGAGCTGGGCGCGGAAGCGGCGGTGCAGAGTGGCGGCGCTGACCGCTTCCCGGGCCGCCAGATCGGCCACGGTGAGGGGCTGGTCCAGCCGCTCCCGGGCCCACGCCAGCAGAGCTGCCAGCGACTCCTCCGGGACGGCGGGCAGCGGCCGCTCGACGAACTGCCGCTGCCCGCCGTCCCGGTGCGCGGCGAAGACCAGGCGGCGGCTCACCGCGTTGGCGACTTCGGCGCCGTGGTCGCGGCGCACCACGTGCAGTCCCAGGTCCAGCGCGGCCGCGCTGCCCGCGGCGGTGAGGATGTCACCGTCGTCGACGAAGAGCACGTCCGGCTCCAGGCGCACGTCCGGGAAGGCGGCCTTGCGCGCCGCGCAGGGGCCCCGGGCGGATCCCGCGCCCGCGGCGTGACCCCGGCCGCGCCGCCACGCCCCGCTCAGGCCGCGCGGACCCCCGCGATATGGGCCCGGGCCGCCCGCACCGCGTCGTGGATGTCGCGGGTCCCCGTGGAGACGCAGAGCGTGTACGAGACATCGTCCAGCTCCTGCCGGTCCCCGGACCGGTCGCGGAGGGCCTCGTAGCGGCTGAGCAGCTCTCGCAGGGTGTCGGGGTGGGCGATCATGGCAACTCCTCGGAGGCGCACGGCGGTGCTCGGCGGCACGGAACACGGCACCCCACGGCCCGCGGGCCGAGAAAGCGGTGCACAGGGCCAGTACCCGACACAGGCCGGACAAAACACGTAAAAGCCGACATGATGCTGTCGCTCCCGCCCGCTGCCCGTTTGCCCCCGGGCCTGGTGGGCACTCCGGCGTCCGGGGACGGAATACGCCCGCCGACGTGCGAAGGGAAGCGGCAGGAGGCTTGAGGTGACGTGATGGATTCCGTACCCGGAGTGCCCTGCTGGGTCAGTCTGACCGTCCGGGACCGGCAGACCACCGAGGACTTCTACGGCTCCGTACTGGGCTGGTCCTTCACCGACAGCTCCCTGGGCCCCGGATTCCGCACGGCCACCAGGGAGGGCGACCCGGTGGCGGGCTTCAACGAGGCAGCCGTCTCCTGGCAGCTCCCGGTCCGCTGGACGGTGTTCTTCTCCGTGGACGACGCCGACCTCGTCTGCGAACGGGTCCGCGAGCGGGGCGCCACCGTCGCCGTGGGACCGCTCCGGGTCGGCGAGGGCCGGGCGGCCATGGCCGCCGACCCCTACGGTGCGGCGTTCGGCGTCTGGCAGGGAGAGCTGCCGCGCGGCTGGGCGGTCGGCGCGGGGCACGCACCGGCCTGGCTGGAGCTGCGCACCGGCGACGCCTTCGCCGCAGCGCTCTTCTACGGTGCCGTGCTCGACTGGACGAAGAACCCCAGCCACGGGGTGAGTTACGAGGAGCAGAGCGACGAGGTGCACATCCTGGTGGACGGCGAGACCGTCGCCGGGCTCCGCGGAGGCGGCGTCGAGGCTGCTTCCGACCCCCAGGTACGCACCCGCTGGGACGTGTACTTCCGCGCCTACGACATCGACGCGGCACTGGGTGCCGCGGAGCGGACGGGCGGCACCGTGGTCTCACCCGTCCAGCACGCTCCGCACGGTCGGGTCGCCACCCTCCGCGACCCGGACGGCGGCCTCTTCCGCCTGCTGGGCTCCTGACGCCCGGGCCCGGAGACCCGGGGTCTCAGCCCTTCTGGTTCTGCTGCAGCACGTCGTGGCAGACGAGGCAGATCATCCGGCGCGAGTCGCGCGAGGACCAGACCTGGCCGACGCTCATCGACCGGCGCACCGGCTCGGGGTCGCTGTGCATATGGCGGTCGCACACACCTGCCCCGCAGTCGACACAGACCGCGATGGCCGAGGTCTCGGTGCCCTCCTTGAAGCAGTCGTAGCAGTGCATGACGCCCCCTCTCTCGGAGCCGTAAGGGCGGACTGTGCGCGAGTTCCCCTCAGCGCGGCGCCGTACGCATCGGTACGGCCGTTCGGCGCAGCGCATGCCGCCTGCGGTGCGCACCCGTGCGATCGGCGCCGGCGCCCGCCGGGGGCGCCGGGGCCGGTGTCCCCGGCCCGGGGTCAGTAGCCCCGTGCGAGGCGGACGGCCAGGCCGGGAAGCCGGCCCGCACTCAGCGCGTGCCACGCCGCGCGGAAATCGGTGAGGACGTCGGCGGCGGTGGTGGGCCCGGCGGAGTGGGAGGTGAGTGTGGTGCGGGGCAGTTCCCAGGCCGCTGATCCGGGCCCGGCGGGCTCCTCCGGCAGGACGTCCAGCACCGCGTGCGCCACCCGGCCCTCCTCCAGCGCCCGGCCGAGCGCCTCGGTGCGTACCGTCGCGCCCCGGCCCACGTTGAGGAAGGTCGCGCCGTCCATCGCGCCGAAGAATCCGGAGCCCAGGAGTCCGGCCGTGGCGGGGGTGAGCGGCAGCGCGTCGACCACCCAGCGGGCCGCGCCCAGGACCGCGGCCAGCTCCGCCGACGGCGCTCCGGAGCCGTCCGGGGCGTCGGAGCCGTCCGGCGCCCCGAGCGCGACGACCTCGTCGAAGCCGGGCAGCGGGCGCGCGGTGCGGGCCACCCCGACGGTGCGCACCCCGCAGGGGCGGAGCGCGGCGGCGATCCCCGCACCGATCCCGCCGGTCCCGAGGACTACGGCGAGGGTGCCGTCGGCCAGTTCCGTGGGCAGCCGGTTCCAGGTGCGGGAGGAGTGCTGGTCCAGGAAGGCGGGGATGTTCTGCAGCTCGGCCAGCACCCAGGCCAGCACGTACTGGCCGATCCGCTCCCCCATCCGCCCGACCGTGCGGGTCAGCAGCGTCCCAGGCGGCCAGGCGGCGGACGCCGCCAGCAGCGCGTCGACCCCGGCGTTGCTGCTGTGCATCCACAGCAGCCGCTCGCCGGGGCCGAGTTCGGGCAGGGTGGGGCCCACATGGATCCGCGGTCCGGTTCCGGGGCCCAGCGGGCGCCGGACGAGTTCCCCGACGCCCGCGCGCACCGGCGCGGGCAGGCCGGGGTCGACGGTGACGGCGGCACCCGCCAGTTCCCGTCCGATGCGCCAGGGATCCACGCCCTCGATCGCCATCGGTTTCCCTCTCCTCGGTCCGGCCCGGTCGTGTTCCGGCCGCGATGCTACTGCCGTCCGGTCACGAGCCCGCGGCGATGTGCCAGCTTCCGACCCGGCGGTACTGCGAGTCGTGGATCTCCGACCCGTCGCCCGGCTCCAGCGCGTAGTGGCGCAGGTTGCCGCCCCAGTACCGCAGTGCCCGGCCCAGTTCGGCCACCGCCTCCCCCTCGCCCCGCATGCCGCTGATGTCCACCTCGAGCACGAACTTCATGTCGGACCTCCTCCGCTCTCTGCCACGGGGCACGCGCCCCCGGGAGCCGCGCTCCCTGGCACCTTCCATCGTTTCACTCAACTTCCTCTGGGGACTTTGGAGGAAGTAAGTGCTCCTGTTGAGGCGGCGGCGGATCGGAAACCCTCAAATCAAGGTTCTCCCTCGGATTGGCCGGGCGGCGGCGCGAGCGCGTCGCCGCAGTCCGCAAGACGGCCGGCTTCCGTGCAGGTCGGCGGAACCGCCGGCCGGGCATGTCTGGATGGAGCGGCGGATTCCGGGGGAACATGGCGCCATGCAGAGTGATCTCTTCGCGACGAAGAACATGGCGCAGCCCAGCCCGACGGCGGGGATGGAGCTGCAGAACGACAAATGCGTGAAGTACACCGTGAACGGGGAGTGCTACGCGCGGCAGGGCGCGATGGTGGCCTTCCGGGGGAACCTGAAGTTCGAGAAGAAGGGCCAGGGGGTCGGCAACTTCCTCAAGCGCCAGGTCACCGGCGAGGGGCTGGCCGTGATGTCGGTCAGCGGACAGGGCGAGGCATGGTTCGCGCACGAGGCGGAGAACTGCTTCATCATCGACATAGCGCCCGGCGACTCGCTCACCGTCAACGGCCGCAACGTGCTGGTCTTCGACGCCGGACTGCACTACGAGATCGGCGTGGTCAAAGGCGCGGGAATGGCCGGCGGCGGGCTGTTCAACAGCGTCTTCTCGGGCCAGGGCAGGCTCGGCGTCATCTGCGAGGGCACACCGATCGTCATCCCCGTCTCGCAGCAGGCACCGGTGTTCGTGGACACCGACGCGGTGGTGGGCTGGAGCGCCCAGCTGCAGACCTCGCTGCACCGCTCGCAGAGCTTCGGCTCGATGATCCGGGGCGGTTCGGGCGAGGCGGTGCAGCTGCGCCTGGACGGTGAGGGCTTCGTCATCGTGCGGCCCAGCGAGAAGCAGCCGGCCACCGCCGGCAACTGACGCGCCCGGCGGGCAGCGGGCGGGGCCGGTGCGCACCCCGCCCGCCCGGAGGGCGGCTCCTGGTCAGACGGCGGCCAGCCCTCCCTCGCGGCTGAGCTCGCGGCGGGCCCGGGTGAAGGGACGGGGGCGGTTGGCCGCGAGAACCGCGGTGGTGGTCCCGTCGCGTTCGTAGCGCGCGAGGAAGCTGCGGTCCTCCGGGGAGCCCTCCACCACCCGCACGGTGTCGGCCGCGCTTCTGGTGCCCGCGAGCTGGAGGCGGACGCCGTACTGGTCCGACCAGAAGTACGGCACGGCCGAGTAGGTCTCCACCGTTGCTCCGGCCAGCAGGTTGCGCACCGCGACGGCGGGGGCCTCCATGGCACTGGTCCAGTGCTCGGCCCGGTGCCCGGCACGACGGGCCACGTCGCCCACGGCCACCACGCCCGGCACCGGAGTGGCACCGCCCGCGTCGCACACCACTCCGTCGTCCAGCACCAGGCCGGACCCCTCCAGCCAGCCGGTGGCGGGCTGCACGCCGATGCCGACGACCACCACGTCGGCCGGCAGGAACCTGCCGTCGGCCAGCTCCACCCAGCCGATGCGCCCGCGCCCGCCGTGGGCCGCTGCCGACCGCCCCGGCTCCGGGTGCAGCGCGCGCACACCGGTTCCGGTGAGCAGGGTGACCCCGTGGTCGGTGTGCAGGTCGGCGCAGAACGCGGCCATCTCCGCGCCGAGTTGGGGCAGCAGCGGCTGCGCGGCGGCCTCGACCACGGTGACGCTGTGCCCGAGGGTGGCGCAGGAGGAGGCGACCTCGGCCCCGATGAAGCCGGCTCCGATGACGACGACCCGCACCTGTCCCCGGCTCAGCTCCTCGCGGAGTGCGGCGGCGTCGTCCAGGGTGCGCAGGGCGTGCACCCCCGCCAGCGGCTCGCCCGGCAAGGTGCGGGGGGCCGCGCCGGTGGCCAGGACGACCCCGTCGGTGGACAGCCTGCGGCCGTCCGCGAGGGCGACGGTGCGGGAGGGCGGGTCCAGGCCTTCGGCGCGGGTGCCCAGCAGCCAGTCGGCGTCCAGTTCGGCGATCTCCTCGGCGTCGGCGAGCGAGAGGCGGTCGGCGGTCAGCGCCCCGGTCAGGAACTCCTTGGAGAGCGGCGGGCGGTCGTAGGGGCGGTGGTGCTCCTCGCCCACGATCACCAGTCGGCCGTCGTAGCCCTGCGTACGCAGGGCCAGCGCGGCGTGGAGTCCTGCCAGGGACGCGCCGATCACGGTGATGGTCCTCATGCGGCACTCCCTTGTCCGGCTGCGGCGGTGTGCGGTGCGGTTGCGGGTACGGGCTGGGCGGACTCGACATGTACCCACACGGTGCCGTCCAGCACGCTCACCGGATGGGTGCGCACGGCCTTGCGGGCCGGGAGGCAGGTGGGACGGCCGGTGCGCAGGTCGAATGAAGCTGCGTGCAGCGGGCATTCGACCAGACAGCCCTCGAGCCAGCCTTCGGCCAGGGACGCGTCCTGGTGGGTGCAGGTGTCGTCGATGGCGTAGAGCTCGCCGTCGGCGTTGAAGACGGCGATGGGAGGTTCGAGGTCGAGACGGACGGACTCACCTGCGGGCAGGTCCTCAAGGCGACAGACGGGTATCACTGTGATTCACCTCGCGAGCACGTTCGAGTAGACAGATTCGACCGATCCCGGTACGGCAGGTCCGGGGAGGTGCGGGGCAGACGCTTCGCTACTATCCGAGTTCCGTATCGCGCACGATGGAGCGTGATGCGCAACAGAATCCAAGCGGGGAGGCTTCACGTCAAGCACTCGCCGACGCCCTCCGGGAAGAACGGTGCGCGTCCGCGCACCGGCACCCGGGAACCACAACCAGGCCAGCAGGCGGTGACGTTGAGCAGATGAGTGGAAAAGCGGAGGACACCGGGACCGGTAAACAGTCCAGAGGCGCGGCCGCCTCGGTCCAGTCGGTCGACCGCGCGGTGAGCGTGCTGGAGATCCTGGCCCGGCACAGCGACGCGGGAGTGACGGAGATCGCGGAGGAGCTGGGGGTCCACAAGTCGACGGCGTTCCGGCTGCTCGGCGTCCTGGAGGCCAGGGGCCTGGTCTCCCAGGAACAGGAGCGGGGCAAGTACTACCTGGGCCCGGGTGTGCTGCGGCTGGCCGGGGCCGCGGCCTCCCGGCTGGACATCTCGCAGGAGGGTGCGCCGGTCTGCCGCGAGCTGGCCGAGGAGGCCGGGGAGACGGCGAACATCGCGGTGCTGGACGACGACGCGGCGGTCAACATCATGCAGGCCCGTGGCTCGTCGTCGGTCACCGCGCAGAACTGGCTGGGCAGACGCACCCCCCTGCACGCCACCTCCAGCGGCAAGGCGCTGCTGGCGCACCAGCCCAAGTCGGTGCAGGAGAGCGTGCTCTCGCGCAAGCTGCCGCGGCTGACGGAGTCGACCGTGGTCTCCGCCGCGGAGCTGCGCGCGGAGCTGAAGGCGGTGGTCACGTCCGGTTTCGCGATGGCACGGGACGAGCTGGAACTCGGCCTGCACGCGGTGGCGGCGCCGGTACGCGCCCACGACGGCAAGGTGATCGGCGCGATCAGCGTCTCGGGGCCGTCCTACCGGCTGGAGGAGGAGCAGCTCCAGGAGGTGGCCAAGCGCACCATGGCGGCGGCGCAGGACCTCTCCCGGCGGATGGGCTACGCCTACTGACCGACGGCGGGAGCGGCGGCGCGGGCGGCGCCGCACCGCGCGCGAGAAGGGGCATTTTCTGACGCGACGTCAACTACAGCAGCGCCCCGACCTCCCATAACTGCGGGTCCGGCACCGGCCGGACCCGCAGCGCGTTTTTCTGACGCCTCGTCATCAACAGCTGATCCACATCTCTTGACGGGCGAGGTTCGGCGTTCTCACTATGTCTCCCATAGCGCAACCAGTCGTGCACTACGCAACAACTGCGAGGTCTGGGAATGCCACACGAGGTCCGCGCTGTCATCGCGATGAAGAAGGACGCCCCGGTCGAGGTGCAGCCGGTCCTGGTACCGGATCCCGGCCCGGGCGAAGTCCTCGTCTCGATCCAGGCATGCGGTGTCTGCCACACCGATCTGCACTACCGGGAGGGCGCCGTCGACAACGACGGCTTCCCCTTCCTGCTGGGCCACGAGGCCGCGGGCGTCGTCGAAGCGACGGGCCCCGGCGTCACCGACCTGCGCCCCGGCGACTTCGTCGTCCTCGCCTGGCGCGCACCGTGCGGAAGCTGCCGCTCCTGCCGCAAGGGGCGGCCCTGGTACTGCTTCGACTCGCGCAACGCCCGGCAGCCGATGACGCTGCTGGACGGCACTCCGCTGACCCCCGCGCTCGGCATCGGCGCGTTCGCCGACAAGACACTGGTCGACGCGGGCCAGGCCGTGAAGGTCGACCCGGCCGCCCGTCCCGAGGCAGCCGGTCTCATCGGCTGCGGAGTGATGGCCGGCTGGGGAGCCGCCGTGCACACCGGAGGCGTGGCACACGGCGACACCGTGGCCGTCATCGGCTGCGGCGGAGTGGGCAACGCGGCCGTGGCGGCCGCCTCGCTGGCCGGGGCGCGCCGCGTCATCGCCGTCGACATCGACGACGGCAAACTGGACACCGCCACCCGGTTCGGTGCCACCCACAGCGTCAACTCGCGCGGCACCGACCCCGTCGCCGCCGTCCGTGAACTGACCGGGGGCCACGGTGCGGACCTCGTCGTCGAGGCCGTCGGTCGACCGGAGACCTATCTGCAGGGGTTCGCCATGCGGGACCTGGCGGGTGTGCTCGTCCTGGCCGGAGCCCCCGCTCCGGACGTGACGATCGAACTCCCGTTCCAGGAGCTCTTCTCGCGGGGCGGCGCCCTCACCTCGTCCTGGTACGGGGACTGCCTGCCCAGCCGGGACTTCCCCGTCCTGATCGACCTCTATCTCAGCGGCAAGCTCGACCTGGGCGCCTTCGTCACCGAGACGATCGCGCTGGACGAGGTCGAGGTCGCCTTCGAACGGATGCAGCGCGGCAAGGTGCTGCGATCGGTGGTGGTCCTGTGAACAATCCTGCTCCGGAGCCCGCCCGCGGGTCTCCCTCCGCCCCTTCCGCCCCGGCGTCCGGTCCGCAGACCGGCTCCCGGAGCGCCCGCGTCGTCATCGTCGGTGCCGGAATCGTCGGCTGCTCACTGGCCGACGAGTTGACGGCCCGCGGCTGGCGCGACGTCACCGTGCTCGAACAGGGCCCGCTGGCCTCCCCCGGCGGCTCCACCTCGCACGCACCCGGCCTGGTGTTCCGCACCAGCCCCTCGCGGACCCTCACCCACTACGCGCGCTACACCGTGGAGAAGTTCACCGGGCTGCGCCGGGCCGGGCGTCCCTGCTTCCTGCCGGTGGGCGGACTGGAGGTGGCCACCACCGAGGCCCGCAGGTTGGACCTGTACCGCAAGGCCGGACTCGCGGCCGCCTGGGGCGTGGAGGGCGAACTGGTCGGCCCCGCGCGGTGCGCGGAGCTGTTCCCCATGCTCGACCCCGACTCCGTGCTCGGCGGCTTCCACACCCCCGGTGACGGTCTGGCCCGCGCCGTGGACGCCTGCCAGGCGCAGATCGAGCGCGCCTCCCGGCGGGGGGCCCGCTTCCTGGAGCGGCACACGGTCACCGGGGTGGAGAAGGAAGCGGGCAGGATCACCGCCGTCGTCACCGACCGCGGCACCTTCCCGGCCGACCACGTGGTCTCGGCCGCCGGATTCTGGGGCCCGGTGATCGGCGCCATGGCCGGAGTGGAGGTACCGCTGCTGCCGCTCGCGCACCAGTACGCGACCACGGCGCCGCTGCCGGAGCTGACCGGCGCCGGGACCGGCGGCGACGAGGCCGTGCGGCCGATCCTGCGCCACCAGGACCACGACCTGTACTACCGCGAGCACCTCGACCCGGCGGGCGGTGACGGCCGGATCGGCATCGGCACCTACGCGCACCGTCCGCTGCCCGTCGACCCGTACGCGGTGCTGCCCTACGACCAGGCCCCCGAGATGCCGTCCTCGCTGCCCTTCACCGCGGAGGACTTCGCGCCGAGCTGGACGGAGACCGGCCGGCTGCTGCCCGGTCTGGCCGCCTCCCGGGTCGACAAGGGCTTCAACGGTGTCTTCTCCTTCACGCCGGACGGGATGCCGCTGCTGGGCGAGTCCGACGCGGTGCGCGGCTTCTGGTTCGCCGAGGCCGTCTGGGTCACGCACTCAGCGGGCGCCGCGCGCGCCGTGGCCGAACTGATGACCGACGGCCGCACGACGGTCGACGCCCACGAGTGCGACCCGCACCGCTTCGAGCGGGCCCAGCGCTCCCCCGCCCATGTGCGCGAGCGCGGGGAGCGCAGCTTCGTCGAGGTGTACGACGTGGTCCACCCGCTCCAGCCGCCCGCCACGGGCCGCCCCCTGCGCACCAGCCCCTTCCATCCGCGGCAGCAGGAACTGGGCGCCCACTTCCTGGAGTCGGACGGCTGGGAGCGCCCGCACTGGTACGAGGCCAACGCGCCGCTGGTGGAACAGCTCGGCCTGCGTCCGCCCGAGCGCGACCCGTGGTCGGCGCGGCACTGGTCGCCGATCGCCGCGGCCGAGGCGAAGCTGACGCGCGAGCGGGTCGCGCTCTACGACATGACGCCGCTGCGGCGGCTGGAGGTCACCGGGCCCGGTTCGCTCCCCTTCCTGCAGTGGATGACCAGCAACAACCTCAAGAAGCGCCCGGGGTCGGTCACCTACACACTGCTGCTGGACGGCAGCGGCGGCATCCGCAGCGACCTGACCGCGGCGCGGCTGGGGCCCGAGCGCTGGCAGCTCGGCGCCAACACCCCGGCCGACCTGGACTGGCTCATCCGGCACGCGCCGGACGACGTCCACATCCGGGACATCACCTCGGGCACCTGCTGCATCGGGGTGTGGGGCCCGCTCGCCCGGGAGCTGGTGCAGCCGCTGACCCCCGCCGACTTCTCCCACGAGACGTTCGGCTACTTCAAGGCGCGCGAGACCTACGTGGGCCATGTCCCGGTGACGGCGCTGCGGGTGAGCTACGTGGGCGAGCTGGGCTGGGAGCTGTACGCGGACGCCGATGTCGGACTGCGGCTGTGGGACACCCTCTGGGAGGCCGGGCAGCGGCTCGGCGTCGTCGCGGCGGGCCGCAGCGCCTTCAACAGCCTGCGACTGGAGAAGGGGTACCGGGCCTGGGGTGCCGACATGACCGCCGAACACACCCCCGAGGAGGCCGGTGTCGGCTTCGCCGTACGCCCCGCCAAGGGCGACTTCCTCGGGCGGGACGCGCTGGCCGCGCGGAGCGCACCGGAGCGGAAGCTGGTGTGCCTCACCTTGGACGATCCGGCCGCGGTCGTCATGGGCAGCGAGCCGGTCCATGTCGACGGGGTCGTCGACGGATATGTGACCAGCGCGTCGTACGGCTACAGCGTGGGGCGCTGCGTCGCCTACGCCTGGCTGCCGGCCCGCACTGCCGTGCCGGGCACCTCCGTCGCCGTCGAGTACTTCGGCGACAAGGTCGCGGCGACGGTCGCCGCCGAGCCCCTGTTCGACCCCGGGATGGCCCGGATCCGCCGCTAGCCCTCCCGGTCCCGCCCGCCCCCGCGCCGAGGGCTCCGCCCCTCCGGCCCCGGCCCGCCGCTGCCGCTCCGCTCCCCGTTCGTCCGCGCCGCGGGCGAGGCATGCCTCGTGCCGGGTGCGGTGGCGGCACCGGGAGGCCGGAACCGGCCCGGTGCGGGGAACGGGCGGAACCCGGCACCCGAAGGAGACCCGCAATGCCGCATCCCCGCGATGTCATCGTCCTCGGTCTCGGCGGCATGGGCAGTGCCGCCGCCTACCACCTGGCCGCCCGCGGCCACCGCGTCCTGGGGCTGGAGCGCTTCGGTCCCGCGCACCACCGCGGCTCCAGCCACGGCGGTTCCCGCATCGTGCGGCAGTCCTACTTCGAGGACCCCGCCTACGTCCCGCTGCTGCTGCGCTCCTACGAGCTCTTCGCGAAGCTGGAGCACGACACCGGCCGCAGCATCGCCACGCTGTGCGGCGGCGTGATGGTCGGCCGTCCCGAGAGCCGCACGGTCTCCGGCAGCCTGCGCTCGGCCAGGCAGTGGGACCTCCCGCACGAGATGCTGGACGCCGCCGAGGTGCGGCGCCGCTTCCCGACCCTGACACCGGCGGACGACGAGGTCGCGCTGTACGAGGCGCGCGCCGGATTCGTCCGCCCCGAGTCGACCGTCGCGGCGCACCTCCAGCTCGCCCAGCAGGCCGGAGCCGACCTGCGGTTCGAGGAGCCGGTCACCCGCTGGGAGGTGCTGCCGGGCGGCAGGGGCGTACGCGTCCACACGACGGACGACGTCTACAGCGCCGGGCACCTGGTGGTGTGCCCCGGCGCGTGGGCGCCCGGCCTGCTGGCCGGTCTCGGTGCGCACTTCACCGTCGAGCGGCAGGTCATGTACTGGTTCCGGCCGCGCGGCGGCAGTGCGCCGTTCGCGCCGGAGCGGCACCCCGTCTATGTGTGGGAGGACGCCGAAGGGGTGCAGATCTACGGGTTCCCCGCGATCGAGGGCCCGGACGGCGGGGCGAAGGCAGCCTTCTTCCGCAAGGGCTCGCCGTGCGACCCGGAGACCGTCGAGCGCACCGTGACCGAGGCGGAGAGCGCGGCCATGGCTGCACAGTTGCGGCCCCGCCTCCCCCAGCTGCCCGGCTCCCTGCGCAAGGCCGTCACCTGCATGTACACCACCACTCCCGACGAGCACTTCGTGCTGGCCCGGCACCCGCTGCACCCGGAGGCGGTGACGGTCGCCTGCGGATTCTCCGGACACGGCTTCAAGTTCGTCCCCGTGGTCGGCGAGATCGTCGCCGACCTGGCACTCAACGGCACCACCGAGCACCCGATCACGCTGTTCGACGCGCGCAGGGAAGCCCTGCGGGCCCCGCATCGCCGCCTCGCCACTCCCGAGGGAGAGACCACGCCATGACGACCGCTGTCAGCAGCCTGCTGGCCACCCTGCCAGGGGACCGCTACACCGATCCGGAGAATTTCCGGCGCGAGCAGGAGCGCATCTTCGAGACCGCGTGGTTCTGCGCGGTCCGCTCGGCCGACCTCGACAAGCCCGGCGCCTACCGCACCGTCCAGGTGGGCCGGGAGAGCGTGCTGATCACCCGGAACCGCCGGGGCGGGCTGCGGGCCTTCCTCAACGTGTGCCGGCACCGCGGGGCACGGCTGTGCACGGAGCAGGAGGGCCAGGTGCGGCGCAGCCTGCAGTGCCCGTACCACGCCTGGACCTACGACCTGGACGGTGCGCTGACGGCGGCGCCCAATCTGACCCGGATGCCGGACGTGGACCGCGCCTCCTACGGACTGCACACGGTGGAGCTGCGCGAATGGCTGGGGTACGCGTGGGTGTGCCTGGCCGCCGAGCCGCCGTCGTTCGAGGAGACGGTCATGGACGGGGTCGCCGAGCGGCTGGGCGGCGACGAGGTGATCGGGCACTACGGGATCGACTCGCTGGCACTGGGCCGCCGCCGCAGGTACGACGTCGCGGCCAACTGGAAGCTGATCGTCGAGAACTTCATGGAGTGCTACCACTGCGCCACCATTCATCCCGAACTGACAGAGGTGCTGCCCGAGTTCGCCGACGGATTCGCCGCCCAGTACTACACCGGGCACGGGCCCGCGTTCGCGGACGGGGCCGCGGGGTTCACCGTGGACGGCGGTGCCGGCTTCGCGCGGCTGCCGGGCGTACCGGACACGCACGACCGCCGCTACTACGCGCTCACCATCCGGCCGCAGGTGTTCGTCAACCTGGTGCCCGACCATGTGATCGTGCACCGGATGTTCCCGCTGGCGCAGGACCGCACGGTCGTCGAGTGCGACTGGCTGTACGCGCCGGAGGTGGTCGCGAGCGGCGCGGACGTCTCGCACTCCGTGGAACTCTTCCACCGGGTCAACCTCCAGGACTTCGACGCCTGCGAACGCACCCAGCCCGCCATGGCCTCCCGCGCCTACCGGAAGGGCGGGGTGCTGGTCCCCAGCGAGCACCACATCGGGGACTTCCACACCTGGGTGACCGGGCAGCTCGCCGACCCGGGCTGAGCCGCGGCCCGGGAGCGTGATGGGGTGGGGCGCATGGACAGCGCGCCCCACCCCTCCCCCGCCCGTGCCCTGGCCTGCGCACGGCTCGTCGTCTTCGACTGCGACGGGGTGCTGGTGGACACCGAGCGGATCGGGCCGGAGGTCGTGGCGGCGATGGCGACCGAGGCGGGGTGGCCGCTGACGCCCGCCGACGTGCTGGAGAAGTTCCTGGGCACCCCCGAGCCGTATCTGCTGGCGCAGGTGCGCGCACACGCCGCCCGACCCGTGGACGACGGCTGGCTCGTGGAGTACCGGGCCCGGGTGGCCGCCGCGTTCGAGGCGGCGCCCCACACGATGCCGGGCGTCGGTGAGTTGCTCGACGCGCTGGACACGCGGGGCCTGCCGTACTGCGTGGCCAGCAGCGGCAGCCATCCCCGGATCCGCCACTCGCTGACCGCGACCGGGCTGTGGGGCCGCTTCGCGGGCCGGGTCTTCAGCGCGGACGACGTGCGCGAGGGCAAGCCCGCTCCCGACCTGTTCCGGCACGCGGCCGCCGTCTGCGGCGTCCCGGCCGCGGAGTGCCTGGTGATCGAGGACAGTCCGGCCGGGGTCCGCGCGGCGCGCGCGGCCGGCATGCCGGTGCTGGGCTACACCGGCGGGCCCACCCCGGCCGGCTGGCTGGCGGACGCGGATGCCGGCACCGTCGCGGACCTGCGGGAACTCCTGCGCACCGACCCGGTGTAGGCGTCATGTAGGCGTCGTACAGGTGTGGTGCAGGCGTTCCGCGCCCGCTGTCGGCCCGGCGTAGGCGGTCTGTCGGCCGCGGCGCGGAGGCTGGGGGTTGCCCCGGAGCGCTGGGAGGAGGAACTCCCGGGCCCGGTACGGAAGGAGAACCCCATGGCATCCGACACCACGGCAGGCAAGCGCGTTCTGATCTCCGGTGCGAGCGTGGCAGGGCCCGCGCTGGCCCACTGGCTGGACCGCTACGGCTTCCACGTGACGGTGGTCGAACGTGCTCCCGGGCTCCGCCCCGGCGGCCAGGCGATCGACGTCCGCGGGACCGCGATCGAGGTGGCCGCACGGATGGGCGTCCTGGAGGAGTTGCGGGAGCACGCGACCGACCTGCGCGGCATGTCCGTGCTGGACGTGGACGGCAACGAGACGTACAGCACCACCGAGGCCACCGCCAGCGGCGGCCGGCTGGACCGCGACGACATCGAGATCCTCCGCGACGACCTCGCCCGCATCCTGGTGGGGGCCGGCGGCCCCGGCGTCGAGTACCTCTTCGACGACTCGATAGCCGCGCTCGACGAGCGCCCGGAGGAGATCCGGGTGCGCTTCGCCGGTGGCCGCGAGCGCGCTTTCGACATCGTCGTCGGCGCGGACGGCATCCACTCGCACACCCGCTCCCTGGTCTTCGGCCCGGAGGAGCGCCACCTGCGCCCCATGGCGGGGCATCTGGGCGTATGGACGGCCCCGAACGTGCTGGACCTGGACCGCTGGCAGCTCGCCTATCTGACCGGGGACCCGGAGGCCTGGGGCTGTCTGGCGATGAGCGTGCGCAAGAACGCGGAACTGCGCGTCTACGTCGGGCTGGGCGGGGTGGACCGCACGGACCGGGAGCTGCGCGATCCGCAGGCCCAGAAGCGGCTGATCGCCGAACGCTACGCGCAGGTGGGCTGGGAGGTGCCCCGCCTGCTGGAGTACATGTGGGAGGCGCCCGACTTCCACTTCGACGGCGGCGCCCAGGTTCATCTGGACTCCTGGTCCAGCGGCCGGGTGGTGCTGCTGGGCGACGCAGGCTACTGCGGCTCGCCCGCCTCCGGGCAGGGCACCAGCATGGCGATGGTCGGCGCGTATGTACTGGCCGGGCAGCTGAAGGCCGCGGACGGCGACCACCGCGCGGCCTTCGCCGCGTACGAGCGCGAGTTGCGCGACTGGGTCGGCGCCAACCAGGCACTGGCGCACCGGTCGGCCGGGAGCGGGGAGGACGGCACCGTACAGGAGGCGGCCGAGGCCCCCAAGGACGCCTCCGAGGTGCTCGACCTGAGTGACGAATTCTACGCCGTCACGGACGGCTTCGCCCTGCGCGACTACTGACGGCCGGCACCGCCGCCCCGCCGGCCGCCTCCGTCGGCGGGGCGGCCGGCGGCCCGCTCCCGGCCCGGGGCCGGCGCCCGAGGCCGACGCTCAGTCCAGCGCCGCGCGCAGCCGGGTGCGGTCCTGCGGCGACATGTGCGGACCGTAGCTGTCGAAGAGCGCCTGGCGACCCAGGCGCGCGGCGCGGGCACCGTCCCGGCTGCCGAGGGCCTCGACGACGAGGCGGTGGTGGCGGGTCGAGCGGTGCATCCGGCCGGCCGCACCCCCCGCGTCCCGGGCGTGCCGCAGCGTGTGCTCGATGGCGTCCACGACGGCGTCGTGAACGGCGCGGGCGCACAGTGCGAGCAACGCGTTGCCGCCGGCCTCGGCGACGACCCGGTGGAATCCGGCGTCCGCCTGGCTGAAGGCGTGCGTGTCGGGCGGCGTGCTGCCGCTGTCGGCAGCCTGCGCACAGTCGGCCATCCGGTCCACCAGTTCGGTCAGCCGCCGCAGGTCGTCGTCGGTGTGCAGCCGCGCCGCGAGGCGGTAGCTCTCCGCGTCCAGCACCATCCGGAACTGGATCAGTTCGGCGGGCCCGGACAGATGGGACCGGGCGAGCCGTCCGAGGGCGTGGCTGAGAGTGTCGGGTGAGACGCCCAGCACCTCGGCGCCCAGCGGATCGCCGGGCCGGGAGCGGATCAGGCCCGCGGACTGGAGGACGCGCAGCGCTTCGCGGATGGTGGAGCGGCCCACCTCGAACTGGCGCACCAGTTCGCGTTCCGCGGGCAGCCGGGAGCCGGGCGGCAGCTGCCCGGCGAGGATGCGTTCCTCGATCTGCTCGGCGACGCGCTGGTAGGCGCGCACCGGGCGCACCGGCTGGAATCCGGTCCGACCAGGGGGATCGACCGACATCGGCACCCTCTCTCACGCTCCTGCGAGCTCTCGACGGGCTCGTGGCGGGCTGCTTGCACTGCCACGTGTGCTGATCCTGTGCCGCCCCGGCCTACCCCTTGACCGCAGCCGGGGCACCCGAGCAGAGTACGGACGATCAACTGGTCTGACCAGTCGCCTGGTTCCAGTGGACGGAGTCGGGCGGCGGGGACAGGGACTTGGAGGTTCCATGCATTCCGGTCCCGGCGAACAGCCGTGGGATTGCCTGCTCGACACCGAGGCGGCCATCGCCTTCACCCAGGAACTGGTGCGGCTGCGCACCGTCAACTCCGAGGGCGCCGAGGCCGTCGAGAGGCCGGCCGCCGACCTGGTCGCCGAACTGTTCACGCGGTTCGGCTGGGAGCACACCGTCACGGAGGTGGCCCCGGGCCGCCCGAACGTGATCGCGACCGTCGAGGGCGGCGGGGGCCCGGGGCCCACGCTGATGTTCGAGGGGCATACCGACGTCGTGACCGAGGGCGACCCCGCCGACTGGAGCGTGGACCCCTACGGCGCCGAGATCCGCGACGGCCGGATGTGGGGCCGCGGTACGGCCGACATGAAGTCCGGAGTGGCGGCGATGATCTACGGGGTGCGGGCACTCCAGCAGGCGGGCCCCTTCCCGGGGCGGATCGTGCTGGGCGTCATGGCCGACGAGGAGGGCATGATGCTCGGCGCCAAGGCGTTCGCGGCCTCCCCGGCGGCCGGCGAGGTGGACGGGGTCGTCGTCTGCGAGCCGGAGGGGTACGAGGTGTGCACCTCGGCCCGCGGCGGGATCCGGCTGCGGCTCGATCTGACGGGCGTGATGGCGCACGGTGCGATGCCGCAGGAGGGCCGCAGCCCGATCGAGGCCGGAGCCCGGATCGTGGAGGCGCTCGGCACCGTGCGGGAGTGGGCCGCCGTACGCTTCGGCAGCCATCCGCACGCCGGTTCCGTGACGGTCACCCCCACCGTGCTGCTGGGCGGCGACCCGGACCAGCTCAACGTCATCCCGGCGCACGGTGTGGTCGGGGTGGATGTACGGACGATCCCCGGCACCGACCACGGGGAGCTGATCGAGCGGGTGCGCACGACGGCGGAGCAGACGGCCGCGCCTTTCGGGGTTGCCGTGCGGCAGACCGTCGTGGACGACCGGCCCGCGGTCGAGATACCCGAGGACCATCCCGTGGTGCAGGGGTTGGTGGCCGCCCACACCCGGGTGCACGGCAGCGCACCGGCGTTCGGCGCGGTGCCCGGCACCACCGACGGCACCATCCTCACCCGGGACGCCGGACTGCCCACCGTGGTCTACGGACCGGGCGGCAAGTGGATCGCGCACCGGAAGGACGAGTTCGTGGAGGTGAGCGAGATCGGCGAGTACGCCCGTGTCTACGCCGCAGCCGCCCACCACTTCCTCACCCGGCCCACCGCGCCCGCACCGGAGGGGGGTGCGGCGGCGTGACGCTGTGGCAGACCAAGGAGTTCCCCGACGGGCTGCCGATCGGCGAGAGCTGGGTGGCCGCCGCGGACCAGCAGATCGTGACGTTCCCGTACGACGGGAGTCCGGTGGCACCGGCTCCGGTCGGATCCGTGGCCCAGGCCGGGCAGGCCGTCCGGCACGCCGCCGCGCTGCGCCGCGAGGTCGCCAAGCTCCCCACCCGCACCCGCCGGGCGGTGCTCGGCCGGGTGGCCGACGCACTCGAGGGGGTCGCGCAGGGCATGGAGGACCTGCTGGTCCTGGAGACCGGCAAGCCGCGCCCCGACTGCCGTACGGAGGTGACCCGGGCGGTGGCCACCTGGCGGGCGGCGGCCGACGAGGTGGCGCACGTCCACGGCGAGACGGTGCCGCTGGACGGGCTGCCGTCCGGGGACGGGATGACGGGTTTCTGGACGCGGCGGCCGATCGGGGTGGTCGTCGGGATCGCCGGGTTCAACTACCCGATGATGCTGGCCACCCACAAGATCGCACCCGCGCTGGCGGCCGGCTGCCCGGTGATCGTCAAACCGGCACCGGCGACCCCGCTGGCCACGCTGTGGCTGGTGAACCTGGTGCGCGAGCGGCTGCTGGCCGAGGGCGCCCCGGCGGGCGCGGTGCAACTGGTCACCGGGGACGCGGCCGTGGGACGTACCCTGACCACGCACGAGGCCGTCGCCGCGGTCTCCTTCACCGGCTCGGCGGCGGTCGGCCACCGCATCGCGAAGGACGCGGCGCCCCGCAAGGTAGTGCTGGAACTCGGCTCCAACGCCGCGCTGGTCGTGGCAGCGGACGCCGATCTGGACGCGGCGGCCGAGGCGGTGGTGCGCGGCGGCTACTACGCCTCCGGGCAGGCGTGCATCGCCGTCCAGCGGGTGATCGTCGAGGCTCCGGTGGCGGCCGCACTGGAGCGGCGGATCGCGGCGCGGCTGGCGACCGTACCGGTCGGCGATCCGCGCGCGGAGGACACCCGGGTGGCCACGCTGATCGACGAGGCCGCGACGGAACGGGTACTGACGTGGCTGGAGGACGCCTGCGAGGCGGGTGCGCGGCTGGTAGCGGGCGGCGAGCGGGTGGGCCGCTGTCTGACTCCGGCGCTGCTGGCCGAGGTGCCGGACGGTCAGTCCGCCTGGGACGAGGAGATCTTCGGTCCGGTCGTCTGCCTGCGGTCGGTTCCGGACCTGGACGCGGCCTTCACCGCGGTCGACGCGAGCCGCTACGGGCTGCACGCCGCCGTCTTCACCCAGCGTCTCGATGTCGCCTTCCGCGCGTTGGACGAACTGGACGTCGGCGGCGTGGTGATCAACGAGGTGCCCGGATACCGCTGCGACGTGGCGCCCTACGGCGGCGTCAAGGACTCCGGCATCGGGCGTGAGGGCCCCCGGTTCGCGATCGAGGAGCTGACAGTGACGAAGATGGCGGTGATCAGGCCGTGAGCGCCGATCCGGAGAGCGGCCGGGGTGCCGAGGTGGACTACGGACGGCTGTTCCGGCTCGACGGGCGGCGGACCGCCGTGGTCGGCGGCGCGAGCGGTATCGGCCGGGAGGCGGTACGCGCCCTGGTGGCGCACGGCGCCGAGGTCGTGGTGGCCGACCGGGACGAGGCCGGGGCCGAGGAGACCGCGCGGCTGGCCGGTTCCGGCGCCCGCCCGTATCCGCTCGACGTACTGGACGAGGAGGCGCTGACCCGGGCCGCGGCCGCATGGGGCCCGCTGGACGGGCTCGTGGTGACGGTCGGCGTCAACGTCCGCAAGCGGATCGCCGACTACACGGTGTCCGAGTTCGAGCGGGTGGTCGCGCTCAATCTGCGGGCGCACTTCTCGCTGATTCGGGCCTGTGCCCCGGCGATGGCCGGGCGCGGCGCCGGCTCGGTCGTCTCCCTCGCCTCCATGCGGGCCTTCCAGGTGGAGCCCGGCCAGGGGGTGTACGCGGCGGCCAAGGCCGGCCTGGTCCAACTGCTGCGGACGGCTGCCGCGGAGTGGGGCCCGCAGGGTGTGCGGTTCAACGCGGTCGCACCCGGCGTGGTGCGCACCCCGCTCACCGACCAGATCGCCGCCGACGCCGAGTGGTTCGACGCCTACGCGCGGGCCTCCGCGCTGCAGCGCTGGGCACGGGCCGACGAGATCGCGGGCGCCGTGGTCTACCTGCTCTCGGACGCCGCCACGTTCGTGACCGGCAGCGTGCTGACCGTCGACGGCGGGTGGACCGCCGTCGACGGCCGGTACGACCCGGCAGTGTGACCCCCGTGCCGTTACCAGCCGTCCTCCGAGGAGCACTCCGCAATGTCCGAGCACCACCCCGTCCCCGATCAGGAGGACCCCCTCGCGGGCCTCCCCCGAACCGGAGCCAGGCGCCCTGCGCTGTGGCTGCTGCTGATCCCCGCCGTCCTCTACTGCGCCGCCCCGCTGGTGGCGAACCGCATCGAACCCCGCGTGGCGGGGCTGCCGTTCCTGCTGTTCTGGATCGTCGCGGCCACGGTGGTCAGCCCCCTGGTGATCTGGGCGGTCTCGCGGCTCGACCCGGCCTTCGCCAAGGGTGCGGTCGAGCCCCTTCCGGTCGACGACGAGGGAGGGCACCCGCGATGAGCGGATCAGCCGCGATCGCCACGACGCTCTTCGGCCTCGCCATGGCCGCGACCCTCGCCATCGGGGTGCTCAGCGCCCGGGGGCGGGACAAGGGGATGGCCGAGTGGTCGGTCTCCAGCCGGGGCCTGGGCGTGCTGTTCATCTGGCTGCTGATGGCCGGCGAGACCTACACCAGCTTCTCCTTTCTCGGCACGGCCGGCTGGTCCTACTCGTTCGGTGTGCCGATCCTCTATCTGGTCGCCTATCTGACCACCGGCTTCGCCGTGGCGTACGTCGTGGGCCCGGCACTGTGGACGTACGCGAGCCGGCATGGGCTGCTGTCCATAGCCGACATGGCCGAACACCGCTTCCGCTCCCGGCCCGTGGGCATACTGGTGGCGGTCACCGCGACCGTCTTCATCGTCCCCTACGTGCAGGTGCAGATCCAGGGCATGGGCGTGGTGGTGAACGCCATGACCTACGGCAGCGTCGATCTGCACGTCGCCGCCGTGGTCTCCTTCGTCGTCGCGGAGGCGTTCATCCTGGTCTCGGGGCTGCGCGGTTCCGCGTGGGTGAGCGTGCTCAAGGACGTGCTCGTCATCGTGGCGGTGGTCTTCCTCGCGGTGTGGGTACCGCTGCACTACCTGGACGGATACGGCGACCTCATGACGCGGATGGTGCAGGAGAAGCCGGAGTGGCTGACGTTCCCGGGACATGAGTCGGGCGGGCTGAACGGCACCTGGTTCGTCTCCACGCTGCTGCTCAACGCGGTGACGATCTCCATCTTCCCCACCACCGTCGCCGGCTACCTCAGCGCCAGGAGCCCGAACGCGCTGCGCCGCAACGCCCTGCTGCTGCCCTGGTACCAGCTGCTGCTGTTCATCCCGATGATGGTCGGCGCCGTCGCACTGTTCGCGCTTCCCACGCTCGACAACCCGGACCTGGCGCTGTTCCGGCTGGTGACCGACTCGCTTCCGGCGCCGGTCGTCGCGGTGATCGGCGTGGCCGGGGCACTGTCGGCCATCGTGCCGATGAGCGTGTTCATGCTGGCGATCGGCACCCTGTGCGGGCGCACCCTGCTCGGCGGCGGCAACGGCTCGGACCCGCGAAGCCGCGCCCACCGGAACCGGACTGCGGGCAAGACAGGCGAGGAGCCGGGCAGTGCGCAGGACGTGCGGACCAAGCGGCTGTCCCAACTGGTGTGCTTCCTGGCCGGACTCGTGGCCCTGCTGGGCGCGCTCTTCTTCCCGAACACCCTGGTGCAGCTGTCGGTCCTCTCCTACGAGGGGCTGGCCCAGCTGGTGCCGCTGGCCCTGCTCTCGCTGTTCTGGCGGCGCCTGACCGCGGCGGCGGGAGTCGCGGGCACCCTGGTGGGGCTCGGGATGGTGCTGCTGCTGTGGTGGACTGACAACGACCCCTGGCACGGAATCAACGGCGGGCTCGTGGGCCTGGCGGCCAACCTGCTGGTGGCCGCCGCCCTCACCCACGCCCGGCCGTCGGCTTCCACGACCGCGCGGCCGCCCGGCCCGGCACAGCAGCCCGGACAGGACCCGTCGGCCCGGGGAGAGACGGTGTGAACGCGCGGCGCGGAGGCGGGACGCGCGCTGCCCGTTCCCGGCGGTGGCCGACCGGGGCTACTCCTTCGCCGAGCCGGTGAGCATCCCTTGGATGAAGCGGCGCTGCAGCAGCAGATAGACCGCGACGACGGGCAGCGCGATCAGGGTCGCCGCGGCGGCCAGCAGCGCGGTGTCCGAGGAGTGCTGCCCCTGGAAGAAGGCGAGCCCCAGCGGCACCGTGCGGTGCGCCTCGTCGCTCACCATCACCAGGGCCATGAGGAACTCGTTCCAGGTCCACATGAACACGATGACGGTCAGCGTGGAGAAGGCGGGCCGCCCCATGGGGACCAGGATGCGCGTCAGGGTCGACCAGTGGGTGGCGCCGTCGATCCGCGCGGCCTCCAGCAGCGAGCGCGGCGTGTTGCGGAAGTAGGTCCGCATCCAGAAGACGCCGAAGGCCAGGGACTGCGCGGTCTGCGGCAGGATCAGCCCCCAGTAGGTGTCGGTCAGGCCCCAGTGCCGCAGATCGAAGTAGAGCGGCACGATCACCGCCTCCTGCGGCAGGGTGAGCCCCACGACGAAGAGGTAGAACAGCCCGTTGGAACCGGGGAAGCGCATGGTGCCGAAGGCGTAGGCGGCGAGGGTGGCCAGCACGGTGGTGGCGGCCACCACGGCGACGGCCACCAGTACGGAGTTGAACAGGTAGCTGCCGAAGTGGCCACGGGTCCAGGCGTCGGCGAAGTTGTGCCAGTTGAGGCCGTCCGGCAGGGCGAAGCCGGTCTTCAGCGAGTCCTGGCGGGCCAGCGCCGTGGAGAGGATTCCGGCGACGGGGGTCAGCGCGATCAGCGCGAACAGGGCCAGGATGCCGTAGGTGACGCCGCGTTCGGTGCGGGAAGTGTTCATCGGCTGCGGCCCTCCACGAACCTGGTGACCACCATGGTCAGCGCGAAGATCACGGCGGTGAGAGTGATGCCCATGGCCGAGGCCGAGCCGACCTCGCCGCTCTCGAAGGCGCGGCGGTAGACCTCGTAGGAGGGCACGGAGGTGGCGTTGCCCGGGCCGCCACTGGTGGTGATGTAGATCAGGTCGAAGTTGCGCAGCGCCGCCACCAGGGTGAGCGTGAGCGCGACGGCCACCTCGGCGCGCAGCCCGGGCAGGGTGACGGTGACGAATTCCCGTACCGGTCCGGCGCCGTCGATCCGGGCCGCCTCGTACAGTTCCCGCGGTATGCGCTGGGCCCCGGCGAGGAAGAGCACCAGACACAGCCCGGTCTCCACCCAGGTGCCGATGGTGCCGACGGCGGGCAGCGCCCAGGTGCCGTCGCCGAGCCAGGACCGGGCCAGCCCGTCCAGGCCCAGGGCGCCGAGCGTGTCGTTCAGCAGCCCGTCGGGTGCCAGCACCGCACGCCAGGCGACGCCGACGACGACCATCGCCAGCACCTGCGGCAGGAACAGCACAGTGCGGAAGAAGGTCATGCCGCGGATCCGGAAGCGGGTGAGTGCGGCCGTCAGCAGCAGTCCGATGGCCACCGGGAGTGCCGCGTAGAAGAGCAGCAGCACCGCGGCGTGTGCGAAGGGTGCGCGCAGTTCGGGGTCGGTGAGCAGATCCCGGTAGTTGTCCAGCCCCGCCCAGCTCGCACGGGTCAGCCCATCCCAGTGCAGCAACGACAGCCAGCCGGTCTGGGCGAGCGGCCAGAGCAGGAACACGCCGAAGACCGCGAGTGCGGGCAGGACGTAGAGGTAGCCCACGGCCCGCGGCTCGCCGGGTGCCCGGCGGCGGTAGCGGGCCGTGCGCGGGCCCGGCACCGCGGCGGCCCGCCGGGCGCCGGCCTCCCGGCCGGTGAGAGGACTCATTCTGAGTCACCGCCGTCCCCGCCGTCGCTGTGCTGCTGGGCGCGGAATTCCGCGTACTCCTTCTGCGTCCGCTCGGCGAACTCGTCCGGGCCGAGGTCGCCGCTGAGGACGCCCTGGAGGTCGGCGGAGAGCGTGTCGTAGAAGGTGGGGGTGGTGTAGTCGAGGTAGGGCACCAGCCCGTCGGCGGCGTTCAGCTGCTCCCAGCCGGCCACCATCTGGCCGTTCGGGGAGTCCGGGTCGAGCTTCCCGGCCGACTTTCCGGGCACCACCGGCAGCACGCCCTCCTCGGTCATCACCTTCGCGGCGTGTGCGTCGGTGAGGAAGTCGAGGTAGGCGGCGGCGACCTGGGGATGGTCGGACTTGGAGGTGATGGACCACGGCAGCCCCTCGCCTCCGGTGGTGACCGGCTGCTTCCCGGCTGCCGGCGGCGGTGGCATGAAGCCGAGGTCGTCGCCCATGGGCTCGCGCAGGTCGGCCAGTTGCCAGGTGCCGGTGATCAGGAAGGCGCCCTTGCCGTCGGCGAACTGCTTGGCCGCGTCGTCGTATCCCTTGCCGTTGGCCCCCTTGGGGAAGTAGCCCTTCTTCGCCCAGTCGGCGAGGGTACGGGCGGCGGTGCGGGTGGCGTCGGTGTCGAAGCCGCCGCCTCGGCCGAAGACCGTCTCGCGCACCGGCTCGGCGTTCCCGGCCGCCTGCCCCTGGAGGACGCCGAAGGTGTGGATTGCGGGGTACTTGTCGAGGTTGCCGAACTGCACCGGCAATTCGCCGGCCTGCTTGAGCTTCGGCAGTGCGGCGGTGAGGTCCTGCCAGGTCCTCGGCGGCTCGATGTCCGCCTTCCGGAGCACCTTCTTGTTGTAGTAGACCCCGATGTATTCGCCTTCCTGCGAGATCCCGTACAGCTGACCGGTGCCGAACCGCTTGCCGTCGGGCGCCACCCGGTTGAGGTTGAGCAGCGTCTGCGGGAAGCGGGTGTTCCAGCTGTAGAGACCCGCGTAGCTGTCCAGCGGGGTGAGCATCCCGGCGCGGGCGAAGGCGACCATGTCCGCGTAGCCCTGGTTGGCCTGGACGACGTCGGGCGGGTTGTCGCCGCTCAGAGCGAGCTTGAGGGTCTTCTTCAGATCGTTGAAGCTGCGGGCCACCCGCTTGATGGTGACGTTGGGGTACTTCGTCTCGAACTCCTTGTTGAGGCGCTCGATCTCGGCGTTGGTGCCGCCCCGGGTCTGCTGGTCCCACACCGTGAGGGTGACCTTCCCGGCCTTGCCCGGGTCGGGTGTGGCGGTCACCGCGGCGCCCCCGGTACCCGCCGCTCCCGACCCGTCGGTGCCGGGTACGCAGGCGGCGGCCAGCAGCAGGCCGGCCAGCGCGCCGAGGGCGGTGCAGGGCCGGCGCAGCCGTCCTCGTCCGTGGTGCCGGTGCGCGTTCATCGTCGTACGCCCTCCTTGGTGCTGCGCGCGGTTGCGGCCGCGCGGGCCCGTGCCTTTCCGGTTCACGACCGGAATCCGATGGTGGGGGTGGCGCGCAGCAGGGGCCATTCGCCGTTGCCGCCGGGGAGCAGGTCGTCCAGGAAGCCGTAGCGCCGCATCACCTCCTGGCTCTGGCCGCCGATCCGGCGCGCGTACTGCCACCAGGCCGCGACCTCGCTCCACCCCGGCGCCGAGAGAGAGCCGCCGAAGTGCTGGACGGAGAGTGCGGCGGTCAGGTTGGCGAACGCCAGCCGGTCGGCGAGCGGCCAGCCGGCCAGGGTCCCGGTGGTGAAGCCGGCCATGAACACGTCCCCGGCGCCGGTGGGGTCGAGCGCCTCGACGCTCAGTGCGGGCACGTCGGCGAATTCGCCGGTGGTCCCGTCGACGGCCACCGCGCCGCCGGCTCCCTTGGTGACCACCGCGACGGGCACCAGCTCGGCCAGCGTGCGCACGGCCGCCTCCGGGGTGTCGGTGCGGGTGTAGTGCAGGGCCTCGGTGGCGTTGGGCAGGAACGCGTGGCACAGCGACAGGTCGGCCAGGGTGTCCGGGTCCCAGGCGCCGGTCTCGTCCCAGCCGGTGTCGGCGAAGATGAGGCTGCCCTCGGTGTGGGCCTGCCGCACCCAGTCCCCCACCCGGCCCGGCGACAGCGAGGTGACGCAGGCCCGGGACGCCGGGCGCGCGGCGACGCTGACGCACGGTTTGGGCGCCTCGTGACCGTGGCTGACCATGGTGCGTTCGCCCTCGTAGGCCATGGAGACGGTGACCGGGGAGTGCCAGCCCTTGGCGCGGTGCGAGGGGGCCAGGTCGATGCCCTCGCTGCCGGAGAGCGCCTCCCAGCAGTAGTCGCCGTACATGTCGTCGCCGAAGGCCGCGGCCAGCGCGGTGCGCAGCCCGAGCCTGCGCAGCGCGGTCGCCATGTTGGCGACTCCGCCCGGGCTGGAGCCCATGCCGCCGGCCCAGGTCTCGGTGCCGCGCACGGGGGCGTGGTCGAGGCCGGTGAGGACGATGTCGAGGAAGACCGTGCCGGTGAGGAACACATCGGTCTGCGGGCCCTCCTCCGTGCGGAGGCCGGCCAGCGGGTCCAACCAGCTCCCGGTCGGTGCTGGTTGGGCACTCCCAGTGGTACTCAAGGCCGCTCGCCCCTCTCATCTATGGCCAAAACTCAGCGTTTACGTGACTGATTTGAGCGACACCATGCACTCCCCCTCGGCAGAATGCAATAGGTCAGTCACAGTCGCGCAAAGACGCTCAGTCGCGCTAAGGTGCTGCGCATGTTGCGCGAAACCCGGCACGAGAAGCTGCTGCGGATCCTCCGCGAGGAGGGGGTGCTGCCCGTCGTCGAGATCGCCCGGCGGCTCCAGGTCAGCGAGGCCACGGCACGCCGGGACGTGTCCGACCTCTCCGACTCCGGACGGCTGCGGCGGGTGTACGGCGGCGCCATCGCCCGGGAACCGGTCGAACGCCCCTTCGCGGAGGAGGAGGTGGACGACCTCCCCGCCAAGGAAGCCGTCGCCGCGGGCGCCGCGGAGCTGATCAGCAACGGGGAGACGGTGCTGCTCGACATCGGCACCACCACCCTGCAGCTCGCACGGCTGCTGCACGGCCGGAAGATCACCGTCGTCACCTCCAACCTCGCCGTCTACGAGGAGCTGCGCTCCGACCCGGAGGTGACACTCGTGCTGCTCGGCGGCGAGGTGCGGCGCAACTACCGCTCGCTGGTCGGCCAGATCACCCGGGCCGCGCTCCGCGAGATCTACGCGGACCGGGTCTTCCTCGGCACCAGCGGGGTACTGGCCGACGGCCGGGTACTGGACACCACCGAGGTCGAGGTCCCGGTGAAACGGGCCATGCTGGGCTCGGCCCGCCAGGCCGTGCTGCTGGCCACCCCGCGCAAGTTCCCCGGCACCGGCAGCGCCCGCGTCTGCCAGGCAGGCGACATCGACATGCTGATCACCGGCCAGGAGTCCGATCCGGCCGCCCTCGCCGCGTTCCGCGAGGCCGAAGTGGAGGTAGTAGAGGTATGACGGGAATGACAGCAGCACCGGACCTCACTGGCGCGGCCGGCCTGCGGCTCACCGTGCTCGGCGGGGGCGGATTCCGGGTCCCGCTGGTCCACCGCGCGCTGCTGGACGACGCGCAGGACCCCGACACGGCGGGGCGCTGCACCGAACTCGTCCTCCACGACACCGACCCCGGCCGGCTGCGCGCCATCGGCGCCGTGCTGGCCGAGCAGGCGGCCGGGCATCCGGGGCCGGCACCCGCGGTGCGCACCACGACCGACCTCGACGAGGCCCTGCGCGGCGCCGACTTCGTCTTCAGCGCCATCCGCGTCGGCGGCCTCGCCGGACGGGTACGGGACGAGCAGTATCCGCTGGCCGAGGGGCTGCTGGGCCAGGAGACCGTCGGCGCGGGCGGAGTGCTCTACGGACTGCGCACGGTCCCGGTGGCCATCCACATCGCCGAACGGGTGGCCGCGCTCGCCCCGCAGGCGTGGGTCATCAACTTCACCAACCCGGCGGGCATGGTCACCGAGGCGATGAGCCGGGTGCTGGGCGACCGCGTCATCGGCATCTGCGACTCCCCCGTCGGGCTCTGCCGCCGCGCCGCGCGGGCCGCCGGCGCCGACCCCGACCGCGCCGACTTCGACTACGTGGGCCTCAACCACCTCGGCTGGCTGCGCCGCATCGTGGTCGACGGCACCGACCGGATGCCCGCACTGCTGGAGAACGCCCCGGCCCTGGAGTCGTTCGAGGAGGGCAAGCTCTTCGGCACCGAGTGGCTGCAGGCCCTGGGCGCGCTGCCCAACGAATACCTGCACTACTACTACCACCACCGGGAGGCCCTCACCGCGATCCGCGCTGCGGACGCCACCCGGGGGGAGTTCCTCGCCCGGCAGCAGCAGGGCTTCTACGCCGAGCTCTCCGGCGGCGGCGACGGAGCCTTCCGGTCGTGGGAGGAGACACGCCGCGAACGCGAGGAGACCTACATGGCCGAGAGCCGTGAGGCGTCCGGCGGTTGGCAGCGCGAGAGCTGCGACCTGGAGGGCGGCGGCTACGACCGGGTCGCGCTGGCCCTGATGCGGGCCATCGCGCGGAACAGGCGCACCACGCTGATCCTCAACGTCCGCAACCGCGGCGCCGTGCCCGGCCTCGACTCCGACGCGGTGGTCGAGGTGCCGTGCCTGGTCGACTCCGGCGGTGCCCGCCCGCTGGCCACCGGCCCGGTCGCCGCCGACCAGTTGGGGCTGATGCTCCAGCTCAAGGCCGTCGAACGCGCCACCGTCGAGGCCGCGACCCGCGGCTCGCACCGGGCCGCGCTCCGCGCCCTGGCCCTGCACCCGCTGGTCGACTCGGTCCACGCGGCCGAGCGCGTCCTGGAGACGGCGCGCCCGCTGGAGGCGCCGGAAGGCTCAGCGGGGTGAGCAGAGGCGGTCCCCCTGGGTGAGCTGAGCTCCTCCGCGCTCCGGTGAGCCGGCGGCCCGGGCGGCATCACCGGTGCGGCTCGTCCCCGAGTCCTCCGCAGTCTCTCCTCTTCTGTTCCACCCACCGAACAGCTCCCTCCCCACTAGGCTCACGACTCGGGACGTGGGGGAACACTCGACCGTCGACACAGAGGAGCAGAAGGTGCGCGGGACAGTCGCGGGAGCGACCTTAGTCATGGTGTGCGCGTTGGTGACGGGCTGCGGCGGGGGCTCGGACGACGGGGCGGCGGACAGCGGCGGCGCCTCCGCCGCGGCGGAACCGAAGCAGACGTGGGGCCCGCCGGAGACCCACCGGGTCACCCTCCGGGTGGAGGGCTCGGGCTCCTCGCAGATCGGCTGGGCGGCAGGCGACAGCCACTTCGAGACGGCGACGCTGCCCTGGAAGCACGAGGACCAGGTCATTCTCGAGGGGGCCGAGTTGAAGAACGGCGTACAGCTGTATGTCACGCCGCAGGCCGTCAAGGGCGCGGACGGCAGTTTCGTCTTCCCGGCCTGCGTTCTGGAGGTCGACGGCAAGACCGTCGACAAGAACGCCGGCGGCGAGAGTTCACAGGGCTGCAAGTACACGCTCAAGGGCTCCTGAGGGATCCGCCGGCCGGCGGCCGATGACCGGGCCGCCGGCCGGTGGGCCGCTACCCGGAGCGGGCCGCCCGGCCGCGGCCCGCGGGGCAACGCGCCGCGCGTGCGGTGCCCGAGGCCCGCCTGGCCGTGGCGTGCCGGGGATGCGCGGGGCAGTGCTGGGCCCGGTGCTTCTTGGCGCGGGCCCGCAGCGCCCGGACGCGCGCGTGGTGGTCGGCGTCGCTGACGACGGCCAGCAGGCCGCCCACGATGGCGGTGTTCTTGCCGAAGTGGATCCGGTGGGCGGCGCGCTGCCCGGGATCGTCCTGCTCCCAGAACGGGTGCCCGGCCAGGGTCGTGGGCAGCAGCGAGCCGGCCAGCGCCAGCGCCGCGGTCCGCGGCACACGTCCGGTGGCCAGCAACGCGCCCGCCACCACCTGGACCGCGGCGTTCACCCGGACCAGCGTCACGTCGTCGCCGGGCAGCGGAACCTTCTCGCGCAGCCGCTCCAGGAAGGGCGCCGCCAGTTCGGCCGGCGGCTCCGGCCGGCTCAGCGTCCCCACTCCCGCGTTGACGAAGAACACGCCCAGAAGCGGGCGGGAGACCAGTTGCAGTGGCGTCATACAGGATCCTCGGGTGCGCGGGCGGCCGGAGCGACGGCGGCGGTGCCGTCACCGCCATGGCACGCGCCTCCCGGCCGCCCCGCAACCCGGAGCCCGCCGTCCGGTGCACGGCACGTACCGGCGCCCCGCGGTGCCGGGCGCTCAACCGCTCACCCGGACGGCGGCGGAGGCGGTGCGGCCCGGCGCGCCGGGGCGGAGGGTGGCGGCATCGGGCACCGAGCGGGAGGTCGTGCGGATGAGCGGCGAGTTCGACGGCAAGGCCGCGCTGGTCACCGGCGCCGCCTCCGGGATCGGGTTGGCCGTGGCACGCCGGCTCGCGCGGGAAGGCGCCCGGGTCGTGGTCGCGGACCACGACGAGGACGGCGCCCAGCTCGCGGCGGGCGAGCTGGAGACGACGGGTGCGACCGCGGAGGCGCTGGTCGTCGATGTCACCGACCCGGATTCGGCGCGGGAGGCCGTGCGCTTCACGACCGGGACCTTCGGCGCGCTCGACCTGGTGGTGAACAACGCGGGCGTGGGCGGCCCCTCGATGCCCACCGGCGAGTACGAGATCACCGCCTGGGACCGGGTCATCGCCACCGACCTCAGCGGAGTCTTCTACGGGCTGCGGTACCAGCTTCCGGTCATGGCCGCCGCGGGCGGCGGGGCCGTCGTCAACATGGCCTCCATCCTGGGCACCAACGGTTTCGCGGGCAGCCCCGCCTATGTGGCCGCCAAGCACGGCGTGGTGGGACTGACCAAGACGGCAGCCCTCGAATACGCCGACAAGGGCGTGCGGATCAACGCCGTCGGGCCCGGATTCATCGACACGCCCCTGCTACGCGAGACGGACAACCCGATGCGCGAGCGCCTCGTCTCGCTGCATCCGCAGGGCCGGCTGGGCACCGCGGAGGAGGTCGCGGAGCTGACGGCGTTCCTGCTCTCCGACCGCGCCTCCTTCGTCCAGGGCAGCTACCACCTGGTGGACGGCGGGTACGCGGCGCAGTGACACCGCCGACGGCGCCGTCTGCGGCTCCGGGGCCGCCTCTCGCGCGAGGCGACGGACAGAGGGCCCCCGGATTCAGTCGACCGGGGCGGGCTCGGCGGCTGCGGACTTCCGGGTCCGCCACAGCCAGGCGCCGACCCCGGAGGCGAGCACCACGACGCAGGCGGAGAAGACCAGCCCCGCGTTGCGCAGCCCCAGCCCCGTGCTGAGCGCGCCGACCCCGACGACCGGCAGTGAGATACCCAGATAGGCGACGACGAACAGCGCCGAGATGGTGCCCCCGCGGTGCTCCTCGGGAGCCCGGCCGCTGACCGTCGCCATGGCCGACCGGAACGCCAGTCCCTGTCCGATCCCCCCGGTCACCGCACCGGTCACCAGCAGCACCAGCGAACCGAGCAGCAGTGAGAGACCCACCTGCACCATGCCGACGACCAGCCCCAGACAGCCCAGCGGCAGCGCCACCGGGGCGCCGGTCCGAGCGGAGGCCGACTGCCCCAGGAGCGAGGCGCAGAAGACCGAGAAGACGACCGCGCCGGATACCGCCAGGTTGCCGATGTGCAGGGTTGCGCTCATGAAGCCCGGCGAGACGGCGGTGAACAGCCCGAAGACGGCGAACCCGGTGAAGCAGGCCAGCGCTGCCGGGACGAACACCGGCCGCACCTGCCGCGGCACCTCCATCCCGCGCGGCCGCAGCCGGGGCCGTGGGCGGGGCGGGCGCGCGGTCTCCGGCAGCGCCAGCGTCAGGGCGCCGGCGGCGGCGAGCAGCACCAGGTGGGTGGCGAACGGCAGGGTCAGCGGGCGCGGCGCGTACTGCGCGAGAACTCCCGCCAGCAGCGGTCCGCAGCCGAGCCCGCCCATGTTCGCGGCGGTCGCGGCGAAGCCCCGGCTGCCACCGGGCGCCAGTTCGAGGACCGCCGCGGTCGCGGCGCCGGAGAGGAGTCCGGCGGCGAACCCGGACAACAGCCGCCCGCAGAACAGCAGTGGCAGCCCGCCCTCCAGCAGGAAGCATCCGGCGCTGGCCGCCGAGAGGAGCAGCGCGGCCAGCAGCACCGGCCGCCGGCCCAGCTTGTCCGAGTAGTCGCCGGCCACCAGCAGCGCGGCGATCACACCCACCGCGTAGACGGCGAAGACGACCGTCACCATCAGTTCGCCGAAGCCCAGCTCCTGCCGGTAGAGGCCGTAGAGCGGTGTCGGCAGCGTGGTGCCGGCCATGCCGACGGCGAAGACGAAGGCCGCCGCCCCGTACCGCAGCGGGCTGCGCCCGACGATCCCGTCCTCGGCGTCCTCGGCGGGCTCCCCGGCCGCGGCGGGGTGCGCGGAACCGGCCGGCCCCCGGGAGCGGGCTCCCCGGCGCTCCGAGGGGCCGCTACCCGGCCCAGGTGTAGCGGACGGCACCCGCGATCCTGCCCTGCCCGGCCAGCATGTCCTCGGCCACGAAGACCACATCGGCCTCGGTGTCCAGTGCGGCCTCCACCGTCTCGTCCACGATGTCGTCGCGTACCTCCCCGGACGCGTCGCTGACCGCGTCGTCGGCGACCGGGGCCAGATGACCACCGGTCAGCCGGACCTTCTCCCGGTAGGACTCCTCGACCGCCAGCAGCGCGAGCCGGCCCTCCCGCGCGGCCCGCCACACCTCGTCGATCCCCGACACGAACTCCTTGCGGCCCTTGGCGTCGTCGAGTCGGCGCAGCGCGGTCTCGGCCCGGGTGCGCAGCAGTTCGGCGCGGGCGGGCGCGATGGCCTCCTGGACGACCGAGGCGCGCGCGTTGGCGAGTCCCCCCTTGGGCACGGTGGCCAGCGCGCCGCGTGCCGTATGCGTGCCGACGTCGGCCAGCGCGGTCAGCCCGTGCTGCAATCCGGCCACCAGCAGTGGCCTGGGCTCGACCTCCAGCACCTTGGCGAGATCGGCGTCCACGTCCCGCAGGTGCTGGAGGGCTGCCTCGTCCCGGTAGCCGGAGGTGACGTCGCCGGTGCGGGAGGCCCGCTCGCGCTCGGAGAGGTCGGTCTCGTGCGCGACCGGGAAGCCGAACCGGTGCTCCTCGGTGAGCTGCTCGCCCGCGCCGCTCCACAGCCTGGCCCGCTCCTCGTCGAAGGTGAGCACCCAGTAGGGCCGGTTCTGCGCCCGGGCGGCGACGAGGTTGCGGGTGAGGAACGTGTGGTTGACGACGATGCGTTCGATCCCGGCACGCCGGGTCAGATGCCAGAACTGGTGCTCGCCCTGGGCCGCGAGGACGACCAGGGTGTCGAGCGTGTACACCAGATCCAGCTCGTTCTCGGCCTGTTCGAGCTGTTTGAGCACGTCGGCCCGCACCGACGCCGGCACCTGCGGGTCCGCGGAGAGCCGTCGCCCGGCCTCCGCGATGAGGTTGCGCAGCCGCACCGGGTCCTGCAGCTTGTCCGGCTTGGTGCGGTGGGTGGGCAGCACCAGGGTGACCGCCGGGTAGGGGCGCGGCTTCCGCAGTTCGGCGAGGACCTCATCGGTCAGGTCGTTGGTGCGCATCCGTACCTCGTTCCGGAAGGGGTGGACGACCGCTCTCCAGCATCACGCGCGGCCCCCGGCTCCGCATGTCGGAGCCGGGGGCCGCGGGAGCGCGAGTGCGCGCGAGCGGCCGGAGCGAAGCGGACCGGGGACACGGGGCCGGAGCGGGGGCGGCACGGGCGGGATGCCGGGGCCGGGGCGCGGACGTAGCCTGGAGAGGGCGCCCTGTACACGGGGGAAGGAGCGGCTTGTGAAGTCAGACACCCACCCCGACTACCGCGAGGTGGTCTTCCGCGACCGGTCGGCCGGATACGCGTTCCTGACGCGTTCCACGGCCACCAGCGACACCGTGATCGAGTGGGACGACGGACACACCTACCCGGTCGTCGATGTGGAGATCTCCTCCGAGAGCCATCCGTTCTACACCGGAAAGGCACGTGTCGTGGACTCCGAGGGACAGATCGCCAAATTCCGTCAGCGCTATGAGGGGACGACGCCGGACGAGATCCTGCACGCCGCCCCCGAGAGCGACCCCACGCCCGAGGATCTGGTCCTCGCCTCCGGCCGCGACCTGTCGGAGGAGAACCTCCAGTGGGCCCGCGAGCGCATCGCGGCCGAGGGCCGGGCCGCCATGGAGCGCCGCCTGCCCTGACGACGCGGGCCTCACGTCGCTCCGGCAGTGCTGCCGGAACGGCGTGAGGCATTGGTTCGGGGGAGGCATTGGTTCGAGGGCTTCGAGCGGACGTATCCGCGTGGCACCCGGCGGGGCCGTTGACCGGCCCGGGGCAGTGCCCGGGTGGCGCGGTGGCCGGGGCATCGCGCCGGCCCGGCGGAGGCGCTCAGTCGGCGACGGTGAACCGCTCCCGCACGTGCCGCGGGTTCTCGATCTCGTCGAGCACGGCGACCGCGTAGTCCTCCATCGAGATGCGGCTGACCCCGTTGTCGTCCACGACCAGGTCGTCCCCGCCGGTACGGTACGTTCCCGAACGCTCCCCCGGCTCGATCGTCGCGGCGGGACTGATGTTGGTCCAGCGCACGTCCTGGACCCCGCGCAGGTAGTCGAGCGCGTCCCCGTGCGCGTGCATGATCTGCAGGATCGCCTCCGGGAGCCCCTCCGCGTCCCAGACCCGGGAGCCGTCCGGCGTGCGCAGCGAGCCGGCACCGCCGACGAAGACCAGCGGCGGCGCTCCGGCACCGAGCGCGCGCACTCCGGCGACCAGCGACTCGGCGGCCGGTTCGATGGTGGCCAGATGGCCCGGGCCGTCCTTGCCGCCGACCGCGCTCACGACGACGTCCGCGTTCCCGGCGACCGCCGCGACGGACTCGGCGGAGAGGACGTCGCCGGTGACGGCCGTGACGGCCTCACCGGAGGCGACGAAGGCGCCGGGGTCCCGCACGACAGCGAGGACCTGGTGGCCGCGGTCGAGTGCCTCGCGCACGATCCTGCTGCCGATGTTGCCGTTGGCCCCGAAGACGGCGATTGTCGCCATGGTGGTACTCCTGTAGCGCCGAGCGGATGAGGGATGGAGACGCCGAACGCGTGGCGCCTGCCGCCACCGTTCCCGCCGGGTCCCCCGGCAGGGGCGACGACACCTCGAAGCTAACCGGGTACCGGCCACCCCGCGAGGTAAGGTCACGACCAGCCATGGTGAGAACCGGACACGCGGCCGCATCCGCGTCCGCCGCGATCCCCGAGCTGCCGTACGCCCCGCCGCCGGGCGTCACGGCCCCGGGCCTCGAAGTGCTGACACTGTCCGAGCTGCGCGCCCGCGGGGGCCTGCGGCTGTCCGATCCGCAGCGGCCCGACTTCCACCAGCTCTTCGCCGTGGAGTCGGGGACGCTGCGGCAGTCCGTCGACTTCACCGAGCACGCCACCGGGCCCGGCGGCTGGCTGTGGGTGCGGCCCGGGCAGGTGCAGCAGTACACCGACCCGCACGGCGCCGAGGGCTCGCTGGTCCTCTTCCGGCCCGCCTTCCCCGATCCGGCGACGGCGGCGGCCGTGGGTCTGGACGAGGCGTCGGACGCGGTCGCACGGCAGCCCGGCGACCGGCACGCCCGCGCGGTCGGGTTCGCTCTCGACCACCTGCGCTTCGAGTTCGCTGCCGAGTGGCAGCCACCCGCGCGGGGGACACACGAGGACGTGCTGCGCCACCTGCTGGCGGTGCTGCTGCGGCGGCTCGTCAGCACACCCGGCGCGCACGGCACGGAGGCGGCCCAGCCGCCGGACGCCTTCCGCCGCTTCCGGGCCGCCGTCGAGGCCGACTTCGCCCGCACGCGCCGGGTCGCCGACTACGCCCGCGCCCTGGGCTACTCCCCCCGCACCCTCTCCCGCGCCACCCGTGCGGCGGTCGGACTGGGGGCCAAGGAGTTCGTGGACCGCCGCGTCGTACTGGAGGCCAAGCGCCTCCTGGCGCACACCGACCGCTCCGCCGCCCGGATCGGGACCGCCCTCGGCTTCGCCGACGCCACCAACTTCGCCAAGTTCTTCCACCAGCGCACCGGCGGCACCCCGGGCGCCTTCCGTGCCTCGGTACGCAGCTGACCGCTACGGCAGCTCCAGATCGGCCACCAGGCGGATGTCGGCCGCGCTGCGCCCCGCCGCGAAGCGGTGCGGGCCCGGGCGCGGCCGCCAGCCCGGAAGCGCGTCGTCCCAGGTCCGCACGGCGCGCCGCGGCACCTCCAGCTGCGCCTGCGCCGAGTCGCCTGCCGCGGCCTCCACGACGGCGAAGGCCGCCAGCGAGCGGTCCGCGCCCTCGGGGCCGAGATAGAGCTGGACGACCTCGCGGCCCGTCCGGTGACCGCTGTTGCGCACCCGCACGGTGACCCGGGCGACCGGCGAGTAGGGGTCGTCGGCGCCGGGTTCCTGGACGGTGATGTTCATCGACTCGTACTCCCACCGCGTGTATCCGAGCCCGTGCCCGAACCAGTAGGCGGGCTCCGCGCCGGCCGCACGCCAGGTCCGGTAGCCGATGCGCGGCCCTTCGGCGTACGGCAGCCGGCCGTCGCCGTCGGGTGCCACCTGGCGTACCGGCAGGTCGTCGGCGGCGTCCGGCCAGGTGGTCGGCAGCCGCCCGCCCGGCTCGGCGGCGCCCAGCAGCACCTCGGCGAGCGCCTCGCCGCCCGCCTCGCCGGGGAACCAGCACAGCAGCACGGCGGCGACCTCCTCCCGCCAGGGCATCAGCACCGGGGCACCGGCGTTGACCACCGCGACGGTGCGCGGATTGGCCGCCGCGACGCTCCTGACCAGGTCGTCCTGGCGGCCCGGCAGGGCGAGGGTGTCCCGGTCGACGCCTTCGGTCTCGGACTCGTCCGTGGTACCGACGCAGACCACCGCGCAGTCCGCCCCGGCCGCCGCCCGGGCCGCCCGCTCGATCAGCACCTGCTCGGAGACGGCGGGCGCACCGTAACCGAGTTCGAAGGAGATCAGGCCGAAGAGCCCGCCGACCCCGTAGGCGGGCACCGTGTGCAGGAGGCGGACCGGCAGCGGCGTACCCGCCTCGGCGTCCAGCAGGAAGGTGCGCTGCGGCGGGTTCAGGAACGCGGCGGCCGGATCCTCGCTCTCGGCCTGCAGCTCGGCGTCATAGAGCACCCGCTCCCCGGCCTCCAGGCGGAAGTGCCCGACGCCGCGCACCGCGAGCCGGTGGGTGCCGCTGCCGATCGGGGTGAAGGTGCCGACCAGCTCGACCCGGCCCAGATCGGCGAACGGGACCCCACCGGGCAGGCTTCCCATCCACCGCACGCTGCCGTCCCGCTGCTCCACCCGGGCCAGTTCGGCGTCGTCCAGCCCGTGCAGGACGGCGGTCAGCCGGAAGCCGTCGCCGCCGGTCGCGGGGGCCAGCCGGGAGCGCGGGTCGGGTCCCGGCTCGTAGGACACCTCGGTCCCGGAGGGGACCAGGGCGCGCAGCGCCTCCAGCGGGCTGCTGACGCGCTCGGGGAAGACCTGGGAACTGCCGCCGCCACCGAACCGGGGCGCCCGGGCGTGCAGCCCGCTGACGGCGATCCGGCGCACGCTGCCGCCGGCGTGCCCCGCGGCGTCCAGCGGCAGCGCGGCAGCGCCGGCCCCGGCTTCCCCGCCAGGTCCTGCGGGCTCGTTGCGCAGCAGGACGCAGGACCGCACGGCGAGGTCCCGCGCGACGGCCGGGCCGTCGAGCGCGGGCGGCAGCGCGTCGGGCGGCACGGTCGGCGGGGCGCCGTCCAGGATTCCGACCCGGGCGGCGAGCAGCAGGACCCGGCGGGCGAGCGCGTCCACCGCTTCTTCCGGTACCCGGCCCCGGCGGACGGCGGCGACCAGATGCTCGCCGTAGACGGTGTCGGGGCCCGGCATGGCCAGATCGAGGCCGCCGCGGACACAGCCGAGGGTGGAGCGGGCGCCGGTCCAGTCCGAGACCAGAGCCCCGTCGAAGCCCCACTCGCCGCGCAGCACGTGATTGTTGAGCTCGTCGTGCTCGCTCATCGTCACCCCGTTGACGCTGTTGTACGCCGCCATCAGCAGCCAGGGGCCGGCGGTGCGCACGATGTGCTCGAAGGGTTCGAGGTACAGCTCGCGCAGGGTGCGGGCGTCGGCGCGCACGTCGACGGTGTAGCGGTCGGTCTCCGCGTCGTTGGCCACGTAGTGCTTGGGCGTGGCGGCGACGCCGCCCTCCTGCAGCCCCGCGACGAGCGCAGCGCCCAGGGCGCCCGTCAGCCTGGGGTCCTCCGCGTACGCCTCGAAGTGCCGCCCGCTGTAGGGGGTGCGGTGCAGGTTGACGGTCGGCGCCAGCACGGCGTGCGCGCCCTTGCGGCGAGCCTCCTGGGCCAGCAGCAGTCCGGCGGTGCGGGCCGCCGCGGTGTCCCAGGTGGCACCGATCGCGGTGGGGCACGGCAGGGCGACGCTGGGGTCCTCGGGCGTCCAGCTCTCCCCGCGCACCCCCGCGGGGCCGTCCGAGAGGACGAGCCGGCCGAACCCGGCCGCCGAGGGGCCGCTGTAGGGGCCGACCGACCACATGTCCGTCCCCGCGAGGAGGGCCACCTTGCCCGGCAGGTCCAGTCCGGCCAGCACGGCCTCGACCCGGGCTGCCCGCTCCCGCTCCCCCGCCGCCGGCCGTTCCCCCTCCCCGGGGTGCGCGGCTGGTCCGCGGTCAGCGCCGTCCCGGGAGCTGTCGTCCATCTACGACTCACACCGCCCATATCGCTCTTTGTCGATCGCCGGTTGCGGCCAGCTTCTCAGATCCGGCGGCACACGGACGCGGGAATCCGGGTGAAGTCATCACGATGCAGGACCGGCCGACGAGCGCCCGCGGTCCGTGGCGTGCGCTCGGCGCCCGGTCGGAGCGACAACGGAATTCATGAAGAAATCCCAGGTCACAGCGGTGTTATCGGTATTGACAACGGTCACCGGTGCAGTCTTTGCAGCCACGCGACGCGGTGGGTTTCACTGCCTGTGGACCCGGGGGCGCAGCAGCGCCGGCCGACGGTGCGAGCAGCACGTCGGCGGGTCTCCGAGGGGCAGCGACGGGGAGGACCGACGTGGGCGCGAGAGACGAGCACGGACACCGGAAGCCCGGCCAGGGGCACGAGCGGGAACCGGGTCAGGGACCCGGGCGGGGGCGCGGGCCGGAGCACGGCCACGCGGGGCACACACACGGTGTCTCGGCCGGGGCCGACCGGCGCTGGCTGTCGGCGGCACTGGCACTGATCACCGTCTTCATCGTCGTCGAGACGGCCATCGCGGTGCTGGCGGGCTCGCTGGCCCTGCTGTCGGACGCGGCGCACATGCTGACCGACGCGTTCTCGATCGTGCTGGCGCTGGTGGCGATGCGGCTGTCGGCACGGCCCGCCCGCGGTGGCTTCACCTTCGGACTCAAGCGCGCGGAGATCCTCTCGGCTCACGCGAACGGGCTGACGCTGATACTGGCCGCCCTCTGGCTCGGCTACGAAGCCGTACGCAGGCTGATCGATCCGCCCGAGGTGACGGGCTGGATGGTGCTGAGCACGGCACTGGTGGGCATCGCGGTCAATCTGCTGGCCACCTGGTGCCTGTCCCGGGCCAACCGCTCCTCGCTCAACATCGAGGGCGCCTACCAGCACATCCTCAACGACCTGTTCGCCTTCATCGGTACGGCCGTGGCCGGCCTGGTCGTCCTGACCACCGGGTTCGCACGAGCCGACGCGCTGGCCACGCTGCTGGTCACCGGACTCATGCTGAAGGCGGGCTGGGGACTGCTGCGCGACTCCGGCCGCATCTTCCTCGAAGCCGCGCCGGTCGGGCTCGACCCGGACGAGGTCGGTGCCGAACTGGCCGCGACCGACGCGGTCACCGAGGTGCACGACCTGCACATCTGGACGATCACCTCGGGCGAGCCCGCGCTGTCGGCCCACGTCCTGGTGGAGCCGGGCGGCGACTGCCACCGCGTCCGCCGTGCCCTGGACCGGATGCTGGCCGACCGGCACGGACTGACCCACACCACGCTGCAGATCGACCACGCGGACCGGTCGGCCGAGGGCGACGGCCGCACCCCGGCGGGGTCGGCGGCGGGCCACTGCGAGACCCCGCACGGCCCGGTGCACCTCGGCTGAGCGCACCCGCCGGGACCGGGAAGGGCCGTTCGGCCCTTCCCGGGCAGCGCAGGAGCAGGGCACGCTGGAGGAAGTCCCGGGCATCGCCCGTCCGACGCCCGGGCCACACCCCGCCGGGCAGCCGCCCGCGGCCGGTGGGGGCCCGCGGGCGGCATCAGCGTCCGGAGCCCTGTGCGTGCGGGCTCTGTGGAAGTGTTCCGGTCAGCAGGTTCCGCTCTCCCGGGGAACTCCCCGGGTCAGCCACCTTCTCCGCTCCCGCAGGGAGCGCCGGTGCCGGTGGGAGTCGGTGTGGGCGACGGTGACGGGGACTTCGTCGGGCCGGGCGTCGGCGATCCGGAATCCTGCGGGCAGCCCGGCGACTCGCCGGAACCACCCCCCGGAGTCCCGGAGTCGTCCGGGTCGGGGGAGCCAGAAGCGGAACCGGTGGGGCGGGGGCTCGGCCCGCCGCCGGGTTCCGCACCGCCACCGCCACCGGTGCTCCCGGATCCGGGGGTACCGCCGCCCGGCGTGGCGCCCCCGCCCTTGCCGTTCTCCTTGTTCTTGTCGCTCCCGTCCTTCTTGCCGCTCCTGTTCCTCGCCTTGTCCGCGCCGCCCGCGCCCGGACTGGTCGGCAGCACGCCCTCGCCGTCCGGCACGGCGTGGATGCCCTTGCGGTAGAAGTCGAACCAGGCGAGCACGGTGCGCAGATAGGCGTCCGAGTGGTTGTAGCTCAGGACCGCCGCGCGCAGTTGGGCGGAGCTGGTCAGGTCCCGGTCCCCGGCGCACAGGTAGCGGCCCGCGGCCAGCGCAGCGTCGTGGATGTTGTGCGGGTCCTTCCTGCCGTCGCCGTTGCCGTCCGCTCCCCAGCTGCGCCAGGTCCCGGGGATGAACTGCATCGGGCCGACCGCCCGGTCGAACCGCGTGTCACCGTCCCAGGCCCCGCCGTCGGTGTCCGTGATGCGCGCGAATCCGCCGCCGTCCAGCACCGGGCCCAGGATCGGCCTGCGGGTGGTGCCGTCGGACCGCAGATCGCCGCCCCGCGCCTGCCCGGACTCCACCTTCCCCAGCGCCGCCAGCAGCTCCCAGCGCAGACCGCATCCGGGGTCCTGGGCGCGCAGCCGCCGCTCGGCGTTCCGGTAGGCGCGCAGCACCGACGCCGGGATGCCGGACTCGGCCTCGGCCCTGGCCCGCATCCCTGGGGTGCGGTCGGACCGGATGCCGTCGGGCCCCGCCAGGGGCGGGAGTTCGACGTGGTAGGAGCCGTCGTCGGCGGCGCCGTCCGGATACGGGGTGCCCGTGCGCACCGGCTTCCACGGTTCCCGGGCCTGAGGGGGACCTACCGCGCCAGGTGCCTGGGAGGCCGTCAGCGCGGCGACCGCCAGCGCGGCGAGCGCGGTGCCCGCCACGCGGCGGCGCAGCCGGACGCGCCTGCCGCCGCCGGGGCGGACCGGAGCTCTCCGGGCGCCGGCGGCGGTGTGACTGCCGCCCCGGCGGGCGGGGGTTCCCTCCTGCTGCGTCATCTGCTCGCTCTCCTCCCGGTGCGGGCCGGCCGATGCCGGGCGGGTCCGGTGCGGGCCCGGGGCCCGGGCCGGTCAGTCGAGGGTGTCGATCGCGGTGATCCGCCACGCGCCGTCCTTGCGCACGGCGTTGACGGCGAGCATGGCGCCCGCGTAGGTGGCGTTTCCGTCGTCCGCCTTGGACTTGTCCTTGTTCTTCGCCTTGTCCTTCGGTTCGCCTTCGGACTTGCCTCCCGAACCGTCCGCGGAGCCGGCCTTCCCCGCGGTGCGGGCGCTGTGCTGGTCGGCGAAGAGGAGCACCCGGGCACGGTCGCCCTCCAGTTCGGTGACCGCGCTGTCGGTGACCGTCGTCGTCAGGACCAGCTTCTGCGCCCGGACCTGCGCCCGGACGCGGGCCAGGAGCGCACGGTGCTGTTCGACGGCGCGTCCGGTCAGCAGCCGGTCGGCCGCGCGCTCGTTCTTCTCCGGATGCGCGTGGTCGTAGGAGAAGAGCGCGTTGACCGCGCTGCTGACCTCGCCCTTGACCTCGCTGGTGCGGGCCGCGTCGGCGAGTGCCGAGTTGTGGGCCGAGGCGGTGTTCCGCAATTCGCGGGCCTCGCTCGCCGCCCAGCCGGCGAAGCCGCCGAAGACGAGGGTCAGCACCGCGCAGACCACCGGAAGCGTACGGGGAGCCCGCCCGAGCCGCGAGAGGACCGCAGTGGGGAACCGGCCGCGCGGGGTGCGCTTCCCCTCCGCGCTCTCGGCGGCGGCCGCGGCACCGGACGGCTCGGTCCGCGGCCTGCGCCCCGGCCGGACGGAGGCGCGGGCGGCGGAGCTGCTTCCGGCCCCGGGACCGGACGGCTTCCGGACGGACTTCGCACCGGTCCGGGCACCGGGCTCGACGCCCGCCCCGGAGGCGGTCCGCGCGCCGTTCCCGGCGTCGGTCTGCGCGGTCCCGGAGCCGGACTTGTGGACCGGCTGCTGTTCTTCTGCCGCGGGGACGGAGCGCTCCGCCCCGGTGCGCGGCCGGGCCTCGAGGCGGCGTCGGCGGTTGACGAGGTGGCGGGTGGTCGACATGGGTTTCCTCCGGCTCTCCGGTCAGTCGCTCTCGTCCGGCTCGGCGGCGGTGTAGCCGACCGGCACCTGTTCGAGGGCGCTGAGCTTCCACCCCTCGCCGGTGCGGGTGAGCTCGCCCCGCATCCGGGTCTGCTTGGTGGCGGGTTTCTCGTCGGGTGCCTTGACCGTGGTGCGGACGGCGATGAGCATTCCGGCCCGTCCCGCGCGCTCGTCCAGCTCCGCCACGGCGCTGGAGAGGATGCGGGCCGAGGTGACGGTCTTGGCCTCGCGGATCTGCTTCTCGAACTCCTCGCGGCCCTTCTTGAGCTGGCCGCGCAGCTCGCCGGTGGTCGACTGCTCCCAGGAGTCCAGCCCGCTCTCCAGCTTGCGGTGGTCGAGCGTGTTGAGGTTCTGCACCGCCTGCTCGCCCGCCGCGCGCACCTCGTCGCGCGTGGCGGCGTAATCGAGCGTGTCGTCGTGCGCGGCGCCGTACCAGGAGAAGCCCGTCCAGGCCGCACAGGACAGTGCCACCACCATCAGGGCCACGGCAGCCACCCGCAGCGGCCCGCCCGCCGGGGACCACCGGGTGCGCTGTCCCTCCCCCTCCGCCTGTGTCGCCTCTGCCACGTCTCGCCTCTCTTTCCTCTTCCCGTTTCCCTGCTGCCGGGGTGCTCCGCGATTCCGCGGTCCGCCCTCAGCGCGCCGTGATGCCGACGATCCGCCAGTCGCCGTGCTGCCGCCGGGCCGAGACGGAGAGCTGGGCGCCGGCGTGCGCAGGGTCGCGGCCCGCGCGGTGTGTGGTCTGGTCGAGGAAGACGAGGAGGTGGGCGCGGTCACCGTGCAACCGGGTCACCCCCACGCTCACCACGCGGGTGGCGAGGGTCAGCTTCTGCTTTCCCGCGCGCTTTCGGACCTGGCCGAACAGCGACTCGTACTGCTGCGCCGCCTTCCCCGCCAGCACCTCGTCGGCCGCCTTCTCCGTTCCCGACAGGCCCTCGGGGGTGTAGGAGAAGACGCGTGCGAGCGCGTCCTGGACCTCACCGGAGACCCTGCTGGTCGCCGCCTGGTCGGTGAGGGCCGCGTTCCGTGCGGCCGGACCGCCCGTCAGCTCGGCCGCCCGCACCAGGAATCCGGTCCCGGCGGCGAGTGCCGCCACGAGCACCAGCACCGCGCACCAGCGGGCCCGGCGCCGGGCCAGCAGGTCCGGCAGCCAGGCGGCGGCCCGGAGCGCGGATGCCCGGCGTCCTGCCCCGGCGCTCTCCCCTGTTCCACGTCTCCAGCGCATCTCAGCTCCCCTCCCCCACGGCGACCGGCGTCACCGAGGTGAGCTTCCAGCCCTGTTCCGTCCGTTCGAGCCCCGCCTGCATCCGTTTGCGGTCCGTCGCGGGGGTGCCGGAGCGGGTGGTGGTGCGGATCCGCAGGGTCGCGATGAGCGTCGCGGTACCCGCCGTGTCGTCCAGACCGGTCAGGGCCGCGTCGGTGACTTCGGCCCGGGCCGTGCTGCCGCGCTCCCGCAGGGCCTTCGTGCTCTTCTTCTCCGAACGGCGGAGCTCGTCGCGCAGGGGGCCGGTGGCGGCCCGGCGCCACTCGCGCAGATCGGCCTCGATGTGCGCGGTATCGACCGAGTTGAGGGTGGCCAGATGGGCGCGGCCTGCCGCCAGGGCCCGATCGCGGGCACGGGAGTAGGCGAGGTCGTCGTCGGTGTGCGCCCGCCAGTAGATCCACCCGGAGAACGCGCAGAAGAGCAGCGCCGCGACCAGCAGCGCGGCCAGCCAGACCGGTCCCTGCCCGGCGGGGCCGACCGGGCGGGCCGCTTCCCCGGCCGCGTCCTCGCCCTCCTCCGGGGGCGTGTCCGCAGCCTCGTCCGGGGCCGCGTCCGCGCCGCGGGTGGGCTCCTCTCCGGCTGCGTCCTCCTCCCCGGGGCCGCACGCCCCTTCGGCGACGGCCCTCTTCCCGAGCGCGGTCCGGACCTCTGCGGTGGGCTCGCCGCCGGGCTCCTCGCCGGGGCCCGGTTCCGTACGGGCGGCGGGCTCCCCTCCGTTCACCTCGGTCGTCATCGCTCCTCCTTCAGCCCGAGCAATCCGGCCATGTCGCGAGGTCCCGCGTCGCCCTCTCCGACGGGAGCGGTGGCCGCGCCGGCGGCGTAGGCGCCCGGACGGGCCGGTTCGGGCAGCGGCCCCCCGGTGGGTGCGTTGGCCGAACCGCGGACGTTCTTGCCGCTGGAGGGCGGGGAGGCGCAGTGGGCACGGTCGTTGAGGGGCGGCGCCTTCCCCGTCTCCAACCCGCTCCGGTAGGGAGTGTCGCCGTAGCCCGCCGTGCACGGCAGCGGATCGAAGAAGGCCAGGGCCATGCTGAAGGACGCGCCGTCGCGGGTGACGGCCGTGGATCCGGCGGCCGCCACCCGGGGCAGCTTGACGAGCAGTTCCTCCAGACCGCGCGCCCGGGTGACGGTCAGTTCGGCGGTGGTGGTGAGGTTGGCGAGCAGCACGCTGAGGCTGGGGTCGAGGTCCCGCAGCAGGCCGGTCACCTGGGTGGCGGCGCCCGGCGTCGCGGTGATGAGGCGGCGCAGGTCGGGGTCGGACTTCTTGAGCTGTCCGAGCAGTTCCTCGGCGCCGTCGGCGAAGTCGCGCAGGGCGCGGCCCTCCTCGCGTTGGGTGCGCAGCACGGTCGCCGAGTCGACGACGAGTCCGGTGGTCTCGGGCGCCGCGGCGTCGGCGGCGTCCAGGAACTCGCTGCCGGTGTCGAGCAGGACCTCCAGATCGTCGCCCCGGCCCTCGAAGGTCTCGCCGAGTTCGTCGACGACGGTGCGCAGAGAGCTGCGCGGCAGGCCGGCGACCAGGTTGTCCACGCTGGCCAGCACCTTGGTGGGCGGTGCCGGCACGGTCGTGTCGGGCTGCGGGATGACGGATCCCTCGTGCAGGAACGGGCCCTCGCCCGTGTCGGGCCGCAGGTCGAGGTACTGCTCCCCGACCGCGGAGAGGTTGGCGACGTGCGCGGTGAGACCGGCGGGGATCCGGGGAGCCGACTTCCTGATCCTCAGTTCGGCGGAGACCCCGCTGTCGGTCAGGTCGAGGTCCCCCACCCGGCCGACGGAGACCCCGCGGTAGGTGACGTCGGCGTGCTCGTAGAGGCCACCGGTGCGGGCCAGTTCGACGCGGACGCTGAAGTAGTCGCGGAGGCCCACATACCGGCCCACGTCCGCGTAGCGCACTCCGATGACGCCGAGGACGAGCGCGGCGAGCGCCAGGAAGGCGATGTTCTTCAGGACGGTGGCGCGGGTCAGCATCAGCCCTCACTCCCGGTGGCGGTGACGGCGGGGAGCGGGAGCGGCGCCGCGCCGTCGCCCACGGCGGCGCCCGGGTCCTGCGGGATGGGCTCCTCCTCCAACGGCGGGGTCAGCGTGGTGCCGGGCGGCGCCGCCACGTCGAGGTACACGTTGAGGTAGTCGCCCTTGACGCCGCGCAGCACCTCGTCGGTGAACGGGTAGGTGAACAGCACCTGGAGGGAGTCGGGCAGGTCCTGGCCGGAATCGGCGAGGCGCCGCAGCGTGGGCGCGAGCGCCTTGAGATCGGCGACGATGTCGTCCTTGCTGCGGTCGACGGTGTCCACGGCGACCTCGGAAAGGGTGTCGAGGGAGCGCAGCATCGTCATCAGCTGGCCCCGCTGGTCCTCCAGCGTGGTCAGTCCGGGGCTGACGTCGGTCAGTACGGTGCCGATGCTCTTCCTCCGGGCGGCGAGGGTCGCCGAGAGCCGGTTGACTCCGTCCAGGGCCCGGGTGATGTCGCCCTTGTGCCGGTCGAGGTTCCCCACCAGCTTGTCGACGCGGCCGAGCACGGATCTGACCTCCTCCTCGTTGCCGTCCAGAGCCTTGTTCAGTTCGGTGGTGATGGTCTTGAGCTGGCTGACGCCGCCGCCGTTGAGCAGCATCGACAGCGCGCCGAGCACCTCCTCGACCTCGGGATTGCGGTTGGTCCGGGAGAGCGGGATGCGGGTGTCCCGGCCGGAGCCGTGCGCCGTGGCCGGGTGGGCCGCCGAGGGGGACGCGGTGTCCTTCTCCTGCTCCTCCGGCGGGGCGAGGAGCTGTACGTACTTCTCGCCGAGCAGGCTGGACTGCTCGATGCGCGCGTAGGGCTTGCGGGGGAGCCGGACATCGCCGTTGACCCGCATGGTGACCTCGGCCGTCCAGCCCTTTCCGGAGAGGGAGATGTCGGTGACCTTCCCGACGGTGACGTCGTTGACCTTCACCGCGGACTGCGGGACCAGGCTGAGCACGTCGCCGAACTCGGCGGTCACCTCGTAGGGGTGGTCGCCCAGGTCGGCGCCGCCGGGCAGCGGCGGGTCCTCGATCCCGGTGAAGCGCGGCAGATCGACCCCGCCGCCCAGCAGGGTGAGGCCGAGGGCTGCGGCGACGGCGGCCGCGGTGACGCCGGTGCCGACGCGTGCGGCCCGGGAGCCGGGCCTGCCGCGGAGCGGGCTCATTCGTCGGCCTCCTCACCGGCGGCGTCCCGCCGTTCGCCGTCGGGGGTGCCGTAGACGGTGCCGGTCGGTGGCAGGGGCACGGCGGGCAGTGCCTCGCGCTCCTCGGGTGTGACGGGCACCAGCCCGGCGGTTCCGCCGGAGGCCGCCCCGGCGGCCGGGGTGAGGGGCCCGCCGGTGCTGATCTCGTTGATGTCGGCGCGGTTGTCGAGGGTGCCCCGGCTCGGGTTGTAGGCCCGCAGGAAGTTGTCCGCGGCCAGCGGCGCGGTGTCGAGTGCCTCGGCGAGGGAGGCGCGCTGCTCGACGAGGGTGCGGGTGATCGGCGCGAGTTTCTTGACGTTCTTCTGCAGATCGCCGCGGTTGTCCTTGATGAACTTCTTCACCTTGCCCAGTGCCGTGCCGAGTTGGGACAGCGCCTGGGCGAGGTTCTCCTTGTCCTCGGCGAGGAAGGTGGTGACGTCGCCCAACTGGCGTTCCGCCTCGCGCACCCGCTTGTCGTTGCGCTTGAGCATGGAGGTGAAGGACTTCAGGTAGCTGACGGTGCTGAAGAGGTCGCCGCTGTTCCCGTTGAGCGTCTTGGCGGCCTTGCCGAACTCCTCGACGGATTTGCCGAGCGCCTTCCCGTTGCCGTCCAGGTTCTCCGCTCCCACCGTGAGGAGGTCGGAGAGGGCGCCGTCGGAGTTGGCGCCGTCGGGCCCGAGCGCGTCGCTGAGTTCGGTGATGCTCGCGTACAGCTCGTCGACCTCCAGCGGTACGGAGTTGCGGCCCGAGGGCAGGACCGCGGCGTCCGCGAGCCGGGGCCCCTTCGTGTAGGCGGGGGTGAGCTGCACGTAGCGGTCGGAGACCAGGCTGGGTGCGATGACGACGGCGCGCGCGTCGGCCGGCAGCCGCACGCCCTCGTCCACCAGGAGGGTGACCTCGACCCGCTTTCCGTGCGGTTCGACCGCCTCCACCTGCCCGACGCGCACGCCCAGCACCCGCAGGTCGGACCCTTCGTAGACGCCCACGGCCCGGTCGAACCAGGCGGTGACGCGCATGCCGTGGGAACCGCCGAGCACGGTCGCTCCGCCGGCCGCGGCGCCGATCAGCAGCGTGAGGACGGTGCCCAGCACGAGTGTGCGGGCCCGCAGCGGGCTGCGGCCGCCGGTGGTGGTGGACGCGCGCATCAGCTCTTGCCTCCCGGTTTCGGCGGTCGGCAGTCGTTCTCGGGCGGGGTGCCGGGAGGCAGGTACCGAGCGGGGACGAGACCGCACAGATAGCTGTCGAACCAGTGGCCGTTGCCGAGAGTGTTGCCGATGAGGCGGTAGTAGGGGCCCGCGACCTTCAGCGCCGCGTCCAGCCGGTTGCGGTTCTTGTGCAGGACATCGGTGACCCGGTCCAGGGCGCGCAGGGTGGGGCCCAGTTGCTTGTTGTTGTCGTCGACCAGTCCGGTCAGTTCGGTTCCCAGGTCGCGGGTTCCGGTGAAGAGCCGGTGGATGGCGGCGCGGCGGGCGCGGACCTCGGCCAGCAGCTGGTTGCCGTCCCGCAGCAGCGTGCTGAAGTCCGCGCGCCGCTCCTTGAGGGTGCGGGTCAGCTTCTTGCTGCCGCGCAGCAGTTGGGCCAGTTCCGTGTCCCGCGAGGAGATGGTGCGGGAGAGCGCGGAGAGTCCCTTGGCGGCTCCGCGTACGTCCTCGGGGGTGTTCTCGAAGGTGTCGGAGACGGCCCGGAAGCTCTTGGCCAGCTTCTCGGAGTCGATCTCCTCGAAGGTGCGTCCGAGTCCGGTGAACGCCTGAGTGACGTCGTAGGGAGAGGTGGTGCGGCTGGTGGGGATGTGCCTGTCGGGGTCCTGGCGGCCGCTGCCGAGCGGATCGAGGGCCAGGAACTTCTCCCCGAGCAGGGTGCGGATGCTGATGGCGGCGCGGCTGGCGTTGCCCACCCAGGTGTCCTCGACCTCGAAGTCGACGGCGACCTTGGCGCCGTCGAGCGCGACGGTGGAGACCTCGCCGACCTTCACGCCCGCGACCCGTACCTCGTTGCCGGCCCGCAGCCCGGCCGCCTCGGTGAACTCCGCGGTATAGGTGGTGCCGCCGCCGATGAGCGGCAGGTCGTCGGCACGGTAGACGGCGGTGCCCAGCAGGGCGAGGCAGAGGAACCCGACCAGGCAGACGGCGATCGGGTTGCGCTGCGACATCGGCTTGAGGCGGGGCACCCTGCGTCCCGTGCGGCCGCTCATGACCGGCACCTCGACTGGGTGACGGCGATGCCGGTGGGTGGTTCGCTGCCGTCGGCCATGGTCAGTCCGCTCGTCCTCGCTTCGCACAGGTAGGTGTTGAACCAGGAGCCGTAGGACGCGAGCCGCGCGAGCGTCCTCATCTTCTCCGGCGACGTGCGCAGGAATTTCTCGAACTGGGGTGTGCCCTTGTCGAGTTGTCCGGCGAGTCGGCCCAGCTGGCGGATGTCCTTCTTCAGCGGGGCCCGGCCCTCCTCCAGCAGTCCGGCCGTGGTGGTGGCCAGCCCGCCCATGGCGGTGACCGCGTCGCCCAGCGGCTCGCGGTCCTCGGCGAAGCCCGACACCAGGTCGCGCAGGCTGGTGATGAGCTCGTTGAAGCCCTTCTCCCTGGTGTTCACCGTCTTGAGCACCGAGTTCAGGTTCTTGATCAGCGAGCCGATGACCTTGTCGCGCCGGGCGAGTGTGGTGGTCAGCGAGCTGATGTGGCCGACCAGCGAGGTGACGGTGCCGCCCTCGCCCTGGAGAACGCTGATGATCTCTCCGGCGAGCTGGTTGGTGTCCTCGGGCGAGAGCCCCTGGAAGAGCGGCTTGAACCCGTTGAAGAGCTGGGTGAGGTCGAGCGCCGGTGTGGTGCGGCTGAGCGGAATGGTGCCGCCCGCGGCGAGGGTGCGCCCGACGGGTCCGCTGCCGCGCTTCAGGTCCACGTACCGCTGCCCGACCATGTTGAGGTACTTCACGGAGGCGTGTGCCGAGGCGGGCACGGCGCGGCCCTTCTCCACGGAGAACCGCACTTCGGCGATCCGGTGGTCGACGACGCCGATCTCCTCGACCTTGCCGACCCGCACCCCGGCGATCCGTACGCTGTCGCCCTCCACCAGACCGGTCACATCGGTGAACCGGGCACGGTAGGAGTCGGTCCCGCCCACCCCCGTGTCGGAGATGCTGAGTGCGAGCACGGCGGTGGCGAGGGAGGTCACCAGGATGAAGACGAGCGATTTGACGAGCGGCCCGGCGAGGGAGGCGCGTTTCACTTGAGTCTCACCTCCGTGCCGCGCAGGGTAGGCCCGACCAGGACGCTGCTCCAGTCCGGCAGGTTCTTCGACGGCGCCAGCACCTCGTTGATGAGCTGGTTCTCCTGTGGCGAGTTGGGCATCCCGGTACCGCCCCGCGCGTCGGCGATGGTGGCGCCTTCACCGGCCGGTTCGGTGCGCTTCTTCCCGGCGGCGGTGCCGTCCGCCGGACCGAGGTAGGGGGCCGAGTAGCAGCGGGGGCCCTGGCCGGCCTCCCCGCCGTAGGCGGGGGCGTCCTCGCCGGGCCGGTAGGCGCCGCGGGAGCGGGTGACCTCCAGGTCGACGTGCAGCCCCGGGCGGTCGCTGCCCTTGCCGAGCGCCTGGTCCATCACGGGCACGAAGTTGGCGAGGGTGCGCAGCGTGCAGGGGAAGGACGGGGACCGGGCGGCCAGGATCCGCAGCGTGGGGCGGCTCGCTCCGGCCAGCCGGATGATGTTATCCCGGTTCGCCCGCAGGAACCCGGTCAGTTCGCGGGCGGTGCCGGTGGTGGTGCCGTAGGCGGTGGCCAGGTCGTCGGCCTTCTCCACCAGGGTGCTGCTGGTGGTGGCGAAGTCGGAGAGCGCGTCGAGCACCCCGGGCGCGGTGTCGGCGTACAGGTGGCTGACCTTGACCAGCTCCTTGATGTCCTGGTTGAGGGCCGGGAGATGGGGGTTGAGCTTCTTCAGATAGCGGTCCAGCGCGACGAGGTTGTCCCCGAGCCTGCTGCCGCGGCCCTCCAGCGCCTGGGAGACGGCGGTGAGGGTGGCCGCGAGCTTCTGCGGCTGCACGGCGGTGAGGGTGGGCAGCAGGTGGTCCAGGACCTGCTCCAGTTCGATGGCGTTGCGGCTGCGGTCCTGCGGGACGGTGGCCCCGGCCTCGATCGGCCGGGGCGCCGGGTTCCGGGGCGGGACGAGTGCGACGTAGCGCTGCCCGAAGACGGTGGTGGGCAGCATCTGGGCGCGTACGTCGGCGGGGATGTGCGCGAGCTTGTCGGGCTGCAGCGCAACCCGCAGCCGGGCGCCCTTGCCGTCCGAGGTGATCTCCCGGACCTGCCCGACCACCACCCCGCGCAGCTTCACATCGGTGTTGACGTGCATCTCGTGCCCCGCGTGCGAGGTTTCCACGGTGATCTCGGCCGCGTCCGTGAACTGCTTGTCGTAGACGGCCACCGAGAGCCAGATCAGCAGCGCGGGGACGAGCAGCAGGGCCACCCCTGCCAGTCTGCGGCGCGGCGCTGCGGCGCTCATCCGGCCACCTTCACGGTGGTGGTGGCGCCCCACAGGGCGAGGCTGAGGAAGAAGTCGGTGAGGCTGATCAGCACGATCGCGTTGCGTACCGAGCGGCCCACCGCGATGCCGACACCCGCGGGACCGCCGGAGGCGCGGTAGCCGTAGTAGCAGTGGGTGAGGATCACCATGACGCTGAAGACGAAGACCTTCAGGAACGAGAGCAGCACGTCGGTCGGGGAGAGGAACAGCCCGAAGTAGTGGTCGTAGGTGCCCGCCGACTGGCCGTTGTAGAAGACGGTGATGAACCGGGAGGAGAGGTAGGAGCTGAGCAGGCCGATGCCGTAGAGCGGAATGATGCCGACGACTCCGGCGATGATGCGGGTGGTGACGAGGTAGGGCATGGAGCGGATGCCCATGCTGTCGAGTGCGTCGATCTCCTCGTTGATCCGCATGGCGCCCAGTTGCGCGGTGAACCCGGCTCCCAGGGTGGCCGACAGCGCCAGGCCCGCGACCAGGGGCGCTATCTCCCGGGTGTTGAAGTAAGCGGAGATGAAGCCGGTGAAGGCTTCGGTGCCGATCTGGTTGAGTGCCGCGTAGCCCTGCAGGCCGACCACGGTGCCGGTGAAGAGGGTCATCGCGATCATCACACCGACGGTGCCGCCGATGACGCCCAGCCCCCCGCTGCCGAAGGCCACTTGGGCGAGCAGGCGCTGGACCTCCCGCAGGTACCGCGCGAGGGTCCTGGGGACCCACAGCAGCGCGCGGAGGTAGAAGAGCAGTTGGTCGCCGGGTTCGTCGAGCCAGCCGAAGAGGCGTCCGGTGAGGGGACGGGCCATGGCTCACACCCCCTTCGGCGGGACGAGCTGGAGGTAGATGCCGGTGAGGACCATGTTGACGAAGAAGAGAAGGAGGAAGGTGATGACGACGGACTGGTTGACGGCGTCCCCGACGCCCTTGGGGCCGCCGCGCGGGTTGAGTCCCCGGTAGGAGGCGACGATCCCGGCGATGAAGCCGAAGACCAGAGCCTTGATCTCGCTGATGTAGAGGTCCGGCAGCTGCGCGAGCGCGGAGAAGCTGGCGAGGTAGGCGCCCGGGGTGCCGTCCTGGAGGACGACGTTGAAGAAGTAGCCGCCGAGGGTGCCGACCACCGAGACCATGCCGTTGAGCAGGACCGCCACGCAGACGGTGGCCAGGACGCGGGGCACCACCAGCCGCTGGACGGGCGAGACGCCCATCACTTCCATCGCGTCCAGCTCCTCGCGGATGGTGCGGGAGCCGAGGTCGGCGCAGATCGCCGAGCCGGCCGCTCCGGAGATCAGCAGGGCGACGATCAGCGGGCTGGCCTGCTGGATGTTGACGAGCACGCTGGCCGCGCCGGTGAAGGACTGGGCGCTGATCTGGCTGGTCAGCGAGCCGACCTGGAGGGCGATGACGGCGCCGAACGGGATCGAGACCAGTGCGGCGGGCAGAATGGTGACGCTCGCGATGAACCAGAACTGCTCGATGAACTCGCGGAACTGGAAGGGCCGTCGGAAGACCGCGCGGAGCACCGTGAGGGACAGCGCGAACAGTTTGCCCGGCTCCCGCAGGAAACCGAGGCCCGGGGCGGGTGTCCTGGGGGCGGGCGGAGCCGCGGGCGGCGGCTCCCCGGGTCTTTCACCGGCGGGCTCCGGAGTGTGCTCGGTCGCCGTCATGACCGCTCCTTCGGATCCGGCTCGGCCCCCGCCGGGTGCGCGAGGCCGGCGGGGAGGGTCGGCGGGTGCGGATCGGCGGCGTCCCGGCGTACGGTGCTGGTACGCCGCGGCAGCGGCGTCAGGTCCTGCGCCAGGTCGGCCTCGATCGCGTGGCGCGCGGCCGGCGGCAGTTCGCCGAGCAGGCCCCGCACCCGCTCCCGGCGGCGCCGCACGGCCTGCCGCTCGGGCAGCCCGGGGGTGGGTTCGAGCTGCGGGACGAGCTTCCGCGGCGTGGCGTTCAGCGGGCCGGGGGCCGGCGCGTCGGCCTCCCGGGCGAGGGCGGCCGCGTCCTTCTCCTCGGACATCCCGATGGGGCCGCTCCGGCTGCCGCTGAGGAACTGCGCGACGACCGGTTCCTCGCTGGTCAGCAACACCTCCCGGGGCCCGAAGGTGACCAGGCGGCGGCGGAAGAGCATCCCCATGTTGTCGGGGACCGTCGCCGCGATGTCGAGGTTGTGGGTGACGATCAGCATCGTCGCGTCGATCTGCGCGTTGAGGTCGATCAGCAGCTGCGAGGTGAAGGCGGTGCGCACGGGGTCGAGCCCGGAGTCGGGCTCGTCGCAGAGGATGATCTGCGGGTCGAGCACCAGGGCCCGGGCGAGGCCGGCGCGTTTGCGCATTCCGCCGGATATCTCGCCGGGCAGCTTGCTCTCGTCGCCGATCAGCCCCACCATCTCCAGCCGCTCCATGACGATGCGGCGAATCTCGGACTCCTTCTTCCTGGTGTGCTCGCGCAGCGGGAAGGCGATGTTGTCGAACAGGTTCATCGAGCCGAACAGCGCCCCGTCCTGGAACATCAGCCCGAACGTCTTGCGCGCCTCGTACACCTCGCGCTCCCGGCTGCGCACCATGTCGACGCCGTCGACCAGTACGCTGCCCCGCTCGGGTTCCACCAGTCCGATCAGCGACTTGAGGAAGACGGTCTTGCCCGTGCCGGAGGGCCCCAGCATGACGCTGACCTCCCCGGCGGGCAGGGTCAGTGTGATGTCCTGCCAGATGTTCTTGGTGCCGTAGGACTTGGTCAGCCCCCGGACGGCTACTTCGATGCCCATCCCCGTACCCCCTCCCGGTGCGGTGTTCTGCGCGGCGTCACTTCGGCAGCTCCGGGACCTTGGGCGGGGCGACACAGCCCAGGCCGCCGGGCCGCATCAGGCAGGGGGGTCCCTGGACCAGCTTGAGGTAGTTGCCACCACCGGAGAGGGAGGCGGTGAAGAGCGGATCGAGGTCCTCGCCGCCGGTACCGCAGCCGGTGAAGGGCGGGATCTCGAACTTCGCCCGCAGGATGCCGCCCTTGAGCACCTCGTACTCGGGCTGCTTGCCCTTGAGTTCCAGCTCGATGGGCCGGGCGGTGCGGCAGCGCGGCCCCACGTCCAGCGGCACTCCGTTGACCTTCACGTCGTGCATCCGCAGGGTCTGGCTCAGGTAGATGGTGGCGTAGTTCGGCGAGGAGGAGCCGCGCTGCACCGTGACGATGGTCATCGGCGAGCTGGTGAACTCGATCCCGGCGGAGACCGGCATGAAGTCGAAGTCCAGGAAGGTCGCCCTGGCGTCCGGCAGGTCGAGCTCGCCCAGGTGGCGCAGCTGGTTGTAGCCCGGACCGACCGCCCACTCCTTCTGGATGAGAAGGTTCGCCGTGGTGGCACCGTCCCGCGGGTCGTTGATCACCATGGCGCCCCGCAGTTTGTAGACGTTGGACACGGCCACCGGGACGGCACACCAATGGATTCCTCCGATCGGACTCTCCCGTACGGGGATGCCGGGGGGAGGCTCCGGCAGCTTGGAGCGGTCCAGCTCGCCGGTGGGCCGCTCCTGTTCGCAGGGCTTGGCCGGCGGGAGCTGCGCCGTGCCGACATCGAGGCCGTTTCCGCGGCGCGCGGCGTCCTGCTCGTCCTCCGGCCGCTCGTGCGAGGCCGACGGGTCGGGCGACCCGGACGGGGAGGGGGGCGCCGAGGTGTCGGCTCCGTCGGCCGGACCGCCGATCCGCACCGTGGCCAGCAGCAGTTCCTGCCCTTCGGCGGGCCGGCAGCCGATCCGCACCGGCGCGGTGGCCGGCGGCGTCGTGGCGGGCTTCTCCCCGGGATCGTCCCCGGGCTTCTCCCCGGTGGGCTTCTCGCCGGCGGGCTTCTGCGCGGCGGGCGTGACGTCGAGCGCGAGCGCTCCGGCGGTGAAGCCGAGTTCTCCCCCGCGGGCCGCCGTCACCGGCGGCACGGTGCCGCGGTGGGCGAGGGTGAGGTCCTGCCCGGCGGGGACGGGGGTGGCGTCGGCCTGCAACGCGTCCCACCGCGCGTCGGCCGACCGGCCGTCCTGCGCCACCTGCACGGTCAGCTCCGCCTCCGAGGTCACCGACTCGGTCCCGGCGGGCAGCAGCTTCTCCAGCGCCTGCCGGGGAAGGACGACATCGGCGTGGAACTCGCCGATCCGGACGGGCTGCCCGGCGGTGGCCACCTCGGGGAACCGTCCGGAGAGCTCGACCTCGATCTGCCGGGTGCCGGAGGGAAAGGCGCACTCGTAGTCGGCCGTGAGCCGTGTCCGCTGTTCCTGCGCCTGCGACCCGGCGCCGGGCAGCACCCCGGCGACCAGCGCGAGGGCCCCCACGGCTGAGGCCCGCACGGTGTGGCGGCGGGGTGTCGCGCTGGACTTCACGGGACTCCTCGGAGAGGGCAGCACCCGCCCCTTGCCGGGGCGGGTGCGGCGGGCGGCGAACGGTCAGTCGGCGGTGATCGTCTGCGCCGGGTCGGTGTCGTAGGCGGCGTTGAAGGTGGCGGAGTCGCCGGTGTTGATCAGCCCGAGGCAGTTGGCGCTGGTGGCCTCGAGGTTGCCGCCGTTGATCACGAGTTGGTGTGTGGAGTTGTCGAAGTAGCCGGTCACGGTCGCGTCGGCGCCGCCCGGGCCCGCGAAGGAGGCGGTGCACAGCCCGTCCGGGTCCGAGATGGAGGCGGTGATGCCCGAGATCGAGCCGACCACCCGGTCCGGGTCGGCGGAGTCGACGGATTCCGCGTTGATGCTCAGCGGGCTGGAGACGGTGACGTCGAAGCTGATCCCGGCCAGGGAGCAGCCGGAGAAGGTCAGCGAGCTGATGCTGCCGAGGCCGGCGCCCGCGTTCCCGGAGCCGGTCTTCAGGCTGCCCGACGCGTCGGACGAGTCGCAGAAGAGGTCGGCGTTGGGTACGGACAGAGTGGGGTTGGCGGCGTTCGCCGAGAACGACCCGCCCGGTGTCACCGTCCAGGTCGCCGCGGATGTGGCGGCGGCGGAGGCGGCGGAGAATCCGAGGGCGGCGGTTGCGGCGACGGCCGCGACCGCTACTCGTCTGGTGAATTTGCGCACGTGACATTCCCTCCGTTGGATATGGGATCCTGAAGAGCTGTACTCCGCACCGGGGCGACATTCTCAGCACAGCAATTACTCATCGCACGTAGCGCTGCGCCCGCCATTTCCGTATGCCCTGCTGGGCGGCGGCAGAACAGGACGTTACGCACTGGTAACGCGGCGGTGCAATAGTTCGGTCCAAGATGCGGCAGGGCGATTTCCGGCCGCTGGTTTTCTTGTCAACAACAGAGCATCCGGGCCGTTGCGAACGCCCGGGATTCATCAACAGGTGCGCGTCGTCGGCCCCGACCGGTGACGCGCACCCCGCACGGTGGCAGCGTGGTGACGCCCGCGTGCACCCCGCGATCTTCCGCGTTGCGAGGGGGCTGCGCCCACGCGTCGGCTGGTCTATGGTCTGCGGTGCGCGAGCGCCGATGCCGTACCCCCCACCGGCTCGGGTCACGGCCCGCGCGGCTCCGGAAGGCGGTACGCATCCCGTCGGAGCGCCCGCCGGCCGCACCGGCCGTGTGCACACCCGGACTCGCCCCACCTTGGCCGGTTGGCTTTCGTCCCGCTCCGAGGCCGACAGTGGAAGGTACGTCCATGGTGCAGTCAGCAGCAGCCTCTCGGGCCCGCACGCAGGCGCCGGGAGCGCTCCCCCAGGAACTGGCCTCCGTGATGTGGCCCGAACTCCCCGTCGTGGCCGAGGAGATGATGCAGGAGATCGGCCGCGCCGTGCCCGAATACCGGCCCCTGCTGGAGGGGTCGTACCGCACGGTGCTGCTGCACTGCGTGCGCCAGAACCTCACCAGCTTCGTCGAACTTGTCGCCGACCCGACGGCCTCCACCGCCGAGCGGGATCAACTCTGCCGGAGATTAGGCGCGTTCGAGGCACACGAGGGCAGAGGGCTGCACTGCCTCCAGTCGGCGCTGCGGATCGGTGCCCGGGTGGGGCTGCGCCGCGCGACGACCGTGGGGACCCGCTACAACCTGCCCGCGTCCCTGATCGTCGCCTTCGCCGACGCGGTGTTCGCCTACACGGACGTGATCGAGTCGCTGTGCCGCGAGGGCTATGTGGCCGCGAAGGGCGGCGATGAGGATGCGTGGGAGTCGCAGCGGGGGCGGCTGCTGCGGCTCATCCTGGCCGGGGTCGCCGATGCCGTCGCCACCCGCCGCGGCCCGGAGCCCGCCGACGGGCAGCACACCCCGGCCGATTCGGGCCCCGCGCTGCCCTCCCCGCTGGCCGAACTGGCCCGCCGGGTCGGCTGGCGCATCCCGGAGCGGGTGACCCTGGTGGCGCTGAGCCCGGATGCAGGACGCAACGGGTTACGGCTGCCGGGGCGGCTGGACGAGGACGTACTGGCCGAACTGGGCGAGCAGCGGCCGCACCTGCTGGTGCCCGGCGAGATCGACGGGCCGCGCGCGGCCATGCTGGAGGCGGCGTTGGCGGGCCGCCACGCGGTGCTCGGGGTGACGGTGGAGCTGGGCAGCGCGGCCGACTCGCTGCGCTGGGCGCGGCAGGCGCTCTCCCTCGTGGAGTCGGGCGCACTTCCCCAGGCGGCGCTCACCCGCTGCGAGGACCATCTGGTGACGCTGTGGCTGATGGGCGACCCGGCGCTGGCCGAGCGGCTGGCCGTACGGCAGTTGGCTCCGCTCTCCGGGCTGACTCCGGGGCAGCGGGAGCGGCTGGTCGACACGTTGCGCACCTGGCTGACGACGCGGGGGACGGCGGCCCAGATGGCGGAGATCCTGCATCTGCACCCGCAGACGGTGCGCTACCGGATGCGGGCGCTCAAGCGAGTCCTGGGCGCCCAGCTCGGCGACCCCGACCAGCGGTTCGCAACCGAACTGGCGCTGCGTGCCCAGCATCTGCGGCGCCCGGCGGGCGCGCGGCACCCGAGGGCCGTGCACGCGCAGGGCCGGGAGCCGGAGCTGCCCCGGGGGCACGAGGGCGGCTGACGCCCCGGGGCAGCGGCGGACGCGGATCCCACGCGATGCGTGGGGTCAGGAGGTGGCGGGGTCGGTGGGGGCGGACGCCTGGTCCAGGTCGAGCGTGAGGGTGTTGCCGTCGCCCGGCACCATGCTGTTGATGACCGGGGTGGCGAGCAGGCAGTGCTCGAACTTGGGGATGGTGTAGGTCCCGCTCAGCTTGCCGCCCTTGAAGACGTTGAATCCGGGCTCGGAGTCCAGGTCGATGACCGCCGGGGTCTTCGTCTTGCAGTACGGTCCGACCGGGGTGGGGATGCCGCCGATCTTGAGGTGCTTCAGCCGCAGGGTGAGGTGCGAGGTGGTGCTGACCTCGCCGGTCCGCACGTCCAGCGTTCCGGTGGTGGGCTCCTCCTCGATGAACTCCGTGGTGACGGTGACCGGGATGCCCAGCGCCTTGAAGGAGCCGGGTGCGTCCGGGAGCCGGGTCTGCGCGGTGAGCGCGCCGGTGGTCATGTTCGTCGAGGTCTTCAGGGTGCCGGGGCCCAGGGCCAGGTCGCTGTCGGTGCCGGCGAGATGGGTGGTGCCGGTGATCGGGTAGTCGAGGCGGACGGGTGCCGCGGCGGCTCCGGACTCCGCGTGCGCGGCACCGGCGGCCAGGGCCGGGGCGACACAGCCGAGGGCGGCCGCGGCGGCCACGGTCGCGCGACGCGCGGCCGGGCGGCGGGGAGATCCGGACAGCGTGCGTCTCATATCAGCTCCTGAAGGTCGAGGAACGCACTTACGCGCATGGGTGGACCCCGTGGCCGACTCGGGACGGACCACGGGGTCCGGGCCGCGAAATGCGGCCGAATATGACTCGCGAGCCATGGCGCCGACGGAATGGCGGCGCCCCGGTGGAATTGAACGTTACGAGCGGGTAACTGAGCATGCAACAGCCATTCCTTGATTTCTTTCGAAGCCTGGCGGCACGGGACGTTTCTTGTCTGTGCCGACGCAATGCTGTGACGATCTTCATCCGTGACTGAGCAGCGGGACGGCCCGGCGCCCGGACCGCGGCGCACCGGCGGCCGGACACCCGCGGTCCGGGCGGGGGCTCGGTGTGTCCGGGGCATTGCATTCTCCTTACGCATGAGTAAGTTGACAGTCCTGTCACCAAGCGCGCACCGGCCCAGGCACCACCCACGCACCCGCGAACAGGAGCCGACGAGATGGGCGTCCGGAAGAACCTCAAGGCCGCGAAACGCCGCAGCGACCTGGCAACCCGCGGCCCGGTGGAGGTGTTCGAGGAGAACGGCCGGATCCGGTCGGCCCGGGCCGAGGCACTGGCCCCGCCACCGGCCACCGGAAGCCTCGCCGACCTGCCCTTCACCAATGCCGCCGAGGCGCCCGACGCGATCGTCATGCGCCGCAGGACCACGAACGGGTGGCTGCCCGTCTCCGCGGCCGCCTTCGCGCGCGAGGTCACCGACACGGCCAGAGGGCTGGTCGCAGCGGGGCTGGAGCCCGGGGCCCGGGTGGGCGTGATGTGCCGCACCCGCTACGAGTGGTGCGTCCTGGACTTCGCCGTCTGGGCCGCCGGCGGCCAGACCGTCCCCGTCTACCCCACCTCCTCCGCCGAGCAGGTGGAGTGGATCCTGCGCGACTCGGGCGCGTCCCACCTGTTCGTCGAGACGGCCGAACACACGGCCACCGTCGGACCCGCACTCGCGGCACAGCAGCCCCGGCCCCGGCTGTGGCGGATCGACCCGGCGGGAGACGGCCGCCCGGCGCTGGAGCAGCTGGCCGAGCTGGGCCGGGAGATCCCCGACGAGGAACTCACGCGCCGCCGCGCCACGCTCGGCCCCGGCACCGTCGCGACCCTCTGCTACACCTCGGGCACCACCGGCAGGCCCAAGGGCTGCATGCTCAGCCACGGCAACCTGCACGCCGAGGCGGCCAACACCGTCGAACTGCTGCACCCGATCTTCAAGGAGGTCACCGGGCAGACCGCGGCCACCCTGCTCTTCCTGCCGCTCGCGCACATCCTCGGCCGGACCCTGCAGATCGCGTGCCTGGCCGCCCGGATCGAGTTCGGACACTGGCCCAGCATCAGGCCCGCGGAGCTGCGCCCCGAGATGCGCTCGTTCCGCCCGACGTTCATCGTCGGCGTGCCCTACCTCTTCGAGAAGATCCACGACACCGGGCGGGAGACGGCAGAGCGGCTGGGCCGCGGTTCCTCCTTCGAGCGCGCGGACCGGATCGCGGTGCGGTTCGGCGAGGCGGACCTGGCCCGCTTCCTGGGCACCGGCAGGGGGCCGGGGCCGGGCCTGCGGCTGGCCCGGGGCGTGTACGACCTGCTGGTCTACCGGCGGATCCGCAAGGAGCTGGGCGGCAGGCTCCGGCACGCCATCAGCGGCGGCTCGCCCCTGGACCGCCGGCTGAACCTGTTCTTCCGGGCCGCCGGCATCACCGTCTACGAGGGATACGGGCTCACGGAGACCTCGGCAGCCGCCACCATCACCCCGCCGCTCGCCCCGCGTCCCGGGACCGTCGGCCGCCCGGTGCCCGGCACCGCCGTGCGCATCGCGGACGACGGAGAGATCCTCGTCAAGGGCGGCATCGTCTTCGGCGGGTACCGCAACCGCCCCCGGGAGACCGCCGAGGTGCTCGACGACGGCTGGTTCGCCACCGGCGACCTGGGAACCCTGGACGCGGACGGCTATCTGACCGTCGTCGGCCGCAAGAAGGACATCCTCATCACCAGCGGCGGCAAGAACGTCTCCCCCGCTCCGTTGGAGGACCGGCTGCGCAGCCGTCCGCCGGTCGCGCAGTGCATGGTCGTCGGCGACGGCCGCCGCTACGTGGGGGCACTGGTCACCCTGGACCCGGAAGCGGTCGCGCACTGGCTCCGGGTGCGCAGGCGGCCGTCCGGCACTCCGCTCGCCGTACTGCGCGAGGACCCCGAACTGGTCGCCGCCGTGCAGCGGGCCGTCGACCATGCGAACGAAGCCGTCTCGACGGCCGAGTCAGTCCGCCGGTTCCGGATCGTCGAGGGCGAGTTCACCGAGGAGAACGGCCTGCTGACCCCGTCGCTGAAGGTCAAGCGCGCGGCCGTGGCCGAAGCGTACGCAGCCGACATCGACGCACTCTATGCCCAGGACGGTCCGGGCCGCTGACGGCGGGCCGCTGACGCCAACGGCGCCCGGACCAGCCGCCCGGGGGTCCGGACACCGGCGGCCCGGCCCCGGTCTTCGGCCCCGGCCGCCGCGGGCCCACGAACTGTCCGCCACGGGTCACACCATGGCGTCGATCCCGGTCAACGCGCGGCCGATGAGCAGCTTCTGCACCTGGCTGGTGCCCTCGTACAGCGTCAGCACCCGGGCGTCCCGCAGATATCTGCCGGCCGGGTACTCGTCGACGAAGCCGTAACCGCCGAAGGTCTGCAAGCAGTCGCCGCTGACCCGCACGGCCGTCTCGGAGGCGTGATACTTGGCCACCGACGCCTCCGTCGCGTACTGCTTGGGCGTGGCGCCCGCGTCCGCCATCTGCGCCACCTGCCGGGTGAGCAACCGGGCGGCACGGATCGCCACCTCCGACTCGGCCAGCAATTCCTGCACCAGTTGGAAGGCGGCGACCGGCCTGCCGAACTGCTCCCGCCCGGTGGCGTAGCCGACGGCCGCGTCCAGCGCGCCCTGCGCCAGGCCGACCGCGCCGGCCGCCACCGAGATCCGCCCCCGGGAGAGCGCGCCGAGCGCGATGCCGAGCCCCCTGCCGACCCCGCCCAGACGCGCGGAGTCCGGCACCCGCACCCCCTCGTAGGAGAGTTCGGCCGTGGCCTGGCCCCGCAGGCCGAGCTTGCCGTGGATGGCGGTCGCGGAGAAGCCCGGCGCGTCGGTGGGGACGAGGAACGCGGTGATGCCGTCCTCGGCGGTCCGCGCGAAAGTGAGGGCCACATCGGCGACGGTGCCGTTGGTGATGAACATCTTGGCGCCGTCGATGATCCAGTCGCCGCCCGGCCCGGTACCGGCCGGGCCGCCGGGGGCCCGCCGGGCGCGGGTGCGCAGCGACCCGGCGTCCGAGCCGGTCTCCGGCTCGGTGAGTCCGAAGCAGCCGAGCGCCGTCCCGGCGGCCAGCCGCGGCAGCCACTCCTGCTTCTGCTCCTCGCTGCCATGAGCCGCGATCGTCTTGGCGACGAGACCGAGCGAGACGGAGACGATGCCGCGGACCGAGGAGTCACCGCGGCCCAGCTCCTCGGTCACCGCCGTGTAGGACAGCATGTCGGCCGGCACCCCGCCGTACGCCTCTGGCAGGGTGAGACCGAGGAACCCGAGTTCGCCCAGCCGCCCCGGTATCCCGGGATCCACCGCTTCCGCCCGGTCCCACTCCCGCGCGTGCGGTACGACCTCCCGGTCGACGAAGTCCCGTGCCAGCGCGCGGAAGTCCCGCTGCTCCTCGCTCAGCCCGAAGTCCCGCTGATCCATGCTTTGCCTCTCTGCTGCGAAAACTGCGAACCCTGTTGCGAACCGATTCCGCGAAGCGCCCGGCCCGCCCGCGGCCGCCGGGGAAAGGTCATTCCGGCAGACCCGGCATCGGGGTGCGCAGTGGCAGCCCCAGGTTCGCCCGGTGGGTGAGCCAGGGGGTGGGCCGGTAGCGGGGGTCGCCGGTCTCCTGCGCGAGCGCCCGGAGCAGGGACAGGATCCGTGCCGAGCCCACGGTGTCGGCCCAGGCCAACGGCCCGTGCGGATAGCCGAGTCCGAGGGTGACGGCGGTGTCGATGTCGTCCGGGTCGGCGATGCCGCGCTCGGCGATCCCGGTGGCGACGTTCACGATCGAGGCGAGCAGCCGCTGCGCGACCGACCCGGCGGTGTCCCGTACGACGCTCACCGCGTGCCCGTCCCGGGCCAGCACGGCCACCGCGTCCCGTACCGCCTCGCCGTCGGTCGCGGGCGTCACGGCCAGCACCCGTCGCGGAGTGCCCAGCGAGAGCGGGTCGACGCCCAGGGTCCGCTCCGCGGGCAGCCCGTCGGCGGCGACCGCGGCCGACACCGAGGTACCCCAGGTCGGCACCAGCACCAGAGCGTCGGCCGCGGGTTCCCGCGGCGTGCCCAGCCCGGCGAGTCCGTCCCCGACCAGCCGTACGGCCCGCCCGGGGTCGCCGCCCTCGATCCGGGGCTCGGGCAGCCCGGGCCCGGGGTCGCCCTCGCCGTAGGAGTAGAAGCCCCGCGCCGACTTGCGCCCGTGGAGCCCCGCCGCGACCCGGTTGGCCGGGAGGTAGGAGGGCCGCAGCCGGTCGGCGTGCCGGAAGCCGTCCCAGACGGTGTCCATCACCGAGGCGGTGACGTCCAGCCCTGTCAGGTCCATGAGTTCGAACGGGCCCATCCGCAGCCCGAGCACGTCGCGGGCGATGCGGTCGATCGCCGGATGGCCCGCGACGGATTCCTCCAGCAGCGCGAACGCCTCGGTCACCAGCCCGCGCCCGGCGTGGTTGACCAGGAAGCCCGGGGTGTCGGCCACGGTCACCGGGTGGTGCCCGGACTCGGCGACCAGTGCCGCGAGGAACTCCGGCACCTCCTCGCGGGTGGCGGCCCCGGGCACCACCTCGACGAGCCGCATCAGCGGGACGGGGTTGAAGAAATGCAGCCCGGCGAGCCGGCCCGGGTCGCCGAGCCGCGCACCGATCCGGGTGACGGAGAGCGAGGAGGTGTTGGTCGCGAAGACCGTCGCGGCGGGCAGCGCCCGCTCCAGGCCGGTGAACAGCTCGGCCTTGGTGTCGAGGTCCTCCAGCACCGCCTCGATCACCAGCCCCGGAGCCTCGGCGCCGCCCGCCGCGTACGGCGACTCCAGTGCGACCAGCGCGGCCGCGGCGCGGTCGGCGTCCGCGCGGCCCATCCGCCCCTTCGCGGCGGCGCGCTCCAGCATGGCGCGGACGAAGGACACCGCCTCGGGCACCGCCTCGGGCCGCGCGTCGGCCAGTTCGACGGTGTGGCCGACCGTGACGGCCCACTGGGCGATGCCGCGCCCCATGGTGCCGGCTCCCACAATCCTGATCCGCATGAACGCTCCCTCTGCGCACCCCGCGGGGCTACGCTGTCAGCGACCATTGATCTGAGTCCAATACCAAATTAGAGTCTTTTTAAGACGAGCGACAGATCAGTGGTCCCTCCCCGGGGCCGATCCGACCCCGCCCGGCGGGCTCTCCGACGCCGCACCTCGGAACTCCCGCAGGCCCTCCCGGAAGTGAGCCCGCCGTGGAACTGCGGTACCTCGCCGCGTTCATGGCCGTGGCCGAGGAACTGCACTTCGGCCGGGCGGCCAAGCGGCTGCACATGGCCCAGCCGCCGCTGAGCCAGCAGATCCGCCAGTTGGAGCGGGAGCTCGGAGTCCGGCTGTTCGAGCGCAGCACCCGTTCGGTGCGGCTGACCGGCGCGGGCGAGTCCTTCCTGGAACCGGTCCGCGGAGTACTGGCCGATCTGGAGGCCGCCACCCGCGTCGCCCGGGCCGCCGGGCGCGGTGAACACGGCCGGGTGAGCGTGGGGTTCGCAGGCGCATCCAGCCACACGGCACTGCCCCTGCTCACCCGCGGCGTCCGCACCGCGTACCCCGGTATCGAGCTGGTGATGCAGGGGCAGAACTACGCGAACCGGGCCCTCGCCCGGGTCGCCGAGGGCTCCCTCGACCTCGGCTTCGTACGGCTGCCCGTGGACCGGCCCGGCGTGGAGGCCCGGGTGGTCGCCGAGGAGGAGCTGGTGTGCGCCCTCGCCTCGGACCATCCGCTGGCACGCCGGGAGCGGGTCGACGTCGCGGAGCTGGCCGGGCAACCGTTCGTCAGCTTCCCCGCCGACACCGGCTCCAGCCTCCGCGACGCCACGTTCCGGACCTGCGAGCGAGCGGGCCACATCCCCCGCGTCGTCCAGGAGGCCCCGGACTCGTACACGATCCTCGCGCTGGTGGCGATGGGTGTCGGGGTCACCCTCACGCTCACCTCCTGCACCCACATCCAGCAGACAGGACTGGTCTACCGCCCGCTCGACGGACCGCCGGTGGTGCTCCGCTCGGCGCTCGCCTGGCGTGCGGACAACCCCTCCCCGGCCCTGCGCAGCGTGCTGGAGGTGGCCCGCGAGGTGCTGCCCGCCCCGCCGTCGGACCACGAACCGGGGGCTGTGGGACCGATGTGACCGAGCCCGGCGCCCGAGCCGACGCCCACCAGAACGCCCTTCGACCGGACCGCTCCTGGAAAGGCCACCGCATGTCCGAGCGCACCGACATCGTCATCTGCGAACCCCTGCGCACCCCGATCGGCCGGTTCGGCGGGGCGCTGGCCGGGCAGCGGCCCCAGTCACTGGCCGCGTTGCTGATCTCGGAGATCGTCTCGCGTACCGGTATCGCCCCGGAGCGGATCGACGAGGTGATCCTCGGGCAGGCCTACCCCAGTGCGGAGGCGCCGGCGCTGGGACGGGTCGCCGCGCTCGACGCGGGGCTGCCCGCCTCGGTGACCGGCACCCAGATCGACCGGCGCTGCGGCTCGGGCCTGCAGGCGGTGTTGGACGCCGCGATGCAGGTCCGTGCCGGGTTCAGCCAGGTCGTGATCGCGGGCGGAGCCGAGGTGATGAGCGCCGCGCCCCACTACACCCACGAGGGCCGCTGGGGCATCAAGGGGCCCGGCCTGACCCTGCACGACTCCCTGGCCCGCGGCCGGATCACGGCGGGCGGCGCGCACCACCCGGTGCCCGGCGGCATGATCGAGACGGCCGAGAACCTGCGCCGCGAGTACGCCATCAGCCGGGCGGACCAGGACGCGCTGGCGCTGCGCTCCCAGCAGCGCGCCGGAGCGGCCCTGGCCGAGGGCCGGTTCACGGCGGAGACGGTGCCGGTGACCGTGCGCACCCGCAAGGGCGAGACCGAGATCGGCACCGACGAGCACCCCCGCCCCGGCACCACCGCCGACCAGCTCGCCGCGCTGCGGCCGGTGCGGCTCGCGGAGGATCCGGCGGCAACGGTGACGGCGGGCAACGCCAGCGGCCAGAACGACGCGGCGGCGGCCTGCCTGGTCACCGCCGTGGAGACCGCGGAACAGCTGGGGCTGCGGCCCCTGGTCCGGCTGGTCTCCTTCGCCCGGGCCGGAGTGCCTGCCGAGACGATGGGCCTGGGCCCCGTCGGGGCCACCCGGGACGCGCTCGCCAAGGCCCGGCTCGACCTCGCCGACATCGATCTGATCGAGCTGAACGAGGCGTTCGCGGCGCAGGTCCTGGCCTGCACCCGCGCACTCGGCCTGACCGAGCGCGACCACGAACGGCGGATCAACGTGAACGGCTCGGGCATCTCGCTGGGCCACCCGGTGGGTGCCACGGGCGCTCGCGTCCTGGCGACCCTGGCGCACGAGATGCGGCGCGGCGGCGCCCGCTACGGCCTGGAGACGATGTGCATCGGCGGCGGCCAGGGGCTCGCCGCGGTCCTCGAACGCATGCCGGACGCGGGCTGAGCGGCCTCGTGGAGGCGGCCCGTTCCGGGACGGCGACGCCGAGCGCGCGTGCCGGGTGCCGGGGCCGACGGGCGGACCGGACCGTGCAGGGACGGCCTAGCCGCGGGAGAAGGGCCTCGTGAGCGGCTCGGCGGGCTCCTCGTCCGGCAGTTCGTCGGCGATCCGCCGGAGCATGTCGCGGGTCTCGGACGGCGGCATCGAGCAGGTCACCAGGCGGTCGGTGACGCGGCGGTACGCCTCGATGTCGACGTCGTCCTCGAGGTAGCGGGCGCTGTGCAGCTGTTCCAGGTACACGATGTCGGGCAGCTCGCTCTCGGGCAGCCGCAGCAACGTGACGGGGCCGCCGGCCGCCGCGTGCCCGCCCGCGCTGAAGGGCATGATCTGCACCGTGACGTGCGGCAGTTCGCTCATCGCGCACAGGTGCCGCAGCTGGGCGCGCATGGTGGCCGCGCCGCCGACCGGACGGCGCAGCGCCGCCTCGTCGATGACGGCCCACACGTGCGGGGCCCGCGGGCCGTAGAGGATCTGCTGGCGGCGCATTCGCAGGTCCACCCGCCGCTGGATGCCCGCCTCGGGCTCCTCGTCGTGGATGAGTTCGACGACGGCGCGCGCGTATCGGCTGGTCTGGAGGAGACCGGGCACGAACTGCACCTCGTAGGTGCGGATCACGCTGGCCGCCTGTTCCAGCCCCAGATAGGTGTGCAGCCAGTGCGGGACGACGCCCTGGAAGGACTGCCACCAGCCGGGAGTGTTGGCCTGTTCGGCGAGCGCGGTCAGTACCGCCCGCTCGCTCTCGTCGCAGACGCCGTAGATCGTCAGCAGGTCCGCGATGTCGCGCAGCGCGCAGCCGGTGCGGCCCTGCTCCAGGTCGCGGATCCGCTGATGGGTGACCCGGATCGCCTCCGCGGCCTCCCGCCGGGATATGTACTGCGCCTCCCGCAGCCTCCGCAGCCTGGTGCCCAGCACCAGTCGGGGTACTGCCGGGGACGCTCCGCCTCCTTCCGTCGAACTGTCCGACACGGCGTCTCTGGCGGCCGCTTCACCGCCAGTGACGTCAGTGATGCGCATACCGCTGCTCCCGTACCGTAGCCGCATGGGTCTCGCCACCTTCCAAGTTTCCCTCCCCGCTCCGATGTGGCCTCATGGGGGTACCTGCCCAACTAGCCGTGCAGTCAGGCACACCGTGTCAAGGCTTCTTGCCCTTGGCACATCCCACTGCGCCGCCCGCACGGTTTCGAAACGGAACCGAAGCGGAAGCGGTCCGGGCCCGGTGCGGCCCCGAACGAGCGGCGCCCGATCCGGTGGCCCGGCGCACGGCGCCTTGCTCTGATCGCCGAGGGAGAGTAAACGCTGCGGGCATGGGAACGACACGGCGGACGCCGGAATCCGAGGCGGCAGCGGGGACGACGACAGGCGCGGCACAGCCCGGTGGCGGTTGTCACGAACCCGGCCACGGGCGGGAGCGGGCCCGCGCCGCGGCCGCGCGGCTCGCCCACGCCGGAGTGCACGGCACCGCGCTCACCTGGGTCGACAACGCGGGCCTCACCCGGGTCAAGGCCGTGCCCGCCGACAAGCTGGCGCAGGCGGCCGCTACCGGCGTCGGCATGTCCCCGTGCTTCGACGTCTACCTCGTCGACGACTCGATGACCGCGAGCGAGTACATCGGCGGCCCCGACGGGGATCTGCGCCTGGTGCCGGACCTGGACCGGCTGACGGTGCTCTTCGCCCAACCCGGCTGGTCGTGGGCGCCGGTGGACCGCCACGAGCAGGACGGGAAGCCCTACGCGGCCTGCCAGCGCGGCTTCGCCCGCCGGATGGCCGCGCGTGCGTCGGCCGAGCACGGCATCGAGCTGCGGATGGGGTTCGAGACCGAGTGGGTGGCGGTGCGCGGCCCGCTGCCCGGAGCGGAGAGCGAGCCCGCGTACCCGACGACCGGTCCCGCCTACGGCATGGCACGGCTGGTGGAGAACACGGACTATCTGCGCGACGTGCTGGCGGCGCTGTCCGCGCAGGGGGTGGAGGTGCTGCAGATCCATCCCGAGTACGCGGCGGGCCAGTTCGAGGTCTCGGTCGCGCCGTCGGACCCGGTGGGCGCGGCCGATCTGGCGGTGCTGGTCCGGGAGACGGTGCGGGCGGTCTCGCTGCGGCACGGGCTGACGGCCTCGTTCGCCCCCGTCGTGGACCCGGCCGGGGTGGGCAACGGCGGGCATCTGCATCTGAGCCTGTGGCGGGACGGGCGCAACCTGTGTGCGGGCGGCGAGGGGCCGTTCGGTATGACGCGGGAGTGCGAGGCGTTCCTGGCCGGGGTGCTGCGCGCGCTGCCCGCGCTGCTTGCGCTGGGCGCCCCCTCCCCCGCCAGCTATCTGCGGCTGCGCCCGTCCCGCTGGGCGGGTGCCTTCCGGTGCTGGGGGCTGGAGAACCGAGAGGCGGCGCTCCGGTTCGTCGCCGGCCGGACCGCCGCACCGGACGGCGCCAACGCGGAGCTCAAGTGCGTAGACGCGGCGGCCAACCCGTATCTGCTGGTGGGCGGCGTCCTGGCGGCGGGGCTCGCGGGACTGGCCGACCTGGCCGCCGGTGGCCGGAGCACCCGGCTGCCCGCACCCGTCTCCGGAGACCCCGCGCTGCGCGGCGACCAGCCCGGGCTGCCCGGCTCGCTGACCGCCGCGCTGGAGCGGTTCGAGCGGTCCGAGGTGCTGCGCGAAGCTCTGGGTGGGCCGCTCTTCGACGCCGTCCGCGCGGTGCGGGCGGGTGAGATCGCACTGTTCGAGGGGGCGAGCGAGCGGGAGATCGCCGCCGCGACCCGGGGGAGGTACTGAATGGCTGCTCTTCCGGCGCCCCCGGACCCCGGGCCCGGGGCGTTCCCGGCACTGGTCGACCAGCACTGCCACGGAGTGCTGCGGAGCGGACCCGAACCGGACGCGTTCGAGGACTGGCTGACGGAAGCCCACCCCGCACCCCGCGGCACGCCGCGGTCCGGCTCTTCGCCGCAGGAGGCCGGCGTCCCGTGCGGCTACTTCGACACCCAGCTCGGCTTCGCGGTACGGCGCTGGTGCGCTCCCGTGCTCGGCCTCGAGCCGCACTGCCCTCCCGAGCGCTATCTCGCGCGGCGTGCCGAGCTGGGCACCGCGGAGGTGACCGGCCGCATGCTGCGGGCCAGCGGGATCACCACCTTCCTCGTCGACACCGGGCTCCCCGGTCACCTGCTGACGCCGGGCGAGCTGGCCGAGTCCGCAGCTGCCGAGGCCCATGAGATCGTCCGGCTCGAGCGGCTGGCCGAGCGGGCCGCCGACGCCGCGCGCGACACTCACAGCTTCCTGGCGGAGGTCTCCGACGCGGTCCGCGAATCGTCCCGCACCGCCCGGGGCTTCAAGTCCGTGGTCGCCTACCGCTGCGGGCTGGAGCTGGCGCCCGCTCCGCCCGCCACCTCGGAGATCTACGCGGCGGCCGACCGCTGGCTGGCCTCCCGGGTGCCCGGCGGCCGGCTCTCCGACCCGGTCCTGGAGCGGCACCTGCTGTGGTCCGCCGTACGGACGGGGCTGCCGCTGCAACTGCACACCGGCTTCGGCGATCCGGACCTGCGCCTGGACCGCTGCGACCCGCTGCTGCTGACCGACTTCATCCGCGCGGTGGCCCCCTACGGCGCCCCGCTGGTCCTGTTGCACTGCTACCCCTACCAGCGCGGCGCGGGCTATCTGGCGGCCGTCTTCCCGCATGTGTACGCCGACTTCGGGCTCGCGTTGAGCCACACCGGGGCCCGTGCCGGCGAGGTGCTGGCCCAGCTGCTGGAGCTCACCCCGTTCGGCAAGCTCCTCTTCTCCACCGACGCCTACGGCATCCCGGAGCTCTTCCTGGTCGGTGCCCGGCTCTTCCGCGAGGCGATGACGGAGCTGACCCGGGAGTGGGTGCGCCGGGGCGCGTGGGCGCCGTCCGATGCGGAGCGGGTGACCCTGATGGTCGCCGGTGGTACGGCCCGGCGGCTCTACGGCCTGTGAGCGCCCGGCGAAGCGGGGCCTTTCGTGCCCCGCCGGGAAAGTCGGCCGGCGCACCGGCCGGTGCGGGACCGGGGAGGAGGCGGGGAGTCTCCCACGGCCGCGGTGCGGCGGCGGAAGACTCCCCGTGGGCATCTGCTCAGCCGATGTTCACGTCGACGCAGGCGTAGAACGCGTTGGCGGTGTCGGCGACGTTCCAGACCGCCAGCACGGTCTGCCTGCCGGTGAACCCGCCGAAGTCGACGTCGTGCGAGAGCTGGGAGGGTGGCTGCTGCCCGCCCTGGTCGAACTCGGCGATCTGCCGGCCGTCGATGAAGTACTGCCAGGTGGTCGTGCGGTGCGCGGCGGTCAGCGTCCAGTTGAAGGTCGCGGAGCTGCCGACGTCGGCCACGTTCCAGCCGTGGTCGTCGTCGCGCAGCTCGGCCCACTCGTCGTGGCCGCCGGCGCAGTCCTGGAGCCCCTTGGGGCCTTCGACGCTCTGCGGCTCGTACTTGATGGAGCCGCACTCCACGACTCCGGCGGCACACTGCGCCTGCCGGCTGGCGGGGTCGCTGATGTAGCCGTGGGCGCTGGCGGGGGTCACGGACAGACCGAGGACGAGCAGGGGCGAGAGCCCGGCACCGACGAGCGCGGCCAGCTTCCTTTTCTTGTGCATGTCAACTCCTTCGGCAGCGGTACCGGCGAGCCGCCGCCCGCACCCGGCGGTACTGCCGAGCGCGGCACGGAGTGCGGCACCCCGGATCCCGGTGGGGGGTCATCCGATTGGTCTAGACTTAAGCAAGTGACCGCACACGGTCAAGACATCGGACACCACGCGGTCACAGCAGTCACAGCGCCGCGCACGCCCGGCGGCCTCACGCGCCGCGGGTGAGCACCAGCAGCGCCATGTCGTCCTGCCGCCGGCCGTCCGTCCACTCCGTGACCGCCTTGACCAGCGCATCGGCCAGTTCGTCGGCGCGGCTCAACCCCGCAGAGCACAGCCCCCACCGGACGTCGAAGAAGTCGCCCTGCGCGTTGCGCGCCTCGGTGACCCCGTCGGTGACCAGCACCAGGGAGTCGTTCGGCGCCAGCGGGAAGGTCTCCTCCACCGGCGCACCGGTCGCGGAGCCGAGCCCGGTGGAGAGCGGCAGTTCCGGGTGGGTGGGCTCCAGGCAGACGGCGTTGCCGTCGTGCAGCAGATAGGGCGGCGGATGCCCCCGGTTGAGCACGGTTACCGTGTCGCCGCTGGGCGGGATCTGGACGAGGAGCGCCGTGACGAACCCCTCGACGTCGTCCTCCGAACCCCGGCGGCGCTCCCCCTCCCGGTCCAGAGCGCGATCGAGGCGGTCGGCCAGTTCGTGCAGGGTCGGCGCGTGCTCGGCGGCCTCCCGGAAGGCCCCGACGGCCACCGAGACCGCGGAGACGGCGGGCAGGCCCTTGCCCCGCACGTCGCCGATCACGGCCCGGATGCCGAACGGCGTCTCCTGCAGGGCGTAGAGGTCGCCGCCGATCGCCGCCCCCTGCTGGGCCGCCACATAGCGGTCGGCGACCGCGAGCGGCCCCACGTCGGCGGGCGGCGCCGGCAGCACGGCCCGCTGCGCGGCCTCGGCGACCGTCAGCGCGACGGCCAGATTGCGGCCCTGCCGGTCGACGAGCCACTTGATCCAGAGCCCCACCAGGCTGACGAACAGCACCGCCGCCACATCGATGAGCAGCGCCGAACCCGCACGGCCCGCGGACCCCGCCGACCCTGCCGCCGCCACGCCCGCCGCGAGCGCGAACAGCGCGCTGACCCGGAAGGAGTAGCTCAGACCGGCCACCATCGAGGTGCAGGCCAGCAGCGGCAGCCCGTAGTACGGCTCGGGTGAGAACACGTCGGCCGCCACGCCTCCGAGCAGCAGCAGCGGCGGTGCCACGTACGGCACTCTGCCCAGTCCATCCGCGGGCCCGCCCACCCGGCCCTCCTGTTCCTGTCGGTCCGACGCGCGGACAGAGCCGATTCCTTGTCCCGGCGATTCTCCCATTTGCGTATATTTCTGCATGGTCTTCGCGGCCGGGAACCGCCGAAGAGAGCCGCGGAACCGCCGACGGCCCGGCCCGCGCGGGCCGCCCGGCGGCCGGATTCACCCGTTCGGCCCGCGAGCCGCGCCCGGGCACGGACGGCTCGCCCCCCGCGGGACCTCCCGCCGGCCGCCGGGGCGGGGGCGGTTCGTCGCCGGCCGGCCGGAAGGGGTGCCGCACCCGGCACCCCGCGCCGAGTGGCTCCGGCCACGGGCGCCCGCGGGGCCGGCGGCCACTACCCCCGACAAGGGGTAGCGGACCGCCCCGTGGGGCAGGTAAGTGTGACCCACGACACCCGAAGTGCTTCCGTGGAGGCTGCCGTGCCCGCGCCCGTACCCCACCCCACGCACCCGGCCGCGCGCAGCTACGCCTCCGGGCCTTCGACGACTCCGCTGCTGGGCGACACCATCGGGGAGAACCTGGACCGGACCGTCGCCGCCCACGGGGAGCGGGACGCACTGGTGGACATCGGCAGCGGACGACGCTGGAACTACCGCGAGTTCGGTGCCGAGGTCGAGGCCCTCGCGCTGGGGCTGCACGAGCTGGGCGTCCGCAAGGGCGACCGGGTGGGCATCTGGGCACCCAACTGCCCGGAGTGGACACTGACGCAGTACGCGACGGCCAAGCTGGGCGCCGTCCTCGTCAACATCAACCCCGCCTACCGCGTGCACGAACTGGCGTACGTGCTCGCCCGGGCGGGGATCCGCACCCTGCTGGCCGCCCGAAGCCACCGGGAGTCCGACTACGCGGCGATGATCGGGCAGGTGCGCGGCGAGTGCCCCGCGCTGGAGGACGTCGTACTACTCGGCGAGGCGGAGTGGGCCGGGCTGCTGGAGGGCGGCCGTGCGCGGCGGCCCGAGCAGGCCCGGGAGCTGCTGGACGGCATCGCCGCCACGCTCTCGGCCGACGACCCGGTCAACATCCAGTACACCTCCGGCACCACCGGCTTCCCCAAGGGCGCCACTCTCTCCCACCACAACATCCTCAACAACGGCTACTTCGTCGGCGAGCTGTGCCGCTACACCGAAGCCGACCGGATCTGCCTGCCCGTGCCCTTCTACCACTGCTTCGGCATGGTGATGGGCAACCTGGCAGCCACCAGCCACGGCGCGTGCATGGTGATCCCGTCCGCCGCCTTCGAGCCGGCGGCGGCGCTGCGGGCGGTCCAGCAGGAGCGCTGCACCGCGCTGTACGGGGTGCCGACGATGTTCATCGCCGAGCTGGCCGAACCGGGCTTCGACTCCTTCGACCTGACCAGCCTGCGCACCGGCATCATGGCCGGCTCGCCCTGCCCGGTGGAGGTGATGAAGCAGGTCATCGAGCGCATGGGGATGGCCGAGGTGTCGATCTGCTACGGCATGACGGAGACGTCGCCGGTCTCCACCCAGACCCGGGCCGACGACTCGGTCGAGCGCCGGGTGTCGACGGTCGGCCGGGTCGGCCCGCACCTGGAGGTCAAGGTCGTCGACCCGGACACCGGCCGGTGCCTGCCCCGCGGCGAGCCGGGCGAACTGTGCACCCGCGGCTACTCGGTGATGCTCGGCTACTGGGAGCAGCCGGAGGCGACCGCGGCCGCCGTCGACGCCGCCCGCTGGATGCACACCGGGGACCTGGCGGTGATGGACGCGGAGGGGTACATCAGCGTCACGGGCCGGATCAAGGACATGGTCATCCGCGGCGGCGAGAACATCTATCCGCGGGAGGTCGAGGAGTTCCTGCACACCCATCCGGATGTTCTCGACGCACAGCTCGTCGGGGTGCCCGACGAGCGCTACGGTGAGGAACTGATGGCGTGGATAAGGATGCGGGACGGCGCGGCGCCGCTCACGGCGGACGACGTCCGCGCGTTCTGCTCCGGCAGGCTCGCGCACTACAAGATCCCGCGCTACGTCCATGTGGTCGACGCCTTCCCGATGACCGTGACGGGCAAGATCCGCAAGGTCGAGATGCGCGAGCGGTCGATCGAGCTGCTGGAGGCGGAACGGCAGTCCGGCCCCGGCGACGGGCACCGAGCCGCCCCGCAGTCGAACACCCCGTCGAACTGATCAGCGCAGCGGAGGAGTCGAGGTTGCCTTCACCCGACCGTTCCCGTTCCCACCCCCGCGTTCCCGGCGGCGCGGTGCCCTTCTCCCGCGCCCCGCTGCGGCAGGGGGACACCGACGCCTACCGGCACGCCCTGCGGCTGGCGCGGCAGCGCACCGGTGTGCGCACGGTCTTCGGCGGGGAGGTCGCCGACGGGGCGCTGCGGCTGACGGAGTTCAACGGCACCCTGACCGACTCCATGCGCGGTCTGCGGGTGGTACCGGGCCGGGGGCTGGGCGGTTACGTCCTGACACACCAGCGCCCCTACGCGGTCAACGACTACGTACCGGCGACCACCATCACCCACGACTACGACAGCCCCGTGCGCCGCGAGGGCATCCGCGCGATAGTGGCGGCCCCGGTCACCGTGCAGGGCGGGGTGCGCGGCGTGCTCTACGCCGCGGCCCGCGACACGGCGCCGCTGGGGGACCGCGCGACCGCGGCACTCATGGACGCGGCGCGGCGCCTGGCGAGCGAGCTGGCCGTGCGCGACGAGGTGGACCGGCGCGTCCGGCTGCTGGAGGGCGCCGCCGAGGCCCCCGCTCCGGCCCCGGAGCCGGCCGCGCCCGGGCTGGACGCGCTGCGCGACCTGCACGCGGAACTGCGCGGCATCGCCCAGGAGATCGAGGACACGGCGCTGCGGGACAGACTGCGCCAGGCCTGCGACCGCTTCCTGCGGGCCGGGGTCGAGTCCGACTCCGGCGACAGCGGACCGGACGCCGACTCCGGTGGCCGGCCGGACACCCCGGCCGCGGACCGGCCGCGGCTCTCCCCGCGCGAACTCGATGTGCTCTCCTACGTGGCGCTGGGCTGCACCAACGCCGAAGCGGCCCAGTACCTGGGGCTGGAGGCGGAGACGGTCAAGGCCTATCTGCGCAGCGCGACCCGTAAGCTGGGCGTCCACAGCCGCCACCACGCGGTGGCGGCCGCCCGCCGGCACGGCCTGCTGCCCTGACCGCCCGCCGTTCCGAGGGGCGCCCCTCGCGGCCCGGGGCAGAAGGTACCGGGCCGGGGTGCGGAACGTCCGCCGGGGCGGGCCGGGCGGCCGCCCCGGGAGCACCGCGCGGCCCGGGTGCCCCGATCGGCCGATCCACGCGGAGCGCAGTCGGTCGTTAACCCCCACATGATCACTGCACTACGACACCCCCTTCCGGCCCTGGAGACACCGCCGCAGCACGGAGGAGAGGCGGGCGCACGATGAGCAAGCGGCAGAAGGGACGCAGGCACCGCACGGTCGACCGCACCCCGCGCCCGGTGGGCTCCGCCGTCCGGGCGCGGTCCGTCCGGGCGACAGCGGCGGACCGGACGGCCCCGGACGCAGCGGCTCCGGACCGGACAGCGGCGCACGGGACGGCACCCCACCGCACCGAAGCTCCCGCGACCCGGCCCGTGCCCGCACCCGGCGGCACCCCGCTCGGCACTTCCGAGGCCGCGCCGCGGTCCGGGCCCGGCCAGCGGCCGCAGCGCGCTCCGCGACCGCCGTCCGGATCCGAGGCGGCGGACGAGCTCTTCCGCACCCCCGCCCGCGACGGAGGGCTCGGTCAGAGCGCGGGCCGTACGTGGGACCGGGTGCGGGCCGCGGGCGCGTCGGGCACGACAGTCGAGGAGCTGTCCGCCAGCGTGGGATACCAGGAACGCACCGTGCTCAAGCACCTGCTGGGCCTGGCCGAGCACGGGCTCGCCGAGCAGCACGGCCCCGGCCGTTGGCGCCCCGTCTGCGAGGACGGCGCTGAGCCGGGCGACGAGCGGCACGTCGTACCGGACCGGTCCCGGGTGCCGACGGGCGCCTGAGGTTCCCGGCCGGGTCCCCCGCCACGCGGTCCGGTACGGCGCAGAGGCGTACCGGACCGCTCCCCCACCTGCGGAGTCCGCATGACCGAACCGACCGGCCGCACCCTCGTCGCGGGGATCGGCAACATCTTCCTGGGCGACGACGGCTTCGGTGTCGAGGTCGTGCAGCGGCTGGCCCGGCGCCCGCTGCCCGGCCAAGTGCAGGTCCTCGACATCGGCGTACGCGGCGTGCACCTGGCCTACCAGGTGCTGGACAGCTGCGACACGCTGGTCCTGGTGGATGCCGTGCACCGCGGGGGCGCCCCGGGGACGGTGCGGCTGATCGAGGTGGCCGAGGAGGACCGCGCCTGCACGGCCGGGGTGCCGGCCGTCGACGGGCACCACATGTCACCGGACGCGGTGCTCGCCCTGCTGGAGACACTGCGGGAGGGTACCGGAGGCAGCGCGCCCCGGCGGGTGTTCGTCGTCGGCTGCGAGCCCGCCGACCTGGCGGAGGGCATCGGTCTGAGCGCCCCGGTGGCCGCCGCCGTGGACGAGGCGGTGGCGGTGGTGGAGCGGCTGCTGGCGGACGAACCCGGGTGCGCTCCCCCGGCGGCCCCGGCACCGGCCGGCGATCCCGCCGCGACCGGGCAGCCGGGCTCGGCCGGGCGGGCACAAGCCGCCGAACGGCGGACGGCCGCGCGGGAAAGCGGCGTGGCGGCCTCGGGGTGACCGGCGGTGCCCCCTGTAATGGTGCGGGCCGCAGCCTGGTCCGTACCGCGCAGGGGAAGTGACCGATGCACGAGATGTCCATCGCCATGGCAGTGGTCTGCCAGGTCGAGGAGGCGGCGCGCACCCACGGCGCCGCGGGCGTCGAGACGGTGACCCTGCAGGTGGGCGAACTCGCCGGGGTCGTCCCCGACGCACTGCGCTTCTCCTTCGCGCTCGCCTGCGAGGGCACCGTCCTGGCCGGCGCCGAGCTGGTGACCGACCAGGTGGCGGGACGCGCCCGGTGCACGTCCTGCGCTCGCGAGTGGGAGACGGGGCAGCCCCCGCGGTTGGGCTGCCCGCGGTGTGCGGACTCGCGCACCGAACTGCTGTCCGGCCGTGAGCTACAGATCGCCACCGTGCGGTGGGCCGAGGACCCGCGGCGCACCCGAGCCCTTGAGGAGCTGTGAAGCCATGTGCCGTGTCTCCGATCTGCGACAGGCCGTGCTGGAGCGCAACGACACCCGGGCCGAACGGCTGCGCGCCGAACTGGCCGCGCGCGGCACGGTCGTCGTCAATCTGCTCTCCAGCCCGGGCAGCGGCAAGACGGCGCTGCTGGAGACCGAGCTGCGGCTGGCACGGGAGCGGGGCGTCGCGGCGGCGGCCCTGACCGCGGATCTGGCCACCGAGAACGACGCCCGACGGCTGGCCCGGTCCGGAGTGCCGGTCAAGCAGGTGCTGACCGACGGACTGTGCCATCTGGAGGCCGACATGCTCGCCGGGCATCTGACCGGGTGGCTGCCCGAGGCCACCCGGCTGCTGTTCGTCGAGAACGTGGGCAACCTGGTCTGCCCCGCCTCCTACGACCTGGGCGAGTCGCTGCGTGTGGTGCTCGCCTCGGTCACCGAGGGCGAGGACAAGCCGCTGAAGTACCCCACCGCCTTCGGGCTCGCGCAGCTCGTGGTCGTCACCAAGCAGGACCTGGCGCAGGCGGCCGGGTTCGACCGGGAGGCGTTCCTGGCCAACGTCCGGCAGGTCAATCCCGGCGTGGAGGTCGTCGCCACCTCGGTGCGCGACGGGCTGAACCCCGGTGTGCTGCTGGAGCGCGCACTGGCGGTGGGCGCCGGAGCCCCCGCGCACCGGCCGGTGATGGCCCGCCCCGCCGGACACTCGCACGGCGGACCGCACACGCACGACGGGACGCGGGGACACGGCGGACCGCACACGCACGACGGACCGCGCTCCCATGTCGGAGGCTGACCTCTGCGGGGCCGAGCGCAGCCGTGTGCTGGTCCGCGGCGTGGTCCAGGGCGTGGGGTTCCGCCCGCACGTGTACGCGCTCGCCGGCCGGCTGGGGCTCTCCGGCCACGTCACCAACACGGGCGAGGGAGTGGTGGCCGAGGTCGAGGGCGCCGGAGAGGCGGTCGCCGCCTTCCGCGAGCGGATCGGGGCCGAGGCTCCGCCGCTTGCCGTGATCGAATCGGTCAGCCACGAGCCGCTGCCCCCCGCGGGCGGTTCCGGCTTCCGCATCCTCGCCTCCCGTCCGGCCACAGGGCGCCGCACCCTGGTGGCGCCGGACACGGCGACCTGCGACGCCTGTCTGCGCGAGATGACCGACCCGGCGGACCGCCGCTACCGGCACCCGTTCATCACCTGCACGGACTGCGGACCCCGCTTCACCATCGTCACCGGACTGCCCTACGACCGGGCCAACACCACGATGGCGCGGTTCCCGATGTGCGAGCGGTGCGCGCGCGAGTACCGGGACCCAGGCGACCGGCGCTTCCACGCGCAGCCCGTCGCCTGCCATGACTGCGGACCCCGCGTCCGGCTGCTGGGGCCCGCCACATCGGCGTCGGGGCCGGCCGAACTCCCCGGCGAGCCGGTGGCCGCGGCCCGGCGGCTGCTGGCCCGGGGCGCGGTCGTCGCGGTGAAGGGCCTGGGCGGCTACCACCTGGCCTGCGACGCGGCCGACGAGCGGGCGGTGGCGCTGCTGCGCCGCCGCAAGGCGCGCGGGGACAAGCCGTTCGCGGTGCTGGCGCGCGAGGTGGCCGACGTCGAACACCTCGCCCACGTCGGCCCGGTCGAACGGGCACTGCTGACCGGCGGCCGCCGCCCCATCGTGCTGCTGCGCCGCCGCGCCGCCGCCGCGGCGGCCGGTCCGGCCCCCGCCCCCTCGGTCGCACCCGGCAGTCCCGACCTGGGGGTGCTGCTGGCCTACACCCCGCTGCACCACCTGCTCCTGGGCCTGCCCGGCGACCCGCCCGGGCCGCGGCTGCTGGTCCTGACCAGCGGCAACCTCGGCGGGGAGCCGATCGCCACCGGCGAGGAGGAGGCCCTGGAGCGGCTGGCGCACCTCGCCGACGCCTTTCTGACCCATGACCGGCCCATCCATGTGCCATGCGAGGACTCGGTGGTGCGGGTGTGCGGCGGCGAGGAGCTGCCGGTGCGCCGCTCCCGCGGGTACGCGCCGCTGCCGCTGCGCCTGCCGGTGCCGGTCCGGCCCGCGCTGGCGGTCGGCGGCGATCTGAAGAACACCTGCTGCCTCGGCACGGGAATGCAGGCCTGGCTCTCCGCCCACGTCGGGGACATGGACGACCTCGCGACGCTGCGCGCGTTCGCCCGCGCCGAGCAGCAGCTCGAGGAGATCACGGGCGTCGCCCCCGAGGTGCTGGCCGCCGACCGCCACCCCGGGTACCGGTCGACGGGGTGGGCCGGGCGGAACGCCGCGGGCCGGCCGCTGCGCCACGTCCAGCACCACCACGCCCATGTGGCCTCAGCGCTGGCCGAGCACGGGCTGGACGGCTCCTCGCCGGTCCTGGGCGTCGCCTTCGACGGAACCGGGTACGGCGATGACGGCGCCGTGTGGGGCGGCGAGTTCCTCCTGGCCGACTACGACGGGTTCATCCGGTACGCGCATCTGCGCTACGCCCCGCTGCCCGGCGGCGACGCGGCGATCCGGCACCCCTACCGGACGGCTCTCGCCCAGCTGTGGGCCGCCGGACTGCCCTGGGACGCCGGGCTGCCGCCCGCCGCGGCCTGCACGGACACCGAGCGGCGGGTGCTGGAGCGGCAGTTGGGGCAGAACCTGGGCTGTGTGCCGACCTCCAGCATGGGGCGGCTCTTCGACGCGGTGTCCTCGCTGGCCGGGGTGTGCCAACGGGCCGGATACGAGGCACAGGCGGCCATCGAGCTGGAGGCGGCCGCGGCAGCCTGTCCGGAGCCGGATCCGGGCGGCTACGACTTCCCGTTGCGCCCGGCCGCGGAGGACGGCGGCAGCGGCGCCGCCGACCCGCCCCGGCTCGCCGACCCGGGGCCGCTGCTGGCGGCCGTGGTCCAGGACCTGCGGGTCGGGGTGCCGCGCGAGGTGATCGCGGCACGGTTCCACACGGCCGTCGCCGCACTGGTCCGGTGCACCTGCACGGCGGCACGCGAGCGGTACGGGGTGGCGACCGTGGTCCTGACCGGCGGGGTGTTCGCCAACGCGGTGCTCTCCCGCGCCTGCGCCGGCGCGCTGCGCGCCGACGGATTCACGGTGCTGCGGCACCGGCTCGTCCCGCCCGGGGACGGCGGGCTGGCGCTGGGCCAGCTCGTGGTCGCGGCCCGCGCAGGGGCGGGCGAGCCTCCTATCCCGCCGCTGACCGGTTACGCGGCGCACTGACCACCGTCGAACGAGGAGAGGCCATGTGTCTGGCGGTACCCGGAAAGGTCCTGCGGATCGAGGAGCGTGACGGCACCCGGATGGCGTCCGTCGACTTCGGCGGGGTGGTCAAGGAGGTGTGTCTGGAGTACGTGCCCGATCTGCGGGTCGGTGAGTACACGATCGTCCACGTCGGCTTCGCACTGCAGCGGCTGGACGAGGACTCGGCGCGCAGGACCCTCGAGCTGTTCGAGAATCTCGGGCTGCTGGAGGAGGAGTTCGGCGATCCGTGGCAGGCCGCGGAGGCGGAGCAGCGCGCCGACGCCGTCCCGCAGCCCGGCGACGCGCAGCGGGAGGTGCGGCTGTGAAGTACATCGAGGAGTTCCAGGACCCGGAGCTGGCCGGGAAGCTGCTGGAGGACATCCACGCGACCGTCACCCGGCCCTGGGCGCTGATGGAGGTGTGCGGCGGGCAGACGCACTCCATCATCCGGCACGGCATCGACCAGTTGCTGCCCGAGGAGGTCGAGCTGATCCACGGGCCCGGCTGCCCGGTGTGCGTGACCCCGCTCGAACTGATCGACAAGGCGCTGGAGATCGCCTCCCGGCCCGGGGTGATCTTCTGCTCGTTCGGCGACATGCTGCGGGTGCCGGGTACCGGCCGGGACCTGTTCCAGGTCCGCGCGGAGGGCGGCGACGTCCGGGTCGTCTACTCGCCGCTGGACGCGCTCGCGCTGGCCCGCGAGAACCCGGACCGCGAGGTGGTCTTCTTCGGCATCGGCTTCGAGACGACGGCCCCGCCCAACGCCATGGCCGTGCACCTGGCGGCGCGGGAGGGACTGCGCAACTTCAGCCTGCTCGTCTCCCACGTGCGGGTACCGCCCGCGATCGAGGCCATCATGGACGCGCCGCACTGCCGGGTACGCGCGTTCCTGGCGGCCGGGCACGTGTGCAGCGTCATGGGCACCGAGGAGTACCCGGAGCTGGCCGAGCGCCATCGGGTGCCGATCGTCGTCACCGGTTTCGAACCGCTGGACATCCTGGAGGGCATCCGCCGGGCGGTGCGGCAGCTCGAGGCGGGCCGGGCAACGGTGGAGAACGCCTACCAGCGGGCCGTCGTGCCGCAGGGCAACCCGGCGGCGCGGGCGATGCTGGACGAGGTGTTCACGACAACCGACCGCGGCTGGCGCGGCATCGGCGTCATCCCGGACAGCGGCTGGCGGCTGGCGCCGCGCTTCGAGGAGTTCGACGCGGAGCACCGGTTCAGCGTGGCGGGCATCACCACCCGGGAGCCCGCGGCCTGCCGCAGCGGCGAGGTGCTGCAGGGGCTGCTGAAGCCGCACGAGTGCGAGGCGTTCGGCACCACCTGCACCCCCCGCACCCCGCTGGGCGCCACGATGGTCTCCAGCGAGGGTGCCTGCGCCGCCTACTACCTCTACCGCCGGCTCGGCGGGACCACGACCGCACCCCTGGAGGCGAGCACCGTTGACTAGCATCGAGGCCGTCGGACCGACGGCCGACGCGGGCCCCGGGGCCCCCGCCGGCGACCGCGCCGTGCCGGACCCGTCCGGCTGGACGTGCCCGGCACCGCTGCGCGGCCACGAGCGGATCGTGATGGGCCACGGCGGGGGCGGTGCGCTCTCGGCGGAGTTGGTGGAGCAGATCTTCGCGCCCGCATTCGGCGGCCCCGCACTCTCGTCGCTCGCCGACTCCGCGGCGCTGGAGATGGGGGGAGTCCGGCTGGCGTTCTCCACCGACTCCTTCGTGGTGCGGCCGCTGTTCTTCCCCGGCGGCAGCATCGGCGACCTGGCCGTCAACGGCACGGTCAACGATCTGGCGATGAGCGGTGCCCGGCCCGCCTACCTCTCCTGCGGGTTCATCCTGGAGGAGGGGGTGGAGCTCGGGCTGGTGGGGCGGATCGCGGAGGCGCTGGGCGCGGCGGCCCGGACGGCCGGTGTCGAGGTGGCCACCGGGGACACCAAGGTCGTGGAGACGGGGCGCGGCGACGGCGTCTACCTCAACACCGCCGGGATCGGGCTGATCCCGGACGGGGTGGACATCCGCCCGCAGCGGGCGGCACCCGGCGACGTGGTCATCGTCAGCGGCGCGGTCGGCGCGCACGGGGTCGCGGTGCTCAGCCGACGTGCGGGGCTGGAGTTCGAGGTCGGCATCGAGAGCGACTGCGCGGCCCTGAACTCCCTGGTGGCGGACATGCTGGCGGTCACGTCAGAACTGCACGTCCTCCGCGACCCGACCCGTGGCGGCGTCGCCGCCGCGCTCAACGAGATCGCGGCGGCCGCCTCGGTCGGCGTCGTCCTGAGGGAGCGGGCGGTCCCGGTGCCCGAACAGGTCGCCGCCGCCTGCTCCATGCTGGGCCTGGACCCGCTGTACGTGGCGAACGAGGGCAAGCTGCTGGCATTCGTGCCCCGTGCGGAGGCGGACGCGGTGCTCGCCGCGATGCGCGCGCATCCGCTGGGGGCGCAGGCCGCCGTGATCGGCGAGTGCGTCGAGGACCACGCCGGGATGGTCGTCGCCCGCACCGGGCTGGGCGGCACCCGGGTCGTCGACCCGCCGCTGGGCGAACAACTCCCGCGTATCTGCTGAGCCGTGTCCGCTCAGCCCCGCTGTGCTCGGCGGATCCGCCCGGACGGATCCGCCGGGCCGGACCCCGAAGCACCCCAACGAGCCATCACCAGGAGGTCGTGGTGCGGATCCTGCTCATCGCGAGCGCCTTCAACAGTCTGACCCAGCGTGTTCAGGCCGAACTGCGGGACGCCCGCCACACCGTCGCGACCGAGGTGATCGGCGACGGCGACGACGTGCGGCGCGCGGTGGACCGGCACGGCCCCGAGCTGGTGGTCGCGCCGATGCTGCGCACCGCGGTGCCCGCGGACGTGTGGTCCCGGCTCACCTGCCTGATCGTGCATCCCGGTCCGCCCGGCGACCGCGGGCCCTCCTCGCTGGACCGGGCCGTCCAGGCGGGCCGCACCCGCTGGGGGGTGACGGTGCTGCAGGCCGAGGCGGAACTGGACGCGGGCCCCGTCTGGGCCTCGGCGGAGTGCACCCTGCCGGAGGGCACCGGCAAGAGCGACCTGTACCGGGGGGAGGTGGCCGACGCGGCACTCGAAGCGCTCCGCAGCGCGGTGGCCCGGTTCGCCTCCGGCAGCCACCGTCCGCATCCCCAGGACGGGGTGGAGCCGTCGGCGAGTCCGCGGATGCGGCAGGACGAGCGGCGGATCGACTGGCGGACCTTCCGGACGCTCGACGTGCTGCGCACCCTGCGGGCCGCCGACTCGCAGCCCGGGGTGCTGGACGAACTGCTGGGAGCGGAGTGGTTCCTGCACGGCGGACACGCCGAGGACCAGCTGTACGGGACCCCGGGCGAGATCCTCGCCACCCGGGCCGGCGCGATCTGCCGCGCGACGGTCGACGGCGCGGTGTGGATCCCGCAGCTGAGGCCGCGCCGTTCCGCGGGCGGGCCGCGGACCTTCCGGCTGCCCGCGACTCTCGCGCTGGGCGAGCGGCTGCCGGACGTACCGGAGCGTCCGGCGCCCCTGGAGCTCGCGCCCGAACGGCACACCCACACCGAGATCCGCTACCGGGAGCGGAGCGGCGTCGGGTTCGTCCGCTTCTCCTTCCCCGGCGGGGCGATGAGCACGGTGCAGTGCCGGCGGCTGCTGGCCGCCTACCGGTACGCGTGCACCCGGCCGACCCGGGTCGTGGTGCTGGGCGGCACCCGGGACTTCTTCTCCAACGGCATCCATCTGGGGGTCATCGAGGCCGCCTCCGATCCGGCCGCGGAGGGCTGGGCCAACATCCAGGCCCTCGACGACGTGGTCGAGGCGGTGCTGACCACCACCGACCGGCTGGTCGTCGCCGCGCTGGGCGGCAACGCGGCGGCCGGGGGCGCGATGCTGGCCGCCGCCGCCGATGAGGTGTGGTGCAGGGCGGGAGCGGTGCTCAACCCGCACTACCGGCTGATGGGCCTGCCCGGGTCGGAGTTCTGGACGTACACCTTGCCGCGGCGCGTCGGGCCGGAGATCACCGAGGCGCTGATGCGGGACGCCGAACCGATGAGCGCCGCCACGGCGCGCCGGATCGGGCTGGTGGACCGGGTGCTGCCGACCTCGCCGAGCGGCTTCGCACCGCGGGTGGCGGAGCTCGCGGCGGCGCTGGCCGAGGACCCGGCCACCCACCAGCGGCTGGCGGTGAAGAAGACCAACCGCGCGCGGGACGAGGCCACCGAGCCGCTGGCCGCCTACCGCGACCGGGAGCTGGCGGCGATGCACCGGGTGCTGTTCGATCCAGCCGCCCCGCACCACGCGCTGCGCCGGGCCTTCCTGCGCAAGGAGCCCCCGCCCGGCACCGCACCGGAGCTGCGGGGTTAGCGCTCCCGCACCGTCCGCGCCCCAGCGCCACCGCGCCCCCGAACGCCCCGCCTTCGGCGGGGCGTTCGGGGGCGCCGCCCGTGAACCCGCGCGGGCACGGGAAGGACCCGGGGCCGCGCGCCGGCCGGTGCCGCGTCAGTCGCTGACGCAGGCGTTCCCGAAGGAGGGGTTGAGCAGCGCGAGGATGTCGACGGTGTTGCCGCACAGTTGGACCGGAATGTGCACCGGGATCTGCACGACGTTGCCGGACAGCACTCCCGGCGAGTTCGCCGCGCCGCCCTGGGCGCCCGCGTCGGCGGACGCGGCCGTGGCCCCGCCGAGCACGGCGGTGGCGGCGAGACCGAAGGCGACAGCCGCGGTACGGATGCGCATGGTGATCCTCCCTGTGTTCGATGTGCCGGACGCGGACAAGAGTGCACCCGGGTATGAACCGGGCATTCCGTCGCCACGCCCACGCGACAGGCGCCCACTCGATCGGACGAGCTCGCGGGCCAACGGCGCACCACCGCACCAGTCGTGGACCCGGCAGCGGACACCCCGCCCTTCAGGGACGGCCTGCCACACACCCAGCCCGCCGTCGTCCGGCCGCCCGGCCGCAATCCCCCGGAAGAGCGATCCGGCCTCGTTCGAATGACATCCGCACCCGGCGGCGGCCGCAGCAGGCGCCATCGCCGCGCATCAGAACATCTGTGCACCAACTACCCGTTACAGCGGCCTGTTCGGGACCGTTTCTGGAGCACGTGTACCCCTCGCCCATCCGTCCGGAGGATGCCGTGTCATCTGCACCTGTTCAGCCTTCCGAGCGACCCGTGGTCGAACAGCCCGCCCGTGTCGATCCACCGACACAGCGCGACGTTGACAGCGCCCCCGCACCCTTCGCGCGCCACGGGGAGTGGTCGGCATGACCGGAAGCACTCAGCGCCCCGGCACCGGCGACAGCCCGGGCACCGGCCGCGGCCCGGCCCGCGGCGCATCCGGGCCGGACGGCACACCCGCCGAACAGACCGCGGCGCGGACCGCGGCCCCGCGAGCGTCGCCGGAGCCGCCACACGTGCCGCGGCAGACACCGGGTGCACAGCATTCCGCGGATCCGGAGATGCGGTACGTCGACCTGACCGGGAGCCGGGAGGCGGCCGGTCGGTCGATCCGGCTGCTGGACATGGCCCGGCGGCTGCCCCGGCTGGTGCGCCGGTCGTTGGCCCTGGCCTGGCAGGTGGACCGGCCCGCCACCGCAGGGCTGCTGGCCTGTCAGACCGTCTCGGGCGTGCTGCAGGCACTGGGGCTCCTCGCGATCAGCGGGACGCTGACGGCGCTGCTGGCCGACGGCGACGTCTACCAACGACTGCTGCACGCCTGGCCGTCCGTGGCGCTGCTGGCGGGCGCCGCAGGCGCACGGGCCGTGCTGGGGATCACCGTCAACTGGCTCTCCTCCCGGCTGGGTCCGCTGATGACCCGCGAGGCGGAGCGGATGCTGCTCGACGGCTGCACGGAAGTCGAACTCGCCGCCTATGACGAGCCGGACTTCAACCGCGACCGGGAAGCGGCCGAGCGGGGCGCACAGGTCACCGGCGACCTGATCGACGAGGGGCAGGACCTGATCGCCTCGGCGGCCTCCTTCGCGGCCGGAGCGGTGGTGCTGGCCGGGGTGCACCCGGTGCTGCTGCCGCTGCTGATGGCCGCGAGCCTGCCCCAGGCCGTCTCGCAGGTCAGCGCAGCGCGGGTGCGCTACCTCGCCAACCTGCGCTCCAACGGCGACAACCGGATGCTCGCCGTGCTGCGCTGGCACATCTACACGCGGGATGCCGCCGACCAGATCCGGGCGGGCACCATGGCCCCGTTCCTCTCCGACCGGTACCGGCGCACGGTCGCGCGGATCAACCGGGAGGACCGCTCAGCAGCCGACCGCGGAGCGCGGTTCTCCCTCGTGGGCGCGGTGTGCGGAGGTGCGGGGTCGGCGCTGGTGTGGGCGGCGGTGGTGTGGCTGCTGGCGACCGGCCGCATCAGCGTGGGCAGCGCGGGAGCCGCGGTGTTCGCGCTGCAGACGGCGGGCCGGTCCGTCCGCGGACTGGTGGCCGTCGGTTCCCGGGCCGTGCGCACCGGGCTGTACATGGACGACTGGACGCGGTTCCTCGACCGCGCCGGTGGGCACCGGCCACGCCGCGGCAGCCATCGCCCCGGACCGCCGGGAACCATCGAGATCAGCTCGGTGACCCACCGCTACGCGGGTCAGGAGCGCGACGCGCTCACCGGCGTCTCCCTCACACTGCACCGCGGCGAGGTGACCGCGCTGGTGGGCTTCAACGGCTCCGGCAAGACGACGCTCTCGAAGCTGGTCGCCGGCCTGTACCTGCCCACCGAGGGGCAGGTGCGGTGGGACGGAACCGCCACCGCGGACGCCGACGCGCAGGCGCTGTGGTCGCAGGTGGCCCTCGTGCCGCAGGACTACGCGCACTGGCCGTTGACGGTGCGGGAGAACATCACACTCGGGCAGCCCTCGGTGCACGGAGACGCGGCGGTCCTGGAGGCGTGCGAGGCCGCCGGTGCCGATGACGTCGTCACCGGGTTGGGCTCCGGCCTGGACACCCTTCTGGCCCGGGAGTGGCTGGGCGGGGAGGAGTTGAGCGGCGGCCAGTGGCAGCGCATCGCCCTCGGCAGGGCGTTCTTCCGCCGGGCGGGGCTGCTGGTGCTGGACGAGCCGACCGCCAACCTGGATCCGCGGGCCGAGTACCGCATCTTCCAGCGGCTGCGGGGCCTCGCCCGCGAACGGGTCGTGCTGCTGGTGACCCACCGCCTCGCCAACCTGGCCGTCGCCGACCGCATCGTCGTCCTGGACGGCGGTCGGGTCGTCCAGGACGGCACCTACCAGGACCTCGCCGCACAGCCCGGGCTCTTCCGGGAACTGCTGTCCTACCAGGTCGCCTCGGACGCTTCCGGCCCGGGTCCCGGGCCGGAAGCGCACCCATGACCCCGCCCGGTGTCCCCACCCGGCGCTGCGGGGCCGCGGCTCCCGCTGCGTGCAGCGGTGCCCCGGCTACCCCCTCCGGACGGCGACGAACTGGGCGAGCGAGGCGGCCCCGGCCAGGAGCACGGCAGCGAGCGCGAGCATGCCGCCCGCCGGGGCCAGCAGCTTCGCCGGGTCGGGGGTCGTCGACATCAGGGTGAACAGCCGGTTGACCGGCGGCATCCCCTTGGGGAGGAGGGCGAGCATCACCAGCGCGACGGCGCTCACCAGCGCGTACCCCTGGCGTGCGAAGACCGCCCGGGAGCACAGCACCCCGATCGCGGTGCCGACGAGTGCGCACGTGAGCTGGGCCTCCACTCCCAGCAGGAGACCGTACAGGGTCACGTGGTAGCGCCCCAGCCACAGCGGGAGGACCAGTCCGAAGACCATCAGCACCCCGCAGCTCAGCAGAGCGGTGCCGATCGCCGCGAGGAGGACCTTGAGCGAGCGGCCGCCGGAGGCGACGACGACGATCGCCCGCTGGGCCGGCTCGTCCAGGCTCATCAGCGCGACGGTCAGCCATGTCGAGCAGACGAACAGCGCACCGGCGGAGGACGCGTAGGCGGGAGGCAGCGCCCCACTGCCGTTGACGGTCAGCACGCCCAGCAGGCCCGCGAACAGGAGCAGTGGGGCGGCATAGCGCTGGGTGTGCAGCACGGTGGCGAACGTGTAGCGGATCAGGGCGATCACCGGGCGCCTCCCCGCACGGCCGCGTCCTGCTCCGGGAAGCCGGAAGCGCCGCCTGTCACCCGCGCCACCGACCAGCCGTGCCGCAGTGCGGTGAGCAGCAGCGCGTCGGTGGCCTCGCCTGCCACTCGCAGCGTGACCCCCGAGGCTCCGCAGCGCACGGACAGCACGCCGGCCAGCTCCTCCCAGACCAGCTCCCGGGGCATGCGCCGGCCCGGGTACCCGGTCAGGACGACTTCGCAGGAGGTCCCCTGACCGGTCGGGGCGGACTCCGGTCCGCGCAGCGAGACGCGTCCGTCGCCGACGGTGTAGGTCCGCGTGGCCCGGGTCCGCGTCACCGACTCCCGGTGATCGGTGAAGAGCACCGTGCCGCCGGCGTCGGCGATCTCGGTCATGATGTCGGCCACGACCGCGTGGGCGGGCGCATCCAGCCCCGACCACGGCTCGTCGAGGACGAGCAGTCCGGGCTCCACCAACAGCGCTTGGGCGAGCGCGACCTTCCGTGCGTTGCCCTTCGACAGCTCGCGCAGCGGGGTGTGTTCCCCGCCCACCAGGGCCATTCTCTCCAGGAGTTCGTCCGCGCGCGCGGCGGCGGCCCGGGTGGACAGCCCGCGCACCCGGCCCAGATGGGTCAGGTAGGCGGCCGCCGACATGCGTTCGCCGGGCGAGAACCGGTCGGGCACGTATCCCACGACCGCAGGCCGCGCCCCCACCCGGCCGCGCGTCGGCCGGGACAGGCCCACCGCGATGCGCAGCAGGGTGGACTTGCCCGAGCCGTTCCCGCCGGTGAATGCCACGATCTCTCCGGCGGGGACGGCCACCTCGACGTCGCGCAGAAGCCAACCGCCCCGGCCGTAGCGCTTGCTCACCGCGTGCAGATGCACCAACTGAACTCCTCCGTCCGGTCCGGCGGCACCGGATGTGTGCGCGGCGGTACCGGCCGGTCGCGGCGGCGCCCCCTCCGCGGCGCCTCGGCGACACCTCCGCGCGGCCGGGACGCCTCGCCGCCGTCCCGAACCGCCTTGTCCGTACGACTGATCGGATTCTCCGCTGTCGCGATCCGTCCGCGCCACCGGGAAGCGCTCTTCTACCGGCGCGCGGCACCCGCGGGGAGCACCGGTGCGAAATGAGCGGACACCGCGTGAACTTCCGCGCCGCGGCCCGCATCGGACTCCGCGGACGACGCACCGCGCCGCGGCTCCGGGCCGCGGCGGCTCTACGGGAGAGCCGTGCGTGAGAGGAGCACAAGCTGCCTGTTGGAGGAGTTCATGTAGTCCTGGCGCTCTCGTGTCGCTCTCGGTCTCGCCGCCGGTGCGGCAGCGGTCACCGTGCCGCTGACCGCCACTGCCGCCTTCGCCGCCGGACCTCCGTCCGGCGACGGGCGGCAGCCGGTCGGCGGCGAGTCCTTCGACTCCTGGCAGGCCTGCTAAGACCAGATGCAGGCGGACCTGCCGCTGAACCCGCAGTACCACGAGGCCACCTGCGTCCACGACCCGCAGCCCGGTCTCCCCGACTTCTACTCGGAGTGGATGCGCTGAGGCGCCGCCGGGCAGCGTCCGCTCGGCGCTCCCCGGCGCTCCGGGCCCTTCCGCCGCCTCCATGACCCGGCCGTCCCCGCCACCTGCGTCCCGGTGGCGGGGACGGCTGCCGTGCGCGGTCTCCGCGACCCGGCCACGGGGGTTGTGCCGCTTCGCGGAACCCGTCGGCCGTGGCCCGCACGGGGGAACGCCCGCGGCGACGCCCTGCGCCATTCGGGTCGGTTGTGCCGTGTCTTTCATATATTGCTCTGTAATGCCCGGGTGTCTGGCGACCATGGACCGGTACTTGTTCTTCCGGACCTTCTCGGAGGTTTTCATGCGCACGCGCACCCTCACGCGCTCCCTCGCCGTCGGCCTGGCCACCCTCGGCCTGGCCGCTGCCGGCACCGCCTCGGCGGTGGCCGGGGGCCACGGGCACAACTGGGTTCACAAGGAGATCCACTGCAAGAAGGTCCACGTCAACATCTCGGACGACGACCACATCGTCAGCAACTCCGTGGGCTTCGTCTTCGGCCCGATGCAGAACGACTGACGGCTGAGGGCCGGTCCGCAGCAGACCGGCCGCACCCGTGACGGGCGTGGAGAGGCCCACCCGCGAACCTCCAAGGACCGGGCCCCTCCACGCCTTTCGTCGTGCCCGGCCCGCTCAGCCGGCCGGCCGCACGCGCGCGTCCGGATCCGGGCCCGGCACGGCGAGGCTGAGCGCGAACCGGCCTCCGGGATCGGTCCACCACCGGCACAGCCGCATCCCGGCCGCGGCCAGCTCGGCGTGGACGGAGGCTCTGCGGAACTTCGCCGAGATCTCGGTACGCAGTTCCTCCCCCGGCCGGAAGTCGACACTCAGGTCGACGGCGGGGAGCTTGGCGCTGAGCGCTCTGCGGGCCCGCAGCCGCATCTCGATCCACTCGTGCTCGGCGTCCCAGGCGGCCACGTGGGTGAAGTCGGCGGGATCGAAGTCCGCGCCCAGTTCGCGATTGAGGACGTGCAGGACGTTCTTGTTGAACTCGGCGGTGATCCCCTCCGCGTCGTCGTAGGCGGCGACGAGTACGGCGGGATCCTTGACCAGGTCGGTCCCCAGCAGCAGGGCGTCCCGCGGTCCGAGCCTGGACCGCAGGGAGGCCAGGAAGCGAGCCCGGTCGGCGGGCAGCAGGTTGCCGACCGTGCCGCCGAGGAAGGCCACGACCTTCGGCTCCGGGCACTCGGGCAACGGCAGCTCCTGCTGGAAGTCCGCGACCAGCGCGTGCACGGTCACCCCGGGGTGGTCGGCGAGCAGCGCGTGTCCGGCCTCGGCCAGCGCGGACTCGCTGACATCGACGGGCACATAGGTCAGCGGGGCACCGAGCGCGGTCAGCAGCAGCCGGGTCTTGTACGAGGAGCCGGAGCCGAGTTCGACCAGGGTGCGGGCCCCGGTGAGTTCGGCGATCCGCGGTGCCGCGTCCCGCAGGATCCCGGCCTCGGCCCGGGTGGGGTAGTAGGCGGACAGCTCGGTGATCTGCTCGAAGAGCTCGCTGCCCCGGGCGTCGTAGAACCACTTGGGCGGCAGGCTCTTCGGGGTGCGGGCCAGCCCCCGGGTGACGTCCGCCGCCAGCGCGGCCGCCGTCGCGTTCGCGGGCAGGGCACGGGTGAGGGTGAACCGGGACGGGGTCACGCGCGGAACTCCTTCAGGGCGGTCAGCTCGATGCCGCCCGGGTCGCCGGTGAGCAGATGGGTGTCGGGAACTGGCCGCCACCCCGGATCCGCGTCGTGCGGTTCGGAGGCGACGGTGAGGGACGTGCCGGGCTCCAGCAGGTACCAGAGGGTGTCGCCGGAGGCGGTGGCGGCCAAAGTACGGCCGTCGGTCAGCAGGAAGTTGAGCCGCGAGCCGGGCGCCGCGCCGGCGAGCTCGACCGCGGTCGCGGCCAGCGCGGCGCCGGGGGCCGTGCCGACCCGCAGCCGGTGCCCCACCAGCGCCCAGGCCAGCGCCGAGTCGCAGCGGGCCTCCAGGCCCAGCAGTTCCTCCGGCGGCAGGGAGGCCGCCAGCGGCGCCAGGGAGGCGGGCCAGCCGGGCAGCGCGCCGTTGTGGCTGAAGAGCCACGGCCCGGCGGCGTAGGGTGCTGCGGCCGCCTCGCCCGGGGCGCAGCCGCTGGTCGCGTCGCGTACCGCGGCAAGCAGCGCGCGGGTGCGTACCACCCGGCACAGGTCGGGGAAGAAGCCGTCCGCCCAGATCGGTCCGGCTCTGCGGTAGCGGGCCGGCACCGGGTCGCCGTCGGCGTACCAGCCCACGCCGAAGCCGTCGGCGTTGACCGTGCCGTGCGCCTGGCGGCGCGGTGCCCACGACTGGCGGTGCAGCGAGTAGGGCGGCGCCAGCAGCAGCTCGCCCACCGTGCGGGCGGGGCCCAGGTGGGCCAGGTGCCGGCACATCAGCGGTGCTCCGGGGTGCGGCCCGGCCGGCCGACGGCGCTCACGCGGTCTCCTCCGGTGCCGGAGTGCGGGCGGTGCGGAACCCGGCGAAGATCTGCCGGCGCACCGGATGGTCCCAGTTGCGGAACGTCGCGCGCGCCACCACCGGGTCGGTGCCGAAGCACCCGCCGCGCAGCACCTTGTAGGCGGGGCCGAAGAAGACCTCCGAGTACTCCCGGTACGGGAACGCGGTGAAGCCCGGATACGGGGCGAAGTCGCTGGAGGTCCACTCCCAGACGTCGCCCATGAGCTGCCGCACACCCAGCGGGGAGGCTCCCTGGGGGTAGGCACCGGCCGGCGCCGGGCCCAGATGCCGCTGGCCCAGGTTCGCGCGGTCGGCTCCGGGCTCGGCCTCGCCCCAGGGGAAGCGCAGGTCGCCGCCGGTACGGGGGTCGTGGCGGGCCGCCTTCTCCCATTCGGCCTCGGTGGGCAGCCGCCGCCCCGCCCAGCGGGCGTAGGCGTCGGCCTCGTACCAGCTGACGTGCATCACCGGCTCCGCTTCCGGCACGGGTTCGCGCACCCCGAAGCGGCGCCGCCACCAGCCACCGTGCTCCTGCTTCCAGAACAGCGGCGCCCGCAGCCCGTTGCGCCGTACGTGATCCCAGCCGGCCGCCGACCACCAGCGCCGGTCGGCGTAGCCGCCGTCCTCGACGAACCGGAGGTAGGCGGCGTTGCTGACCGGAACGGTGTCGATGCAGAAGACCGGTACCTCCCGGCGGTGCGCGGGCCGTTCGTTGTCCAGCGCCCAGGGGTCGTCGTCGGTGCCCATGGTGAACGCTCCCCCGGGCACCAGCACTTCGCTGGGGAGCGGGCCGGCGCCGTCGGGAGGGGCGGGCGGCGGCGGAGCGCTCAGCGCGGCAGGCCCGCGCCGGAGCTGGTGGGTGATGAGCATGGTCTCGGCGTGCTGCTGCTCGTGCTGGGCGATCATGCCGAACGCGAAACCGTCCGCCTCCAGCGGGCGCCCGGCCAGTTCCGCGCGTTCCAGCACCCGGAACGCGTGCCCGCGGACCTTCGCCAGATAGGAGCGGGCCTCGTCCGGCGGCAGCAACGGCAGCGCAGGGCGCTCGGCGCGCGGGTGCTCGAACGCGTCGTAGAGCGAGTCGATCTCGGGCCGCAGCGGCGCCTCCCCGCCCACGGCACGCAGCAGCCACTGCTCCTCCTGGTTGCCGATGTGCGCCATGTCCCACACCAGCGGGGACATCAGCGGCGAGTGCTGAGCCGTCAGTTCGGCGTCCTCGACGCAGTCGGAGAGCGCCAGGGTGCGGGTCCGGGCCCGGGTGAGGGCCTCGTGGGCGTGGGCGCGCAGCTCGGCGCGCCCCTGGTCGGCGGTCACCATGGTTCTCCCTGCTGGCCGGGGGCGGTCTCGGAGGTGCCGGGCCGGTGGCCGGTGCCCGCGCGGCCGGCAGCGCCCGTAGGGCCGTGGGTGTCCGTACGGTCACCCTTGTGCCCGCCGCCGGCCGGGTCCGTACGGTCGTCGGCGGGGCAGCGGCCGGGGCGGATGTAGCGGGCTTCGAAGTCCGCCACCGCGGCCCGCACCCGCCGGCCGGCACCGAGTCGGGGCAGCGCCAGGCGGGCGAGGCCGAAGCAGTCGCGGGCCGCGGCGTGCAGTTCGGGGTCGGCCAGTCCGTCCCTGGCCGCGCGCTCCCACAGCGCGTTGCGGGGCGCCGGCCCTTCGGCGGTGAGTTCGGCCAGCGGCTTGACCACCCGGTAGGCGCTCTCGCTCGCCTCCGCGTCGTCGAACAGGGCCGTGGTCACCGCGAGCGGGACGATCCAGCCGTCCGGGCCCGGCTGCGCGTCGATCATCCGCAGCTCCAGATGGCCCCGGGGGCGCACGGGCGGGAAGAGGGTGGTCAGGTGGTAGACGAGATCGTCGAGCAGGGGCGGACGGAGGGCGCCGGGTCCGGTTCCGGGGCGGCTGCTGCGCCGGATCCACTGACGGAACGTCATCCCGTCCGCCGGGACCGTCCACGGGCCCCGCGCGGAGCGGACGCAGAGCAGGGGCGCGTCCAGCACATACCGCGCCCAGGCCTCCCGGGGACTGTGTCCGCCCCCGGGAGGGGCGAGGTTGCGGTATCCGTCGAGCGCGGCCCAGACACCCTGCCGTGCGGAACGCCACCCGGCCCAGGGCCCCTCGCCGGCCGGGGAGTTGGCGAACGCCGCAGTGAGCACGGCCCCCAGCAGGTGTGCGAGCAGCCAGCGGCGGCCCATCCCGAACGGCCCCGGCTCGGCCGTACCGGCGTCCAGGCAGACCTGCACGGACGCGGTGGAGCACATCATCGCCCGACCGGCGGGGCCGGTGCGGTCGAAGTACGCCTCCATGGCGCGGTACCGCCGGTCCTCAAGCAGCCGGAGCGGTGGGCGGGGGTCGAGCCCGTGGCCCACCAGTGCGATGCCGTGCCGGTGCAGCCGGGCGCGGGCGGCGGTGAGATCCGCCGAGACCGTGCGGACGCAGGAGGACAGTGAGGGCGCGGGCTGGGAGCTGAACTCCAGCTGTCCGCCCGGCTCGACGGAGATCGCGGAGGAGAGCGGCACCTCGCGCAGCGCGGTGGCGGCGGCGCGGAGGGCGGTTGCCCCGACCCGGGCGACGGGTCGGTGGGGGGACCCGGTCTGCGGGGGCCGGTGGGGGTACGGGGGCTGCGGCGCCCCGGACCGGTGGGGCGGTGCGGGGCCTGCGGCCCCGGCGGGTGGGGAGTGCGGTGCGCGGGGCCCGGTGTCGCCGCCGGAGGCGGGCGGCAGCGGGCGGACGAGCCATTCGAGTTCGACCCCGACGCGGCGCGGCGGTCCGGTCTTGAAGCAGATGCCGTGCACGTAGGCGAGCGCCGCCGCCTCACTGAGCGGTTCGGCCCGGTACGCGTGCCCCTCGCCGGTCATCCGCCACCTCTCGTCGAGCCGATGGTCTGCCGGGCGGAACGCGAGCTGCCCGCCTCCATCAGAGCCGGTCCCCATTCCCGTGGGGGGAAACACCTGCGCGGCCGCCGCACCGCACGAATCCGGCCGGGCCGCAACCGGTCGCGCCCGCACCGCCGGCGGTGCGGCCCGCCGACGGAGTGCGAGGATGCGGGGCCCGGCGGGGCCCGCGGCGGCGAGCTCCGTGCGGGTGCGCAGAGTTGGCGGAAAGCCCGCTCCCCCGGCCCCGCTCCTCCGGCGCCGCTGCGGCGGACGTACGCGGGCTCGCCCGTGCGGGCATCGGTCGCGATGCCGGAGGCCCTTCGGAGAGGGGCGGGATGTCCCCTGCGGAACGGGATTACCCGGTGCGCGCGGGCCGGACCGCGAGCCGGACCGGCCGACCGGGCCCGGTCTGTCCGCGGCCGCCGGGAGGGTGCCGGGCCGCTTCGCCCTGCATATGCCGTACCACTCTCCGCACCGGTGCGGGGACCCGGGCCGCTCGGGGACGCCCGCCGGTCCGCGCGCCCCCGGGGGGGGAATCTCCGCCGGTCACACACCCGGCCGCGCCGCCACGCGCCCGGGTGTGGTGCGATGTCCTGTACCGGAAGCGGTCTCGGGGAATGTGGACCCCGGCACAGACCGTTGTCCGGTGCCAGGGCGCGGCCCGCCCTGATGCCCCCACCGCAGGAGACAGCATGAGCACCATCGAGCTGACCAAGGAAAACTTCGAGGAGACGGTCTCCGGGAACGACTTCGTCCTGATCGACTTCTGGGCGTCCTGGTGCGGCCCGTGCCGCAGCTTCGCGCCGGTCTACGAGGCCGCCGCGGAGCGGCACTCGGACCTGACGTTCGCCAAGGTGGACACGGAGGCCCAGCAGGAGATCGCCGCCGCCTTCGAGGTGCAGTCGATCCCGACCCTCGCGATCATCCGGGACCGCACCCTGGTGTTCTCGCAGCCCGGCGCGCTGCCCGAGGCCGCGCTGGAGGACCTGATCGGCCAGGCCCGCGAGCTGGACATGGAAGAGGTGCGGCGTGCCGCCGAGGCCGAGGCCCAGGCCGCGGAGGGCGGGGAGAACCCCGGCGCCTGAGCCGCCGCAGCAGCACTTGAGGACGGCCGTCCGGCGATCGCCGGGCGGCCGTCCTCCTGCGGTTCCGCCCCCGTCACTCGCCGCCCGCCCGTCGGTGGCACCCGGTGGCCGGACGGGAACCGGCGGGGGCGTCAGGCGGGCACGTGCCGGGAGGCCAGCCGGACGTCGTGGCGGACCGGGTGGCCGTCGCGGACGTGTATCCGGGCGACGGCGGCGAGCCGGTCGGGGCTGCTGGCGATGACGTTCACATACTGGTCGGCGAGGCCGGCCACCGCGTACTCGCCGCGCCCGTCGGTGATCGCGCGTATCAGCTCCCTGCCGTGGGCTCCGGTGACCGTGATGGCGACCCCGGCCAGCGGCCGCCCGTCCTCGTCGGTGACCTGCCCCGTCAGCCCGGGGTCCGGCAGGCCCAGCCGGTGGTGGTGCGGGGCGACGGCGCTGGGCTGCGGCAGTTCGAAGGCCGGGTCCTCGACCGGCGGCTCGGCGGGCTCGGTCTCCTCGGTCTCCTCCTGCGCCTCCTTGCGGGCCGCGCGGCGCTCCTTCCACGCGCCGAGGGCGATGAGGGCGGCCCCGGCGGCGACCCATGCGCAGATGACCAGGGCGTGTCGCCCGATGTCCTTCCCGTCGAAGTAGAACAGCCCGCGGAGCGCCTCGATCAGGTTGCCCATCGGCATGACCGGATGCAGGGCCCGGAAGAAGCCGGGCACCATCTGGACGGGGATCGCGCCGCCGCTGGAGGGCATGCTGAGCAGGACGAACAGGCCCATCGCCACGCCGGGGAAGAACTGCTTGCAGAACGGGACGAGCCCGTAGGAGGTGAGGGCGACGGCCTGGGTCATCAGGAAGACCAGCGGAACGGCGAGCAGGTCGTTCGGTATCACGTCCATGGAGCGCGCCACGAGGAAGGCGACGACGCTCTCCACCACCCCGACGGAGATCAGGGTGAGGATCTTCTTGCCGCGCCCCAGGGTGGTGGCGCGCAGCAGCATCATGACGCTGATGTAGGACGGGATGGTGCAGGCGAGGACGAGGTAGAAGAGTCCGGTGCCCATCCCGTCGCCAGGTGCGGTGGGGGCCGCCTCGTGGACTTGGAGCGTGCCGCCGCTGTGCTGCGTCACGCCGGTGAAGGTCTTCTGGAGGACCCCTTCGAGCGAGTAGCCGTCCGCCTTGGCGACGTAGAGCCGGGGGTGCTCGGCGTCGGGCACGAAGCCCGCCGTGGCCGCCCGGTCGGTGACCGCGTCGTGTGCCGCCTGCGCGTCGGCGACCTGGTGGACGTCGAACGCTCCGGGGCTCTGCTGTTCGAGGGCCTGTCCGAGCTGGTGGGCCGTCGGCCCGGCGACGGCCACGTCCACGTGGTGCGGCACCGGGTTGTGGAAGGGCAGCAGGTAGCAGACGAGGAAGCCGGTGAAGAAGAACGCCGGGAACCAGAGCGTCTCCGCCAGGGTGCGTACGGTCGCGCCGAGCGCCGCGGGGCTGCCGCCCGTGCGCTCCGGATCCGCCTTGTGTTCCGCCATGGACAGGGTCCGCCTCCTCGTGCGTACGGCGCGGCAAAATAAGTGGCCTAGCCAACGATTAGAGAGGCTAACAGAAACCTGCAGTGCTGCAAAAATGCACTACTGTAGAAACCACCGCAGCACGGGCAGTGACCGGAACCAGCACGGGGAGCACAGATGGCCGCCCAGCCCACCGGAACCGACGCCCGAGGGCTCCGGGAGCGCAAGAAACTGGAGACCCGTTCGGCGCTGCGCGCCGCGGCGGTGCGGATGTACCTGGAGCGCGGCCCGGCAGCCGTCACCGTGCAGGACATCTGCGAGGCCGCGGGAGTCTCCCAGCGCACCTTCTTCAACTACTTCGAGACCAAGGACGACGCGGTCTTCGACTGGGACCGCCGACTGGCCGGGCAGCTCGTGGAACTGCTCACCGCCCGCCCCGCGAGCGAGCCCCCGCTGGAGGCCGTGCACCGGACACTCCGCACCGCCATCCCGGCCCTGGTCGCCGACGCCGGCTGGCGGGATCGCCGACGGCTGCTGGGCACCTATCCGGAGCTGGTCCCCAAGCTGCTGCACAGCAACAGCCATCTGGCGGAGGCCCTGGCCGCAGCGGTCGCCCAGCGCACCGGACTGCCTCCGGACGCCCTCTACCCCCGGCTGCTGGCCGGCGCCGGACTGACCGTGCTGCGCTCCTCGATCCGGGCCTGGGACCCGGAATCCCCCGCCGAGGACCTGCTGGCGGTGCTCGACTCCTGCTTCGCCTCGCTGGCCGCCGGACTGCCGCGCCCCGAAGCCGACGACCCGGTGCACTCGGCGCGCTGACGCCCCGGTGCACCCGCAGGCTCGACGCCCCGGCGTACCACCCCTGCCCGCACCGGCCGATGGCGCGACACGGCCTGCGGAGCCGCCCGGGGAGCGGCCCGGGGCCTCAGCAGCCGCCCAGCGCCGCCTCCAGGTCGTAGTGCACCGGCTGCTCGAGCTGCTCGTACGTGCACGAGCGCGGCTCGCGGTCCGGGCGCCAGCGGCGGAAGAGCACCGTGTGCCGGAAGCGTTCGCCCTCCATGTGGTCATAGGCCACCTCGCACACCCGCTCGGGCCGCAGCGGCACCCAGGAGGCGTCCTTGCCACCGCTCCACCTGCTGGGCGCGCCCGGCATCCTGCCCTCCTGCTGCGCTTCCTCCTCCGCCCAGCGAGCCCACGGGTGCTCCTCCGGGCGGTCCGTCCGCAGCGGTGCCAGCTCCCGCATCAGCTCGCGCCTGCGCGCCGCCGGGAACGCGGAGGAGGCACCGACGTACCGGAGCACGCCCGAGGCGTCGTGCAGCCCGAGCAGCAGGGACCCGAGCGCCTCGGGGCCGCTCTTGTGCGGACGCAGGCCGGCCAGCACACAGTCGGCCGTGCGCTCGTGCTTGATCTTGAGCATCACCCGCTCCCCCGGCCGGTAGGGCAGCTCCGTCCGCTTGGCCACCACGCCGTCGAGTCCGGCGCCCTCGTACTGCGCGAACCACTCCCGCGCCACCGCGCTGTCGTGGGTCACCGGCGCCAGGTGCAGCGGCGGGCCGCACCCCTCCAGCACGGACTCCAGCATCCGGCGGCGCTCGGAGAGGGGCTCCCCCATGGCGTCGGTGTCGCCCAGGGCCAGCAGGTCGAAGGCGACGTAGGAGACGGGCGTCCGCTCGGCGAGCAGCCGCACCCGGGAGGCGGCCGGGTGGATGCGCTGCTGGAGCGCCTCGAAGTCCAGCCGCCCGCCAGCCGGCAGCACGATCTCGCCGTCCAGCACGCAGCGCTCCGGCAGCCGTTCCCGCAGCGCCGCGACGAGTTCGGGGAAGTAGCGGACCAGGGACTTGCCGGTCCGGCTGAGCAGCTCGACCTCGTCGCCGTCCCGGAAGACCAGGCAGCGGAAGCCGTCCCACTTGGCCTCGTACTGCATGCCCTCCGGGACGGCGGACACGGCCTTGGCGAGCATCGGGCGTACCGGGGGCATGACAGGCAGTCGCATACTCCGACTGTGCGGACCGGCGGCGGTTCCCGCGCGCCGGATGCTCCCTTCCGGTGAGCGCCGGCACCACTCCGGCCGTCGGGCGGCACCGCGTGCCCGAGGGGGCCCGTCGGATGAGCCGCACCGCGTCAGCCGGTCACCGCCCCGCGGCGCGGGAGCGGCAGCCGGGCGGCCGGGGCCTCGCCGTGCCGCCCGGCTGCGGCGCCCGCACGGGTCCCGCAGCTAGCCTGGAGGCCCGCGGACCCGGCGTACTCGCGGACCTGCCGACGGTCCGCGAGACGGGTGGAGGTGTGCCATGTTGCTCGCAGACATCGCGCGGACCTCCGCGCTGATCACCCGGGCCGCGGGCCGCAACGAGAAGGTGACGCTGCTCGCGGAACTGTTCGGGCGGACCGAGCCGTCCGAGGCGCCACTCGTCGTCACCTACCTCGCGGGGCGCCTTCCGCAGCGCCGTACCGGCATCGGGTGGCGCACCCTGCGCGAACTGCCGCCGCCCGCGGCCGAACCGTCGCTGACCGTCACGGCCGCGGACACCGCCTTCGACCGGATCGCACAGGTGAGCGGGAAGGGCGCACAGGCCGAGCGCAAACGGCTGCTGGACAGGCTGCTGGCGGCGGCCACGGAGGAGGAGCAGCAGTTCCTCGTCCGGCTGGTCGGCGGCGAACTGCGGCAGGGCGCGCTGGACGCGTTCGCGGTGGAGGGACTGGCCGCGGCCGCGGGCGCCGACCCGGGAGCGGTGCGGCGCGCGGTGATGCTCGGCGGGTCGCTCGGGGCGGTCTCCCGGGCGCTGCTGGCCGAGGGCCCCAAGGCGCTGGCCGGGTTCATGCTGGAGGTGGGCAGGCCGGTGCTGCCGATGCTGGCGCAGTCCGCGAAGGACGTCGAGGAGGCGCTCGACAGGCTCGGTCCGTGCGCGGTCGAGGAGAAGCTGGACGGCATCCGGGTCCAGATGCACAAGGACGGCGGCGACGTACGGGTCTACACCCGGACTCTGGAGGAGATCACCGACCGGCTGCCGGAGGCGGCGGAGGCCGCACGCAGGATCGGCGCGGCGCAGGCGGTCCTCGACGGCGAGGTGATCGCCCTGCGCCCGGACGGCCGGCCCCACCCCTTCCAGGACGTGTCCGGACGGGTCGCCTCCCGGCTGGACGTCCCCGGGGCCGGCAGCGAACTGCCGCTGCACCCGGTCTTCTTCGACGTGCTGCTGCTGGACGGACGGGACCTGCTCGACCAGCCGGCCGTGCGGCGGCACGCGGCACTGGCCCGGGTGCTGCCGGGGGAGCTGCGGGTGCGGCGGCTGCCGGTGCCCGATCCGGCCTCGGCGCGGGCGCGTGCCGCCGCGCGTGGTTTCGCCGAGGAGGTGCTGGCACGCGGGCACGAGGGCGTGGTCGTCAAGGCGCTCGACTCGGGGTACAGCGCCGGGCGGCGCGGGGCCTCCTGGCTGAAGGTCAAACCGGTGCACACCCTCGATCTGGTGGTGCTCGGGGCCGAGTGGGGGCACGGGCGGCGCACCGGCAGGCTGTCGAACCTGCACCTGGGGGCGCGCCGCCCGGACGGCAGCTTCGCGATGCTCGGCAAGACCTTCAAGGGGCTGACCGACACGCTGCTGGCCTGGCAGACCGGGCGGCTGCGGGAGCTTGCCGTCCGGGAGGAGCCCTGGGGAGTGCTGGTGGCGCCCGAGCTGGTGGTCGAGATCGCTTTCGACGGTGTGCAGCGCTCGACCCGCTACCCCGAGGGCGTCACCCTGCGTTTCGCCCGGGTGGTGCGCTATCGGGAGGACAAACGCCCGGAGGAGGCCGACACGGTCGGGGCGGTCACGGCGCTGCTGCGCTGAGGGGGCCCGCCGCACCCAGCCGGCACCGGCACCGGGTCACAGCTCCGCGCGGACGCGTGCGGCCACGCGCCGCGCCTCGGACTCGTCGGGGTAGCTGCCGCGCGGCCAGAAAAACCCGCGCAGCCCGTCCTTGCGCCTGCGCGGCACGACGTGCATGTGCAGGTGCGGCACCGACTGGCTGACCCGGTTGTTCCCCGCCACGAACGAGCCCTCGGCCTCCATCGCCCGCTCCACCGCGCCGGTGACGCGGCGCACGGCGCCGAAGTAGGGGCCGACCGACTCCTCCGGCAGGTCGGTCAGGGTCTCCACGTGGCTGCGCGGCACCACCAGGGTGTGGCCGGGGAAGAGCGGACGCCGGTCGAGGAAGGCGACGACGGCGCCGTCCTCATGGACCCGGAAGGCGGGCAGTTCGCCGTCGACGATCCGGCAGAAGACGCACCCGCTGCCGTCGGTGGGGGCGGCGGACACGCGTCAGTCCAGGGTGCGGGGGTCGGGGCCGACGCGGGTGCCGGTCTCCAGCCGCTGGATCTCGCGCAGGTCCTCGCCGTCCAGTTCGAAGTCGAAGACCTCGATGTTCTCCTTGATCCGCGAGGGGGTGACGGACTTCGGGATGACGACGTTGCCGAGCTGGATGTGCCAGCGCAGGACCACCTGGGCCGGCGTCTTGCCGTGCTTGGCGGCGGCCCGGCGGACCGCGGGGTCGTCCAGGACGCCGTTGCCGCGGCCCAGCGGGGACCATGCCTCGGTGGCGATGCGGTGCTCCGCGTCGAAGCCGCGCAGCTCCGGCTGCTGGAGCCGGGGGTGCAGTTCGATCTGGTTGACCGCGGGGACGACTCCCGTCTCGTCCAGGAGCCGCCGGAGGTGGTCGGTCTCGAAGTTGGAGACGCCGATGGCCCGTGCCCGGCCGCTGTCGTGGATCTCGGCCAGCGCCCGCCAGGTCTGCACGTAGCGGTCCCGGCCGGGCACGGGCCAGTGGATGAGGTAGAGGTCGACGTAGTCGAGCCCCAGCCGCTCCAGCGAGTCGTCGAAGGCGCGCAGCGCGGTGTCGTGGCCCTGGTCGGTGTTCCAGAGCTTGGTCGTGACGAACAGCTCCTCGCGGGGGATGCCGGACTCGCGGAGCGCCTTGCCGGTGCCGCCTTCGTTGCCGTAGAGCGCGGCGGTGTCCACGCTGCGGTATCCGGACTCCAGCGCGGTGGAGACGGTGGCCGTCGCCTCGTCGTCCGGCACCTGGTAGACGCCGAACCCGAGCTGCGGCATCTCCGTTCCGCTGTTCAGCAGGAGGGTGGGGACCTGGGTGCTGCTCACTGTGGACCTCGGCTTCCTCGGAGAGAGCGTCGCGGGCGGCGGTCGGGTGCCGCCCCTGGACCGGGGTTTCCGCTCCGGCCCGCTCCATTCACGCACACCGCACCGGGCTCGCGGGTTTCCTGCGCCCCGCGAGCCCGGTGCCGCGCCCTCCGGGTCCCGGTCCGCTCGGTCCGGGAGTGCCTCGCCTCAGTCCCGGCGCGCCCCGGCGGACGCCTCCTCCGTGCGGGGTGCGGGGACGCCCCGGGGTGCCGCACCCTCGCGGGGCACGGGCAGCGCCGCGTAGAGCAGCGCGGCCAGCAGCGCGGTGGCGGCCCAGCCGAGCCCGTTCTCGCCGATCCATGTGGAGACGAGCGGCCCGGTGAACCAGTCGCATTTGGTGAAGCCCAGGCCCAGCAGCAGCGCGACACCCCAGGCCGTCATGGCCTGCCAGCAGTAGCCGCCGACGTACCAGTAGCGGCTGCTGCGCGAGGTGTCGAGCAGCCCGGCGGGGTCGTAGCGGACGGTCCGGTTGCGGCGCCGCAGCATGTCGATCCCGTAGACGCCGACCCAGGCGGAGAAGGAGACGGCGAGCAGCGACAGGAAGGAGATGAACGAGCCGTAGAAGCTCTTGGCGACCAGCATCAGCAGCAGCCCGCCGACCAGGCTGATGCCCGCGTTGATGCTCACGGCCCAGGCGCGTGGCAGCTTCACACCCATCGTCTGCGCCGTGAAGCCGGCCGAGTACATCGAGAGGCTGTTGATCAGCACCATCCCGATGAGCGCGATGATCAGGTATGGCACGGCCAGCCACATCGGCAGCGCCTCGCCGAGGAAGGAGACGGGGTCGTCGGTCTTGGCCAGTGCCGGGTCCTTGACCGACATCACGCCACCCATCAGCACCATCGGAACCAGCACCAGCAGGGCGCCGGAGAGGGTTGTGCCGAAGATCTTCCGCCCCTCGGCGCTGTGCGGCAGGTACCGGGCGAAGTCGGGTCCCGTGGGGATCCAGCTGATCCCCCCGGCCGCGATGGTGCCGATCCCCGCGATGAACATGGCGGTGCCCCCGGCGGGCCGGGAGAAGACCGCGCCCCAGTCCATGGTGGTGGCCAGGTAGCCCAGGACCAGCACCGTGAAGAGCCCGAAGAGGTAGGTCGACCAGGTGTTGCAGAGGTTGAGGACCTTGCGGCCCATACCGCTGACCACGAATGTCACCCCGACGAACAGCAGCAGTGTGACGGTGATCAGCGGGGTGCTGCTGCGGACGCCGAAGAGCAGCCGGAGCACCGTCAGGACGGCGTAGGCGCCGGTGACGGCGTTGATGGTCTCCCAGCCGAAGCGGGCCACCCACAGGATCATGCCGGGGAAGTAATTGCCCCGGACACCGAAGGTGGCCCGGGAGAGCATGGCCCCCGGTGCGCCGCCCCACTTGCCGGAGACCGACAGCAGCCCTACCAGTCCGAAGGAGATACCGCCCGCGATGGCGGCCGCGAGCAGGACCTGCCAGAAGTTGAGACCGTTGAAGACCACGAGGCCGGCACCCATGGTCAGCAGCAGGACGCTGATGTTGGCGGCCACCCAGGTGGGGAAGAGTTCGCGGACCCGGCCGCGCCGCTCATGGTCGGGGACGGGCTCGATGCCGCGGGTCTCGACGGTCTCGTCGAGCGCGCCGGCCGTCTCGGCGGCGGCCGGGGACGCGGGTGCTGAGGAGGGCGCCGAGGCGGCGCCGTCGGCGTCGGTGACGCCGGGGGAGACTGCCATGGGTGGGGCTCCGTGCGTGGTTCTCTGGTGCGACGTGCGTCATTGCAGAGTCCTGACCAGGACTGGGAAGGGACTCTACGCGCGTTGCACAGGGCCCTCCATCGTACAGAGTGCCACGATCAGCCCCCTTGACCTCGGGTGATCCTCCAACGGGCCCGGAGCCGCGCCCCCGGCCCACCCTTTCGAGCGGCCCCGGCAGCGGAGCAGGCGCACGGGCGGTGCCCCCCGCCTTCCACGGCGGGCGGGGCGCCGCGTTCCGCATGGCCGGCCGCCCGGGGCACGGACCACCGCACAGCGGCGCGACCCCCGCACAAGCACTCCCGGACCCCGGTCCCGGGAGTGCGGGACGTCACGCACCCCGGGGCGGGGCAGCCGCGCGGCGCCCCCGGGGACGAAGCCCCGGAGGCATCGGCAGCGGTCAGGGCGTCACGGCACGGGGATCAGCACCACCGAGCACTTCGCGTGGTGCAGCACCGCGTGCACCACCGGGCCCACCTGGAGGCTGAGGCGCCGGGCCTGGCGCCGCACCCCCAGCACGACGGTGTCAGCGCCCTCGCTCAGCTTGATCAGGTGCTCGGCCGGCTGCCCCTGGTGCTGCTCGGCGCTCAGCGGCACCTGCGGGTACCGCTTGCGGAACGGCCGGAGGGTGTCCTCCACGAACTGCTCGGCACGCCTGGTCTCCGTGGAGGGCTCCTGCGGCGACAGCCGCAGGGCCACCCCGGGCAGCATCGGATAGATCCAGCAGTGCGCCACCCGTACCGCGGCACCGGACCGCTGCGCCGCCTGGAATCCGTACTCCACCGGCTGCGTCGCGTTCTCCGACTTCACACCGACGACCACGTCGCCGGGGGCGGCGCCGGGCTCGGGGAGGGCACCGCGCACGACCATCAGCGGCCCCGCGGCGTGCGCGGCCAGGCGCAGGCTGACGGAACCGAGCAGCAGCCCGCGGAAGCCGCCGTGCCCGCGGGTCCCCACGACGGTCAGCTCCGCGGTACGACTGCGGCCCACCAGGGCGTCCGCCGCGGGTTCGCTGACGCCGGTCGCCACGACCGTGAGCCCCGGCACGCGCTCGCGGGCCCGCTCCGCGGCACTGTCGGCGACCTCGCGGGTCGCCTGCCGCATCCGCTCCCGGTCGGCCTCCGTCTCGGGGTAGGCGCCGCGTCGCGCGGGCACCCCTCCGCAGAGCACCTCCAGTTCGGCGCCCCGCCGTTCTGCCTCGTCGGCAGCCCGGTCCAGCGCGCGGAGCGAGTGCGGGGAACCGTCGACCCCGACCACGACACGGCCGACTCCGTCGGCAGGCGCGGATATTCCTGCGGGGCGCTCGTTGCTCTCCGACATGTCCGTCCTCTCCTCGCGTCCTCGCCTCGATGCGTGGGTACCCCGCCAGTGTGGTGCACACGGGACGGATGCGGTAGAAGCTTCGGCAACCGGTCGTACCCGTCCTCCGGCACCCGCCTGGGCTTCTGTCCGGACCGGCCCCCGAATCGGCTTTCACGAGGCGGCAGTTGGGTCCGCGGCCCGCACTTCGGCGGCCCGGAAACGATTTCCGGAGTACCCCCCTCCGCTGCTCCTCTTCACCGCCCCCAACCGGCGTTCCGCTTCACCCTCTTCCACCGTTCCATTCCGCCGCCCCTCTTCGCCGTTCCGGCTCGCCGCCGGCGCAGTTGCGCCGGCGCAGTTGCGCCGGCGCGGGGCCGCCCGCGGCGCCTCCCCTGCGCGGCAGACCGCGAGCCCTCGCAGGCAAACACAACCAGGATAAACATTTAACCGAGTCGCATTTTGCTGCTACGGTCGCCCCATGAGCGAAAACGGCTCCGGACTGCGCGCACGGAAACGACAACGCACCTACCGGGCGATCTCTGACGCGGCCGTCTCCCTCTTCCTGGAGAAGGGGTTCGGCACCGTCTCCGTGTCCGAGATCGCCGAGGCCGCCGAGGTCTCCAAACCGACCCTCTTCCGCTACTTCCCCACCAAGGAGGACATGGCGCTCCACCGCTTCGCCGACCACGAGGACGAGGCCGCACGCGTGGTGGCGGGGCGCCCCGCCCGGGAGTCGCCGCTCACCGCGCTGGAGAACCACTTCCTGGCCGGGCTCGAGGCCCGCGACCCGGTCACCGGACTGTGCGACGAGCCGGAGGTGCTCTCCTTCCACCGGCTGCTCTACGGCACCCCCGAACTGGTCGCACGGCTGCACTCCTACACCGCACGGTCGGAAGAAGCGCTGGCGGAAGCGCTGGCGGCCGGGGCGGCCGACGGCCCCGCAGACGCGGGCACCGCTCCGGACCTGACGGCTCGGCTGGCGGCCGGGCAGCTCGTGACGTGCCAGCGGGTGCTCGCGACCGCCAACTGGCGGCGCATCGCGGACGGCGCGAGCGCGGACAGTGTGTCCGCCGCGGCCGGGGAGGACGCCCGCCGCGCCTTCGCGCTGCTGCGCACCGGACTGACGCCGTTCACCTGACCGGCCTGCCCCGGGGCGGGCGGAGCGGCGTACCGGCAGGCCCCGCGCCCGGACCGGAACGCGCGCCCGCACCGGCACCCAGCACCGCCGCCGCCCACCCGCACCGGAACTCCGGGCCGTACCGCAGGGCCCGCCGGGCACCGCCCGAGGGCCGGACGCCGGGCACCACGTACGACACCTGTACCGAGCCCGATCCGGCAGTGGACCGGGCAGTGAGGAGCACCGCCCCATGCCGGGGGAAGACACCGCAGAGGAGAACCCGCTCCAGGCCGAACTGGCCGCCGAGCGCGCCTATACCGACCTGTGCCGCGCCGCGCTCGGCACGGCGGAGAGCGCGGCCCGGGACCGCGTCCGGGAGGGCGCCGGAGTACTGACCGGGCAGCACTCGGGCGAGGCGGCCGCGGAGGGCGTGGCCGGCGACGGGGCGAGCGCGGAGGCCCTGGGCCGCCATCTGCGCAGCCGGGCCGCGGAACTGCACAGGGAGCCGGAGGGCCCGCCGTTCTTCGGACGGCTCGACTTCCTCGGCGCGGGGCGCGGCGGCGAGGAGGCCGGCGAACACCGGGGGCAGCGCTACTACATCGGCCGGCGGCGTGTCAGCGAACACCCCTCGGCACCGCCGCTGGTGCTGGACTGGCGCGCCCCGGTCTCCCGAGCCTTCTACCAGGCGACCGCCGTGCACCCGCAGGGCGTGGAATCCCGGCGCCGGTTCGGCTGGGCGCCGGAGGGCACCGGCACCCCGGCGGATCTGACCGGGCTGGAGGACGAGCGGCTGACGGACCCGCTGCCGGAGGGTGCCGGCGGGGGACCCCGGCCCCCGGAAGCGGTGGCCGGGCCCGCCCTCGCCTCCCGGATCGTCGCCGGAGAGATCGAACGTCCGCGGGTCGGGCCGATGCGCGACATCGTCGCCACCATCCAGCCCGAGCAGGACGACCTGGTGCGCTCGGGCCCCGACAGCTCGATATGCGTCCAGGGTGCGCCGGGCACGGGGAAGACCGCGGTCGGGCTGCACCGTGCCGCGTATCTGCTCTACACCCATCCCCGGCGGATCGAGCGGGGCGGCATGCTCGTCGTCGGCCCCAACCCGGCTTTCCTGGCCTACATCTCGGCCGTGCTGCCCGCGCTCGGCGAGAGCGGGGTACGCCAGTGCACCGTGCGGGACCTGCTGCCGGGGCTCCCGGTGCGGGCCGAGGACGCTACGCGGGTGGTCGAACTGAAGCACAGCGCCCGGATGGCCGAGGTGCTGCGACGGGCCCTCCTCGGGCGGGTCAGGCTGCCGGACGGCCCGCTGGCGGTGCCGGACGGCTCCTACCGCTGGCGGCTGGACGAGTCGGAACTGCGTGCGCTCGTCGAGGAGACGCTGGCGGAGCAGCCGCCCTACGAGGTGGGGAGGGAGCGGGTGCGGGCCCGTACGGCGGCGCTGCTGGGGGAGCAGGCCGAGCGCCGCGCCGGGCCGCCCGGCGATGCCTGGCTGCGGCGGATGGGCCGGACCAGGGCGCTGACCGGGTTCCTCGACTCGGTGTGGCCGCGGACGAAGCCGGAGGAGGTCGTCGCCGGGTTGCTGGGCGACGCGGAAGCGCTGGCCCGGGCCGCCGGCGGGCTGTTGGGCGAGGAGGAGCAGCGGGCGCTGCTGTGGCAGGGACGCCGCCCGCGGTCGCCGCGCACGGCCCGCTGGTCGGAGGCGGATCTGCTGCTGCTGGACGAAGCTGCGGGGCTGATCGCCCGTCCCGGGGAGAGCTTCCGGCATGTGGTGGTGGACGAGGCGCAGGACCTCTCCCCCATGCAGTGCCGTGTGCTGGCCCGCCGGAGCCGTTTCGGCTCACTGACCGTACTGGGCGACCTGGCACAGGGTACGACGCCCTGGGCGGCGCGCGACTGGGCGGAGCAGTTGGCGCATCTGGGCGCGCCCGGGGCGGCTGTCACTGCCCTGACCACCGGCTTCCGGGTACCGTCCGAACTGCTCGCGCCGGCCAACCGGTTGCTGGAGGTACTGGAGGTGTCGGTGCCGCCCGCGCGTTCGCTGCGCACCGGAGGCGAGCTGCGTACGGTCCGGGTGGCGACGGCTGCCGAGCTGTCCCGGGCCGTGCCGGTGCGGGTCGCCGCGGCCCTGGAGCGTGCGGGCTCGGTCGGGGTGATCGCGGCCGGGTCACGGGCCGCAGGTGTGCGGGCCGCCCTGGAGGGAGCCGGGATCACGACCGGGGCACCGGGAGGCGCGCCGGAGCGGGTCGCGGTGGTGCAGGCGGAACTCGCCAAGGGCCTGGAGTACGACCATGTGGTGCTGGTGGAACCGGCCGAGCTGGCGGGCAGCGGCTCGCTGGGGCTACGGCACCTCTATGTCGCGCTGACCCGCGCGGTGTCCCGGCTGGAGATCGTGCACGCCGCCGGGCTACCGGAGGCTCTGCGGGGCTGATCCTGCGGGGGCGGCCAGGTCGCGGAGCCAGTCGGGCTGATCGGCGATCTCCAGCAGCAGGAGCAGCCGGGTGAGCGGGTGGTCGCAGCCTGGACCGTCGCCCGCCGGGCCGTCAGGGGTGGTGAATTGAGCGCCTGGTGTGGTCACGGAGGCTCCTGTGGACGGACGGAAAATCATGAACTCCATTGTCCGATGGCGGAGTTGAGCCCACTGGGGACTCGGGCTCGGGTATGACGGGCATTGTCGTGGGTCCGCACTTACTTCTGCAAGTACATCTGCAAGTACATCTGCAAGCACGCCCAGCTGTGAGACGCTTCCGGACGTCGCAACCGCCACGGGGGACGCAAGTGACGTAGGGAGAGTCGTACATGCAGATCGAGAACGGCATCGAGGCCACGAAGATCGAGGGTGCCGCCTGGCGCAAGAGCCGCCGCAGCAACCCGAACGGCAACTGCGTGGAGGTTGCATCGCTTCCGGGGCAGGGAGTCGCCGTCCGCAACTCCCGGTTCCCCTCGGGACCCGCCCTCGTCTACACGCCCGCCGAGATCGCGGCGTTCGTCCAGGGCGCCAAGGACGGCGACTTCGACGACCTGCTGGACGCCTAGGCCTCCCCCCGGAGCGGACCGGGGCGGGCACATGCGTGCCGGACCCGACGGGGTCGGCACATTCCACCCCGCTCCGGACCGCGCCCGCGACGGCCGACTGCCGAGTCGTCTACCGGCCAGCCTCATGGACACCGCCGCCACACGACACGGACGTGTGGCGGCGGTTCGCCTCCGGCGCACCACCGGACCGGGGCGCACGGCAGCCGGCCCCGGCACGTACGGCAGCAGGAGGGCCTCCGCGCACCGGCAGACAGGTCCCCGCCACCCGGCCGTCAAATCCGGCCGTACAACCTGTATGGCTGTACGCTCAGTCGGCGGAATGGGACACTGAGCATCCGTGCAGTCACTCAGGGAAGCTAGGCGGGCGCGATGGAGGCACAGCCGCGACGCGAGGCGTCGCCCGGACGCATCCTGGACCACCCCAGGGGCGGACCGACGATCCTGCGTATCGTCCTGGGCACCCAACTGCGGCGGCTGCGCGAGGAGCAGGGCATCTCCCGGGAAGCCGCGGGCGAGGCGATCCGCGGTTCGCACGCCAAGATCAGCCGCCTGGAGCTGGGGCGGGTCGGCTGCAAGGAGCGGGACATCGCCGATCTGCTGACGCTGTACGAGGTGTGGGACCAGCGGCAGCGCGAGGAGTATCTGGAACTGGCCCGGCAGGCGGGCTCACCGGGCTGGTGGCAGAAGTACAGCGACGTGATGTCGCCGTGGTTCGACCGGCTGCTCGGCCTCGAGGAGGCCGCTTCCGTCATCCGCTCCTACGAGGTGCAGTTCGTGCCCGGGCTCCTGCAGACCCGCGACTACGCCCGCGAGGTCATCCGGCTCGGCCACCCCCGCGACGACAGCCGGCGCAGCGAACGCCGCATCGAGCTGCGCATGGAACGCCAGTCGATCCTCGACCAGCCGCACTCCCCGCGGCTGTGGGCCGTGATGGACGAGGCCGCGCTGCGCCGCCCGCTGGGGTCCCGCGAGGTGATGCGCGCCCAGCTCGAGCACCTCATCGACGTCGCCCAGCAGCCCAACGTCACGCTGCAGATCGCCCCGTTCAGCATGGGCGGGCTCGCCGCCGCGGGCGGGCCGGTCACCATCCTGCGCTTCCTGGAGCCCGACCTCCCGGACATCGTCTACCTCGAACAGCTCACCTCGTCGCTCTATCTGGAGAAGCGGGACGAGGTGGAGGGCTACCTGGTGGTCATGGACCGGCTGTGCGCGATGGCCGAACCCCCGAACAGAACCGTAGCGTTCCTGGAGAAGCTGCTGAGCGAGTACTGACCCGGCAGCGCCACCCCGCCGGGGGGGCGGACCGTCGCACCCCGCGGTCGTGCGCCGGTGTCCTTCGGCTTCCGCCGCGGGGATCGAGACGCTGCTCAGGGCGCCTGGCCCGACCTCCGCTTCGCACCGCGACGCCCCTCGCCGTGCGACAGGATGCCACCGCGTGCCCCGCGAGGCCGCCGGGCACGCCCGGCCCGCCCTCCGCCGCGACCAGATTCGGCGACCCGGCACCACATGGTGCGGCGCCGCGGTGGCACGGGCGCACGCCGCTGGCGGATTCGGCACCGGGTGGACCCACACCGAGCTGCGGCTGACCGCCGGGGGCCCGAAAGTGGTCGAGATCAACGCCCGGATCGGCGGTGACCGCATCCCGGATCTCGGGCGGCCGGCGCTGGGCGCCGACGCGGCGCTGGCGGCGGCTCGGGTGGCCTGCGGAGCGGAGCCGCCGAACCTCCGTCCCGGCCTCCGGCGAGTGGCGGGAGTCCGGTTCCGCTATCCGGAGACCGACTGCCTGGCCCGCGCGGTGCGGGTGGACACGGCGGCGCTGCCCACCGGAGGTGACCGAGGCACTCGCGATCGCCCTGCCCGGGCAGGAGCTGCGGCTGCCGCCGCACGGCGCGGTCGCGGGCCGGTACGGGCTGGTCACAGCCGTCGCGGAACCGGCTCAGGAGTGCCGTGCCGCCCTGGAGAAGGGTGCGGAGGCGGTACGGCTGGAGGTGCTCCGGCCGCTGGGGCCTCCGCGCGGGGGACACGGATAGCGGACCACAACTGCTGCCGGCCGGGGTCCGGAGGTGCCTGTGGCCCCGGACCGGCAGCGCGGGCGCCGGTCCGTCGTGGGCGGAGCCGGTCGGGGCCGCCGCTCGTCCGGCGTTCCGCGGGTCGGCGGCGGGAGCCGGCGCGATGCTACGGCTTCCGCGCCACGCCGCCGAACTCGAACCAGGTCTCGTCCTCCAGCTGGCGTGCGCACAGGTCGGAGTCGGGCCGCCAGTCGTTGACCTCGACCAGACCGGGTTCCAGCACGTCGAGACCGGTGAAGTACGCCTCGACGTCGTGCGGTTCGCGGACCCGGCCCCACTGGCCGTTGGTGCTGCGGTCCATGAACCCGGTGACGAAGTCGCGGGTCTCCCGGTCGTGACTGACGAGCTGGTTGAGGACGACGAAGCTGCCGGAGGGCACGCGCTCCAAGGCGCGGCGCACCACGGCGGCGGGGTCGGAGTGGTCGGGGATGCAGTGCATCACCGAGACGAAGAGCAGCGCCACCGGCCGGGAGAGGTCGAGCAGGCGCTTCGCCTCGGGACTGTCGAAGATCGCGTCGGTGTCGCGCATGTCGGCCTGGATCACCGCGGTGTCGGCGTTCTCCTCCAGCAGTGCCCGGCCGTGGGCGAGCACGATGGGGTCGTTGTCCACGTAGACGGCGCGGGATCCGGGGGCCGCGCGCTGGGCGACCTGGTGGACGTTGTCCTGGGTGGGCAGCCCGGAACCGTGGTCGAGGAACTGGCGGATGCCGTAGTCGCGCACCAGGATGCGCACGACCCGCTGCAGGAAGCGGCGGTTGTTGCGGGCGAGATGGCGGGTGCGCGGCACCTTCTCGTCCAGCGCCGCGACGGCTTCCCGGTCCACGGCGTAGTTGTCCTTGCCGCCGAGGTAGTGGTCGTACATCCGGGCCACGCTCGGGACGTTGATGTCCACCGTGTGCTGCCCGGTTCCGGTCGTCTCGTCCCGCATACGCGCCCCAGTGTGTTCACCGGCGCACCGCGCGCCGACCGCGCGGGCACCACCTGCCCTGGCGGGCAGCATGTCACGCCGGTCCGGTCCGGACCAACGTCAAGTGACCTTCACGCAGGGGAATTTGACCAGGTGACCGGGACAGAACGGGAGGAGCCGGGAGGGTCGCGGCACCCCGGGAGGGTCGTGACGCGGGGGCTGTTTCCGCACCGGGCGGCGCGCCATCGGGAAAGCCGCCGGGGGGCCGGCCCCTACACTGCGCCGTCGGCCGTACCCAGTTCGGCCCACACCACGCGGCCGCACCGGCCGCCGTGCGCGGAGACGCCCCAGCGCTGCGCGAGGGCGCCGACGAGTTGCAGCCCCCGGCCGTTCACCTCTTCGGGGGCCGCGCTGCGCGGCTGCGGCGCACAGCTCTGGGTGCCCTCGTCGGTGACCTCTATCCGCAGGCGCTCGGCGTCCAGGTGGATGCGGCACGCTATCCGGACGGTGTCCGTGTGCAGGACTGCGTTGGTGACGAACTCGGAGATCACCAGTTGCGCCGTGTGGGCGAGCTCCTCGGGAGAGCCCCAGTGCTGCAGCTTCCCGCGGAGCCGGGCGCGGGCCCGGGCGACCGACGAGGTGTGAGCGGGGAGCTCGAATCCCTCCTGACGCGCTTCCTCGGCCGGCGCGGCCGACGGTGCGGGCAGGGAGAGCTGCGTGAGGGGATACGAGGAGGCCACGGGGGAACGCCTTCCGTCTACCTGTGAGGGGAGGGGACGGCTGCCGGGGAGCAGTCCGCACCGGGCGCGAGCGGGCCCGCGCAGACATCGGCCGACCGGGCCGCTGCGGGCCCTTCCGGCGGCAGCGATGCTGTGCGGCTCCGGTGCCGCAGTCTCATGAGCTGGGTCACGCTCTTCACTATGCCCAGCTTCTTTCACAGATGGCAAGAGGAGTTCTGCAATTCGCAGAATCGCATGGGCAGTATGGCTGCTGCACACCAGCCATGGCACACTGCTTGACGCCAGGGTCCGCCAGGGGAGGCAGTCAGGGAGGCAGTAGTGGCCGAGGCTCGTTCCGCGCCGACTGTGGGGCAGATAGTGCTCGGCCTACGCCTTCGCGACCTCCGCGAGCGCGCCGGACACTCCTTCACCGACGCCGCGTACGCGCTCAGTGTCAACACCACGACGGTGCGTCGCATGGAGAAGGCCGAGGTGGGCCTCAAGCCGCCCTACGTGGAGAAGCTGCTGCGGATGTACGGCCTCTCCGACGAGGAGACGGCCTCGTTCCTGGCCCTGGTGGACGAGGCGAACCGGCCCGGCTGGTGGCACAGCTTCCGCGACGTGCTGCCGCCCTGGTTCAGCCTCTACGTGAGCCTGGAGGGCGAGGCCAGCCTCATCAGGGCGTACGAGCCGCACTGCGTACCGGGACTGCTCCAGACGGAGGAGTACGCGCGAGCCCTGCTGCGCACCGGCTTCCCCTCCGCCGAGGAGGAGGAACTGGACCGCCGGGTGCAGCTGCGCATGGGGCGCCAGCGACTCCTCCAGGACCCCGAGGCGCCGGTGCTGTGGGCCGTACTGGACGAGCAGGTGCTGCGCCGCCACGTGGGCTCACCCTCCGTGATGCGCGGCCAGATCGACCGGCTGATCGAGCTGTCCCGGCAGCAGAACATCACTCTGCAGATCATTCCGTTCACCGCGGGTGCCCACCCCGGCATGTTCGGGCCCTTCCAGCTCTTCCGGTTCGAGATTCCGGAGCTCCCGGACATCGTCTACACCGAGAGCCTGACGGGCGCCACGTACCTGGACGAGCGTCCGGACACCGCCGCCTATCTGGAGGTGCTGGACCGCATGGGCGCGCAGGCCGCGCCAGTACCACACACCGAGACCGTACTCGGTGAGATCCGCAAGGAGTTCTGAACCATGGGTCATTCCGGCCACCCCCCACACATATACAACGGCATGCCCGCGAAACACCTCGGCACCGAGGGCTGGCAGAAGCCGTGGAGCGGCACCAACGGCGGCAGCTGCGTCGAGGCGATGAAGCTCGGCGACGGCCGGGTGGCGCTGCGGCAGTCGACCGACCCGGAAGGTCCGGCGCTGATCTACACCACCCACGAGTTCGAGACCTTCCTCAGAGGCGCCAAGCAGGGCGTGGCCGACTTCCTGCTGGCCTCCGACTGACCGCACCGCCACCATCCCGGAACCCGGAGAACGGAGAGGCCGCATGACCGCAGAGGGCAACCCTCCCGGCATAGACACCACCAAGCCCCACTCGGCCCGGATGTACGACTACTACCTCGGTGGCAAGACCCACTACGAGGTGGACGTCCAGGCGGCCGAGGCGGTCATCGCGACCGTTCCGTTCGCCGGCGCGATGGCCCGCGCCAACCGCGACTTCATGACCAGGGCGACCCGCTGGCTGGCCGCCGAGGCGGGGGTGCGGCAGTTCCTGGACATCGGCAGCGGTATCCCCACCGAACCCAACCTCCACCAGGTGGCCCAGTCGGTCGCCCCCGACGCCCGGGTCGTCTACACCGACAGCGACCCGATCGTGCTGCAGTACGCGCAGGCGCTGCTGCACAGCACACCCGAAGGCCGCACCGCCTATCTGCAGGCCGACGCCGCCAAGCCGGAGTCCATCGCCGACTCCGACGAACTGCACGCCACTCTCGACCTGAGCCGCCCGGTGGCCCTCTCGGTCAACGCGCTCTTCCACTTCGTCCCCGACGAGTGGGGGCCCTACGAGATCCTCACCGGACTGCTGGACCGGCTGCCCTCCGGCAGCTATCTGTGCCTCTCGCACGCCACCGCGGACATCGACGACCCGGCCCTGGCCGCACTGGGCCGCGAGGTCGAGGAGATCTACGCCAAGGGCGGCACCGCACTCCGGCTGCGGGACCGCAGCGAGGTCGGCAGGTTCTTCGAGGGGCTCGAACTGGTCGAGCCGGGCATCGTGATGGCACACGACTGGCGCCCGGAACCCGGCCGGGCGGACGAGCTCCAGGAGGGGCAGCCCAGCATGCTCGCGGGCCTGGCCCGCAAACCCTGAATCACGGGGACCACGACAGGCACTACTGAGGGGGAGACCGCATGTCCGAACAGGACGGACCACCGCCGGTCGACACGGCCACACCGCACTCCGCGCGGATGTACGACTACTACCTCGGGGGGAAGACCCACTACGAGGCGGATGTGCGGGCGGCCGAGGCGGTGGTCGCCAGGCTGCCGGAGATCGTCACGGCGGCGCGCACCAACCGGGACTTCATGATCCGCGCCACCCGCGCCCTGGCGGCGGAGTACGGCGTGCGCCAGTTCCTGGACATCGGCAGCGGCATCCCCACCGAACCCAACCTCCACCAGGTGGCCCAGTCGGTCGCCCCCGACGCCCGGGTCGTCTACACCGACAACGACCCGATCGTGCTGCAGTACGCGCAGGCGCTGCTGCACAGCACACCCGAGGGCCGCACCACCTATCTGCACGCCGACGCGACCCGGCCCGGGACGGTGCTGGACTCGCCCGAGCTGGGCAGGACACTCGATCTGGACCGCCCGGTGGCCGTCTCGGTGAACGCGCTCGTCCACTTCATCCCGGACGAACGGGCGCCGGAGGGGATCCTGCGCACGCTGCTCGACCGGCTCGCCCCGGGCAGCTTCCTGTCGCTGAGCCACGGGATCGCCGATGTGCCCGACCGGGAGGGCTCCGAGCGGATCGACCATGTGGTCGACATCTACCGGCGCAGCGGCACCGTGCTCGTACCCCGGAGCCGGGAGCAGGTCGCCCGGTTCTTCGACGGGTGGGAGCTGCTGGACCCGGGGCTGACCATGACGCATCTGTGGCGCCCCGACAACGGCCCCGACGGCGGGCTGCCCAAGGGCACCCTGACCATGTACGCGGGGGTGGGGCGCAAGCGGTGACCGCGCGGGCCGCGAACCGGAGGCGTTGACAGGGCCGGCCATCGGCGTGACCATAAGCAAGCGCTTAGAAACCGAGCGCCGCACGTCGCTGCCGCCTGCTCGCCGCCTCCGGGATCGGACCGCCCTCATGCCCTCACCCTCGCTGCTGCTCTCCCGCCGCGACCTGGACTTCCAGCTCCACGACTGGCTGGACGTCGAGGCGCTGACCCGGCGCCCCCACTACGCGGAGCACTCCCGGGAGACCTTCGACGACGCCCTGGATCTGAGCGAGCGGATCGCCACCCGGCACTTCGCCCCGCACAACAAGAAGAACGACCAGGAGGAGCCCTGGTTCGACGGCGAGCAGGTGCACACCGTCAAGGAGGTCTCCGAGGCGCTCGGGGTGTTCGCCGAGTCCGGGCTGCTGGCGGCGGCCATGGACGAGGAGTTCGGCGGCATGGGCATGCCGCACACGGTCGCCACCGCCTGCTTCTCCTACTTCCAGGCGGCCAACGTCGGCACATCCGCCTACCCGTTCCTCACCCTGGGCAACGCGCGCCTGCTGTGCGCCCACGGCAGTCGCGAACAGGTCGACACCTATGTGCGGCCGATGCTCGAAGGGCGCTTCTTCGGCACCATGTGCCTGTCCGAACCGCAGGCCGGCTCCTCCCTCGCGGACGTCACCACCCGCGCCGAGCCGCAACCGGACGGCACCCACCGGCTCTTCGGCACCAAGATGTGGATCTCCGGCGGCGACCACGAACTGTCCGAGAACATCGTCCACCTGGTGCTCGCCCGGGTGCCCGGTGGACCGGCGGGCGTCAAGGGGCTGTCCCTGTTCATCGTCCCCAAGTACCTGGTCGGGCCGGACGGCGGCCCGGGTGAGCGCAACGACGTCGTCCCGGCCGGGCTCAACCACAAGATGGGCTACCGGGGCACCACCAACACGCTGCTCAACTTCGGTGAGGGCGCACGCCACCGGCCCGGCGGAGCCCCGGGAGCCGTCGGGCACCTGGTGGGCGAGGAGCACCGCGGGCTGGCATACATGTTCCACATGATGAACGGCGCCCGCATCGGCGTCGGCGCGGGCGCGATGGCACTGGGATACACCGGCTATCTCAAGTCCCTCGCCTACGCGCGCGAGCGGCCGCAGGGGCGCGCACTCTCAGCGGGCGGCAAGGACGCGGAGGCTCCGCAGGTGCCGATCGCGCAGCACCCGGACGTGCGGCGGATGCTGCTGGCGCAGAAGTCCTACGTGGAGGGCGCGCTGGGACTGCTGCTGTACTGCTCCATGCTGGTGGACGAGCAGCGTTCGGCGGCGGCGGAGGAGGACCGGGCCCGCGCCGGGCTGCTGCTGGACGTGCTGACGCCGATCGCCAAGAGCTGGCCCTCGCAGTGGTGCCTGGAGGCCAACAGCCTGGCCATCCAGGTACACGGCGGCTACGGCTACACCCGCGAGTACGACGTGGAGCAGCACTACCGCGACAACCGCCTCAACCCCATCCACGAGGGCACGCACGGCATCCAGGGGCTCGACCTGCTGGGCCGCAAGGTGGTGCAGCACGGCGGCGCCGGGTTGCACGCGCTGGACGGCGCGGTGCGGGAGACGCTGCGGCGCGCCGAGACGGCCGGCGGCGAGGCCGCGGCGCTGGCCGGGACGCTGGGCGGCTACTGGGAGCGGGCCACCGCCGTGACGGCCCGGCTGTGGGAGAGTGGGGACCCGAAGACGGCGCTGGCGAACTCCTCGGTCTACCTGGAGGCGGTCGGGCACGTGGTGGTGGCGTGGATCTGGCTGGGCCAGTTCCTGGCCACACTGTCCGCCGACCGCGCGGACGCGGGAGCCGAGGCGTTCCTGCGCGGCAAGCAACAGGCCGCCCGGTACTTCTTCCGCGTCGAACTGCCCCGCACCGGTCCGCAGTTCGACCTGCTGGCCGCGTTGGACACCGTCGCGGCCGAGACCGATCCCGACTGGCTCTGAGCCCGGCCGGACCCGCTCAGTCCTCGCCCAGGTCGCGCCGCTCCAGGGGCCGGGTGGCCGGGCCCTGGAGCACGGAGCCGTCCGTGCCGAACCGCGAACCGTGGCAGGGACACTCCCAGGCGGTCTCCGCGTCGTTGAACCGGACCAGGCAGCCCAGGTGCGGGCAGCGCGGCGAGAGGGCGCGCAGTTCACCCTCGGTCGTCCGGTGCACCGCGCAGCGCCGACCGCGCACCCGCACGATGGCGCCGTCGCCCGGCAGGATCTCGTCCACGGAGTCCACATGGCTGGGGCGCAGCCGGTCGGCGACGAACCGCCGGGCCACCGCCGACTGCAGACGCAGCAGCGCGGGCGCCTCGCCGGCCCGCAGCCGCACCGGGTCGTAGAGCTGCGCCCACGGCGGCAGCGGCCCGCCGGTGAGACGGGCGGCGAGCAGCTGCCCGGCCAGCACTCCCGAACTCATCCCCCAGCCGCCGAAGCCAGCGGCGACGTAGGTGTGCCGGGTCCCGGCGTGGAAGCGCCCGATGTAGGGCACCCGGTCGGTGGTCTCGTTGTCCTGGGTGGCCCAGCGGTGGGCGAGCCGGGCGCTGGGGAAGCGCTCGTAGGTCCAGGCGGCCAGCCGTTCGTAGCGGGCGCCGACGGAGCCGGTGCCGGGTGTTCCGGGGGCGAACTTCTCCCCCGTGACGATCAGCAGCCGCCGCCCGTCGCCGAACGGATAGGGCGCGGTGCGCACCGACCGGCTGCCCCGCTCCGGGGAGACATAGGTGCCGCCGGGATCCTCGTCCTCGGGGAGCAGCGCGGAGATGACCAGTTCCCGGCGCGGTTGCAGCCGGGAGAACATCAGCGCCCGGTCGAAGACCGGGTAGTGGGTGGCCACCACCACGTCCCGCGCGAGCACCTCTCCCCCGTTCTCGGCACGGAGCAGGCAGGGCTCCCCCCCGTCGAGCGCCACGACGCGGGTGCGCTCGAAGAGCAGGCCGCCGTGCAGCCGGATGTCGTCGGCCAGCGCCAGCAGGTACTTGCGTGGGTGGAACTGCGCCTGGTTCTCGACCCGGACGGCGGCGCGCACCCGGAAGGGCAGTCCGGTGTCGGTGACGAACGAGGCGGCCAGTCCGGCCTCGGCGGCCGCCTCCGCCTCGGCGCGCACCTCGTCCACATGCTCGGCCGACTCCACGTAGAGATACGCCGGGACGCGCTCCAGTTCGCAGTCGACGCCCAACCGCGCGGCGACGGCCGCCAGCCGGTCGACGGCGCCCTGCTGCGAGAGCGCGTAGTGCCGCGCGTCCTCGGCGCCGCGCTCGGCGCGGAGCCGGCTGTAGGTCAGCCCGTGCAGCGCGGAGAGCTTGGCCGTGGTGTGCCCGGTGACCCCGGCCGCCAGCCGGTCGGACTCCAGCACGGCGACGCTGCGGCCCGCGCGGGCCAGCTCCCAGGCCGCCGAGAGGCCGGCGATGCCGCTGCCCACCACGGCCGCGTCCACCTCGATCCGGCTGTCGGAGGGCAGTTGTGGGCAGACCTCCCCGGCCGCCGAGAGCATCCAGTAGGACTCGTATCCGACGGGCAGTGTGGTCACCGCCGCCTCCCTTCGGCCCCCGGGTCGTCCTCCATCCCTGTGGTTCCCGCTGGTACGGCGCTCACCCCCCACCGGCCACCGGCATATCACCGGGATTCGGCTGAAAAAACGCTTCTCCGCGGGGTTTCCCGCAGCGGAATTCCCCCAACTCCTCCCGCACGGTGCGGTGGGAGCGCTACGGTGTGTGCGCGCGGGGACGGTCGGTTGTTTGCTGCACGCCGGGAGGGTTCCGCGATGAGCGACAGAGGGCACCTGACGCCTGCTCACCATCTCGAAGAGCTGCTGGCCCGCGCCCAGAACCCGTTCGACGTCCGCGACCCGGTCCTGGACCGACTACGCAGCGCTGTGATGTGCCAGGTGGAGCTGTACGGCTGGCGGCACCGCAACGTCCCGGCACCGGCTCTGCGGTGCAGCAGTTTCCGCCATGTCTTCCTGCTCGCCGACGGCAGCAGCGTGCTGCTGTGGGAACTGCGCTACGACAGCCCGGACGGTGCGGGCGAACTGCACGAGGTGTACGACGACACGGAGGCACTGCGCCGCGCCGAACGCCGGACGCACCGCCTGATGGGCGAGCGGGGCGAACCGGACCGCCCGGGCCGCACGGCCGCCGTGTTCGACTTCCTGACCGGCTCTCCCGGGACGGCCTGCCCGCGGCGCGAGTACCCCGAAGGCGACTCGGCCGACCATGCCCGCAGACTGCTGCGCCGGGCCGAGAACCAGGACCGTCCCGGCGAGGAGACGCTGCGGCTGCTCTCCTCCGCGCTGGGCCATCACATCCTGCACGTCCCAGGACCCCGGGTACGGGCCGGGGACTGCCAGGTGTGGTGCTCGGTCTACGAACACGCCTTCCTGCTCGCCGACGGCAGCGAGATCAGCCTCTACGAGCTGGAGCACAACATGACGGGCAGCGGCCGGCTGGCGTGCGAGGTGTACTCGGACGAGTCCGTGGCCGGCCAGGCAGCACACCGCCTCGCCCGGGAGCGGGGCCTGGACCTGTAGATCCCGGCCACGGTCGCCCGTGGACCGCCGAGCATCGGAGGAATGGCCATGTCCGCTCACGGACGCCACCGCCGCCACCAGCCACACGCCGTCTCCCGCGTCTCGTTACGCGTGACGGCCGGCGGGGCGGGGATCGCACTGCCCCTGGTCGGGGCGCAGGCCGCGGACGCCGCGGCCGGGGACGTGTGGGAGAAGGTGGCCGCGTGCGAGAGCAGCGGCAACTGGAACACCGCCACCGGCAACGGCTACTTCGGGGGCCTCCAGTTCTCCAACAGCACCTGGGAGGCGTACGGCGGTACCGCCTACGCCGCCCGGGCCGACCAGGCCACCAAGGACCAGCAGATCGCCGTCGCCGAGAAGGTGCTCGAGGGCCAGGGCCCCGGCGCCTGGCCCACCTGCGGGCCGCGCGCGAGCCTCGCACGCGGCGACGCGGCTCCGGCCGCCGCCCGGCACGGCTCCGGACGACAGGCTGACCCGGCCGGTCCGGCGCCCGCCGCGCAGAGCAAGGCGGACCGGGCCAGAGCCGAGCGCGGCAAGAAACTGACGACCTACCAGGTGGTCGGCGGCGACACGCTCTCCGGGATCGCCCGGGAGAACGAGGTGGCGGGTGGGTGGCACACCCTCTACGAGAGCAACCGCTCCACCATCGGCGAGGACCCCGACCTGATCCTGCCCGGCCAGCGGCTGAGCCTGACCGGCAGCCCGCGGCGCACCGAGCGCCCGCCCTCCCGGGCCCACGGCTCCGCGGACGCCGCCGCGCCGCAGGCACCGCGCCAGCGAGCCGAGAAGCAGCCCGCTCCGCGAGAGAAGCCGCAGCCCTCCTCGAAACCGCAACCCCGCAAGGACACCCGGAAGCAGGCTCCCGCGCACCGGGACTCCCCCTCCGCCACCGCACCCGTCTCCGGTGTGGCGCCCAGCACCGCCTACCGTGCGGCGGGCGGCAGCTGGTCCTCGGGGCACCATACGGGGGTCGACTTCCCCGTCGGCACCGGCACCAGCGTCGAGGCGGTCACCAGCGGCACGGTCGTCTCGGCGGGCTGGGGTGGCGCCTACGGGTACCAGGTGGTGCTGCGGCACCGGGACGGCAAGTACAGCCAGTACGGCCATCTGTCCGCCATCTCGGTGCGCTCCGGACAGGCCGTGCGCACGGGGCAGCGGCTCGGCCGCTCCGGTGCGACGGGCAACGCGACCGGCCCGCACCTGCACTTCGAGGTCCGCACCGGGCCCGGCTACGGCAGCGACATCAATCCGCTGACGTATCTGCGGGGGCGCGGGGTGCGGATCTGACCTCCGCACCCTCCCGGGCTCCGGAGGCCGCGGCCAGCCCGACGGTGCGGTCGCACCAGCGCTCCAGCAGCGGACGGTCGTGGCCGACGGCCAACAGCGCCGCACCGGTGCGGCGCCGGTAGTCCTCCACCACGGCGACCAGCGCCGCCGTGGTGGAGGCGTCCAGCATGGCGGTCATCTCGTCGCAGACCAGCACGCGCGGGCGCAGCACCAGCGCACGTGCCACACAGGCGCGCTGGAGCTGCCCGTCGCTGACCGCGTGCGGGCGGCGGGCGAGCAGGTCGCCGCCGAGGCCGACGGCGCCCGCCAGTTCCGCGACCCGCGCGGCCGACCCGGCGCGGCACCCGGTGGCCCGAAGCGGCTCGGCGATCAGCTCGGCGAGGGTGAGCCGGGGATCGGCGGCGAGCCGGGGCTGCTGGAAGACGACGCCCACCGCGGTGCGCTGGGCCCGCGGAGCCCGGTGCCGCCAGCCCCGGGCGGGCTCGCCGCCGAGGCGTACGGTGCCCGCCACAGGCCGGTGCAGCAGGGCCGCGACCCGGGCCAGGGTGGACTTGCCGCAGCCGCTCGGCCCCAGCAGTCCCACCGCCTCCCTGTCGGCGATCCGCAACGAGACGTCACGCACCACCGGGGCGTGCTCGCGCCGGTCGTAGCCCGCGGTGATGCCACACAGCTCCAGCGCGGGCGGCGGTTCCCGGGTCACGCGTCCCTCCCCGCGTGCGGCGGTGCCGGAGCCGCGGCCGGACGGGCGTCCCGGGCGGGATGGTGGCAGGCGACGCCGCCGTCCAGGACCGGCTGCCGGATGCAGGCGGCGTCGGCCCGGGCGCAGCGCGGGGCGAACGCACAGCCCGCGGGCAGGTCGTCCGGTTCGGGCGGCATGCCGGGGACGGGGAGGAAGGCGCGCTCGGGCAGGGCCGCGAGCAGTCCGCCGGCGTAGGGGTGGCGGGGCCCCGGGGCGCCGAAGAAGTCCGCCGCGGAGGCCAGTTCGACGACTCGGCCCGCGTACATCACCGCCACCCGGTCGGCCACCCGCTCGGCAGCGGCCAGATCGTGCGTGATGAGCAGCAGGCCCCGGCCCCGGTCGGTGTGCGCGCGCAGCTCGTCCGCGGTGCGCTCGACCAGGTCGCGGTCGAGCCCGGTGGTCGGCTCGTCGGCCAGCAGTAGCGGGGCGTCTCCGACCAGCGCCATCGCGGTGGCGGCCCGCTGGGCGAGCCCGCCGGAGAGCTGGTGCGGATAGCGGTCCAGGTGCCCGGCGGGGAAGGCGGCGCGCTCGGCTGCGGCGAGGGTGGCCGCGGCCAGGGCCGGGCCGCGTGCTCCGGTCAGTTCCCGGACGGTTTCGGCGAGTTGGGAGCGTACGGTGCGGACCGGGGTCAGATGGGCGGCCGGGCTCTGCGGGACGAGGCCGATGCGGCGGCCGCGGACCGTGCGGGCGAGGGTCGCCTCGTCGGCGGCGAGCAGATCCGGCCCGGCGTCCGGCCCCGGCCCCGGCAGCAGGGCGCTGCCGCTGACGCGCGCGTTGGCCGGGAGGAGCCCCAGCAGCGCCGAGGCGAGGACCGACTTGCCGCAGCCGCTCTCCCCCACCAGCGCCAGGCACTCGCCTGCCGCAAGGTCGAAGGAGACCCCCCGGACGGCGGCGATCGCCTCGCCGCGGCGCCTTCGGAAGCGCACGCACAGGTCCCGTACCCGCAGCAGGGTGCGGGTACCGGCGGTCTCCTCGCTCACAGCATCAGCTCCGATCGGCGCCGCGGGTTGATCCGGTCCCGCCACACGCCCGCCAGCGAGGCGAGGGCGAGGGTGGGCACGATGAGGAAGAGGCCGGGGAAGAGGGTGGGCCACCAGTCGCCGGTCGGCAGGGTGCCGCGGGCGCCCTGGATCATGTTGCCGAGGCTGGCGCGGTGGGTGGGCAGCCCGAGCCCGAGGAAGGAGAGTGCCGATTCGTGCCAGATGGCGTGCGGCACCATCAGCACCGCGGCCAGGCCCGCCTTGGGAAGTACACCGGGCAGCAGATGGCGTACGGCCACCCGCAGGCGCGAGGCGCCGCCGGAGACGGCGGCGTCGACGAAGTCGCGGGAGCGCAGCGAGAGCATCTCGGCCCGGACGATCCGTGCGGTGGACAGCCAGTGGGTGAGCCCGACGGAGGCGACGACGGGCCAGACGCCGGGGCGGAACAGCGCGACGACGAAGATGCCCAGCAGCAGGTGCGGTACGGAGGAGAAGACGTCGACGGCGCGCATCACCAGCCGGTCGGTCCTGCCCCCCGCGGCTCCGGCGGCCGCGCCGACGGCCGTGCCGAACACGGTCGCGGTCAGCGCGGCGACGACACCGACCAGGAGCGAGACCCGCAGCCCGTACACGCAGCGCAGCAGCACGTCGCGGCCGACGTCGTCGGTGCCGAACGGATGCGCCGGGGAGGGGGCGCGGAGCTTGGCGGCCAGATCGACGGCCTGCTCGTCGAGCGGGACGAGCAGCGGCACCAGCAGCACGGCGCCGAGCACGGCGGCGACGACGGCGGCCGAGAAGCCCACCCGCAGGGTGCGGCCCGGCTGCGCGGTCCACGGCCCGCGCAGCGCACCGGTGGCGGGGGCGGGGGCGGTCTGCCGGCTCACATCTCCTCCAGCGCTACACGCGGATCGGCCAGTCCGTACAGCAGGTCGGAGAGCAGGTTCCCGGCGAGCACCGCGACCGTGGCCAGGGTGGTCAGGGCCGCCAGGAGCGGGAAGTCGGTCGCGGTGGCGGCCTCGACGGTCGCCGAGGCGATGCCGGGCCAGCTGAAGACGGTCTCCACCAGCAGCGCCCCGGTGATCAGTTCCGGGACCCGCGATCCCAGCAGGGTCAGCAGCGGCAGCAGCCCGCTGCGCAGCGCGTGCCGCAGCAGCACGGTGCGCTCGGCCAGGCCCCGGGCACGTGCGCCGCGCACGGCGTCCTCTTCCAGCGCGTCGCCGACGCCCTGCCGGACGTAGAGCAGGAACCAGGGAACCTGCGAGAGCCCGAGGACGAGCGCGGGCAGCACGAGGTGGTGCAGCAGCGCCCCCGCGGTGACGACGTCGCTGCCTGCGTCGGTCAGTCCACCCGCCGGCAGGACGCCGAGCCGGATGGCGAACAGCCAGATGCCCAGCAGTCCGATCCAGAAGGGCGGTGCGGCCTCCAGTGTGTAGGCCAGCGGGGTGACGATCCGGTCCAGGAGTCCGCCGCGGCGGCGGGCGGCGGCGACGCCGAGAGCCGTGCCGGCCGTCACGGCGAAGCAGAAGCCCGCAGCGCACAGCAGGACCGACCAGCCGAGCCGTTCGCCGATGGCCTGTGCGACGGGCTGCCGCAGCGAGGTCGAGTCGCCCAGGTCGCCGCGCGCCGCGCTGGTCAGCCACTCCCACCAGCGCTGTGGGAAGGGCGCGTCGAGGTCGAGGTTGGCGCGCAGTTGGTCGAGCGTCTCCTGCGAGGCGCTGAGTCCGGCCGCGCCCGCGTACTGCTGCACGGGGTCGAACGGGGAGGCGGCGGCCAGCGCGAAGACCCCGAACGTCACCGCCGCCAGCACCGGCACGGCGGCCAGCAGCCGCCGTGCCACCAGGCGCGCGGCCGGGCCTATGGCTGCGCCGCTCACTTCTCCGGCTGCCAGTCCTGCAGGTTCCACCAGGGGCCGGCGCCGATGCCGTGGTCGTGCGGCTCGACCTGGGTGGTCAGCCCGCGCCACTTGTCGTCGATGACGTAGACGTGGTCGATGTGGGTGAGGAAGGTGTAGCCGGGGTTCTTCTCCAGCGCCCGCTGGACCTTGTCGTAGGCGGTCTTGCGCACCTCGGGGTCGCGGCTGCGGCGGGCGGTGTCGAGCTGCTCGTCGACGGTCTTGTCGTGGTAGTGGGCGAGGTTGTTCCAGCCGTCGCCGATCTGCGAGGAGTGCAGTGTGGGGTAGAGGTCGAAGTCGGGATCCGCGGGGAAGCCGTTGCCCATCAGCATGGCGTCGTGGTCGAGCCGGGGGCGGACGACCTCGCGGCTGCCGGCCCGGACGGTGACGTCGACTCCGGCCTTCTTGGCGTCGGCGGCGTAGGCGAGGGCGTGGTCCTGGCGCAGCTTGTCCCCGGAGAAGTACCAGAGGGTGAAAGCGGCGCGCCTGCCGTGTTTCGTGCGGATGCCGTCCTTGCCCGGCTCCCAGCCCGCCTCGTCCAGCAGTTTCCGGGCCCGGGGCAGGTCGCGCGCCCGCCGGGTCCCCTCGGCGAACCAGGGGCTGTCGGTGGGCAGCGGACCGTAGGCGGGCTTGCCCGCGCCGTTGAGGACGGAGGCGACGAGGGCCTTGCGGTCGACGGCGAGGTCGAGGGCGCGGCGGACGGCTCTGTCCCCGGTGACGGGGTTGCCGCTGGGCAGGGTGACGGCGCGGTAGTCGGCGGTCTTGGCGCTGAAGGTGCGCTTGTCCTCGTCCTTCTCGAAGGTCCCGGCCAGGTCGGGCGGCAGGATGGCGCCGTCCAGGTCACCGGAGCGCAGCCGGGTGGCCCGGACGTCGTCGTCCTCGATGACGGCCACGGTGAACCGTTCGACCTTCGGCTTGCCGCCCCAGTAGTGCGGGTTCGCCTTGAAGCTGAGCTTCTCGCCCTTGCGCCAGCGGGTGAGGATGTACGGGCCGGTGCCGACCGGCTCGGTGTTGTACGAACCGGTGTTGACATCGGTGCGCGAGGCCACGGCCCGGGAGGCGATGGGCAGCACGGTGCGCTCGGCGAACGCCGCGTACGGGTAGGACAGCCGGAAGACGACCCGGTGCTTCCCCTCGGCGGTGACGCTCTCGACCGCGTCCAGTTCGCCCTTGGAGGGGTTGTTGGTCTTCTCGTCGAGGATCGTGTCGTAGGTGTAGACGACGTCCTCGGCGGTGAAGGGCTTGCCGTCGCTGAAGGTGACGCCCTTGCGCAGGTCGTAGGTGTAGGTGCGGCCGTCCTCGCTCACCTGCGGCAGCCGGGTGGCGAGTGCCGGCCGCAGGTTCATCTTGGCGTCGTGGGCGAGCAGTCCGTCGAATATCTTCGAGTTGCCCTCCTTGCCGTAGCCGAGCAGGGGGCTGAGGGTCTCCGGCTCCTGGGCGACGCCGACCGTGACCGTGTCCGTGCCGCCGCCGGAGCCGTCACCGCCGCCGGGCGCGGAGCAGGCCGCGGCCCCCGCGAGGACCACAGCGGCGGTTGCCGCAGCGGTGGCTGTCCGTACCGTCCGGGCAGTCATCTGTGGCACACTCCTTGTTCGACGTCTCCGGTTCTTGCAAATCTTTCGCAATTGGCTGCGATTAAATCACGAGCGACGCGGTGCGCTATGCCCCGATACCTCCCGGCGGAGCCGACGACGCCCGGGCAAGATCCAGCCCCAGTAACGCTGTTTCCTTCCACGCGCCGCTCCTCGGTCAGTAGCCTCGTGGGCCCGACCGGAACTCCCCGGTGAACAAAGCGAGCTGGAGACCCATCGATGGAACGTCCCGCCTGGGCCCCGCAGGGCATCGATCTCACCGTGCCGAGCGTGTCGCGGATGTACGACTACTACCTGGGCGGTTCGCACAACTTCGAGGTCGACCGGGAGACGGCGCGGCGGGCGATCACGGCATGGCCGGGGCTGCCCAAGATCATGCAGGCGAACCGGGCCTTCATGCGCCGCGCGATCCGCTTCGCCATCCGGGAGGGGATCACCCAGTTCCTCGACATCGGTTCGGGCATCCCGACCTTCGGCAATGTCCACGAGGTGGCCCACGCGCTGGACCGCGGCGCACGCACCGTCTACGTCGACAACGACCCGGTCGCCGTCGCGCACAGCCGCGCGGTGCTGGGGGACGACGGCAGAGTGGGCATCGTCTCGGCCGACTTCCGCTCGCCCCAGGACATCATCGGCAGCCCCGAGGTGGAGGAACTGCTGGAGCTGGACAAGCCGGTGGTGGTGATGCTCGTCGCACTGCTGCACTTCGTCGAGGACCGCGACGAGCCGCGCAAGTGCGTGGCGGAACTGGCCCGCCGCCTGGCGCCCGGCAGTCTGCTGGTGATCTCCCACGGATCCGGTGAGGGCGGCCCCGTGCGGGACGGCGGCGCCGCCCTCCGCGAGGTGTACAGCACCGCGAGCGCCCCGCTCGTGACCCGCTCCAAGGGCGAGATCGCGCAGTTCTTCGAGGAGTTCGAGCTCGTGGAGCCGGGCCTGGTCGCGCTGCCGCACTGGCGCCCCGACAGCCCGCTGGAGCTGGAGGACCCGGTCGTCCTGGGCGGGTTCGCCGGGGTGGGCCGCAAGGTGGGACTCGGCGAGTGACTTCCCAGGACGGGCCCGAGAAACACCAGGGGCACATCCGCCCGGCGTCCGGCCCGGCGGAGGACGGCACCGGGCAGGGGGGCGAGGACGGGCTGCGCCGCTTCGCGCGGATCTGGAGCCGGACGGTCTACCCGGCCACCCAGACCTCCCTCACCCGGGCCGAACTGGAGGACTTCCTGCACCCGTTGGCCATCCGCCTGGGCGAGGCGCTGCACACCTACCCGTTCAGCCCGGCGCCTGGCCGGGAGGTCGGCGAAGTGCTGGTGAACCAGGCGCACTGCACCAGCCCCGACGCGCTGCCGCACATCCTCGGGGTGATCGAGTCCTACCTCGTCCTCTACGCGGGCGCCCCGCGCGGTTTGGGCGTGGACGAGGCGCGGTCGCGCTGCGCCCGGCTCCAGCACGCCCTCGCGGCCGGGTTCACCCTCGCCGTGCGGGAGCGGACCCTGGCCGAGCAAGAGGCCCTCTCCCGCGCCGCGCTGGCCGCGCAGACCGCGGTCGAGGAGGCCCTGCACGCGTCCGAGACCCGGTTCCGGGCCGTCTTCAAGGACGCCACCCTCGGCATCGGGATCGCCGACATGAACGGCCGGCTGCGCGACGCCAACGGCGCCCTGGCCCGGATGTTCGGGCACTCCGAGGAGGAGATGCGGCGCCGCAACATCAACGACTGGGTGCACCCCGACGACGCCCCCGACGTGTGGCGGCTGCACCGCGAGCTGGCCGCCGGGCGGCGCGACCACTTCCGGGTGGAGAAGCCCTATCAGCGCCCCGACGGCACCGTGCTGTGGACCAATCTGACGGTCTCCCTGCTGCGGGACGCCGACGGCGAACCGCGCTACCAGCTCGCCCTCATGGAGGACATCACCGAGCGTCGGCTGCTCCATCTGCGGCTCCGCTACGAGGCGACCCACGACGAGCTGACCGGGCTGCCGAACCGCACCCTGTTCGCCGAGCGACTGGACCGCATCCTGACCCCGGGCAACGGAGTGGCCCGGTTCGGGCTGTGCTATCTGGACATCGACGGCTTCAAGACGGTCAACGACAGCCTGGGGCACGCCGTGGGCGACCAGCTCCTCGTGGCGGTCGGGGAGCGCCTCCAGTCCTGCACGACCGCGCCCGCTCACCTCGTGGCCCGGATCGGGGGCGACGAGTTCGCCGTGCTGATGTCCGACCCGCAGGGCGCGGAGGAGATCACCGGCATGGCGCGGGCCCTGCTCGCCGCGCTGGCCACTCCCGTCTCGCTGGACGGGCGGGAGCTGTCGGTCCGGGCCAGCATCGGCATCGTCGAGGGTGCCGCCGGAGTGCTCGAACCCGCCGAGGTGCTGCGCAGCGCCGACATCACCATGTACCGGGCCAAGGACGCGGGCGGCAACCGCTACGAGCTCGCCGACCCGGACTCCGAGGCCCGGGCGATAGACCGGCACAGCCTCACCAACCGGCTGCCCGCGGCGCTGGAGCGGGACGAGTTCTTCCTGGAGTACCAGCCGCTGATCCGGATGAGCGACGGCCGGGTGGACGGCGCCGAGGCGCTGGTGCGCTGGAAGCACCCGGTGCACGGGAGGCTCGGCCCGGACCGGTTCATCCCGCTGGCCGAACACACGGGACTGATCGTGCCGTTGGGCCGCTGGGTGCTGGAGCAGGCCGTCGCGCAGAGCTGCGCCTGGGCGGGCGGGCAGCCACTGCGGGTCAACGTCAACCTCTCCCCGCGCCAGCTCCACCACCCGGACCTGGTGCCGGACACCGTCGCGGTGCTGGAGGCCGCGGGTGTGGCGCCCTCGTCGCTGTGTCTGGAGGTCACCGAGAGCGCCCTGATCGGTGCGGACGAGGACGAGCTCAAACCGCTGTGGCAGCTGGCCGAGCTGGGTGTCGACATCGCGCTGGACGACTTCGGCACCGGCTACTCCAACCTCGCCAACCTGCGCAGGCTCCCGGCCACCACGCTCAAGCTGGACCGCTCCTTCACCCAGGGCCTCCAGCGGCACCCGGCCGACCCGGTGGACCTCACCTTCGTGGAGGGCATCGTCTCGCTGGCGCACGCGCTCGGGCTGGCCGTGACCGTCGAGGGAGTGGAGACCGAGAGCCAGGCCGACCAGCTGCGCGACCTGGGCTGCGACACGGCACAGGGCTGGTACTACGCGCGTCCGTCCTCGCCGGGCGAGTTCGCCAAGGACTGGGTGCCGGCCGGGTGAGGCCCGCTCAGGCCTCGGGCCGCGGCCGCTGCCGCGCCGCCCAGGAGGGGAGCCAGGCCGCCTCGGGGAGCCCCGGCAGGCCCTCCAGGTGGGTGAGGATGCCGCGCAGGCCCGGGTGCGGGCCCGTCGCGGGCAGCAGGAGCGAGATCGGATAGGCGAGGGTGGGATCCGCCACGGGGATGCGGCGCAGGTCGTGGCCCGCGGGCCACAGGTACCGGTCCCGTGCCCCGACGAGGGTGGCCACCTCGGCGGACTCCGCGAGGATGTCCAGGAGCACCTCGTCCCCGAAGTGCGGGCCTGCCGCGTCGATGCGCAGGTCGAATGCGGCCGCGAGCTGATCGTAGAACTCCCCCCACTCGCTGCGGGGTACGATGCCGGGCACCCATATCCGGTGTCCGCGCAGCTGCTGCGGCGACAGCTGCCGCGCGGAGGCGAGCGGGTGCGCCGGGCCGACCAGGAGTTCCAGCGGGGAGTGGAAGGCTGGGATCATCCGCACCCCGGGCGGCAGCGCGGCCGGGTCGGTCACGGTGCGGAACGAGGCGTCGATCTCCCCGGCTGCGACGGCGGCGACCGCGGTGCGCGGATCGGCGGTCCTGAGCGTCACCACGTCGAGCTCGGTCCCGGGGTGCGCGCGCCAGTAGTCGTGCAGCACGACCGCCTGCGCGCTGCGCAGGCCGAGCACGTCGATCCGCAGGGCGCGGGAGCCCGGCCTGACCGCGCCGACGGCCCGCTCGGCGCCCGCGACGATGCCCCGCGCGTGCGGGAGGAGAGCCTGCCCGTCGAGCGAGAGCTCGACTCCCCGCGGAGTACGCGAGAACAGCCGTACCCCCAGCTCACGTTCCAGCGCCGCGATCCGTCTGGAGACCGCCTGCTGGGTGACGCCCAGCTCGTCCGCCGTGTGCTGGAACTGTCCGAGCTCGGCCGCCCGGACGAATGATCGCAGTGCCTCGGTGTCCACCGCTGCACTCTAGAGGCACACAACCGCACGTTGTGGCGCGCCGCGGAGCGGTTGTTTGCTCCCGGCCGTGCGGCGCTGGTGTGCTGCGCGGCATCCACACCAGCGGTTGTCACGGGGGCCACGTTGCACAGGAGACAGGGAACCGATTTCGGACGGCTGTGGACGGCCTACGCCGTCAGCACCTACGGCACCTGGGTCGCTTTCGGGGCCTTCCACCTGATCGCGGTCCGGGTGCTGCGGGTGTCGGCGTTCGCGGTCTCGCTGCTGGACGCCGCCGGTCTCGCCCTGGCCGCGTGCGTCGCGGTCCCGCTGGGGCCGTGGATCGAGTACCGGGCCAAGCGTCCGGTCATGATCGCCACGGGTCTCGTGCGCTTCACCGCCCTGGCGAGTGTTCCGCTCGCATACCTGGCCGGCGTGCTGTCCTACGGCCAGCTGCTGGTCGTCTCGGTCGTCTGCGGGACGGCGGGCATCGCCTTCACCGCCGCGTCCGGCGCATATCTCAAGCACCTCGTCGACGCGGACCGGCTGCTCGCCGCGAACGGGAGGTTCGAGGGCACGCACTGGCTGGCGACCGCGACCGGTCCGCCGCTGGGCGGCATCCTCGTCGCGCTGCTCGGCCCGGTCGTCACCGTCGCCGCGGACGCCCTCGGCCATCTGCTCTCCGCGCTCGGCCTGCTGCGGATCCGCGGCAGCGACACCGCCGCACCGCGCGCGGCGGCCGGCCGGCTGCGTGCCGCCGACCTGGCGAGCGGCTGGCGGTTCATCCTGCACGACCGCGTCCTGCGCCGCCTGTTCGTCAACTCCATGACGGTCAACGGGCTGATCATGGCCACCGGTCCGCTGCTGGCGGTCCTGCTGCTGGGCCGGTACCACTTCCCCGCCTGGCAGTACGGTCTGGCCTTCGGCTTCCCGGCGCTCGGCGGCTTCGTCGGCGCCCGCCTCTCCGCGCCCCTCGCCGCCCGCCACGGGCGGCACCGGGTGCTGCTCGTCTCCGGGTGGCTGCGCTCGCTCTTCCCGGTCGGGCTCGCACTGACCCGCCCCGGCGTGCCCGGCCTCCTGACGGTGCTCACCGTCGAGGCGCTGCTGATCTTCAGTGCGGGCGTCTTCAATCCGCTCAACACGACCGAGCGGCTGCGGCGCGCTCCCACCGGCCGCGTCGCCCAGGTCGTCAGCGCCTGGAGCATCAGCAGCAGACTCGCCCAGGCCGCCTTCATCCTGGCCTGGGGAGCCCTGGGGACGCTGACCGGCCCACTGACCGCGATCACCGTCGCCGGGGTGCTCCTGCTCGGAACCCCGCTGCTCCTCCCCCGGCGGATGTCCGGGCCCGAGTTCCCGTCCGGGGCAGCAGGAGAGACCGGGGAGCTCCGTCCGGTATGACGCGTGCTCCGAGCCGCGGCGCGCCGGAGCGCTGCTATCCGCGGGCGGAAGCGTCCAGGTGGCGCTCGAACCACGCCAGCAGATCGGCCTCGACCTCGTCCCGGTTGGTCTCGTTGAGGATCTCGTGCCGGGCTCCCGGGTAGGCGCGCCAGCTCAGATCCCGGGTACCGCGGTAGCGGAAGTCCTCCAGCAGCTCGTGGACGAGTGTCAGCCCCTGATGGCAGGGGTCCTGGTCGCCGACGGCGATATGGACCGGCAGCTCGCGCGGGATCCGGGCGAACTGCCCCGGATCGTTGATCTTGCGGGAGCCGCGCACCCAGTCCAGGGACAGCCCCGCACCGAAAGGGAAGCCGCAGCGCTCGTCCCCGGCGTAGATCTCGACCTCGGCCGGGTCGCGGGAGAGCCACTCGAAGCCCGTGCGGTGCGTGAAGGGGTCGTTGAAGGAGCCGAAGAGCAGCGTGGTGAAGTCCGACGGGGCGTCCCTGCCCTCCTCGGCGACCTGCCGCTCCAGCCGCTGCACGGCGGCTTCGGGCTCGCAGCCGGGCAGCGAGCGGAACGTGCCGGACAGCACCAGCCCGGAGAGGCCGCCGCCGTACTCCTGGGCGTAGTCGCGGGCGAGCTGCGAGCCCATGCTGTGGCCCAGCAGGAACAGCGGGGCACCGGAGGGCAGCCGGGACCGGGCCCGGTCGCCGACCTCCTTGAGATCGGCGACCGTGGCCCGCCAGCCCTCGGCGCCGGCAGCTCCGTAGCCGCCGGTGGCGGCGGCCGTGCGGCCGTGGCCCCGGTGGTCCGAGGCCACCACCGCATAGCCGCCCGAGGTCAGCCGGCGCGCGAACCGTTCGTAGCGCAGCGCGTGTTCGGCGGCGCCGTGCGCGATCTGGACCAGCGCGCGCACCTCGCCCTCCGGCCACCAGGTGTAGCTCGCCACCGGCGTCCCGTCCGCCGCGGCCGTGACCTCGTCCCGCCGTTCCGCCACGCTCGGCCCCTTTCCACCCGGCCGTCCGCCGGGCCCTCGACGCGCACCGGCGCGCGGCTCACCGCACCGCGCGCAGGCGGTAACCGTAGCGGTAGGTGCGATCCGCGTGAAGAACGTACTTCTCCAGCGGCGGAGCTCCCCACGAGTCGTTGCCGCCGACTCCCGTCTGCCGGTGGTTGACGCCGAGCACGGTCGCCTTGCCGGGGCCGAGTTCGTAGGGGTGGCCGGGGCCGTCCAGGTCGGCCGGGGTGTACCGGAGGGCGTTGAGTTCCAGATGGTCACCGTCCTCGGTGGTGACCCGCAACCCGGCGCCGTGCCTGCCGGTCAGCTCGCCCCAGCGCACGCCGGTGACGTTGCCGCACTCCTGCGGGCGTACGTACGGCGTGAGCCGGTCCGCCACGTCGGAGCGATAGCGGCCCACGTGGGCGGCGGTCGCGCGGTCCTGGTAGTTCTCGTGCGGCCCGCGGCCGTACCAGCCGAACGAGGAGAGCTCCCCGGGGAGGGTGAACAGCGCACCCACCAGCGGCAGATCGGGCAGTCCTGAGCCGGGTTCCAGGGTGTGCGCCACCCGCACCTCCCCGTCGCCACGCACCGTGAGGACGGTGGTGAAGGCGCTGCTCGCGGGCGAGGTCGGCAGGGTGCTGCGGACTTCCACGGCGATCTGCGAGCGGCTCTTCCGGGTGACCCGCACGCTGTCGGTGGTGCGCCGGGCGCCCGCCTCCTTCCAGGTCCCGGCGGTGTTCTGGAATCCGCGGCCGCGGTCGTTGTCGGTGGGCGCACGCCAGAAGTTGGGCACCGGACCTTCCGTGAGCAGCACCACACCCCGATGCCGGAAGCCGGTCAGGGTGCCGCGCTCCTTGTCGAGGGTGAGGGAGAAGTCCCGGCCGGTGACGGTGACCTGCTCGCCGGTCTCCTCGTACTCGACGGGCGGCAGCCCGGTCTCCCGCGGCCCCTCGGCGGCCGCCTGCCACTCCGTGAGCGGGAACTGCGCGCCCGCGACCTCGTGCCCGGCCTCGGCCCAGGAGCTGCGCCGCCGCAGGACGAGCGAGAGGTTCAGCCAGTACTCGGCGCCCGGTACCGGCCGGGAGGGGCGTTCGAGGGGCAGCCGCAGGGTGCTCGTCCCGCCGGGGTCGGTACGCGGTGGCCGCACGGTGCCGTGCCCGGTGCGCTCCCCGTCCCGGGTGACCTCCCAGCGCAGTTCGTAGCCGTCCAGACCGGTGAACGCGTACTTGTTGGCGATCCCGACCTCGCCCCGCGCAGCCTTCCCGCCGGAGAAGGCGACCCGCTGGTAGACCCGTTTGACCTCGGCCATCGCGGGGTTGGCCCGGCGGTCGGAGCGGACGACGCCGTTGCAGCAGAAGTTGCCGTCGCTCGGATAGCCGGGGACCCAGTCGCCGCCGTAGGACTGGTAGCTGCGCGAGGAGTCGCCGGGCACCGGCTTCCGAATGGTCTGGTCCACCCAGTCCCAGATGAAACCGCCGTGCAGGTTGGAGTACTTCTCGAAGAGGTCCCAGTACTCCCGGAGGTTGCCGGTGCTGTTGCCCATGGAGTGCGCGTACTCGCACAGCATGAACGGCTTCGTGTTGCCCGACCTGCCGTACCGCTCGACCTCGTCGGGTTTGGCGTACATCCGGCTCTCCACGTCGGCGACCGAACTCATGCCCTCGTAGTGCACGGGCCGGGTGGGGTCGCGCCGGTGGAACCAGTCGGCCATGGTGCGGAAGTTCTCGCCGCTGCCCGCCTCGTTGCCGAGCGACCACAGCACCACGCACGGGTGGTTCTTGTCCCGTTCGACCATGCTGCGGGCCCGGTCCAGGCACGCCTCGGTCCACTCCGGGAGGGAGCCGGGGACGGTGTCGCGGACCCCGTGGGTCTCCAGGTTGGTCTCGCCGATGACGTACAGGCCGTACTCGTCGCACAGCTCCAGCCAGCGGGGCGAGTCGGGGTAGTGCGAGGTGCGGACGGCGTTGATGTTGTGCTGCTTCATCAGTTCGATGTCACGCAGCATCGTCTCCTCCGGCACGGCCTGGCCGTGCACGGGATCCGTCTCGTGCCGGTTGGTGCCCGCGAAGAGCAGCGGCCGGCCGTTGAGGTGCAGTCTCCCGGGCCCGAACGTCACCTCGCGGAATCCGAAGCGCACCCGTTGGACCTCGCTGCGGTCGCCACCCGGGTCCCGCACGGTCAGCACCAGCGTGTAGAGGCTGGGGCTCTCCGCCGACCACAGCCGGGGCGCCCGCACCGTGCCGGTCAGCTCCAGGTCGGCGATGCCGCCCGCCGGGGGCTGTGCGCTGCCGGTGAGGGGGCCGGTGCGCACCCGGTGGCCGTCCGCGTCGTAGAGGACCCCGGAGACGGTGTGTTTCCCGGCCGTGCCGCCGGTGGTGTCGCGTATCCGGGCGCGGACGGTGAGCTCGGCGCTGGTGTGCGCGTCGTCGAGCGCGGTGCGGACCTCGGCGTCGTGGAGATGGACGCGGGGCACCGAGTACAGGTACACGTCGCGGAAGATCCCGGACAGGTCGATCATGTCCTGGTCCTCCAGCCAACTGCCGTCGGACCAGCGGTAGACCTGCACGGCCAGGGTGTTCTCGCCGTCCTGGAGCTGCTCGCCGATGTCGAACTCGGCCGGGGTGTAGCTGTCCTCGCTGTAGCCGACCTGCTCGCCGTTCACCCAGACGAAGAAGGCCGACTTCACTCCCTGGAAGGAGAGGAGGGTGCGCCTGCCGCGCCAGCCCCGGGGCACGCGGAAGGTCCGCCGGTAGGAGCCGACAGGGTTGAACTTCGCAGGGACGTCGGGGGGTTCCGGCTGCTCGTAGCCCGTCCAGGGGTACTTGATGTTGAGGTAGACGGGCTCCCGGTAGCCGTGCATCTCCCAGTTGGACGGGACGGGGAGCCGGTCCCAGTCCCCGTCGTCGAAGTCGGTGCGGTGAAACCCCTCCGGGCGCTTCTCCGGGTTCTCGCACCAGTGGAAGCGCCAGTCGCCGTTCAGCGAGCGGTGGTACGGGGAGTCCCCGGGCCTGCCCTTGAGTGCGGATGCGCGGTCGCGGTAGGGGATGAGGGCCGCGCGCGCCGGTTCGCGGTTCACCTGAAAGACGGTGGGATCGGCGTCCCACTCCCGCCCGCCGTCCCGCCCGTGCGATGTGGCCGGGCTCCGCCGCACGGCGGCGAAGGCCGCCTTCTGTTCGCGGAAGGCAGCCCAGCCCGCCAGAGTGCCACCGGTCGTTGCCAGAAAACTCCGTCGTGCCCATGGCTTCGGATTCATGACTCCACAAGACACCACAGAGCCACATCACTATCAACGCTTTCGCACAACTTCTTTCATCCGGAGGGCGCCGACACGTGCGCGGGCCGACGAGCATCCGTGCCGCGCTCCCGTCCGGGAATCGCGCACCATGCCGCGTGCCGCAGCACCGCCTCGGGCGTGGGGCCGGAGACTCACGCGTCCCGGCCGTGCCCGGCTCCCCGGTGGCGCCCGTGCCGAGCGGCGGGACTCCGCGACCCACCGGTCTGCTCCGCGGCTCCCGCGCCCGGGTCCGGGTCCGGGTCCGGCAGTCGGCCGGGGCCGGCCGGGTCGCCCTGCTGGGGAGTGGTCGCCCCTCCCGGTCCGCTCTCCCCCTCGGCGGGACCGGCCTCGTCCCGGGGCCCGCCCGCGGGATCGTGCTCGGCGGCGGTGCACTGCTGACCGTCGCGCCGGGGCAGCGGAGGACGTCCCGGCGTGGCCTGGGCGCCATCGAGATCCTCGGCCGGCGCGGACGGGGCGAAGGGCAGCGGCGTGGCGGGTCCACGCACCTTGCCGCGCGCCCGGGCCCGCGGCCGCGGATCCGCGGTGTCGCGGCCACCGGTCGGGGCGGTGGCCCCGGCCCGCTCCGGGTCCGCGGCGATCCGCACCCCGGGGGCACGGGCGGCGATGTCGGCCGGGGCGGGAACAGCCGCGGGGGCCGGGGCCGGATCCGCAGCGGGCCGCGGACGGCGGATGTCGGCGCCGGGTCGCGCTCCCGGGACCGGGGTCCCGGGACCGGCGGCGGGGGTCTGCCCGGCCCGGGTCCCACCGCCCGAGCCACCCGCCGGCCCGGGGGCCGGCCGCCGCGTGCCCGCTCCCGGCCCGGCCGCGGTCCCCGGAGCGGCAGCCGCGACCGGCCCGCGCCGCCGACCGGGCGCTGGGGGCGCTGCGGGCGCCGCGGCGCGGTCGGATGCGCTCTCCGGCCGGGCACCGGGGGCGGGTTCGCCGGTGCGGCCGAGCAGACGCTGCGGCAGGACGGCGACGGCCTGCACCCCGCCGTAGATGTTGTTCTGCAACTGGACGACGATGCCGTGCCGCCGGGCCAGGGCGGCGACGACGTAGAGGCCGATGCGGCCGTCCCGCACCAACTCGGCCACGTCGGTCCGGGCGGGCTCGGCGAGCACCGTGTTGAGACGCTGCTGTGCGGCCGGGTCCATGCCCGGCCCCCGGTCCTCGACCTCGACCGCGAGCCCGGCGGCGACGCGCTGGGTGCGCACCAGCACCTGGGCCTCCGGCGGGGAGAAGACCGTGGCGTTCTCGATGAGTTCGGCCAGCAGGTGGACGACGTCCGCGACGGCCTGCCCGTGCACCGTGCCCTCGATCGGGGGCACCAACTGCACTCGCGTGTAGTGCTCGACTTCGGCGACGGCGGAGCGGAGCGCCTCGGAGAGGGAGACGGGGCGGGTCCACCGGCGGTGCGCCGTCGCGCCACCGAGGACTGCCAGGTTCTCCGCGTGCCGCCGGGTGCGGGTGGCGACGTGGTCGACCTGGAAGACACCCTTGAGCAGGTCGGGGTCCTCGATCTCGTTCTCCAGCCGGTCGATGAGTTCGATCTCCCGGTGGACCAGGGACTGGAGCCGGCGGGCGAGGCCGACGAAGACCTCGGCCCGCTCCTCACCGCCCGTGCGCGCCTCGGCCGTCAGTACGACCGCCTCGACAAGGGCGGACTCCGCGGCGCACTGGGCGAGTGCCGCCTGGTGGCCGAGCAGGTCCAGCGCGTCCCCGACGGGTTCGGTCTCCGGGGCCCTGGTGCGGGTCACGGGGCGTTCGCCGTGCCGCAGCGCCCAGAGCATCGACCTGAGTTCGGCCTGCCCCCGCACCAGGTTCCGCCGCAGCGCCGCGCAGCGTGCGGTGCTGCCGCGCGCCTCGGCCTCGGCCAGCAGCCAGGCCCCGCCCAGCGCGGCGGCGACGAGCAGCGCGCCGAGCACCAGCAGGGTCCACAGTCCGGCGCCGATCGGCCGGGCCCCTTCACGGGCTCCCAGCACACAGCCGACGACGAGGGTTCCGGTGGCCGCGACCGCCCCCGAGGGCAGCAGTGCGAGCCGCACCAGGCGGCGCCGTACGGCGGCGTCCCCCACGTTCTCCCGGGCCCGGGTCTGTGTCCGCGGCCTGCCGTGCCGCCGGCGTGCGGGGACGTTTTTGCCGCGCGACGCGGTCGGTGGGACCGCGGGCGAAGCGGAAGCAGATACTCCTCTTCCATTCAGGGTCGCGTAGCTCAGGGATTCGGCCATGGGTTCCTCGGCAGAGTTGAGGCAGGTGAGAAGTCGAACAGACAGCGCGGGACAGTCGGGAGAAAGGTGTCGGCGCCGTGGTCACGCTAGCCCCGGGGATCGGCTCCCCCTGGCCTGTACAAGGGATTCGCCAGGGTTCGCCAGCTCCCAACGAGTGAACCCACCTGGCTTTCGCTTGACAGGGGGTCCACGCCGACCGGTCAGTACGCCCTGACGGTGACGTTCACCCGCCCCCGCAGCCCCAGCCCGGGCGGTGCGGACCCGGGCTCGGTGCGGGGGACGCCGTGGTACGCGCGGCGCGCCGGGCCGCCGAAGACGAACGCGTCCCCGCTGCGGAGCGGCACGTCCCGCCAGGGCCGCCCGCGCCCCTCGGTGCTCCCGAAGCGGAAGACACAGGAGTCCCCCAGGCTGAAGGAGACGACGGGCGCCTCCGAGGGCTCGTCGCTGTCCCGGTGCATGCCCATCCGCGCACCGGAGCCGTAGAAGTTCACCAGCGCCACGTCGTACCGGACGGTGCACGGCCCCGGGCCGTACCGCGGTTCCCCGGCCGCCTCGGCAGCCGCGTCCACCGCGGCCCTGGCCCACTCCCCCAGCCAGCCGGGGAACGGCTTGACGGGCTCCCCGCCGCCGTCCACCACCGTCGGCGCGTATCCGTACGGGTACCAGTGCCGCCCCAGACTCAGCTGGCGCACCGACATCTCTCCGCCGCCCGGCATCCGCACAATCCGCAGCCCCGCGGGCGGCATCGCCCAGCTCCGGCACGCGGCCAGCAGTTCCCGCTGGGCGCCCTCCGCCAGCCACCCGGGCAGCAGGACGGCGCCCGCGGCGACCTCCTCCGCGGGCCGGGGGAACAGCTCCGCACTCACCCGGACCACCCTACGGCGCCGGTCCCGGTCCCCTCGCCGGCGCTGCGAGGGGACCGGGACCGGGCGGGCGGCAGCCGTCGCACGGATCACTGCACAGGGACTGATCGCCTCAGGCATCCATGCCGTATGGTCGGACGACAGGACTCGGAGGCGAGGAGCGCGCGTGAGTGTGGATTCCACCGGGACGGTGCTGACCGGGGTGCGGAACTTCCGGGACGTCGGCGGCCTGCCGACGGCGGACGGGCGGCGGGTGCGTTCCGGCGTGCTCTTCCGCAGCGGGCACCTGGCGCACGCGACACCCGAGGACGCCACCGCGCTCGGCGCACTCGCACTGCACACCGTCTTCGACTTCCGCAACTCCGCCGACCGGGCACTCGACGGCCCCGACATCGAACTGCCGGGCGTGCGCAACGTCAACCTCCCGCTCTCCGACCCGGCCGACGGAGCCGAGTTCTGGCGGCTGGTGCGGGACGGCGAGCTCGACCAGCTCCAGGCGATCCTCGGGGACGGCCTCGCCGCCCGGCGGATGACCGACTCCTACCGCACCATGATCCGCGAGCGGACGGACGAGCACAGCCGGATCCTGCACGCGCTCGCCGAGGACAGCCTGCCCGCACTGCTGCACTGCGCGGCGGGAAAGGACCGGGCGGGCCTCTCGATCGCCATCACGCTGCTGGCGCTCGGCGTCGAGCGGGACGCCGTGGAGGAGGACTACCTCCAGTCCAACCACCCGCACCGGCGCTACCGGATCCACCGCAGCGGCAAGTCCCGGGCGGGGATGTCACCGGAGGTCATGGAACTGCTCGCGCCGCTCTTCGAGGCCCGGGCCGGCTACCTCCACGCGGCGTTCGCCGCCATCGACGAGACCTGGGGCGGCGTGGACGCCTACCTGGTCGAGGGCCTGCGGCTCTCCGAAGCGACCCGCACCCGGCTCAGGTCCCGCCTGCTGGAGTCCTGAGGCCCGGCCCGTGCCCCGCGGGACCGGCGCCGCACCGCTGAGCGAGCAGGGCCCGGCACCCGTCAGCGGTTGGCCACCGCCTGCCTGACCAGGGTGCGCCCGAAGTCCCACACCAGCCCGGCGCCGCTGTGCGCGTCGTCCATGACCTGGGTGAAGGCGGCCACGAACCGGTCCACCTCGGCCTCGCCGACCACCAGCGGCGGGATCAGCTTGATGACTTCCAGATGGTCGCCGGAGACCTGGGTGAGGATCCGGTGCTTCCGCAGCAGCGGAACGACGACCATCTGGGCGAACAGCCCCTTGCGCGCCGCCTGGAGCATCGTCCAGCGGCTCCGCAGCTTCAGCGACCTGGGCCTGCCGAACTCGATGCCGATCATCAGCCCCCGGCCGCGCACCTCGTGCAGCAGCTCGTAGTCGTCCACCAGCGCCGCGAGCCGAGAGCGGAGCAGATCCCCGGTGCGGCGGGCGTTCTCGGTGAGGCGTTCGTCGTCCATGACAGCAAGGGTGGCCAGCCCGGCCGCCATGGCCTGGGCGTTGGAGCCGAAGCTGGCGGAGTGCACCAGCACCCGGTCCATGGACGAGTAGACCTTCTTGAAGATCCACTCCTTGCCGAGGGTCGCTCCGACCGGGACGTAGCCGCCCGAGAGCGACTTGGCCACGCACACCAGATCAGGGTCGACGTCCGGCTCGTGCTGGTAGGCGAAGAAGTCGCCGGTGCGGCCCAGCCCCGTCTGCACCTCGTCCGCGATGAGCAGCGCGCCATGGCGGTGCAGCAGTTCCCGCGCGGCACGCAGATAGCCCGGCGGCGCCGCGTGCACCCCCTTGCCCTGAATGGGCTCGACGACCAGCGCCGCCACGTCCTTCTTCCGCAGCTCGCGCTCCAGCGCCGCCGTGTCGCCCAGCGGCACGGGGGTGTCGGGCAGCAACGGTGCGAACCCGTCGCGGAAGCCGTCCTCCCCGTTGACGGACAGCGAACCGGTGGTCAGGCCGTGGAAGGCGTGGTCGCAGTACAGCACCCTGGGTCTGCCGGTGGCGTACCGGGCGAACTTGAGCGCCGTCTCCACCGCCTCGGTGCCGCTGTTGCCGAAGAAGACCCTGTCGAGCCCGGGAGCGCGGGCCAGCAACTGCTCGGCCAGCAGCCCCGGCAGCGGCTGGCAGTCGAAGCGGGTGAGGTCGGCGAGCTGCGCGTCCAGTACGTCGTGCAGCGCCCGCCGTACCACGGGATGGTGCCGGCCCACGCCCATGACGCCGAAGCCGGCCAGCATGTCGAGGTACGCGTCGCCCTCGGCGTCGTAGAAGTAGGCGCCCTCGGCGCGGTCGTAGACCTTGTCGAAGCCGATGGTGCGCAGCATGCGCGGAAGCTGGTGGTTGAGATGGCGCATGTGCAGCTCGTAGCGCTCGCCGCTCCGTTCGGCCAGCAGCTTCGTCAGGTCGAAGCCGGTCACGCCGTACTCCCCTCACCCGTACGGGCCGCGCCCGCGTGCGCGGCGCTCCGCCGGTGGCTCTCCCGTCCCCGCACCGCGCCCCCGCGCCGGGTCTGCTCCCCGTGCGGCAGGCCGGCGGACTCCGGCAACGACATGCTCGGCCCCCTGCTCTGGCGTATCGGTCCCCTGGCCGGCCCCTCGGCCCGGTGATCCGGACCGGGGGCGGCACCCGGCGAAAGCCGGGTCGTGTCTGCGCAGTCCCGTCTGCCCGTCACCCGGGCGGACGGGACTGCGCAGACACGACCTACCCCGCCTTGCTGCCCGCCGCCTCGCGGGCGGCACGCAGCGACTCCTTGAGGGAGCCCATGGTGGCCAGCACGGCGGTCGGCTCGTATCCGCAGTGCGCCATGCAGTTCGCACACCGAGGGTCCTTGCCGCGCCCGTACTTGTCCCAGTCGGTCTCCTCGACCAGCTCCCGGTAGGTGGGCACATAGCCGTCGCTCATCAGATAGCAGGGCCGCTGCCAGCCGAAGAGGGAATAGTTGGGGATGGCCCAGGCCGTGCAGTCGAAGTCGGCCTTGCCCTCCAGGAAGTCGAGGAAGAGGGGGCTGTGGTTGAGCCGCCACCGGTCCCTGTTGCCCTGCGCGAACGCCTTCTTGAACAGCTCCCTGGTCTGCTCGACGCCCAGAAAGTGCTCCTGATCGGGCGCCTTCTCATAGGCGTAGGCGGGCGAGACCATCATCTCGTCCACCTGCAGCTCGTCGTTGAGGTAGTTCAGCACCTCCACGACGGTCTGCGGAGTGTCGGTGTTGAAGAACGTGGAGTTGGTGGTGACCCGGAATCCCCGGCGCTTGGCCTCCTTCATCGCGGCCACCGCCTCGTCGAACACGCCCTCCTTGGCGACGGATTCGTCGTGCCGCTCCCGCAGTCCGTCGATGTGCACGGCGAACGCGAAATAGGGCGAAGGGGTGAATTCGTCCATCTTCTTGCGCAGCAGCATGGCGTTGGTGCAGAGGAAGACATACTTGCGCCGGGCCACCAGCTGCCGCACGATCTCGCCGATCTGCGGGTGCATCAGCGGCTCGCCGCCCGCGATGGAGACCATCGGCGCCCCGGACTCCAGCACCGCCCCCACCGCCTGGGCCACCGGCATCCGCTGCTTGAGCACTCCGGCGGGATGCTGGATCTTCCCGCACCCCTCGCACTTGAGGTTGCACGCGAAGAGCGGTTCCAGCTCCACGATGAGCGGGAATCTCTCCCGCCTGCGGAGCTTCTGCTGGAAGAGATACGTCCCGATACGGAGCGTCTGGCGGAGCGGCATGGCCATTTCTGGCTCACCTCCAGGGGAGCAGCAGGGATCGGTGCCATTCGAGAAAGGCGGGCAGGACTCCGCGAAGCACGCGGAATGCCGATATTCCACCCCGCAGTGTCCCGATGCGGATCAGTTCATGGCCGGGAGCGTCCACCACCACCCGTACGGCCGCAACCGGGCGCCGGGCCGTGCCCGCCGCAGCGGTGTCCAGAGCGGCGGCGGACTCCATGTCCGCGGCGATGGCTCCGGTCTCGTGCAGGACCGCCCTGGCCCGGCCCCGCACCACATGGTCGGTGCCCACCAGCGGGCCCACATGGACGGTTCCGTACCGGGCCGCGGCGGCGGCAAGCAGTTCGGTCCCGGTGCACGGCGTGTGGCCCCGGGCGTCGCGGGTCTGCGCGGCCACCACCAGGTCACCCGGCCGCATCCCGGGCGCCAGCCCGGCGCAGAAACCCGTGGCCAGCACCGCGGTGGCGCCCGGCACCGTCTCCCCGGCGAGCGCCCCGGCCAGGGCGCGCCGGGCGGCCTGCGCACCCATGCCGCTGCGCACGAGGCGCACGTCCCCGGCGCCGGCTCCCTCGTCCGGGTCCCGGCCGCCCGGATGCTCCAGGCCCCGGCGCAGCGCGAGGTGCTCGATGCCGAGCGCACACGTCAGCAGCAGCGGGCCCGGGGCCGCCGGGCTCTCCATCAGGCTCCCCGCCGCACGGCCCGCGCCAGGCCGTCACCGTGCAGATAGCGGCCCAGTGCCGTGAGCGGAAAGACCATCCGGTAGAGGTGGTAGTTGATCGAGAAGTCCCAGGGGAATCCGGTCCCGGTGAAGTACGGCTCGTCCCAGTAGCCGTCCTCGCGCTGGGTGCCGGCCAGCCAGGCGATGCCGCGCTCGACAGCCTCGCTCTCCCGCTCCCCCGCGGCCAGCAGCGACATCAGCGCCCATCCGGTCTGCGAGGCCGTGGAGGTGCCGGTGCCGCTCCACCCCGGGTCGATGTACGAGCGCAGATCCTCGCCCCAGCCCCCGTCGGTGTTCTGCACGCGCTCCAGCCAGTCGACGGCGCGTCGCACGGCGGGGTGTGAGGCGGGGAGCCCGGCGGCGACCAGCGCCGGGACGACGGAGCCGGTGCCGTAGAGGTAGTTGACGCCCCAGCGGCCGAACCAGGAGCCGTCGGCCTCCTGCTCCGCCAGCAGCCAGGAGACGGCCCTGCGGGTGCGCGGGTCGTCCTGTCTGCCCTCGGCGGCCAGCATCTCCACCACGTGGGCTGTCACATCGGCCGACGGCGGGTCGATGACCTCGCCGAAGTCGCAGAACGGCAGCCGGTTGGGGAACCTGCTGGTGTTGTCGGCGTCGAAGGCACCCCACGCGCCGTCGCCGGACTGCATGCCCAGGGTCCAGCGCACTGCGCGCCCGACGGCGCGTTCGACCCGCTCGGGGTCGGGGTGCCGGATGCGGCGCAGCGCGAGCGCGACCTCGGCGGTGTCGTCGGTGTCGGGGTAGTTGTCGTTGTGGAACTCGAACGCCCAGCCGCCAGGTGTCAGCCGGGGGCGGCGCACCGACCAGTCCCCGGGGCGGACCACCTGCTCACCCAGCATCCAGTCGGCGGCCTTGACCAGCGCCGGATGGTCGCGGGGCAGTCCGGCGTCCGCCAGCGCGATGGCGGCCAGGCAGGTGTCCCAGACCGGGGACTGGCAGGCCTCGACCATCCGGGTCCGCTCATCGGGCCAGACGGCGAAGCGGTCAAGCGACTCCAGTCCGGCCCGCATCACGGGGTGGTCGAGGTCGTAGCCGAGCAGCCGCAGCGCGATCAGCGAGTAGACGGCGGGCGGCTGGATACCGCCCCAGCAGCCGTCGTTCTCCTGGCGCTCGATGATCCAGCGTGAAGCGTCCTTGAGCGCCGCCCGGCGCAGGCGGCGGGGCGCCACCCTGCGGTAGGCGTGCAGCGCCCGGTCGATGCGCTGGAAGGCGCCGTCCCAGCTGTTCGGCGGCGCCATCGGGGTGTGCGGCTGCGGGCGGGCCGGATCCCGGTGCAGCTCGTCCAGGTCGAAGGGGGCGGGGCGGACGGGCCGGAAGGCGGAGACGACGGTGAGGGGCACGATGGTCTGCCGGGCCCAGCAGCCGAAGTCGTAGATGTTGAGCGGGACCCACTTGGGGAGATAGATGATCTCCGGTGGCAGCTCCGGCAGGTCCTCCCAGCGCCACCACCCGAACAGCGCCAGCCAGATCCGGGTGAAGACCCTGGCCTTGGCCACCCCGCCGTGTGCGCGCACCCACTCCGCCGCGCGGACCATGTGGGGGGCCTCGGGGTGGTCGCCGGCCAGCTTGAGCGCGACGTACCCCTCGACGGTGGTGGACAGGTCACCCGGCCCGCCGTGGAAGGTGGACCAGGCCCCGTCCGCGTGCTGCCGGGAGCGGATGAACCGGGCGGCGGCCGTGTAGGTCTTCTCGTCGCCGATACCGAGGAACTCGCGCAGCAGCAGATCCTCGGCATCCATGGTGACGTTGGTCTCCAGGTCCCCCTTCCACCATCCGGCCTCGTCCTGGCGGGCGAGCAGATGGTCCACGGCACGGGCCGCGGCGCGTTCGGCGGCCGCGGTGGCGCCGCCGCTCCGGGCCGGGTCCAGGACAGTGGAGTCGCGCCTGTGCTGCTTCGTTCCGGAGACGCCGGGTCCAGCGGGTCCGTCCGTCGTGGCTGTCATCCCTTCTCCTTCCGAAGTGTCCGAGTGCTCGGAGCTGCGGGGGCGGGCGGCTCACCCCCGCCGTACGACGACGAAGTCGGCGAGCGCGGCGAACTGGTCGCGCACCCTGCCGGGCATCTCCACCGAGTCCAACGCCGCCAGCGCCGTGGCGTGCTGGCGCTGGGCCTCCTGGACGGTCCACTCGCGCCCGCCGGCCTCCTCGATCAGCGCGGCGCGTTCGGCGAACTCCGCCTCCTGGAAGTCCTCGAACTCCGCCTGGCTCTTCTTCGCGTCCTCCGTCATCAGTTTCGCGAGCCGCGCCGCAGCGGGCCCGTCGGAGCCGAGCGCGGCGGCCACCGGCAGCGACTTCTTGCGCTGCCGCAGGTCGCTCCAGGTCTGCTTGCCGGTGGCCTGCGAGTCGCCCCAGATGCCGAGCAGGTCGTCGACGGCCTGGAAGGCGAGGCCGAGGTGGTGGCCGTACGCCTCCATCGCGTCGGCCGTACGGTCGTCGGCGCCGCCGAGGACCGCGCCGATGGAGGCGGCGCAGGCCAGCAGCGCACCGGTCTTGTTGCCCTCCATCTCCAGGCACTCCTCCACCGTCACCCGGTCGCGGTGCTCGTAGGAGATGTCCTGCGCCTGCCCGTCGATGAGCTTCCGGGTCGCCATCGTCAGCCGCCGGGTGGCGCGCCCGGCCTCCGGGGTTCCCAGCTCCAGCAGTATCTCCCCGGCCAGCGCGAAGAGTGCGTCGCCGACCAGGATGGCCTGCGCGGGCCCGTGCACCTTCCAGACGGTGTCGCGGTGGCGGCGCTGCTCGTCGCCGTCCATCAGGTCGTCGTGCAGCAAGGAGAAGTTGTGCACCAGCTCGACGGCGACCGCGCCGGGCAGGCCGGTCTCCGGTGCGCCTCCGGTGACCTCGGCCGAGAGCAGGGCCAGGGCCGGGCGTACCGCCTTGCCTCCCCCGGACTCGGAGGGGCGGCCCTCGGCGTCGGTCCAGCCGAAGTGGTAGGCGGCGACGGTGTCCATCGGCGGGGCGAGCCGCTCGACCGCCGCGCGCAGCTCGGGGGTGGCGAGGGTCCGCCCCCGCTCCAGCATCGCGCTCACGTCCCCGGGCCCGGCCTCTTCTGCCTGCACGCGCTCGTTCACGAGTTGTCGGTTCGGCGGGGTCACAGGGTCTCCTCTGTGCGGTGCTGTCGTGCCGGCTGTACGGATCCGGCCGGCCGGGCCGGCCGGATCTGCTGCGTCAGTGGTGCTCATGGGCCCTTCCTTCGGTGCCGGGGACCGGTTCCGCGCTGTGCGGACGGCCCAGTGAGGCGAGGGCCTCGCGCGCGGCGTTCGCTCCACTGCGTACCGCGCTCTCCATGGTCGCGGGCCAGCCCGTGGCGGTCCACGCACCGGCGAGCTGGATGCCCGGCGCCAGGGTGCGCGCCAGCGGGCGCAGCCGCCCCACTCCGGGCGCGGGGTCGAAGGTGGCGGTGCGCTCCCGGGTGACGAAGAAGTCCCGCACTCCGGCTCCCGCGGCCGCGGGCAGCAGCCGCTCCAGTTCGGGGAGGTACCGCTCCCGGAGCGCGGCCACCGGCAGGTCGATCTCCTGGTGCGCGACCGACTGGGAGAGCGCGAGGTACTGGCCGCCGCCGGTGAGCCCGGAGGCGGCGGTACGGTCGAAGACCCACTGGACCGGGGTGCCGAGCGCGGCGAAGAACGACCTGCGCAACACCGTGCGGTCGTAGACCACGTGGACGTTGAGGATCGGCGCGGTGCCGATGTCCAGCAGCCGCCCGGGGTCGGCGAGCGCTCCGGCGGGCAGCAGCCGGTACGCCTCGCGCTGGGGCACGGCGAACACCACCGTTCCCGCGGTCAGCTCCGCGGCTCCGCTGCCGCCCCGGTCGACGGTGACCCGCCAGCCGCCGTCCTCGGTGGGGGCGGGGTCGACGGCCCGCGCCCGGGTGCGCAGCAGGGTGCGCACGCCTGCCGCGTCCAGGGCGGCGCGCGCCCGGTCGTCGTGGATGTCGGCGAGCGGCACGTGCGCCCAGCCGATGTCGGCGGCGCCGGGTTCGGAGAGCAGGCCGGTGCGGAAGACCTTCGCCGCGAGGCCCAGCGACGCCTGCGGCGCGCGGGCGTTGAGGGTGGCGGTCCCCACCAGGTCCCAGAGCGCTTCGACGGCACGCGCGGACTGGCCGTGCCGGTGCAGCCAGGTGCCGAAGTCGACGGCGTCCAGGGCGGGATCGTCCGGGTCGAGTCCCTTGAGGGCGAGCGCCGCACGGGCGACGGCGGCGCGTTCGGCGGCCGAGAGGTGCCGGTACCCGGCCAGGCTCGCGGCCAGGTGCAGCGGTACGGGGAGCGCGGCGCGGCGCAGCCGTGCGAGCCGCGGCCGGGGCGCGCCGACGTCGAGGACCGGCACGTCCAGCCGGTCCTGCAGCGGGGCCAGCCCGCCGGCACCGACCCGGTCCAGGTACCAGCGGTAGGCGGTGCAGCAGCGCAGGTAGACGTGCTGGCCGTTGTCGACCGTCAGCGGCCCGGCGGCGGAGTCGCGCCGGAAGGAGAAGGCGAGACCGCCCAGCCGGGGCCGGGTCTCCACCAGGGTGGTCTGCACACCGGCCTCGGCGAGCCGCAGCGCGGCCGTCGTCCCGGCGAGGCCGCCGCCGAGGACCACCGCACGCCGCGCGGCGCCGGACCGCTCCTCGTCCGCGGTCATGGACGCTCCTCCCCCGGGCGCGGCGCTCTGGGCACGGCCCGCATCCGCTGGGACGCCGCTCCGGGGCCGGGGGTTGTCCGGCGCCCCGCGCCCAGCGGCATCAGGCGATCCCCCGGGACGTCCGGCGGGAGACCAGCCGGGCGTCGAAGCCGGACAGGCCGCGTACCGCCACGTACGCCTTCTCGTGCCCCGGCAGCGAGACGCGCCCGCGGAGCACGGCGGCGGGGTCCGCCGCGATGCGGTCCAGCAGGCGGTGGTAGATCCCGGCCATGGCCGCGACGCAGGCGCCCGAGCGCCGGTCGAGCATCGGCAGCAGCCGGTAGCCCTCGGCGAACAGCGCACGTGCGCGCCGTACCTCGAAGTGGACCAGCCCGGTGAAGTCGGCGCCGGGCGGCACCGTGTCGGTGGTAAGTCCCGTGGTACAGCCAAATTTCTCGAGATCCTCCGCCGGCAGGTACGTTCTTCCGCCCTCGGCGTCTTCCCGTACGTCGCGGAGAATATTGGTCAGTTGGAGGGCGAGCCCCAGGGTGTCGGCGTACTCGGAGGCGCGGGCGGATTCGTGTGCGCCGGGGACGGTTCCGAAGACGCCGAGCGAGAGCCGCCCGATGGCACCCGCCACACAGCGGCAGTACGCCTTCAGGTCGTCCCACGTCTCGTAGGAGACGCCGCGGACGTCCATGAGGACGCCGTCGATCAGCTCGTCGAGCGCGTCGAGGGGGATGGGGAACCGCCCGGCGGCGTGGCTGACCGCGACCGCGACCGGGTCGGTGTCGTCCCGGGCGATCCCGCGGTCCCTGATCCGCGCGAGCAGTTCCCGGGTCTCCTCCAGGCGCCGGCGTTTGGCCTCCGGGGGGAGGTCGCCGTCGCCGATGTCGTCGACCCGCCGGGAGAAGGCGTACAGCGCGGACATCGCGTGCCGTTTGGCCGCCGGCAGCAACCGGATGCCGTAGGCGAAGTTGCGGGCCTGCTGCCCGGTGACGGCCTCGCAGTAGCGGTAGGCGGCGATCACCTGCGGGTGGAGGTGCTGCACCGGGCCGGCCGGGGCCGGGTCCGCTCCGGTGGTCCTCGCGTTCGTTCCCACCGTTCCGGTCACCCCTCTCCTCGCAGGCTCGCCCAGGACTCGCGCAGGACGCCGGCGGTGCCGGCCCGGGGAGCCCCTGACAGTACGTCGTAGCGCGCGGAGCGCAGCGCGGCGGCCGCCGCGCGCCCGCCGCCGGTGAAGCCCGCGAGCAGCAGCCGGAGCCTGCCACGCACGCTGCGCACCAGCGGCGTGCCCTCGTCCAGCAGGTCCAGGGCCCGCTCGGTCTCGTAGGCGATCAGGGCGCGCACGGAGGCGTTCGCGGTCGGGCCCGCGAGGTCGGCCTCGGTGACCCGGAAGCGGGCCAGGTCCTCGGCCGGCAGGTAGATCCGGTCGCGGGCCAGGTCCTCGGCGACGTCCTGGAGGTGCTCGATGAGCTGGAGCCCGGTGCAGACCGCGTCCGAGTGGCGCACCCGTTCGGGTGTCGTGGTGCCGGTGAGGGCGAGGACGAGGCGGCCCACCGGGTTGGCGGACAGCTCGCAGTAGCCGAGCAGCTCGGCGTAGGTGCTGTAGCGGCGGACCTTCTGGTCCTGCCTGTTGGCCTCGATCAGGGCGAGGAACGGCTCGGGGGTCAGGCCGTGGCGCCGGACGGTGGGCACCAGGGCCCGCAGCAGGGGGTGGCCCGGTCCCGCGGCACGGGAGCGGCTGCTGGCCGCGGGCTGCGCGGGCGCCGTCGAACCGCCCCAGGGCAGGCCGTCGAACACCCGGTGCACGTCGGCCTCGAACGCGTCGAGCATGGCGAGCGCGTCGTCGGCGCGTTCGGGTGCCAGGCCGAGCGAGGAGGCGTGTGCGGGCGCGGCGGCGCCCAGGTCGCCGTCGCCGATGTCGTCGACGAGGCGCGCGTACCCGTAGACGGCCATCAGGTCGTTCCGCCAGGCGCGGGGCAGGAAGCGGGGCGCCACCGGAAAGTTCTCCGCTTCGGCCTTGGAGAGCACCGCGCTCGCGTGCGCGTCCTCCTCCGGGGTCACCACGTGCTGCCCATGGCCATTGCCGTCACATCTCCGTTTCTACACCGCTGCACCAGAAGATCCTATTTCGGACACGCCGCACGCGCTGGCCTGCGGAAGCGGCCGTCGGTACAGGTGGGCCGATGCTCCGTTCGCCGGACTTACCGCGCATCAGCACCGAAACAGCTTACGCCGTACATCGACCGTGCGTGCGAGGGGTGACGGCGTGCGGACGGGACTCGGCACGGCCGCGGGAGCGCACCCGGCCGGGGCGGCGGGGGCGGGGCGGCGGGCGCGAGTGGCTGCGGGCCGGCCCGGATCCGGTACCGCGCCGCCCGACGTGCGGCTGCGCACGGCCACCCGTCAGGAGGCGGCCAGTCCGGCGAGGACGTCGTGCAGCACCCGGTCGACGACGTAGCCGGACTCCTCCTCGGTGAGTGCGTCCAGGGGGCCGTCGAGAAAGAGCATGGCCGTGCCGTGGACCATGGCCCAGGCGCTCAGTTCGGCACCGGGCCGGCGGTCGGGGGCGATCAGGCCGACCGCGACCGCCTCGTCCAGGGTCTCGGTGAGCATGTCGAACGAGCGGGTGTCCCACCCCGACGCACCGTCGGTCTCGATGACGGAGCCGTCCTCGGTGATGCCGACGCCGCCCAGCACCTTGCGGCAGAAGGCCGTGCGGAAGAGGCCGGGCTCCTGCCGGGCGAAGCGGATGTAGCCGCGGCCCAGCGCCATCATCCGCTGCCTGGCACCCTCCGGCCCCTCGCCGTGCACCTCGCGTCCGCCCGCCTCCATGCAGGCGACCAGGCGCTGCTGGCCGTAGTCCTTGACCGCGCCCAGCAGGTCCCCGTGACTGTCGAAGTGCCGGTAGGCGGCGGTGGCCGAGACGCCGACCTTGCGGGCGGCCGCGCGCAGCACCACGGCGTCCGGACCACCCTCGGCCGCCAGTTCGATGGCGGCCTGGATCAGCGCGTTGCGCAGGTCTCCGTGGTGGTACCGGTCCTTGCCGCGGCCACCCGCCGCCCTGCCGGATCCCGCGGAGACACCCCCCGCTCCTCCGCCCGTCGCTTCGGTGTTCGCTCGCATACTTCCATCCTGCCCGATGTTGACAGGAATAACATTCCTGGCATCCTCTATGTTGACGCCGTGAACATCCGTGCGGCGCCGAATACCCACTCCACTGCGCTCCCCGGGGGACGACGTGCTCGACCGCATAGCCGACCTGACGTACCGCAGAGCACGAACCGTGCTCCTGCTCTCCCTGCTGGCCGTTGTGGCGCTGGCCGCCGTCGGCTTCGGCGCCTTCGGCAAACTCCAGGGCGGCGGATTCGACGACCCCGACTCGCCCTCCTCGCGCGCCGCCACACTGATCGACGAGAAATTCCACGGCGAGGACAACCTGGTCCTCCTCGTCCGCGCCAAGGGCGGCGACCTCGACGCGCCCGCCGCCGAGCAGGCCGGGCGGAAACTGACCCGCGGACTGCGCGACGAGCCCGGCGTCTCGCAGGTCACCTCCTACTGGGCGCCCGGCGGGGCGGCACTCACCTCCCGCGACGGCGCACAGGCCCTGGTCCTCGCACACATGGACCAGAACGACACCGAGCGGGTCACCGAGGTGACCGAGGCGTGGAGCGGCGACCGCGGCGCGGTCACGGTCCGCGCGGGCGGCGGGGCCGCGCTGAACGAGCAGGTCAACGCGCAGGTCTCGGAAGACCTCGCGGTGGCCGAGGGGATCGCCGTACCCGTGACCCTGATCCTGCTCATCCTCGCCTTCGGCAGCGTCGTCGCCGCGCTGCTGCCGCTGGCCATCGGGCTGGTGGCGATCCTGGGCACCTTCGCCGAGCTGTACCTCCTCGGCAGCGTCACGGACGTCTCGGTCTTCGCGGTCAACCTCACCACCGCACTGGGGCTCGGCCTGGGCATCGACTACGGACTGCTGCTCGTCAGCCGCTTCCGGGAGCGGCTCGGCGCGGGTGACGACACGGCGCAGGCACTCCGCACCACCGTCCGCACGGCGGGGCGTACCGTGCTCTTCTCCGCCTCGACCGTCGTGGCGGCCCTCGCCGCCCTGCTGCTCTTCCCGCCGTTCTTCCTGCGCTCCTTCGCCTACGCGGGCATCGGAGTGGTGGCCATCGCCGCACTCGCGGCACTCTTCCTGGTCCCGGCGCTGCTGGCGGTGCTCGGGCACCGCGTGAACAACGGCCGGCTGCCGTGGGCGGACGCGGTGCGCAAACCGGAGGCTCCGCTGTGGGGCCGGATGGCCCGCACCGTGATGCGGCGGCCGGCGCTGACCGCACTCCCGGTACTGGCCGTACTGCTGCTGGCCGCGAGCCCGCTGCTGGGCGCCACCTTCGGCACGCCGGACACCCGGGTGCTGCCCGAGAGCGCCGAGAGCCGCCAGGTCTCCACAGCGCTGCAGCAGGACTTCGCGGGCAACGACGCGGCGGGCATCTCCGTGGTCACCCGGGGCCGCGCCGACGCGCAGGCCGTGGACGCGTACGCCGCACGGCTCTCCCGGCTGGAGGGCGTCACCCGCGTCCAGGCGGCGACGGGCACCTACGCGCAGGGCCGCGCCGTGCGCGGCCCCGGGAAGGCGGGCCCCGCGTTCGAGCAGGACGGCATCCACCGGCTGTCCGTCACCTCGCGCCTGACCCCGGCCTCCGGACCGGCACAGGACCTGGTGCGGGAGATCCGCGGAACGGCCGGGCCGGGGGGCACCGGGACGTTGGTGGGCGGCCAGGACGCACAGCTGATCGACTCCAAGGCCGCCATCGCCGACAAGCTGCCCGCCGCCGTGGCCTGGGTGATCGGCTCCACCTTCGTCCTGCTGTTCCTGTTCACCGGCAGCGTCCTGCAACCGCTGCGCGCCCTGGTGCTCAACGCGGTCAGCCTGACCGCCTCGATCGGCGCGATGGTGTGGATCTTCCAGGACGGCCACCTCTCCTCGCTGCTGGGCTTCACCGCGATGCCCATGGACACCTCCATGACGGTGCTGATGTTCTGCATCGTCTTCGGTCTCTCCATGGACTACGAGGTCTTCGTCACCAGCCGCATCAAGGAGCTGCACGACGCCGGCGCCGACCACCGCGAGGCGGTGACCGGCGGCCTCTCGCGCACCGGACGGATCGTGACCATGGCAGCGGGGCTGCTGGCCGTCAGCTTCTTCGCCTTCGCCACCAGCAAGGTCTCCTTCATCCAGATGTTCGGCCTCGGCAGCGGCCTGGCCATCCTGATCGACGCGGTCGCGGTGCGCGGTGTGCTGGTGCCCGCCGCGATGCGGCTGCTGGGGCGCTCGGCCTGGTACGCGCCGGGCCCGCTGCGGCGGCTGCACGCCAAGGTGGGGCTGAGCGAGGCCCCGGACGAGCCCGAAGCGGCCGGGCCGCACCGCGAGGAGCCGGGCGAGCGGGAGCCGGAGCCGAGCCGCACCGGAGGGTGACCTGCGGCTGAGCACAGCGCGGCGGCCCCCGTACCCGGTGCCTACCGGGTACGGGGGCCGCCGCCGCGGGAACCGGAACCGACGGGGCCGGAGCCCCGCCGGGCCGGTGCTCCGACTACTTGCTGGTGAACTTCTCGTACTCCTTGAGGACCTCTTCGGTGGGTCCGTCGAGCAGCAGCTCGCCCTTCTCCAGCCACAGCACCCGCTCACACGTGTCGCGGATGGACTTGTTGTTGTGGCTGACGAGGAAGACCGTCCCGGCGTCCTTGCGCAGCTCGCGGATGCGCGCCTCGGAGCGCTTCTGGAACCTCTTGTCGCCGGTGGCCAGCGCCTCGTCGATCATGAGGACGTCGTGGTTCTTGGCCGCGGCGATGGAGAAACGCAGCCGCGCGGCCATCCCGGAGGAGTAGGTCCGCATCGGGAGGGTGATGAAGTCGCCCTTCTCGTTGATGCCGGAGAAGTCGACGATTCCCTGGTAGCGGTGCTGGATCTCCTCCCGCGACATCCCCATCGCCAGGCCGCCGAGGACGACGTTCCGCTCCCCGGTCAGGTCGTTCATCATGGCCGCGTTGACGCCCAGCAGCGAGGGCTGGCCGTCGGTGTAGACCTTGCCGCTCTCCGCGGGCAGCAGCCCCGCGATGGCTTTGAGCAGCGTGGACTTGCCCGAGCCGTTGGAGCCGATGAGGCCGATGGCCTGGCCCCGGTAGGCGGTGAAGTTGACGCCCCGCACCGCATGCACCTCGCGCATCCCGCCGCCCGGCTTGCGGCGCACGATGCGGTTGAGGGCCGCGGTGGCACTGCCCTTCCCCTTGGAGCCGCCGTAGACGCGGTAGACGATGTGCAGGTCCTCGGCGATGACGGTGGGCACCCAGGGGCCTGGGGTCTGCTCCGCCTCGGCCTCGGTCTTGGTGCCGGCGGGTGCTCCGCTCTGCTCGGTCTGCTCAGCCACGGCCATAACGCTCCTCCGCCTTCCAGAAGAAAACAAATCCGCCGACGCCGACGAGCACCGCCCAGCCGAGGGCGAGGGCCCAGACGTGCGGGGGGAGCTGGTCGCTGGGGTAGGCGTCGATGAGCGAGAACCGCATCAGGTCCATGTAGACCGCGGCGGGATTGGCCTGCAGGAGATCGCTGACCCAGCCCGGCGCGTGCGCCCGGTTCTCCAGCATGTACTTCAGGGGGAACATCACGCCCGACCCGTACATCCACGTACGGGTGATGAAGGGCATGAGCTGCGCCAGGTCCGGCGTCCTGCTGCCGAGGCGGGCCAGGATCAGCGCGAGTCCGGTGTTGAAGACGAACTGGAAGGCCAGCGCGGGTACCACCAGCAGCCAGGAGAACTGCGGCAGCTTGCCGAACCCGAGCAGGATCACGACCAGCACGATCATCGAGTAGAGGAGCTGCTGGAGCTGCTGGAGCGCCACCGAGATCGGCAGCGCGGCGCGCGGGAAGTGCAGCGCGCGCACCAGTCCGAGGTTGGAGGAGATCGCCCGGACGCCGGTGAGCACCGAGGTCTGGGTGAAAGTGAAGACGAACACCCCGGTGATCAGGAACGGGATGTAGTTCTCCTGACCGCCCGGGGTGCCCTTCCGGCCGCCCAGCAGCAGACCGAAGATGAAGTAGTAGACGGCCGCGTTCAGCAGCGGCGTGGCGACCTGCCACAACTGGCCCAGCTTCGCCTGGCTGTACTGTGCCGTCAGCTTCGCCCGGGAGAAGGCGAGAATGAAGTGCCGCCGTGCCCAGAGCTGCCGTACGTAGTCGGGCAGCGAAGGGCGCGCCCCGCTGACCGACAGCCCGTACTTGGCCGCGAGTTCGGCCGGAGTCAGCCGGTCGTCCAGTGACGGCGGAGGCAGTACGCCGACCGACTTGTCGGCACTGTCGTGGGTTTTCTCGCTCACGTTGGAAACTTTCGTCCTCACACTGCGCAAGTGGATCCGGGGCTGATGCTCGCAGGGACGAGCTTGTCAGATCACGGGCGGGCGTCCCAGCCGCGTCAGACGCCATACCGTACGCCACCGCATCGGCCTTCGGCTGCCCGCGGGTGTGGTCCAGCCTTCCTTGAAACCGCCCAGCCAGGCGCGCAGCGCGGGCATGGAGGGGCGGCGGGCGAGCGTCAGCAGCAGCCATACGGTCAGGTACACGGGGACCAGCGGCGCGGGCAGGTTGCGGCGCGCGAGCCAGACCCGGTTGCGGGCCACCATCCGGTGGTAGACCGCGTGCCTGCTGGGGGCCGTGGTCGGGTGGTGCAGCACCATGTCGGCGCGGTACTCGATGCCCCAGCCGGCGTCCAGGGCGCGCCATGCCAGGTCGGTCTCCTCGTGCGCGTAGAAGAATTCGTCCGGCAGTCCGCCGACTTCCGCCAGCACCCGGGTCCGTACGGCGTTGGCGCCGCCCAGGAAGGTGGTGACCCTGGAGGAGCGCAGCGGGTCGGAGGCGCGCAGCCGGGGCACGTGCCGGCGCTGGGTGACGCCGGTGTCCGGGTCGGCGATGCGGAAGGTGACGATGCCCAGGCCCGGGTCGGCCTCGAACGCCTCGCGCACCAGTTCGGCCGTGTCGGTCGAGGGCAGCAGCCCGTCGTCGTCCAGGAAGAGCAGCGCGTCCACCTCGCCGCCCGACGGCCCGAACGCCTCGATGCCGACATTCCGCCCACCGGGGATGCCGAGATTTTCCGGAAGCTCGACCGTCCGTACACCGTCCGGCAGCGCGGGCAACGGCGCGCCGTTACCCACCACGACCACCTCGATCGGTTCGCCCTCCTGATCGGCGACCGACCGCAGCAGCGCGCGCAGCTCCTCGGGACGGTTGCCCATCGTGAGCACGACGGCACCCAGCCGCATCGCCTTCCCGCCCCCCGTCACTTCAGCCTGCTCGAGGCCAGGATGGACACCAGGTGCAGCAGCGTCTGGAGCACCGCGATGGCGGCGAGGACCGCGACGCCGAGCCGGGTGAAGAACAGGTCGCCCCGGATCTGGTCCACGATCGCGACCACCAGGATCAGCAGCGAGGCCTCGATCCCCAGCACCAGCCGGTGGAACTTGAGCGCGGCCGCCGCCCGGCGCGCCAGCGCGAGACCCGAGGAGCGCGGCTCGGCGGCCGACTCCTGGACCGGCGGCAGCCCGCCCTGGTGCCGGGCGACCCCGACCAGGTCGGACTCCGCCTTGATCAGGATGGCGCCGAGTGCGGCCAGCGTGCCGAGGAAGGCCCACAGCCAGTCGATCCGGCCGCCACCCCACAGGTCGGCGGCGCGCAGCCCGAAGCCGACCAGCACCGCGGCGTCGCACAGGTAGGCTCCGACCCGGTCCAGGTACACCCCGCCCAGCGAGAACTGCTGCTTCCAGCGGGCCACCTCTCCGTCGACGCAGTCCAGCAGCAGGTAGAGCTGGACCATGGCCACGCCCAGGACCGCGCCGGCGACCCCCGGGAGCAGCAGCGCGGGCAGCGCCAGCACCCCGGCGAGGGTCATCACGTAGGTCAGCTGGTTGGGGGTGACCCGGGTGTTCACCAGATGCCGGTCGATGCGCAGCGAGAGCTCGCGCATGTAGAGCCGGCCGGCCCAGTGCTCGCCGCTCCGCCGGTCCTTCACCCCGGCGGGGTGAACGACCGGCCGGAGCTCAGCTACCGATGGTTTGTGCATAGTCCGCGTACGCGTCCCTGATCTGGTCGGTGGACAGGTCGAGGTGTTCCAGGATCGTGTACCGCCCGGGGCGGGTCTGCGGCGCGTACGCGACGGCCTCGACGAACTCGTCGGGGTCGAAGCCGATGTCGGCGGGCAGCACCGGCAGCTCGTGCCGCCGCAGCACCTCGACCATCAGCTTGGCCGTGTCCTTGTCCCCGCGCAGATAGGTCGCGAAAGCCGCGCCCAGACCGCACTGCTCGCCGTGCGGGGCGGCCCGCCGCGGGTACAGCAGGTCGAAGGCGTGGTTGATCTCGTGGCAGGCGCCGGACGCGGGGCGGCTGTCCCCGGCGACCGACATCGAGATGCCGGTGAGCACCAGTCCCTCGGCCAGCACCTGGAGGAAACCGTCGTCGCTGACGTCCCCCGGGTGGTGCAGGATCGCCTCGCCGGCCTGCCGGGCCATGGCCGCGGCCAGTCCGTCGATGTCCTCGCCGCGGACTTCGTGCCCCAGCTCCCAGTCCTTGACGGCCGAGATGTTGGAGATGACGTCACCGATGCCGGAGCGGATGTAGCGCTCCGGTGCCTCGCGGATCACGTCGAGATCGATGACGACGGCGATCGGGTTGGGCACCCCGTAGGAGCCGCGGCCCGCGTCGTTGTCGAGAGTGGCGACCGGGGAGCACAGACCGTCGTGCGACAGGTTCGTCGCGACCGCCACCAGCGGCAGCCCGATGCGGGCCGCAGCGTACTTCGCACAGTCGATGATCTTGCCGCCGCCGAGCCCGACCACCGCGTCGTAGCGGCCGGAGGACTTCATGGCGTCGGCGAGCTCGACCGCGTCGTCGATGGTGCCGCCGCCCACCTCGTACCAGGAGGCGTTCGGCAGCAGCGGGGCGAACCTCTCGCGCAGCGCGGCCCCGGAGCCGCCGCTGATGGCGAAGGCGAGCTTGCCGTTGGTGGAGATCCGCTGATCGGCCAACAGGCCCGCCAGGTCGTCCAGTGCGCCGCGGCTGATGTCCACGACGACCGGCGACGGAATGAGGCGGGTCAGTACTGGCATGCGATCTCCCGGCCCTTGGCGAGGTCGTCGTGGTTGTCGATCTCGACCCACTTGACATCGCCGATCGGGGCGATGTCGACCTTGAAGCCGCGGTTGACCAGCTCCTGGTAGCCGTCCTCGTAGTAGAGCTGCGGGTCGCGCTCGAAGGTGGCCTTCAGCGCGTCGGCCAGCTCGGCGCCCGCCTCCGGCTCGATCAGGGTGAGCCCGATGTACTCGCCGGTGGCCTCGGCGGGGTCCATCAGCTTGGTGATGCGCTGGACGCCCTTGGCCGGATCGACGACGACCTTCATCTCCTCGTCGGCGAGGTCCTTGACCGTGTCCAGGGCGAGGATGATCCGCTTGCCGTCGCCGCGCGCCTCCAGCAGCGTCTTCTCCACGGAGACGGGGTGCACGGTGTCGCCGTTGGCCAGCAGCACGCCCTCCTTGAAGACCTCGCGGGCGCAGTAGAGGGAGTAGGCGTTGTTCCACTCCTCGGCCTTGTCGTTGTCGATCAGGCGGAGCGTGACGCCGTGCTTGGCCTCCAGCTCGGCCTGCCGTTCGTAGACGGCCTCCTTGCGGTAGCCCACCACGACCGCGACGTCGGTGAGACCGACCTGGGCGAAGTTGGCCAGGGCGATGTCGAGCACGGTGGTGTCGCCGTCCACGGGCACCAGGGCCTTGGGCAGGGTGTCGGTGTAGGGGCGCAGACGCCGTCCGGCGCCGGCAGCCAGCACGAGGCCGATCATGCGGGTTCTCCTGTTTCGTCGTGTACTGCGGGTGCTTGCGACGACACCCAGAATCGGATGCTCTCGACGAGCACCACGGCCGCGATGACCACGGCGAGCGTGGTCAGCGCGAAGGTGAAGCCTTGGGTGCGACCGCCGTCGCCGAGCTGGAGGGCCGCGGCGACGGTGACCAGCAGGGTCCGTCCTTCGTGTCCCCCGACCGCCCGCACCAGCCAGTGCGGGGGCGCTCCGGTGCCACCGCGGATGCGGTACACCGTGTCGTAGTGATGGTAGGCCAGAGCCGCCACCAGCCCGAACGCCGCGGGGAGCGTGCCGTCGGTGTCGGCGCGGGCGGCGAGGACCAGGATCGTGCCGTATTCCGCGATACGGAAAATCGGGGGGAGCAGCCAGTCCAGCGGGCCCTTGAGCGGCCGGGCGAGGGCGACCCCCGCGCACAGCGCGTAGCAGGCCGCGGCGGCCACCGGCCAGGCGCTGCCGAGCGGCGCGGCCCACGCGGTGGCGAGGATCACCGCACTGCCCAGGAGAGCGACGGCCGGCACCCCGAGCCGGGGCAGCGGCAGCGGCCGCAGCAGCCGGCCGGCGAGCTCGGCGAGCGGGCCGCTGTCGGTGAGCGCGCGCACGCCCTCGGCGGCACGGTCGGTGCGCGCCCTGCGGTGCAGGGAGCGCAGCAGTCGGCCCGCGGTGGTGTAGCAGGCGGCGAGCGAGCCCGCGACCAGCAGCACGACGAAGGTGATGCGGGGCGTGGTGGCCGCGGTCAGCACGGCGATGAGGGCCCAGCGCTCCCCGATGGGCAGCACGATCATCCGCCGGGCCCACACGGTCCAGCCCGCGCTGTCCAGTTTGCTGGAGAGCGCCGCGGTGCGGCTGGTGTTCCCGGTGACGTCGTGGCTGGCCTCGTTGAAGGAGAAGTCGACCGTGTGCCGCGCGGTCATCAGCAGCATGGCCCCGAGTGCCAGGGCCCACACGTCGTCGCCGCCCCGCGCGGCGCCCAGGGCCAGGCCCGCGTAGTAGGAGTACTCCTTGGCCCGGTCGAAGGTGGCGTCCAGCCAGGCGCCGAGCGTGGAGTACTGCAGGTCGTAGCGAGCGAGCTGGCCGTCCGTCGCGTCCAGGACGAACGAGGCGATCAGCAGCACACCGGCCGCCACGAAGCCCCAGCGCTCCCCACTGGCTGCGCAGCCGGCGGCGATCAGCGCGGTGATCAGCGAGGCCGTGGTGACCTGGTTGGGGGTCAGCCCCCGGCGGGCGCACCAGCGTGCCAGGTAGCGCGAGTACGGGCTGATGCAGAAGGTGGTGAAGAAGCCGTCGCGGGACTTGACCGCGGAACGCAGCCGGACCGCCTCGCCGTCGACCGCGGCGACGGCCTGTTCGGCCTCGGCACGGGCCGCGTCGTCGGCGGGCACGGTGGCCACGAGCGTGCCCAGCTCGGGCCGGTGCACCTGGACTCCGGCCGCCTCCAGCGCCTCGGTCACCGCCTGCGGTCCGCCGCCCGGATCCCGGGGCAGCGCGTGCCGGGCCTCGGGGCCCACGGCGAGCACTCCGGGCAGGGCCCCGGCCGCGAAGCGCGGGTCCCGCAGGGCCAGCCGCAGCGCGTGGGTGTGGCCGACGAAGCGGGGGTCGATCAGGGCGACCCGCTCGTCAGCAGTGGTGGCGGCCAGTTCCGTGCCGATTGCGGTCGGACCGGAGGCCGCGCGCACCTCGAAGCCGAGCGAGCGCAGGTCGGCCTCGAGCGACGATCCGGCGACCGGCGGACCGGTGAGGATGGCGGTCGACAGAACGAACTCACTCCTTGGAAGCTGGCAGGCCCGCGCGGGAATGGGGGACAACCGGGGCAGCGGGCAGCGTGCGCCGTCACCCGGAAGGGGTCGGCGGCACGTCGGCAGAGAGTATCGGATCGCCGGAAGGAGCCTTCACCGAGCGTTCACCGCCCCGGTGTTGTCCGGCGGGCGCCCGTGCGCCCCCAGCATGGTGGATCATGGGTTCCGGCCACAACCGGGGCCGATAGGGTTCGGGCATGACGTGGTTGATCACAGGCGGTGCGGGCTACATCGGCGCGCACGTCGCACGGGCCCTGACGGCGGCCGGTGAGCGAGTCGTCGCACTGGACGACCTGTCCACCGGACTGGCCGGGCGGTTGCCCGCCGAGGTGCCACTGGTGCGCGGCTCGGTACTGGACCGCCGGCTGCTGGACCGGACCCTGGCCGAGCACGGGGTGCGCGGTGTGATCCATCTCGCTGCCAAGAAGCAGGTGGGCGAGTCGGTCGAGCAGCCGCTGACCTACTACGAGGAGAATCTGCACGGCCTCGTCACACTGCTGGGCGCCGTGGTGGACGCGGGGGTGCGCGGCTTCGTCTTCTCCTCCTCCGCCGCCGTGTACGGGATGCCGGACGTGGACCTGGTCACCGAGCAGACTCCCACGGTGCCGATGAACCCCTACGGCGAGACCAAACTGGCCGGCGAGTGGCTGGTGCGGGCGACGGGGCGGACCCACGGGCTGTCCACCGCCTGCCTGCGCTACTTCAACGTCGCCGGGGCCGCGCGGCCCGAACTCTCCGACACCGGCGTCTTCAACATCGTCCCCATGTTCTTCGACGCGCTGACCCGCGGCGAACCGCCCAGGATCTTCGGCGACGACTATCCCACCCCGGACGGCACCTGCGTGCGGGACTACATCCATGTGCAGGATCTGGCCCAGGCCCATGTCGCGGCGGCGCGTGCGACGGTGGGCGACGGCCCGCGGCCGGGTGGGGGCGGCGATCTGACGCTGAACGTCGGCACCGGCTCGGGGGTCTCGGTGCGGGAGATGGCCGATCTCGTCGCCGAGGTCACCGGCGGGCGGGGGCCGGTGCCCCGGGTGGTGCCGCGCCGCCCCGGTGATCCGGCGCGGGTGGTGGCCTCGGCGGAGCGGATCCGCGAGGAACTGGGCTGGGAGCCCCGCCACGGGGTGCGCGAGATGGTCGTCTCGGCATGGGAGGGCTGGCTGCTGCACCATCCGGAGGCGCATCCGACGACGACCTGACGGTCGGATCGTCACCGATCAGCACTGGTGGGCATAAACGCGCACATTGCAGGCAGTATCGCGCAGAATGCGGAATTACCGCGTCGACTGCGGCACACTGGACCCGCTGCCCACCCGGCCCACCCCGAAGGATCACCATGGCGAACAGCTCAGCCGCCCCGATCATGCTCGAACTGGTAGACGAGGACGGGACGACGATCGGCACCGCGGAGAAGCTCTCCGCCCATGTGGCCCCCGGGCGGCTGCACCGCGCCTTCTCCGTCTTCCTCTTCGACGAGGAGGGGCGGCTGCTGCTGCAACGGCGGGCACTGGGCAAGTACCACTCCCCGGGCGTGTGGTCCAACACCTGCTGCGGGCACCCGTATCCGGGCGAACCGCCGTTCGCCGCCGCGGCCCGGCGGGTCGGCGAGGAACTCGGGGTGGCACCCGCGCTGCTGCGGGAGGCGGGCACCGTCCGCTACAACCATCCGGATCCCGCGTCGGGGCTGGTGGAGCAGGAGTTCAACCACCTGTTCGTCGGACTGCTGCGGGAGGAGCCCCGGCCGGATCCGGCGGAGATCTCCGAAACCGCCTTTGTGACGTGGGACGAACTGGAGAAGCGACACGCCGTCGACACCTTCTCCACCTGGTTCATGACCGTGCTGGACGCGGCGCGTCCGGCGATCCGCGCGGTGACGGGCGGCGCCGGGAGCTGGTGACCCGGCGGGCCGGGTCGGGCGGCACGGCCCCGAGAGACCCGGCATTCGGACCGCCGGGGGCCGCGACCCGCCGACCGGCCGTGGCGGGCTCCCCGGCGGAAGGCCCGACCCGCGGCCACCGCACGGCGGACTCCTCAGCGGGAGCGGGGCTCCCCGGCATCCGCCGCCGCGGGGCACAGCGGCAGCGCGGCCCAGACGACCTTGCCGCCGGCGTCCGTCTGCTCCACGTCACAGCGGCCGCCCGCCTCCGCGGTGAGCGCCTTGACCAGCAGCAGGCCGCGACCGCCCGTGTGCTCCCGGAACGGCTCGGCCTCCAGCGCCTTGGGCCGGTAGGGATGGCCGTCCTCCACCGCCACCCGGAGCCAGCCGCCGCCCAGTGCGACCTCGACGGTGATGTCGGGCGAGAGGAGCGCCGCGTGCTGCACGGCGTTGGTGACCAGCTCCGAGAGGATCAGCAACACCCCCTGGAGCACATCCTCCGGCACCCGGGCCGGCCGACGCTCGAGCAGTTCGCGCACGGCATGCCGCAGCCCGGGCACCGAGGGCGCGGCCGTCGGCGCCGTGAACCGCCAGCTCCCCTCCCCCGACGGCCCGGAGGGGCCGAGGCGCCCGGACACCGACGGGGCCCCGTGGACGCATCCGAGTGTCCCGGGCTCGGCCCGGTACTGCCGCTCCGGGCGCAGCCGCGGGGGCAGCACGGCGGCAGCCGCGGGCACCGCCGCAGCCGCAGCACCGCACGCCGCGCCCAGGGGGCCGAGCGCCTCCCCGGCCTGTGGAGCCTCGTCGACAACTCCGGACAGCTGCCCGCCGCGGCTCTCCATCTCCGCACCCACTCTCCTGCTCGGTACCTGGTGTACTTGCAGATGTACTTGCATTGCATGGTGGTACCGCGCGGTGCAGACCAGAGCGGGTGACCGTAACTTGGCACATATCGATGGCATTTGACAGAAGAATTACGCCAGCAGGCAGCTCGGTGACAGAACCTGACGCTTCCTGGATACGATCACGCTCATGGAGCCGACCCTGCGCACCGCCCGCGACCAGGGCGTCGCGACCGTCACCATCGACCGCCCGGCCAAGCGCAACGCCATGACCCCCGCCATGTGGCGCGGGCTGGCCGGGCTGCTCGCGGAGCTCGCCGCCGACCCGGACGTACGGGTCCTGGTGCTGACCGGGGCGCAGCGCACCTTCTGCGCGGGGGCGGACATCGGCACCCTGCGGGACGCGGCCCGTGCCGGGGAGCCCGGGCCGGGACAGCCGGAGAGCGAGGGAGCCGGCGGCGCGGCCCGCGCACAGCAGACCCTCGCCGTCGCCGCGGAGGAGGCCCTCGCCGCCTTCCCCAAGCCCACACTGGCGGCCGTGCACGGACACTGCGTCGGCGGCGGCTGCCAGCTCGCCGCCGCCTGCGACCTGCGGTTCGCCGCGCACGACGCGCTCTTCGGGATCACCCCGGCCAAGCTGGGCATCGTCTATCCGGCCTCCTCGACCGAGCGCCTGGTGCGCCTGGTGGGACCGGCCACCGCCAAGTTCCTGCTCTACTCGGGAGAGCTGATCGACGCGGAGCGGGCACTGCGCACCGGACTGGTCGACGAGGTGCACCGCGGGGAGGAACTCGACAAAAGAGTCGCCGAGTTCGCGCGGACCCTCACCGCACGCTCCGCGCTGACCCAGGCGGCCGCCAAGGACTTCGCGGACGGGCGCACCGGCCCCGACCGGGTCGGGCACTGGCAGCGCGAGGCGGCGGCGAGCGGCGACGCGGCCGAGGGCGTGGCCGCCTTCCTGGAGCGGCGCGCCCCGCACTTCGGCATCCCGCGGCACTGAAGCGGGACCGGCACCGCACCGGACCGCCGGGTACGCGCCACCGCGGGCGGCGGCGCCGCGTCCGGGCGGCCGGGACCGCGCGGGGACACCGCCCGGAGGTGGGCCCGGCACCCGCCGTGCCCACCCGGCGGGCGCGGCGTCCGAAGGCCGGGCGGCGGGTCCGGAGCCGCCGGTTCCCCGCCCTTCAAGTCGTCCGTACCGACCGGTAGCGTACGGGCATGACGCCACTTCCCGAACGCGCCGGGCGGCGCTGCCACAACGCCCTGAACGCCCTGCACTCCGCGCTCTACTTCTCACCCGCGCTGGGGAAGGAACTCTCGCCCTACGGCATCGACGACCCGCGCGCGATCAACCTGTCCTCGCGGTCCGCGCCGCTGGGCGCGGTGGGCGCGGGCGCGGTGACGGCCACCTTCTACAACTACAGCCACGCGCTGGTCGCACGGTTCGTACCCGCGGTGTGGGACGCCGCCTCGCCGGAGACCGTCCTGGCCGCGCGGCTGCGCGCGGCCGACACGATGCTGCGGCACCTGCTGGGCGAGGAGGCCGTCCGCTCGGCGGAGATGACCGAGGCCGCCCGGCTGGCGCTGCGCGCCGCCGAGGGGTGCACCCGCTCCGGACGGCCGCTGCACGCCGCCAACGCGGACCTTCCGGTCCCCCCGCTCGACGACTCGCCGCACCTGGCGCTGTGGCACGCGGCGACGCTGCTGCGCGAGCACCGCGGGGACGGCCACATCGCCGTACTGCAGAACGCCGAACTCGACGCGCTGGAAGCGCTGGTCAGCCACACCGCCAGCGGACACGGGATGAACCCCACATGGGTGATGAGCACCCGCGGCTACAACGAGCAGGACTGGACCGCGGCGCAGCAGCGGCTGACCGGACGCGGGCTGCTGGACGGCGAGGGCGAGCTGACCGAGCGGGGCGCCGAGCTGCGCAAGCACCTCGAGGAGGAGACCGACCGGCTGGATCGCCGCCCCTACGAACTGCTGGGCGCCGAGGGCGTGGCCCGGCTGACCGAGCTGGCGGGCGGATTCACGCAGACCGCGATCGGGGCGGGTGCGTTCCCCGCTGACCTGCTCGGCAAGGGCTGAGCCGCGGCGGCCCGGCGCGGGCGGCGGCCGCCCCGCGGGGCCCGCCGTCCCGCCCGCCTGCACGGGCCTGTCGGACACGCCTGCCACAATGCATGCCTACCGGGGGACAACAGCACCGAGAAGGCGGAACGAACCATCGTGACGACGACGATCGAAGGCAGGATCGCCGAGGAACTCGGCGTACGCGAGCGGCAGGTCCGCGCCGCAGTCGAGCTGCTCGACGGCGGGTCGACCGTGCCGTTCATCGCGCGCTACCGCAAGGAAGCGACCGAGACGCTCGACGACGCGCAGTTGCGCTCCCTGGAGGAGCGGCTGCGCTATCTGCGGGAGCTGGAGGAGCGGCGCGCGTCGATCCTGGAGTCCGTGCGCGGCCAGGGGAAGCTCACCGACGAACTCGCGGAGCAGATCCGGGCCGCCGATTCCAAAGCGCGCCTGGAGGACATCTACCTGCCCTACAAGCCCAAGCGGCGCACGAAGGCGCAGATCGCCCGCGAGGCGGGCCTCGAACCGCTCGCCGAGGGGCTGCTCGCGGATCCGTCGGTGGAGCCGCCGGCCGCTGCCGCCGCCTTCGTCGACGCCGACAAGGGCGTCGCGGACGCCGCCGCGGCCCTGGAGGGCGCGCGCGCCATCCTCGCCGAGCGCTTCAGCGAGGACGCCGACCTGATCGGCGAGCTGCGCGAGCGCATGTGGGGGCAGGGCCGGCTGGCCGCCCGGGTGCGGGAGGGCAAGGAGGAGCAGGGCGCCAAGTTCGCCGACTACTTCGACTTCTCCGAGAGCTTCACCGAGTTGCCCTCGCACCGGATCCTGGCAATGCTGCGGGCCGAGAAGGAGGAAGTGCTCGACCTCACGATGGAGCCCGAGCCGGCCGGAGCGGAGCAGGAGGGCCAAAGCTCCTACGAGCGTTCGGTCGCGCACCGCTTCGGCGTGCGCGACGAGGGCCGCCCGGCGGACCCGTGGCTGGCGGAGACGGTGCGCTGGGCGTGGCGTACCCGGATCCTGGTGCACCTGGGCATCGATCTGCGCACCCGGCTGCGCGCCGCGGCCGAGGACGAGGCGGTGCGGGTCTTCGCGACCAACCTGCGCGATCTGCTGCTGGCCGCTCCCGCCGGGACCCGTGCCACCCTCGGCCTGGACCCGGGGCTGCGGACGGGCGTGAAGGTGGCCGTGATCGACGCTACGGGCAAGGTCGCCGCCACGGACACGGTCTATCCGCACGCGCCGCAGAAGCAGTGGGACGAGGCGCTGGCGAAGCTGGCCGCGCTCGCCGAGGCGCACCAGGTGGAGCTGGTCGCGATCGGGAACGGCACCGCCTCCCGCGAGACGGACAAGCTGGCCGGTGAGCTGGTCGCCGCGAAGCCCGAGCTGAAGCTGACCAAGGTGATGGTCTCGGAGGCGGGTGCCTCGGTCTACTCCGCCTCGGCCTACGCCTCGCAGGAGCTGCCCGAGCTGGACGTGTCGCTGCGCGGGGCGGTCTCCATCGCCCGCCGGCTGCAGGATCCGCTGGCCGAACTGGTGAAGATCGACCCGAAGTCCATCGGCGTGGGCCAGTACCAGCACGATCTGTCCGAGGTGAAGCTGTCGCGCTCGCTGGACGCCGTGGTGGAGGACTGCGTGAACGGCGTCGGGGTGGACGTCAACACGGCTTCCGCTCCGCTGCTCTCCCGGGTGTCGGGGATCGGCTCGGTGCTGGCCGAGAACATCGTGGCGCACCGGGACGCGCACGGCCCGTTCAAGGGCCGCCAGGAGCTCAAGGACGTCTCCCGGCTCGGCCCCAAGGCGTTCGAGCAGTGCGCGGGCTTCCTGCGCATCCGCGGCGGCGACCCGCTGGACGCCTCGGCGGTGCACCCGGAGGCGTATCCGGTGGTCCGCGGGATGGTCGCCAGGGCGGGCACCGACGTGCCGTCGCTGATCGGCAACGCGAAGGCGCTGCGGGCGCTGGACCCGCAGGAGTTCGTGGACGGCTCGTTCGGGCTGCCCACCGTCACCGACATCCTGCGCGAGCTGGAGAAGCCGGGCCGCGACCCGCGGCCCGCGTTCCGCACGGCGAGCTTCAAGGAGGGGGTCGAGAAGCTCGGTGACCTCTCCGCCGGCATGGTGCTGGAGGGCGTGGTCACCAACGTCGCGGCGTTCGGCGCCTTCGTGGACGTCGGTGTGCACCAGGATGGTCTGGTGCACGTCTCGGCGATGTCGAAGACGTTCGTGAAGGACCCGCGCGACGTGGTCAAGCCCGGCGACATCGTCCGGGTGCGGGTACTGGAGGTCGACGCGGCGCGGAAGCGGATCTCGCTCACCCTGCGGCTGGACGACGAGCCCGGGACCGGCGGGGGCGGCGGTGCCCGGCGCGGCGGCCGGGACCGGCGCCGCGACGGCTCCGGCAAGGCCCCCGCGGGTGCCCCGCGGCAGCGGCAGGGTTCGCCCAAGGGCGGCTCGGGCGGCAAGCGCCGGGGCCAGGGCGCGCCGGCTCCGGCGCCGAACAACAGCGAGATGGCCGAAGCGCTCCGCCGCGCGGGCCTGGCCTGACCGGCCCGGTGCCCCGTGCTCCCGCAGGTGCGGCGGGAGCACGGGGCGCTCCGGCGGGCCACGGGCGCACCACGGCAGCGGGCGCGGCTCAGGTGCCGGTGCCGGGCATGCGGCCGTTCCGGTCGGAGCCCGCGGCGGCGCCCGTCATGTCGTATTCGGTGCCGAGGAGCTTGGGATCGCCCTTGGGTGGCAGGTAGGCACTGGACAGGTGCAGCCAGTCCACGAAGAAGGAGGGCGCCGAGGAGTCGCCCACGTAGACCTTCATCGAGTCGGACGGGTGGATGGTGGCGGTCACCTGTGTGCCCCGGTCGTGTTCGCGGATTCCGGTGCTGAAGACGGCGAACACACCGCCGTCCGCGGTGCGGAGCGCGTGGATCTTCTCGTGCGTGGGCTCGCCCCGGCTGAACACCGCCTCGCCGTGCGGGTTCAGCAGCTCGTTCTGCCGGCCGGGAATCTTGCGGAGCGACTCGGTGGTCTTCGAGGTGCGGAATCCGCCCCGGGCGGAGCCCTGCTCGGTGTAGAGCTCGAGCAGTTTGCCGGACAGTGAGTCGGGGGAAAGCGCCCCGGCCTTCTTGGACGTGTCGGAGACGGCCTCGGCGAACCCCTTCTCGTCCTCGGCGAGCCGCGGCAGCCACGTGGACTGGCTGTAGCTGCCGGCGACCATCTTCCAGTCGCCGCCCTGCTTCTCCATGATCAGGATGCCCGGGTACTTGCCCTTCTTCTTCTCGCCCGTGTTCTTGGAGTACGCCACCATGGCGAACCAGTCGGCGGTGCCCTTGCGGGGAAGGTAGAACTTCCGGTCGACGTAGTGGAACGGCTTGCGGTAGTCGGCCCGCTCCGCTGCCGTCCAGTTCTTCTGCATCTTGTAGGTGGCCTTGCTCTGCTCGAAGACCGCCCCGCCCTCCACCGTGGAGAGCAGCCGGGGATCGGATTTCTTGTTGGCCTCGTTGTTCACCTTCTCGTAGTGGTCGACCAGCTTCCCGGCCTGTGCCCGGTTGACGACGCCGACCGCGGGCGTGTGTTCCTTCTTGTCCGCCGGCCCGGCCGAGGATGCCGCCGCACCCGTCCCCGAGCCGCTGCACCCCGCCACCATGAGGAGCAGACCGCTCGCGCAGGCCATGCCCGAGATCCCCCGTACCGCGTTGTTCATCGCACGCTCCCGTTGTCACTGTTGTGCGCTGGGAGTATGTCGGGTCAACCGCCCGGCGGGGGCGGCGGGGTGCTCACAATCGCACCAGCACCTCGTCCAACTGCTTGCGCTCCAGGTCGGGTACCCGGGCGCCGGGGGCCGGGTAGCCGACCGGGATGACGTAGGCGCCGCGCTCCTCGGCCGGGCGGTCGCAGATCTCGTTGAGGAAGCGCATCGGGCTGGGCGTGTGGGTGAGCGTGGCCAGCCCCGCCTGGTGGAGTGAGGCGAGCAGGAAGCCGACGGCGATGCCGACGGACTCCTTGGTGTAGTAGGGGCGCGGGGTGTGCGGCCCCTTGTGCACCTCGAAGACGACGAGGACGGCGGGCGCGGTCTCCAGGAACGGCTTGTGCTCGTCGGTGCCGAGCGGGGCGAGCGCCTCCAGCCACTCGCCCGAGGCGCGGCGCCCGTAGAAGGCGCGCTCCTCCTCCTCGGCGGCGGCGCGCAGCCGCCGCTTGCGCTCGAGGTCGGTGAGGACGACGAACCGCCAGGGCTGGACGTGCGCCCCGCTGGGGGCGGTCGCGGCGGTGCGGACCGCCAACTCCAGGACTCCGTCGGGCACCGGCCGGTCGTCGAAGTCGCGGACGGTGCGGCGGCGCGCCATGATCTCGTGGAACGACCTGGCACGCTCCTGCGCCTGCGGGGCGGGGACGTCCAGCGGCCGGAGCGGAACCGTGGGGAGCCGGCTCGGACCGGAAGCGGGACTGGGCTCACTGGTACGGACCATGCCCGCAGCACAGCACATCGCGGCGCGCGGAAAAAGGCTTGCGGCACCGGAAGCGGGAACGTAACGTCTTGGGCGGTTCTGTTGTCGTCGTGAGGAGAGGCCGTTGCGTATCTGAGGTCTGAGACACCGTGTGCCCTGTCTGTGTGCCACGAGTGCGACCTCGGAAGCGAGTCGGCCGACTGCTGCCCCTCACCTCTTCTGATCCCCGTCCCGGTGTATCCGTCCGGGCCCGGTGTCTCCATGTTGCTCATCCCCACCGTGATGCGACCAGGAGGCCCCTGTGACCACTTCCGCACCTTCCCTCATCTGCTCCCGGCTGACCTTCTCCTGGCCGGACGGCACTCCGCTGCTGACCGATTTCGACCTGTCCGTCGGGCCCGGGCGCACCGGCCTGATCGGGCTCAACGGCACCGGGAAGTCCACCCTGCTGCGGCTGCTGGCGGGTGAACTGCGGCCGGACGCGGGAAACGTCACGGTCCGGGGCGAGGTGGGCTACCTGCCGCAGAACCTCACCCTGGACACCTCCCTGCGGGCGGACGAGGCGCTGGGGGTCGCCCGCGCCCGCGCCGCGCTGCACGCCATCGAGTCGGGAGACGTGGGCGAGGAGCAGTTCGCCGCCGTCGGCGACGACTGGGACGTCGAGGAGCGTGCCCGGGCGACGCTGGACCAGCTCGGTCTGAGCCACATCGGGCTCGACCACACCATCGGTGAGATGTCCGGCGGCGAGTCGGTACTGCTGCGGCTGGCCGCTCTGCTGCTGGCCGGGCCGGACGTCCTGCTGCTGGACGAGCCGACCAACAACCTCGACCGGACGGCCCGCCGCCGGCTGCACGAGGCGGTCTCCTCGTTCCGGGGCGTGCTCGTCGTGGTCAGCCACGACCGCGAACTGCTGTCGCTGGTCGACCGGATCGCCGACCTGCGCGGCGGTGAGGTGACCTGGTACGGCGGCGATCTGGAGGCGTACGAGGCCGCTGTCGCCGCCGAACAGCAGGCGGCCGAGCGGATGGTGCGCGCGGCCGAGACCGATGTGCGGCGCCAGCGGCGGGAGCTGGCCGAGGCACGGATGAAGCTGGCCCGGCGGGCGCAGTACGGCAGCAAGCAGGCCGCGGCCGGGAGCGAGCCGAAGATCCTGCTGGGCGCCCGCAAGCGGCAGGCGCAGGAGACGGCGGGCAAGCACCGCCTGCTGCACGAGCAGCGGCTGGACGAGGCGCGGCAGCAGTTGGAGGAGGCGTCCGAGCGGGTTCGGGACGACTCGGCGATCCGCGTCGACCTGCCCTCGACCGCGGTGCCGCGCGGACGGCGGGTCCTCGAGCTGCGGGAGGTGGAACTGCGGCACGGCCCCCGGGCCGACCTCGACGTGCACGGGCCGGACCGGATCGCGCTCGTCGGGCCGAACGGTGCGGGCAAGACGACGCTGCTGCGGACCCTGGCCGGGCAGCTCCCGCCCGTCGCGGGCGAGGTGCACACGCATGTGCCGCTGCGCTACCTGCCGCAGCGGCTGACCGTGCTCGACGACCGGCTGTCCGTCGTGGAGAACGTCGCGCGTTCGGCGCCGCAGGCCACCAACCAGCAGATCCGCGCCCGGCTCGCGCGGTTCCTGCTGCGCGGCAAGCGGGCCGACCGCGCGGTGGGCACGCTCTCGGGCGGCGAGCGCTTCCGGGCCGCGCTCGCCGCCGTCCTGCTGGCGGATCCGGCGCCCCAGTTGCTGATGCTGGACGAGCCGACCAACAATCTGGACGAGTCCAGCGTGCGGCAGTTGCGGGACGCGCTGACGGCGTACGAGGGTGCTCTGCTGATCGCCAGCCACGACCTCCCGTTCCTGGAGGAACTGGGCATCACCCGCTGGCTGGGGCTGCGGGACGGCGCGCTGCTGGAGGCCGCTCCGCAGGAACTCGGCCTCCTGCCCGCGGAGGGCGACTGACCGGCGGGCTCATCCGGCCAGGGCGGCCAGGCGGGCGTCGGCGCGGGCGGGGGCGTAGCGGTCCTCGACGACCAGGGCCGCGGCACCGGCCAGGCCCGCGCGCTCGCCGAGCCGGGAGGTGACCACGTTCAGGTGCGCGGTCGTACGGGGCATGGCGCGCTGGTACAGCAGTTCCCGTACGCCGGTCACGAACGGGGTGCCCGCCAGGTCGCCGGCAATCATCAGCACCCCGGGGTTGAGCAGGGTGACCACCGTGACCAGCACCTCCCCCACCAGCCGACCGGCGTCCCGGGCCAACCGCACCGCCTCCGGCCGGCCGGCGGCGAGCTGGTCGCGGACGCCGGAGCCGGAGGTGGTGGGTACTCCGGCGGCGGTGAGCTGTTCGGCCAGCGCCCGGCCGCTGGCGACGGCGGCGAGGCAGCCGTGATTGCCGCACATGCACAGCGCGTCGGGGAAGTCGTGCAGCCGGATGTGCCCGATGTCGCCCGCGCCGCCGTCCGTGCCCCGGTAGGGCCGACCGTCGACGACGACACCGGCGCCGATCCCGGTGGCGACCTTGACCAGCAGGAACGCCGCGCAGTCGGGGTAGCCGGCGCGCTGTTCGGCGTAGGCCATGAGATTGGCGTCGTTGTCGACGAGGACGGCCGGAGGCGCCGCGGACCGCACATGGGCCGTGTAGGCGGCCCGCATCCGGTCGGGCAGCGGGCAGCCGTCCCAGCCGGGCATGATCGGCGGCTGGACGACCACTCCGGAGTCGACGTCGACCGGGCCGGGTACCGACAGGCCGATGCCGCAGACGCGGGCCGGGTCCGTGCCGTGCTCGGCGAGCAGCGCGGCGAACCACCGCGCCAGCCGGTCGAGGACCGTCTCGGGGCCGTCGCCGACGAGCATCGGGCCGGAGGTGTGGGCCAGCACGTTCCCGGCGAGGTCGAGCAGGCCGGCGGTGGCGTGCCGGGTTCCGAGGTCGGCTGCGAGGACCACGGCGTGCCCGGCGTCGAACACCAGCCGTGTCGAGGGCCGCCCACCGGTGGAGCCGGGCTCGGGCGCCGGCTCGCCCTCGCGCAGCCAGCCCGCGGCGAAGAGCTGGTCGAGCCGGTGGCCGACGGTGGACCTGGACAGCCCGGTGACCTGCTGCAGGGCGCCGCGGGTGGTGGCCCGGCCGTCCCGGATGAGCCGCAGCAGGTGGCCCGCGCTCGACTGGTTGCCGGTGGTGCCGGTCATGCTCTCCTCAGCTCTCCTCAGCTCTCGTCAGCGGTCGCCGGTCCGCGGTCAGCGGCGCCCCGGCGGCGGGAACGGCAGGACGACGGGGACGGTCGGGTACTACCGCATCCTGCCATCAGCGCCGTTCAGCGACCCCGGCGCCGTCGGTGCGCGGCCGGCTGCGGGCGCGGCCCGTCGGTGCCCGGCCGGCCCACCGTGTCGGGACCGCTGCCTCGGCTCCGACCCCGCGCCTCGGGCCCGGCGCCCTCGCCGTCGCGGGGCGCGGCACCGGTCGCCCGGGTTCGGCAGCCTGGCCCGGATCCTGGTTCCGACGGCGAGTGACACATCTCATCGTCAGTTATGTCTGTTCACGAGACGTAACTGCGAGGTATCTTCGACGAAACTCATGGAGTCCCGGCAGCCGCACCGTGGCCGCGGCGGAACCGGGAGAGCGCGCAGGGATCCGGCCACCGGACATATGCCGTGCGGGCAGCGGACGAGGGAACGCGAAGGGCGGAGCATGGTCAGGACGGCCTGCCGGGAGCGACCGCTTCCGAACGGCGACGAGAAGGCGCTTCCCGACGGGCGGAGGACGCCGGGCGGACGCACCCCGGCGGCCGGTACCGCCCGTCCCGGCGGGGTGGCGCGGTGACCCCTCCGCTGCCCTCGACCGGCGTCGGCCCCACCGCGGCACGTGCCCGCGCCACCGCCCCGCCGCCGCAGCACCCGGAACACCGCGGACTGCGCCGCTCCGCCCGCCGGGTACTGCTCGCCAACCGGAACGGCACCTCCACCGTGCCCTCCCGCGCGCTGTATCCGCACCAGTGGAGCTGGGACTCGGCGTTCATCGCCATCGGGCTGCGCCATCTCTCCCCCGTACGGGCGCAGCAGGAGTTGGAGACGCTGCTGTCCGCACAGTGGGGTGACGGCCGCGTCCCGCACATCGTCTTCAACCCGGCGGTGCCGCTCGACGCCTACTTCCCCAGCCCCGACTTCTGGCGCTCCGCCTCGGCAGGCGCCACCGCCGGGGCGCCGCGCGCGGTCGAGACCTCCGGTGTGGTGCAGCCGCCCGTGCACGCGCTGGCCGCCTGGCTGGTGCACCGCGCCGACCCGCACGCCTCGGCCCGGCGCGCCTTCCTGGCCGGGGTGTACCCGCGGCTCGCGGCCTGGCACCGCTACCTCGCCGAGCACCGGGATCTGGGCGGAGGCGGACTGGCCGCCGCGGTGCACCCCTGGGAACCGGGCATGGACAACAGTCCGTGCTGGGACGGGCCGCTGGCCCGGATCGAACCGGCGGATCCGGCGTCGTTCCGCCGTGCCGACCTGGCGCACGGCGCGGCGGGAGACCGGCCCACCGACCTGGACTACGGACGCTATGTCCGGCTGGCCGCCGAGTACCGCGAACACGGCTACCGCGACGCGGCAGCCCCGCACCCCTTCGCCGTGGAGGACCCGGGGTTCAACGCCCTGCTCATCGCCTCCGAGTACGCGCTGGCCCGGATCGCGGCGGAGCTGCACGGCGACGCCGCGCTCCACCGCAGTCGCGCCGCGGCCCGCACGGAGGCACTGGTGGAGCGGCTCTGGTCGCCCCGGACCGGCCAGTTCCACTGCCGCGATCTGCGGGCCGGAGCGGCTTCGGCTGGCGACGGGCACGGCGGCGCGCTGGTGCCCGAACGCAGCGCCGCGGGGCTGCTGCCGCTGGTGGCCCCCGGACTCCCCCGACCCCTGGTCGAGACGCTGCTGCGTACCGCCGAGGGCGACCACTTCGGACTGGGCACCCGGGTGCGGCTGCTGCCCAGCTACGACCTGCGCGGCGCGTCCTTCGACCGGAGCCGCTACTGGCGGGGCCCGGCCTGGTTCAACGTCAACTGGCTGCTGGAGCGCGGGCTCCGGGAACACGGCGAGCACGCGCGGGCCGACGTGCTGCGTGCGGAGGTGCTGCACGCCGCGGCGGCCAGCGGCTTCGCGGAGTACCTCGACCCGTACACCGGCCAGGGGCGCGGCGCCCGCGACTTCAGCTGGACGGCCGCACTCGCCCTGGACCTGCTCGGGCGGGACGCGGACGCCGCAGAGGCCGCAGCCGCCGCAAGTGCCCGGGACGCCGCCCCGGGACCGGGCGCCGGGGTCTCCGCTCCCGTACCCGCGCCCTCGCCCGTACCACCGTCCGAGAAGGGACCGTGACCTCATGACGGCGATCGAGCACCGGCTGCTCGTGCACGACGGGACCTTCGCGGTGCTGGCCGCCTCCGGGGACATCGCCGGGCGCACGGGTGCGCTGCCCGCTGACGGGCTCTTCCGCCGGGACACCCGCCATCTGAGCCGCTGGCAGCTGACGCTGGACGGCGCCGCCCCCACCGTGCTCGTGCCGGCACGGGACGACGGCCACCGCCTCCCGTCCGCCGCGGCGGACGAGCTCGCGGAACCGGAAGGGAGCACCGGCGGCGGTGCGGTCGTCCTCACCGCGCACGGGACCCGCGAGGCTCCGCCGGCCTGCACGGTCTTCCGTGAGCAGGCCGTGGTGGACGGCGCGCTGACCGAGCGGATACGCGTCGTCAGCAATCAGGGTACGGCTGCCCCGATACGGTTGAGCCTGACCGTGGACGCCGACTTCGCCGACCAGACGGAACTGCGCTCGCCTCGCGAGGAGTTCACCGAGCCGCACCGTGCGCGGAGCACCGTCGCCCGCCCGGACGGCGTCGAGTTCCACTACCGGCGGGGCACGAGCTGGCACGCCCGTACGGTCGTCACCGCTGATCCCGCGCCCGCCGAGACCGCGGACGCGGAAGGCCCCGCGGGCACGGCAGGCGCCGGGCCCGACGGAACGGCCCGCAGGCTGAGCTGGCTCCTGGAACCGGCCCCGCACACGGCGGTCGAGCTGCGGCTGTGCGTACGGACGCTGCCGCACGGCACTCCGGACACGGCAGCCCCCGGCCCCGCCGAGGCGCCGGACCCGGCCGCTGTGCGGTCCGAACTGGCCGCCGCACGGCACGCGTTCGCCACCGCCGAGCCCCGCCCCGGCCTGCGCACCGGCCGGCCGGAACTGGCCTGTGCCTGCGAACAGGGACTCGCGGACCTAGCCGGACTCTGCGTCACCGTCCCCGGGCCGGACGGTGCCCCACTGCGTGTGCCGGGCGCCGGAGCGCCCTGGTATCCGATCCTGTTCGGCCGGGACGCGCTCCTGACGTCCTTCTTCGCACTGCCCTACCGTCCGCTGCTCGCCGAGGCCACACTGCTCGCGCTGGCGGCCACCCAGGACGGCGAGGCGGAGCCGGGCCGGATCGCCGAGCCGGGGAAGATCCTCCACGAGCTGCGGCACGGTGAGCTGAGCGCCTTCGGGCAGCTGCCGCACGAACGCTCCTACGGCTCCGTCGACTCCACCCCGCTTTTCCTGGTCCTCCTCGGCGCCTACACGGAGCAGCGGGGGGCCGCGGGCGCGGAGCTCGCCCGCCGTCTGGAGCCGCAGGCGCGGGCCGCGGTGCGGTGGATGTTCGACCGGGGCGGGCTGGCGGACCTGGGCTATCTGGCCTGCCGACCCGGCGAGGGCGGCGGCGACCGCAGCTGGAAGGACTCGCCCGGTGCGATCTGCGCGGCCGACGGCACCCTGCCGACCGGTGCCGTGCTGGTGGCCGAGGTTCAGGGATACGCGTACGACGCGCTGCGCCGCACCGCCGAGCTGGCCCGTGCGGTCTGGGGCGACCCGGGCTACGCGGGCTCGCTGGAGCGGGCCGCAGCGGAGCTGCGGGAGCGCTTCGGCGCAGACTTCTGGCTGCCAGAGCGCGGCTTCCCGCCGCTCGCGCTGGAGGAGTCGGGCCGGAAGGTGGATGCGCTCGCCTCCGACGCGGGACATCTGCTCTGGTCGGGCATCCTGGGGCAGCGCCGGGGCGAGACGGTGGGGCGGCGGCTGCTGGAACCGGACTTCTTCTCCGGGTGGGGGGTGCGCACCCTCGCCGCCGGGCAGGCCGCCTACCATCCGCTCTCCTGCCACCGCGGCGGCATCCAGCCGCAGGACAACGCGCTGATCGCGCTCGGCCTGGCCCGCTACAGCCTGCGGGCCGAGGCGGCGCGCCTCGCGGAGGGGCTATTGGCCGCCGCCGAGCGGAGCGGCCACCGACTGCCGCAGGTGCTGGCCGGCTACGCCCGCGAGGACGTTCCGGAGCCGGTGCCCTCGGCGCACGGAGGCGCGCCGCGCTCCTGGTCGGCGGCCGCTCCGCTGGCCCTGCTGACGGCGCTGGGCCGGTGACCTGCCGGTGCCCGGCACCGTAGGGTCTCGGCATGAGCGAGGTGAGGGGCAGGGCGGCGGCCGGCACACGGCGGACCGGGGGCGTGGTCGTACTCGGCGGCGGAGTCATCGGGCTGACCACGGCGGTGGTCCTGGCGGAGCGCGGATCGGACGTGCGCGTGTGGAGTCCGAGTCCGCCGGAGGGGACGACCTCGGCGGTGGCCGGCGGCCTGATCTGGCCGTACCGGATCGCACCGGAGCGGCAGGCCCTGGACTGGGCGCTCCGCTCCTTCCGGCACTTCTCCTGGCTCGCCGAGCAGCCGCCGGCCACCGGGGTACGGCTGGTACGCGGGCGGCTGGCGGGCAGCACGCCGCCCGCGGAGTGGAGCGCGCTGACCGGTACGCCGCCCCGCGCTCCGCTGGTCGACATGGGCAGCTATCTCGGCTTTCTGAGGCGCCGTCTGGAGGCCGCGGGCGGGCGCTGGGAGCAGCGTGCGGCCGGTTCGCTCGCCGAGGCGGCGGCCGAGGTCCCCACGGTGGTGAACTGCTGCGGGCTCGGCGCCCGTGAGCTGGTGCCCGACCCGGAGGTGCGGCCGGTCCGCGGCCAGATCCTGGTGGTGGAGAACCCGGGCGTCGAGGAGTGGTATGTCGCCGCCGGCGCCGGTGCCCGGGAGACGACGTACCTGCTGCCGCAGCCCTACGGCCTGGTGCTCGGCGGCACGGCCGAGGACGGCGCCGAGGAGCGGGAGCCGGATCCGGCGACGGCGGCGGCGATCGTACGCCGGTGCGCCGCCGTCCACCCGGAGGTGGCGGAGGCCAGGGTGCTCGAACACCGGGTGGGGCTGCGGCCGTTCCGGCCCCGGGTCCGGCTGGAGGCGGAGCGGATTCCCGACGGGCGGGGCGGCACGGTGCTCTGCGTGCACAACTACGGGCACGGCGGCGCGGGCGTCACCGTCTCCTGGGGGTGCGCGGTGGATGCGGCCCGGCTGGTGGGGCCGCCCGAAGCGCACGGATGACCTCCCCGCACCGGAACGGCGGCTGCCGGGACCGGTGTTCCCGGGTGCGGCCGGATGACGCTGGTTGCTGTGGACATGCAATGTGACACGGGAGTACACACGTTCGCGAAGAAGTGATCCCTGTCGCAGATGAGTTGGAGGACTCGTGCGCCACAGACTGATCGTCCCGGGTGCGGCAGCGGCGGCCCTGCTGCTGCTCGCGGCCCCCGCCTCGGCGGCCGAACCGACTCCGGGAGCACCGGGCGCGGGCGACCCCTACTACCCGGACTACGGGAACGGCGGCTACGACGTCTCCCACTACGACCTTCGGCTCACCTACCGGCCGAAGACGGACGAACTGGCCGGCACCGCCACCCTGCTGGCCACCGCCGAACAGGATCTGTCCCGGTTCAACCTGGACTTCGCGCTGGATGTCACCGACGTGCGGGTGAACGGGAAGGAGGCCCGCTTCCGCACCTCCGGGGCGCACGAGTTGCGCATCACCCCGGCCGAGCCGCTCGCCGAGGGTGAGAAGACGACCGTCGTGGTGCGCTACCACGGGACGCCCTCGAAGGTGGAGGTGGACGGCTACACCTCCTGGCACCGCACCCCGGACGGCGGGGTCGCGGCCAACGAGCCCGAGTCCGCCTGGTGGTGGTTCCCCAGCAACGACCACCCCACCGACAAGGCGAGCTACGACGTCAGCGTCGCCGTCCCCGAGGGCACCCAGGCCCTCAGCAACGGCACCCTCCAGTCGCAGCGCACCCGGGCCGGCTGGACGCGCTTCAACTGGCGCTCCCGCGCACCGCAGGCCACCTACCTGGCCACTCTGGCGGTCGGCAGGTTCGACATCACGACGTCCGAGACCGACTCCGGGCTGCCCGTCGTCAACGCCTACAGCAAGGACCTGGGCGAGCACGAGGGCGCGGCCCGGGCCAGCGTCGAGCGGACCGCCGAACTGACCGAGTGGCTGGAGGGCTACTTCGGCAGCTACCCGTTCGACGCGCTGGGCGGCTATGTGCCCAACACCGACACGACCTTCGCGCTGGAGACCCAGACCCGCCCCTTCTACAGCCCCGACGACTTCGCGGACGGCTCCAACACCTCCGTGGTCGTGCACGAGATGGCCCACCAGTGGTACGGGGACAGCGTCTCGGTGAAGGGCTGGAAGGACATCTGGCTCAACGAGGGATTCGCGAGGTATGCGCAGTGGCTCTGGTCCGAGGACCAGGGTGAGGGCACCGCACAGGAGTTGGCCGACTACGCCTACGCCTCGCACCCCGCCGACGACCCCTTCTGGAAGGTCGCGCCGGGCGACCCCGGCCCCGACAACCAGTTCCACCGGGCCGTCTACGACCGGGGCGCCATGGCCCTGCAGGCGCTGCGCAACAGGATCGGCGACAGGGACTTCCTCGCCCTGCTGAAGGGCTGGCCCAAGGCGCACCGGGGCGGCAACGCCGAGGTGGGCGACTTCGTCGCCTACGCGGAGAAGGTGTCCGGCAAGCCGCTGGCCGGGCTCTTCGACACCTGGCTGTACCAGCCCTCGAAGCCTGCCGCGCACGCGTCGGCCTTCACCGCCGACCGCGCTCCGGAGCGCCCCCGCTCCTGGAAGCAGATCCACACGGCGGACCACCCGCGCCGCTGACCCGGCGCGCTCCTGCGGTGCTCCGCCCGGCGGGGCGCGGTCCCCGTCGGGAGCGTCCGGCCCCTCGTCCGCTCCCGTGCGGGCGGGAGGGCCGGGCGCTGACCTGCCCTGGCCCCTCGGCCGGGCCGTCCTCCGGCCGGGCCGCCTCGCAGCCGGGCCCCCGGTACGCGGTCAGCCGCGGCGCTCGGCGCGGGCGCGGCGGGCGTAGGGCAGATAGCGGAGGCGCTCCGGGAGGAGTGGGAGGGTGTCCGCGAGCACCCGGCCCAGGCAGCGCAGCCGCCGCTCCTGCCGCGAGGTCCAGGGCAGCCCCAGGGCCTGACGCGCCTCGGGCGGCATCAGCCCCACGGTCAGGAAGCGGCGGAGCCGGGCGAACCCGGGAACGACCAGCGGCCACACCGCACGAACGGTCCACCGCACGGGCCGCGGCCCCCAGGGCGGCGGCGGGATGTCGGTGTTCAGCGAGGTGAGCTCGCGGACCACCCGGGTGGGTTCGATCTCCTCGGCCAGCATCCGGTGCCAGTAGGGCCAGAACTCCTCCCGCGTCCGCGGCATGTCCCGCTCGTGGATGCCCAGCACCCGGCCGACCTGGAGCCACTCGGCGTACAGCTGCCGCTCCTCGGTGTCGGTGTAGGGACGGCGGCCGAGGTAGCGCTGCGCGTGCCGGTAGGTGGGGAAGCCGGTGGCGTGCACCCACGCGTAGTAGGCGGGGTTCAGCGCATGGTAGCGGCGGCCGTGCGCGTCGACGCCCTGGATGTGTTTGTGCAGCTCACGCAGTCTGCGCCCTTCCGCGACCCCGTCCTCGCCGCCGTAGACCCACAGCAGGAAGCTGCCCAGCGAGCGCTCCCCGCGGCCCCAGGGGTCGGTGCGGAAGACGGAGTGCTCGTCCACTCCGGCGCCGACGGCGGGGTGGGCGACCTGCAGGGTGAGCGCGGCGGGCAGCATCAGGAGCTGGCGGACCTCGCCGACCACGTCCCACAGGATGCCGTCCGGGGGCGGAGGCTCCGGCCCGGTGCGCACTGGCTGTCGTCCCTCGCTCGTCTGCACGCTTCTCATGATGCCTCCGGGTCCCGCACGACGCTCTGCGGCCACCGCTTCCGGCGCGGCGTCGGGTGCGGAACGGGGATGCGGCGGACGGGACGGCGGAGCGGAACCGGTCGCGGATGCTCTGCGGCAGCAACACCCCAGTGTTACCTCCTGATCACTAACTGACTTATATTGGTGCGACGTTGATCGGAGGGCTGCGGCTCAGCTCTCGCCTCTGCCCGGTTCCGTTTCCTAGGACCTGATTGATGACCTCCCCCGAGACACCACCGCCTCCGGCCCCCGCCGCGGACGGAGCGGCTGCCGGCCGGTCCGGGGCGACCGCTGGCAGCCCCCCGAAGGTCCCGGCCGGTCGCGGTGCCGCCAAGGGCACGGCACTGGCCCTGCTGGTCTCCGTCGCGGTCGTCGGCGCCGCCTGCCTGATCACCATCCAGACCTGCGCCGACTCCGCGCGTACGGCGGTCGCCTGGGGCACCGGCGCGGCGGGGACGGTGCTGTGCGCGGCGGTCGCGACCGCGGTGCACGCCCGGCTCACCAGCCGCGCGCTGCGTGCTCAGGTGGCCGCCGCTCAGACCGGGGCCGCCGAACGGGACGCGGCCGACGCCCGCTTCGCGGACACGGCGGTACCCGGCGTCGTGCAGCGGCTGCGGCGCGGCGGCTCGGCCGAGACCGCGCTGGCCGAGGCGCCGCCGGTGGCCTCCGAGGCGCAGCGCCGCGTGCTGGCGGCCCTGGCGCACGAGGTGCACCGGGGCGAGACCCTGCGGGCGGCGGCGATGTCGGCGTGTGCCAACGCCGCGGGCAGGGTGCAGGCACTGGCCACCAGCATGGCCGCCGACCTGCGGGAGATGGAGCACCGGCACGCGGACGAGGACGTGCTGGGCGACCTGCTGCACCTCGATCACCGGAACGCGCAGACGGGCCGGATCGCCGACTCGCTCGCCGTGCTGACCGGCGCGCGGTCCGGCCGCCGCTGGGCCAAGCCGATCGTGATGGAGTCCGTGCTGCGCGGCGCGATGGGCCGGATCAGCGGCTACCAGCGGGTGCGGCTGCACTCCACGAGCGAGGCCGCAGTCGCGGGCCACGCTGCCGAGGGTGTCATGCATGCGCTGGCCGAACTGATGGACAACGCGGCGAACTTCTCGCCGCCCACCTCCGAAGTGCACGTCTACGTCGAGGAGGTGGCCGCGGGGATCGTCATCACCGTGGAGGACGGCGGCCTGGTGATGGGCGAGGTGGCGCTGCGCCGCGCCGAGCAGGCGGTCTCGGGTGAGCATGGCGACCTGACCTCGCTCTCCGGCACCCGGCTCGGTCTGGCCGTGGTCGGGCGGCTGGCGCGCAAGCACGGCCTGCATGTCTCCTTCCGGCCCTCCGCGCACGGCGGCACGGGCGTACTCCTGCGCGTCCCACACGAGTTGGTGACCGAACCGCGCCACGAGGAGCCCGCCGCGGTCCCGCCCGCGCCCCGCGCGGAGCCGAGCCCCGCCCGCCGCACGGCCCCGCGTCAGGACGACACGGCGGCAGTCCACTCCCGGCAACCGGAGCGGGTCGGCCCGGACGTGCAGCGCTCCCCGGGCCACGACCGGCGGGAGGACACCGCCCGGACGACTCCGGCACCGCCGCCCCAGGAGTTCGGCGAGAGCGGACTGCCCAAGCGGCGGCGCGGGCAGACCCTGGCGGCCGTCGCCCGTGCCTCGGCCACCTCCTCGCGGCTCTCGGAACCCGCGCCCGGCGCGGACCAGCGGGACCCGACCGCCACCGGGGAGACCGCGGACGGCCCCACTGCGGGCCGTGGCACCAGACGCCCCTCCGGCGCCCGGTTCGGCGACTTCCGCCGGGCCGTCCATGGCACCGGAACCGAAGAAACCGGCCGGCGCTCCCGGCCGTCCGACTCCTCCCCCACCCGCTCCTCTTCCCTCTCGGAGGACGACACCGAATGATCACTGACAGCAAGCTCGACTGGCTGCTGGAAAGCCTCCTGGAGCGCACACCGGGCGCCCGGCACGCCCTCGTGCTCTCCCGCGACGGACTCAAGCTGTGCCGCACACCCGAGCTCTCCGTCGACCAGGCCGATCAGCTCGCGGCCATCTCGGCCGGCATCCAGAGCCTGTCGCACGGTGCTTCCGTGGAGTTCGGCGACGGCCGCGGCGGAGTGCGGCAGGCGATGGCCGAGTTCTACGGCGGCATCCTGTTCGTCGTGGAGGCGGGCGACGGCGCCCATCTGGCGGTCGTCGCCGAAGAGGACTCCGACGTCGGTCTCATCGGCCACAACATGAACGAACTCATCGAACAGCTCAGCGAACACCTCAGCGCTCCGCCGCGCCGGACGAGCGGGGAGGACGACGGCCGCGGAGGCGGAGACGTATGACCCGGCCGGGCCGGGACGAGGACCCGGACCGGCTGTACACGGTGACCGGCGGGCGCAGCCGCTCGGCGGCCGGAGCCGAGACCTTCGACCTGGTGACGCTCGTGGTCAGCGAGACCGCTCCGGTGCGCGGCATGCAGTCGGAGCACGCCGCGATCCTGCGCATCTGCCGCTTCCCCACGGCGGTCGTGGAACTGGCCGCCGATCTGGGCCTGCCGGTGAGTGTGGTCCGCATCCTGCTGGGCGACCTCCTCGCCCAGGGGAGGATCACCGCACGCCATCCGCGGCGCGCCCGCACCGCTGACGCACTGCCCGACCCCGACATTCTGAAGCAGGTGCTCGTTGGACTCCGCAACATCTGAAGCGAACCCGGCGCCGGCAGCGGGCGCCGAGGCCCGCCCGCCGCTGCTCAGCACCACGGCCCAGGGCCTGAAGATCGTGGTCGTCGGCGGCTTCGGCGTGGGCAAGACCACCATGGTGCGGGCCGTCAGCGACATCCGGCCGCTGAACACCGAGGAGACGATGACCCGCGCCGGGGAGGGCGTCGACGACCTCTCCGCCGTCCGGGGCAAGACGACCACCACGATCGCCTTCGACTTCGGCCGCATCAGCCTGGACGACGAGACGGTGCTCTACCTGTTCGGTGCTCCGGGACAAAAGCGGTTCTGGTTCCTGTGGGACCGCCTCTTCGCCGGCACCCTGGGCGCCGTCGTCCTGGTGGACACCCGGCGGCTGGAGGACTCCTGGTACGCCATCGACCGGCTGGAGGCGCACGGCACCCCGTTCATCGTCGCGCGGAACGACTTCGGCGGTCCCCCGCACACGACCGCGCAGGTACGCGAGGCCCTCGACCTGCCCGCAGGGATCCCGCTCCTCGACTGCGACGCGCGGTCCCGCGAGTCCAGCAAGAACGTGCTGCTCGCTCTCGTGCACCACCTGTACGACCTGTCCACCGCGCGTTCCGCCCCGGAGAAGACCCCGTGACACCGCCCCAGCACCCCGGCGCCGCCTCCGCACCCCCGCCCGGCTGCCCGGCCCACCCGGACCCCGGCGCCGTCCCGCTGCTGGGGCCGCGCTTCCAGAACGATGACCGGGCGCGGCTCTACCGCGAGATGTACGAGCAGCACGGGCCCCTCGCCCCGGTCCTGCTGCCGGGCGACGTCCCCTGCTGGCTGGTGCTCGGCTACCGGGAACTGCACCGGGTCACCTCCGAACCGGCCCTCTTCAGCCGGGACTCGGGGCTGTGGAACCAGTGGCCGAACATTCCCCCGGACTGGCCGCTGCTGCCGATGGTCGGCAAACAGCCATCGATCCTCTACACCGTCGGTGAACGGCACCGGCGCCGCGCGGCCCTGGTCGGTGACGCGCTGGCCGCGGTCGACCCGTTCGAACTGCGCAACCACGCCGAACGGTTCGCCGACCGGCTGATCGACGGCATCTGCACACGCGGCTCGGCCGACCTGATCGCCGAGTACGCCAAGGTGCTGCCCGCGCTGGTGCTCGCCCGGCTCTACGGCTTCTCCGACGAGGCCGGAGCCGAACTGGTGCCCAGCATCAACGCGCTCGTCGACGGCGGGCCGGATGCGCTGCGCGGCCGGGACCGGGTCCAGGCGGCCATGCACTCCCTGCTGGCCGCCCGGCGCACCGCACCGGGCGCCGGGGTCGCCTCCCGGATGCTGCGCCACGACCACGCGCCCGAGTTCACCTTCGAGGAGATCCTCGAGGACATGGTGGTGAACATCGTCGCGGGCCACCAGCCGACCGCGGACTGGATCGGCAACTCCCTGCGGCTCATGCTCACCGACGAGCGGTTCGCCGCCTCGCTCTCCGGCGGTCGGCACAGCGTCGCCGAGGCCATGAACGAGGTGCTGTGGGAGGACACCCCCACCCAGAACATCGCGGGCCGCTGGACGACCCGCGACACCCGGTTGGCCGGCCGGCACATCCCGGCGGGCGACCTGCTGATGCTCAGTTTCGCCGCCGCCAACGGCGACCCGCAGATCCGCCCGGACCGCACCGTCTTCACCGGCGGCAACAGCGCGTTCCTCTCCTTCGGGCACGGCGAGCACCGCTGCCCCTATCCGGCCCAGGACCTCGCCGAGGGCATCGCGCGCACGGGGATCGAGGTGCTGCTGGACCGGCTGCCGGACCTGGACCTGGCGGTCAGCCCGCAAGCCCTCGTCTGGCGTGCTTCGCCGTTCCTGCGCGGGCTGGCGGCGCTGCCGGCCCGCTTCACCCCGACTCCCACCAGCGCCGCAGGAGGCCAAGGATGACATCGTGCCCCGTCACCGGAACCGGTCCGGACGAAGGCTCCGACCGCGCGGATGCCGCCGATCCGGTGATCGTGCTCGATCCGCTGGTCGGCGACCTGGCCGGCGAGGGCGCCCGGCTGCGTACCGCGGGGCCGCTGGCTCCCGTCGAGCTGCCCGGCGGGGTGCGGGTGTGGGCGGTGACCCGGCACGCGGAGGCCCGCAAGCTGCTGACGGACAGCAGGCTGGTGAAGAACATCGAGCACTGGGCCGCCTACCGGCGCGGGGAGATCCCGCCGACCTGGCCGCTGATCGGGCTGGCCGACCCCGGCCCCAGCATGCTCACCTTCGACGGTCCGGAGCACCGCAGGCTGCGCGCGCTGACCGCGCAGGCACTCACTCCGCGCCGGGTGGCGGCGCTGCGCCCCCGCATCGAGGAGATCACCCGCACGCTGCTGGACGGTCTGGAGGCGGCGGCCGACGCGGAGGGCCGGGTCGATCTCAAGTCCGCCTTCGCCTACCCGTTGCCGATGGCGGTGATCGGCGATCTGCTGGGCATCGACACCACGCGGATCCCGCGGCTGCGCACGCTGTTCGACGGCTTCTTCAGCAGCGTCACCCCGGCCGAGGAGGTCCCGGCCATCATCGCCGAGCTGGGTTCGCTCTTCGGGGCCGAGGTCGCCCGGAAGCGGGAGTCGCCCGGCGACGATCTGACGAGCGCGCTGCTGGCCGCCGCGGAGGAAGGCGACTCGCTCAGCGACGCGGAGGTGGTCGCCACCGTGCAGGTGCTGATCACCGCCGGCCACGAGACCACGATCAGCCTGCTGGTGAGCGCGGTACGGGCGCTGCTCACCCGTCCGGAACAGCTCGCCCTGCTCCGGTCGGGCGAGGTGGGCTGGGAGGCCGCCGTCGAGGAGACGCTGCGCTGGGACGCGCCGACCACACATGTGCTGATCCGCTTCGCCACCGAGGACCTGGAGGTCAGCGGCACCACCGTGGCGCGGGGCGATGCCGTGATCGTCTCCTACGGCGCCATCGGACGGGACGAGGAGCAGCACGGGCCGGACGCGGAACGGTTCGACATCACCCGCACGCCCACCCGCCACCTCTCCTTCGGGCACGGGCCCCATGTGTGCCCCGGGGCGCCGCTGTCCCGGCTGGAGGCGCTCGTCGCCCTCCCCGCCCTCTTCGACCGCTTCCCCGGACTGCGGCTGGCGGTCGACCCGGCGGAGCTGCGCAACAAGCCCGCGATCACCCAGAACGAGCTCCACGAACTGCCGGTGCGGCTGCGCTGAATCCCGCTACGCGGTGAGGCACGCCGCACGTGGCGGCTTCTCACACATGATCTTCGTAGAGCCCGTCGATGACCTGCCGGAAACGGTCGCGTACGACCTGCCGCCGCAGCTTGAGCGAAGGGGTCAGCTCCCCGGTCTGCGGGGTCCACTCCCGCTCCAGCAGGTGGTGGCGCTTGACCTGTTCAGTGCGGTTGAGCCGGGCGTTGGCGGCGGCCACGGCACGGTCGATCTCGGCGCGCACGGCGGGGAGTGCGGCCGCCCGGCCCGGTGGCACCTCGACACCGGTGCGGGCCGCCCAGGCGGGGAGCGCCTCGGCGTCCAGGACCAGGAGGGCGACCAGATAGGAGCGGCCGTCTCCGTGCACCATCGCCTGGCCCACCAGCGGATGCTCCTTGAGCGCGTTCTCCACCAGGGTCGGGGAGACGTTCTTGCCCGTCGAGGTGACGATCATCTCCTTCTTGCGGTCGGTGAGCCACAGGAAGCCGTCCTCGTCGACGCGCCCGATGTCCCCGGTGGCGAACCAGCCGTCCGCGTCGGTATCGGGCCGGACCGAACCGTCGGCGCGCAGATAGCCCGCGAAGAGAGTGCTGCCGCGCACCAGGATCTCACCGTCCTCGGCGGTGCGGACTTCCGTGCCGCCGAGCGGGCGGCCCACCGAGCCGAGGCGGAAGGCCGCGGGCCCGTTGAGGGTGAGCGCTCCGGTGGTCTCCGTCAGCCCCCAGGCGTCCATGATCACCACTCCCAGGCCCGCCCAGAAGTCCTGCAGGTCGGGCGGCAGCGGGGCGGAGGCGCTGGCGGTCCAGACCAGCCGGTCGAAACCCACCGGCGCCAGCAGCGGCCGCAGGACCTCGTGCCGGGCCTTCTCGTAGGCCGCCGCCAGCTGCGGGTCGGGGACGTGGCCCCGCTCGCGGCAGCGCACCTGGGCGCGGGCCACCCGTGCGGCGTCCCGCACCGCGGCCCGCCGCTCCGCGGGCAGCGCCTCAAGCGCCGCGCGGACGGCCGCGGCCATCTTCTCCCACACGCGCGGCACCCCGAAGAACTGCGCCGGGCGCAGTTCCCGTACCAGGGCGGCGACCCGGTCGGGGTCGGGGCACAGGTGGACGTGCCCGGCGCGCAGCACCGGCAGGTAGATGCCGAGCATCCGCTCGGCGATGTGCGCGAAGGGCAGGTAGCAGATGTGGTCGACGTGGTCGGGCAGTTCGGCGATCCCGTCGAGTGCGATGCCGTTGAGGATCACGTTCCGGTGGTTGATCACCACGCCCTTGGGGTCGCCGGTGGTGCCGGAGGTGTAGACGACGGTCACCGGGTCCTCGGGGCGCACCCCTCGCCATGCCCGTTCGAAGGCGGCGGAGTCGTACCGCTGCGGCAGGGCGCTCCAGGCGGTGTGCGGGCCCGCGGCATCCGTGTCGGCCACCACGAGCCGGAGCCGTCCGGAACCCTGCTGTCCGCAGGCCGGCAGCTGTTCCCAGCGGGTACGTTCCTCCGCTCCCCCGATGACGGCCAGCCGGGCCCGGGAGTGCCGGACGATATGAGCGATCTGCTCGGGCGAGGCGGTGCCGTAGACGGAGACGGGCACCGCGCCCAGGTGCACCAGGGCCAGATCGGTGAGCCAGTGCTCGGGACGGTTGCCCATCATCAGCAGGACGTGCTCGCCGGGGGCGACGCCCAGCGCGTCGAGTCCGGCGGCCGTCTCGGCGACGCGGTGGCGGATCTGGGACCAGGTGAGCGTGGTGCGGCCGCTCTCGCCGGTGTCCCAGGACAGCGCCGGGAGGTCCCCGTGGTCGCGCTCGTTGCGCAATAACAGCTCGGGGACGGTCAGTTCGGACGCGTCGCCGGGGAGTCGCAGGATCGTCGTCATGGCGCCTCCGGAGGTGAGGTGGCCGATGAGTGGTACCGACCGCGGCCGCCGGGGGCCCGCGCGCCACCGGCAGGCGGTACGCCCCCGCCGTCCTGCCGCGAGCCTAGCGCGGCGCCCGGGCCGCGTCGACGGTGCCGCGAGAGCGGAGCCGTCTGACCCGGCGATGTTTCACATAAATGGTGAGACAGCAATACTGTTGAACACGATCGGTACGCACGGCACCCGCGGCGGTGCCGCGGTGAGAGGGGCGCGGCAGATGGAGCGGCAGAACGGGACGGCAGACGAGCCCCTCGACCAGCTCACCGTCGACCAACTCGCGGCGCGGGCGGGTGTGACGGTGCGCACGCTCCGCTTCTACAGCACCCGCGGCCTGCTGCCGCCGCCCACCATCGGCCCCCGCCGGGTGGGCCGCTACGGCCCCGAGCACCTCTCCCGGCTGGCGCTCATCGAGGAGCTGCAGCACCAGGGCATGACCCTGGCGGCCATCGAACGCTATCTGCAGCGGCTCCCCGACGACATCAGTGCCCACGATCTGGCCATCCACCGCGCGGTCGTGGCCTCCTGGCTGCCGGACACCGTGGACGAGACGACGCGTTCCCAGCTGGAGGGCCGGGTCGGCCGGGAGCTGACCGACGACGACCTCGAACGCCTCGCGGCGATGAGCGTGCTGGCCCGTACGGACGACCCGGACGTCTTCCGCGTCGATCCCGCGCTCGTGCAGCTCGGGGTGCGGCTGCTGGACGTCCCGATCTCGCAGGAGGCGATCCTGGCGGCGCGTTCGGTGATGCTGGAGCACGCCCGCTCGGCCGCGCGGGAGCTGAGCCGGCTCTTCAAACAGGAGGTGTGGGACCCCTATCGGGAGCTGGAGCCGGACCCCGAACGGCTGGAGCGGATGAAGTCGCTCTCCGCGCACATGCAGCCGATGGTGATGCAGGCCCTGGTGACGGCCTTCCAGCGGTCCATGAAGGAGGAGCTGCGGGAGGTCTTCCCGCTGGAGAGCGCACCGCGCACGGCCTCCGGTCCGGCACCCGAGTGATCCGGCAGGCGGCCGGAGCCGCCCGGCTGCCCGGGCGGCCGGACAGCCGGGTCGGTCCTGCGCCGGTCAGTCGGTGAAGGTCTCGCCCCGTGCGGCCTTCTCCGCCAGCAGCGCGGGGACCGCGAACCGCTCGCCGTAGCGCTCGCCCAGTTCCCGGGCGCGGGCCACGAAACCGGCCGGTCCGCCCTCGTATCCGTTGATGTACTGGATCACGCCGCCCGTCCAGGCGGGGAAGCCGATACCCATGATGGATCCGATGTTGGCGTCGGCGACCGTGGTGAGCACGCCCTCCTCGAACAGCCGCACGGTGTCCAGCGCCTCGGAGAAGAGCATGCGCTCCTTCATGTCCTCGAACGGGATCCCGGGCTCCCCCATGGCGGTGAAGTGCTCCCGCAGGCCCGGCCACAGCCCGGCCCGCTTGCCGTTCTCGTCGTAGTCGTAGAAGCCCGCACCGCCGCTGCGGCCGGTGCGGCCGAACTCCTCGACCATCCGGTCGAGTACGGCGTCGGCCGGGTGGACGGGCAGTTCCGCGCCCTCGGCCCGCAGCGCCTGCCGGGTCTCGTCCCGGATCCGGCGGGGCAGGGTGAGGGTGAGTTCGTCCATCAGGGAGAGCACCTTGGCCGGGTAGCCGGCCTGCGCCGCGGCCTGCTCCACGGTGGCCGGCTCGACGCCTTCGGCCAGCAGGGCGACACCCTCGTTGATGAAGTGGCCGATGACGCGCGAGGTGAAGAAGCCGCGCGAGTCGTTGACCACGATCGGGGTCTTGCGGATCCGCCGTACGAGGTCGAACGCGCGGGCCAGCGCCTCGTCCCCGGTCTCGCGCCCCTTGATGATCTCGACCAGCGGCATCTTGTCCACCGGCGAGAAGAAGTGCAGCCCGATGAAGTCCGCGCGGCGCTCGACGCCTTCGGCGAGCGAGGTGATCGGCAGCGTGGAGGTGTTGGAGCACAGCAGCGCGTCCGGGGCGACGAGGTGCTCGATCTCCTGGAACACCTTGTGCTTGAGCGCGGGGTCCTCGAAGACTGCCTCGATCACGACGTCGCAGCCCGCCACCGCCTGCGGATCGGCGGTGGGGGTGATCCGCGCGAGCAGCGCGTCGCGGTCGGCCTCGGTGGTCTTCCCGCGGGAGAGCGCCTTCTCCAGCAGCCCCGCCGAGTACGCCTTGCCCTGCTCGGCCGCCTCCGGGGAGACGTCCTTGAGCACGACCTCGATGCCCGCCCTGGCACAGGAGTACGCGATTCCGGCGCCCATCATCCCCGCGCCCAGCACCGCCACCCTGGCGACCTCGCGCTCGGCGATCCCCTGGGGCCTGCTGCGACCCGCGTTGACAGCCTGGAGGTCGAAGAAGAACGCCTGGATCATGTTGGTGGAGATCTGCCCGCAGGCCAGCTCCACGAAGTAGCGGGCCTCGATGACCTGCGCGGTCTCGAAGTCCACCTGGGCGCCCTCGACGGCGGCCGCGAGGATGTTGCGCTGCGCCGGATAGGGCGCGCCGCCGGTCTGCTTCTTGAGGTTGGCGGGGAAGGCCGGCAGGTTCTCCGCGAACTTCGGATGCGCGGGCGTCCCGCCGGGGATCCGGTACCCCTTGACGTCCCAGGGCTGCTGCGCGGCGGGGTTGGCCTCGATGAAGGCGCGGGCGGCGGTCAGCATCTCCTCCGGCGTCCCGACGACCTCGTGGACCAGGCCGACCTCCTTGGCCTTGGCCGGACGGTACTGCTGGCCCTGCAGGAGCACGTTCAGCAGTGCGTCGGTGATGCCCAGCAGCCGCACCGAACGGGTGACGCCGCCGCCCGCCGGGAGCAGTCCCAGCGTGGCCTCCGGGCAGCCGATCTTCGAGCCGCGGGCGTCGAGGGCGACGCGGTGGTGGCAGGCGAGCGCGATCTCCAGACCGCCGCCGAGCGCCGCGCCGTTGAGCGCGGCCACGACCGGGATGCCCAGGGTCTCGATACGGCGCAGGTCGCGCTTGATGCGCATGCCGTTGTCGAAGACCTCCTGGGCGTTCTCGGGCCGCGCCCGGATGAGCAGCCGCAGGTCGCCGCCGGCGAAGAAGGTCTTCTTGGCGGAGGTCATGATGACGCCGCGCACGCTGTCCCGTTCGGCCTCGAGCCGGTCGGCGACCGCGGTGAGGGACGACTGGAAGGCCGCGTTCATGGTGTTCGCGGACTGATCGGGATCGTCGAAGGTCAGTGTGACGATCCCGGTGCTGTCCTGGTCCCAGCGGATGGTGGTGGAGGTGGGTTCGGGCATGGTTCGGACTCCCTGAGCGAGCGGTGCGGCCCCCGGCGTCGGCGAGGGGGGACGGATCGGGCGGACGGGCGGCGGTCGCGGCTACAGCCGCTCGACCACGGTGGCGACCCCCATTCCGCCTCCCACGCACAGCGTCACCAGCCCGTAGCGCTGGTCCGTGCGCTCCAGTTCGTCGATGCACGTCCCGAGCAGCATCGCGCCGGTGGCCCCCAGCGGGTGCCCCATGGCGATGGCGCCACCGTTGACGTTCACCTTCTCCAGCGGGAACCCCATGTCCTTGGCGAACCGCAGCACCACTGCGGCGAACGCCTCGTTCATCTCGGCGACGGCGATGTCCTCCACCGTCAGTCCGGCTTTGGCCAGGGCCTTGCGGCACGCCGGGGCGGGTCCCGTCAGCATGATGGTGGGGTCGGCTCCGGAGACGGCGGCCGAGACGATCCGGGCCCGGGGGCGCAGCCCGTAGCGCTCTCCCACCTCCTGGTTGCCGACCGCGACCAGGGCCGAACCGTCCACCATGCCGGAGGAGTTGCCCGCGTGGTGCACGTGGTCGATCCGTTCCACCGCGCGGTACTTCTGCAGCGCGACGGCGTCGAACCCGCCCATCTCCCCGATGGCCGCGAACGACGGCTTGAGGCCCGCGAGGGTGTCGGCGGTGGTGCCGGGACGGATGTGCTCGTCATGGTCGAGGACGGTGATCCCGTTGCGGTCCCGCACCGGTACCACCGAGCGCGCGAACCGGCCGTCCTTCCAGGCGTGCGCGGCCAGTTCCTGGGAGCGGGCAGCGTACTCGTCCACGTCCCGGCGACTGAAGCCCTCCAGGGTGGCGATCAGGTCAGCGCCGATGCCCTGGGGCACGAAACCGGTCTCGAAACTGGTCAGCGGGTCGTTGAACCAGGCGCCGCCGTCCGATCCCATCTTCACCCGGGACATGGACTCCACCCCGCCCGCCAGGACGAGGTCCTCCCAGCCGGAGCGGACCTTGGCGGCAGCCATGTTGACCGCTTCCAGACCGGAGGCGCAGAAGCGGTTCTCCTGGACGCCGGCGACGGTGTCGGGCAGGCCTGCCGCGATGGCGGCGATCTTGGCGATGTCCGAACCCTGGTCGCCGACCGGGCTGACCACGCCGAGCACGATGTCGTCGACCGCCTGCGGGTCCAGGTCGGGCATGCGGCGGCGCAGTTCGTCGATCAGGCCGACCACCAGGTCGACCGGCTTGGTGCCGTGCAGGGCACCGTCGGCCTTGCCGCGGCCGCGCGGGGTGCGGATTGCCTCGTACACGAACGCTTCTGAACTCACGAGGGGTGCCTTTCGTACGGGGGCGGAGAGGAGCCGCGCGGAGGTGGCCGGGCGGGTCCGGCGCGGATGTCAGTTCAGCAGCGACCGTCCGATGATCTCCTTCATGATCTCGGTGGTCCCGCCGTAGATGGTCTGGATGCGGCCGTCGGTGAAGGCCTTGGCCACCGGGTACTCGGTCATGTACCCGTAACCGCCGTGCAGTTGCAGACAGCGGTCGGCGGCGCGCTTCTGCAGCTCGGTGGCCCACCACTTCGCCATGGAGGCGTGCACCGCGTCCAGCCGGCCCGCGGCGTGGTCCTCGATGCAGCGGTCCAGGAAGGCCCGGGTGACGGCGCACTCGGTGGCCAGCTCGGCGATCTCGAAGCGGATGTGCTGCAGCTTGGCAAGCGGCCGGCCGAACGCGGTGCGCTCCTTGACGTACGCGGTGGTGAGCTCCAGCAGATGCTCCGCGGCGGCGATGCCCGCGACGGCGATGGCCATCCGCTCCTGCGCCAGATTGGTCATCAGGTGCAGGAAGGCGCCGTTGAGCTCCCCGAGCAGGTTCTCCTTGGGGACGCGCACATCGGTGAAGAACAGCTCGGCGGTGTCCTGCGCCTTCTGGCCGATCTTGTCCAGGTTGCGGCCCCGCTCGAAGCCCTCCGCGCCGCGCTCGACGACGAGCAGGCTCAGGCCGTGCGCGCCGCCCTCGGGCGTGGTCCGGGCCACGACGACGACCAGGTCGGCGAGGATGCCGTTGGAGATGAACGTCTTCGAGCCGTTCAGCAGCCAGTGGTCGCCCCGGTCCTGGGCCGTGGTGCGGATGCCCTGCAGATCGGAGCCCGCGCCGGGCTCGGTCATGGCGATGGCGGTGATGGTCTCGCCGGTGCAGAAGCCGGGCAGCCAGCGGCGCTTCTGCTCCGGGGTCGCCAGCCCGGTGAGGTAGGGGCCGACGATGTCGTTGTGCAGCCCGACCGCCAGGCCGGGCGCGCCCGCACGGGTGAACTCCTCGGCGAGCACCGCGGCGTAGCGGAAATCCGGCTCTCCCCCGCCGCCGTACTCCTCGGGCACCGCGAGTCCGAGCAGCCCCTGCCGGCCGGCGGCCCGCCACACCTCCCGGGAGACGACCCCGTCCCGCTCCCACTGCGCGTAGTGCGGCGTCACCTCCTTGGTCAGGAAGGTGCGTACGGTCCGCCGGAACGCTTCGTGGTCCGCGGTGAAGATCTGCCGCTGCATCTGCTGCTGCTTCATGCGTCTCCTCCACCCGCCGCGGCGGGTGCGGTCAGGGCCGGGACGCCCCAGTCGCGGGCCACTTGCGCGGTGTGCGCACCGGGCCGGGCGGGCGCGGAGGTGACGCGGGTGGGTGTCGCGGAGAACCGGGGGGCGGGCGCGGGCTGGGCGATGCCGGAGTGCTCCAGATAGGTGCCCCGGGCGGCCAGGTGCGGATGGGACGGTGCCTCGGTCAGCGAGAGCACCGGCGCCACACAGGCGTCGCTGTCCTCGAAGACCTCCGTCCACTCCGCTCGGGTGCGGGAGGCGAACCGGGCGGCGATCAGCTCCCGCAGTTCGTCCCACGCGGCGGGGTCGGCACGGGGCGGTGCCTCCTCGGCGATTCCGAGGAGGCGGGTGAACTCCGCGTAGAACGCGGGCTCCAGCGCTCCGACGGCCATGAAGCCGCCGTCGGCGGTGGCATAGGTGCCGTAGAAGGGGCAGCCGCCGTCCAGCAGGTTCGCGGCGCGGCGGTCCTGCCAGCCGCCTGCGGCGAGCAGGCCCTGGATCATGGCCGTGAGGTGGCTGGTTCCGTCCACGATCGCCGCGTCCACCACCTGCCCGGCGCCCTGCGGTCCGCGCGCGTGGTGCAGCGCGGCCAGGACGCCGACGACGAGGTAGAGGGAGCCTCCCGCGTAGTCGCCCAGCAGGTTGGCGGGCGCGACCGGCGGCCCCTCGGCCGGCCCGGTCATCCCGAGGGCTCCGGTGACGGCGATGTAGCCGAGGTCGTGCCCGGCCCGCGCGGCCAGCGGCCCGTCCTGTCCCCAGCCGGTCATCCGGCCGTAGACCAGGCGCGGGTTGCGGGCGAGACAGACGTCCGGGCCGACACCGAGGCGTTCGGCGACTCCGGGCCGGAACCCCTCCACGAGCACGTCGGCGCGCTCGATCAGGGAGAGCGCGGCGGCGACTCCGGCCTGCTGTTTGAGGTCCAGCAGCACGGAGCGCTTGTTGCGGTTGGTGACGTCGTACTCGGGCGCGACCCCGAGGGCACCGCCCCCAGGCCGGTCCACGCGGACGACATCGGCCCCGAGGTCGGCCAGCGTCATGGCGGCGAAGGGCCCCGGCCCGATCCCGGCGAGCTCGACCACCCGCACTCCGGCCAGCGGGCCCCGGCCGGCGGCTCGCTCGCGTTCCTCCGCTGCTGCCATCGAGCCCCCAGCACTGTGACACAACTGATGTAACACCGATGATGCTATGGACCGCACCGGCAATCCACAAGCCCCGCCGGGCCACTCGGCCACCCGGAACCGTGGCGCCGGACCGCCGCTCGGCGCTCCGGTGTTCGGCAGCCCGGCGGCAGCCGGCCCCTCGGTCACCGGGCCCACGTTCCGGCGGACCCCTCGCGCGACGCGCGGGCACCGGCCGAGCACCACGGCCGAAACCCGCCAGCGGCCGCGCACACGCGCCCGCAGCCTGGACACATGGACACCACAACAGGCCACGCACGAACGGACCGCACGGAGTACGAGGTCCGGGCGATCCCGCCCGGCACGCTGCAGGAACTGCGCACACGCGACGACGCGGGCGCTCCGCCGCGCACGGTGGTGGACGAGGAGGGCGGCAGCCCGCTCCGCTGCTGCCTGGAGCGGAGCAGGCCGGGCGAGACCCTCGCGCTCGTCTCCTACGCACCGCTGCGCCGCTGGGCACGCGAGACGAACGCCGACCCGGGCGCGTACGACGAGGTCGGGCCGGTCTTCATCCATCCGCACGACTGCGGCGGCTGGGCGGGCGCCCCGGACGGCGGCTTCCCGGAAGCCATGCACGGCGAACGGCGCACGCTGCGGGCCTACTCGGCGCAGGGGCGCATCCTCGGCGGCCTCCTGCTCGACCGCACCCGCGAGGGAACGCCGACCGTGGAGAAAGGACTGGAACAACTGTACGCCGACCCGCGGGTGGCGGCGGTACACGTGCGCGCGGTCGAGTTCGGCTGCTTCCAGGTGGAGACGCGGAGGTGCGGCACGGAGTGAGCGGCGGGGAGCCGGACCGGCGCCGCCGGCGGACGCTCCGGCATTCCACGCTCGCGGGCCCCATGCAGCCTCGCCCGGCCTCGGCGGGAGCACCCGGATCCCGGCTTCCGCCCTCGCGGAGGGCTCGGCCGGTCACCCGGGAGTGGGATGGACAGCCAGGCGGACACTGCGTAAAGTTGCAGAAAAGTAAGAGGTTTCACGCAGCTTCACGCATCGGCCGGGAGGGATCCGGGCCAGGAGGGGGTCCCGCTCATGGGCGAGTCGGCATACATGGAGCAGGAACTGCGCAGCCAGCCGGAAACCTGGCGGGCAGCGGCGAAGATCGGCGCCGGCAGCACCCCCCTTCCGGCCGCGGGCGCCCGGGTCGCGGTGATCGGCTGCGGAACCTCGTGGTTCATGGCGCAGTCCTACGCTTCGCTGCGTGAGGCGGCCGGCCTAGGGGTGACGGACGCCTTCGCCGCCTCCGAGGCTTTCCTCGGTGCGGCCCGGGGGTACGACGCGGTGGTCGCGCTCACCCGCTCCGGCACCACGACGGAAGTGCTGCGCGTGCTGGAAGCGGTGCGCGGCCGGATCCCCACCGTGACGGTGCTGGGCGACCCGGACACCCCGGCGACGGCGCTGTCGGACGAGACGGTCGCACTGCCGTTCGCGGACGAGAGGTCCGTGGTGCAGACCCGCTTCGCCACCTCGGCGCTTACGCTGCTGCGGGCCCATCTGGGCGAGGACCTGGCGGGGCCCGTCGCCGACGCCGAGGAGGCACTCGACTGCCCGGTGGAGCAGGAGTGGCTGGATGCCGAGCAGTTCACCTTCCTCGGCCGGGGCTGGACCTTCGGGCTGGCCAACGAGGCGGCCCTCAAGATGCGGGAGGCGTCCCAGAGCTGGACGGAGTCCTACCCCGCCATGGAATACCGGCACGGGCCGATAGCCATCGCCGCGCCCGGACGGATCACCTGGCTCTTCGGCCAGGCGCCGGAAGGGCTGGAGAGCGAAGTACGCGCGACGGGTGCCCGGTTCGTGTGCCACGGCCGGGATCCGCTCGCGGACCTGGTCCTCGTCCACCGCGTCGCGCTGGAACGGGCCCGGGTACGAGGCCTCGACCCGGACAACCCGCGCAGCCTCTCCCGCTCGGTGATGCTGGAGAGCTGATCGGCGGCCCCCGGTGACCGGACGGCAGACGGCCCCGGCACCCGTCGCCGAGTCTCCGGCGCCCGTACCGCCCCGGCTTCCGTGCCGACCCGCTCGCGGCCGGGGCGGACGAGTCCCGCTTCGGCCGCACGGCGGTACCGCACACCCGGTCGCACCTCGGCCCGCGCGGGCCGCCGACGAGTCCCCCCAGCCCGCTCCACCCGCACCAGGAGTCCCCGATGCCTCTCGTTCCCACCGCCTCGATCCTCGCCGCCGCCCGGGCGGCGGGTACCGGTGCGGCCGCGTTCAACGTCATCCACCTGGAGACCGCCGAAGCGCTGGTGGCCGCTGCCGACGAGACCGGCTTGCCGCTCATCCTGCAGATCAGTGAGAACTGTGTGCGCTACCACGGCAGCCTGCTGCCGATCACCCGTGCCGCTCTCGCGCTCGCCGAGGCCGCACGGACCGATGTCTCGGTCCATCTGGATCACATCACCGACCCGGATCTGATCCGCCAGGGCGTCGAAGCCGGAGTCGGCTCGGTGATGATCGACGCCTCCACCCTGCCGTACGCCCAGAACGTGGCGACGACCGCGCGGCTGACCTCCTGGTGCCACGAGCGGGACGTGTTCGTCGAGGCAGAGCTGGGCGAGGTGGGCGGCAAGGACGGAGTGCACGCGCCGGGGGTGCGGACCGACCCCGAGGAGGCGCTGGCGTTCGTCGCGGCCACCGGAGTGGATGCACTGGCGGTCGCGGTGGGCTCCTCCCACGCCATGAGGCAACGCACCGCGAAGCTGGATCTGGAATTGATCGCCCGCCTCAGGGAGAAGCTGGCGGTGCCGCTGGTGCTGCACGGTTCCTCGGGCGTTCCCGACGAAGAGCTGCGGGCGGCCATCGGCGCGGGGATGACCAAGATCAATATATCGACGCATCTCGTCTCGGTCTTCACCCGGCGCGTGCGTAAGGTACTGGAGGCCGACCCCGCGCTCATCGACTCACGCAAGTACGTAGCCCCGGCGCGGGAGGCGGTCCGGAGCGAGGCGGCACGGCTTCTGCACGTACTGGGCGACATGGGGCGGATGAAGGAGAAGACGTCAGGTGAAGCGCCATGAGCGGATGAACGCGCTGCTCGAACTGCTGGGTGAGCGCGGCAGCATGGAGGTCGAGGAGGCCGCCAGCACGCTGGAGGTCTCCGCGGCGACAATGCGGCGCGACATGGACGCACTGGCCGAGCAGCAGTTGCTCACCCGCACCAGGGGCGGCGCGGTGCTCAGCGCGGTCACCTACGACCTGCCGATCCGCTACAAGCGCGGACACCATGTGGGGACGAAGCAGTCGCTGGCCCGGGCCGCCGCCACGATGGTGGAGCGCGGCGACGTCGTCGGGCTGAGCGGCGGTACGACGACCACGGAGATCGCCCGCGCCCTGGCCACCCGCCCCGACCTGGCCGAGTCGGGCCCGCAGCAGCACCTGACGATCGTCACGAACGCCCTGAACATCGCCTATGAGCTGGCAGTGCGGCCGCAGATCAAGACCGTCCTGACGGGGGGTGTGGCGCACTCCCGCACTTTCGAGCTGACCGGCCCCTACAGCGAACTGGTACTGGACGAACTCCGGGTCGACATCGCCTTCATCGGCGCCAACGGCATGGATCCCACGGAGGGGGCCACCGTGCACGACGAGTCGGAGGGGCGCATCAACGGCCTGATGGCCCGCCGCGCGGAGCGGGCCGTGGTGGTCACGGACTCTTCGAAGGTCGGCGTGCGCTGCTTCGCCAGGATCGGCGGCCCCGGCCTCTTCCACACGTTCCTCACCGACAGGGGGATCCCGGACTCCGCGCGCCGCGAGTTCGAGGAGCGGGGGCTGCGCACGGTGGTGGCGGAGCCGGATCCGGAGGACTGACGAGGGAGGGGTGATCCGGTCGGATCGGTCCAGGCGATGGCCAAAGGGGCCAGATGCCCCAGGACCCGAGGACCCGGGGGCGGTCTGCACCGCCGTTTCACCTACCGCTCCGTGGAGAGGCCAACGGAAGTACAGCTCCTACGGGCAGGGGTGAAATACGCGCTCGCCGCCGGGAGGAACATCAGGATCACCGCGGTGAGAACCGCCAGTACATGAAGGGTGCGGCTCACGGCGAAGGCGAGGTCCAGCGCGCCGACGTCGGAGAGCAGCGCTCCGACCGACGCTCCGTCGGCGAGGCGCCGGAGGGGCTCGGTCACCATCGACGTCCGATGCCCAGACCGAGAGCGAGGGCGAGGCGGGCCCAGCCGAATCCGCGGCGCATGCGTAGGGCGCACCACCATGCGGAGGTGAAGACGGTCAGCCGGATGGTGAGACCCACTCCGATCTCGCCTGCCGAACCCGAACCGTCGGCGGCCATCCCGCCGACGGCGAGCACCGTCTCGAATGCCCCGGCCGCCACCGCGATCATTCACAGTGCGAAGGCACGCCGGACGGGTGCGGGCGCCGGAGCCGGTGACGCCGGGTCGGGCGGGAGGAGAGTGCTGGGCACGGCGGTGGAGATGCTCGGCGAGTTCATCGGGGCTGCCTCTCTGAGTGCGTCCGGGTCGGCCGCGAGCGGTGGGGCGGCGGCCCTGGGCGGTGCTCCGCTTCTGGAGCACAAGCGATACGCCAACTCCCGGAGCACAAAGGCACGCCGACTACCCCGTGCGGCACCGTGCACCCGGCACCACCCTGCCGAGGGTGGTGGGTCGCCCCGGGCGGCGGCGGTCCCGCTGACCAGCTGAGCTCCGCCCCGCATCCGCCCCGCGTCCGCGGGGCGATCCTGTCATCCGGCTGGCCGCCACCGGGCCGCCGCTCACAGTCGCCACAGGACGGCCCCCACCAGCAGCACAGCCCCGTACCCGCCTCATCGTCCCCACCCATCTCTGCTCCGGTGCTGTTCGACTGACGCCGGAGGACCGCCCTTCCGCGCGGCCCCTCCGGTCGAGCCGTCCGAGGGCCCGGGAACGGAGGCGTATGCCTGCGCCGGACTCCCGGTTCGACCAGTCCCACCCCTCCGGTCGGTCCGACCATCCGAATATCAACCGCCGTAACGCGAACCCGCCTCCGCCCTGCCGTCACCCGCTCTCGCCACCCTGAGTGCCAAAATGTTTGTTATGGATCAGTTTTCTGCGGCTGGTAGGCCACCAGAGGCTCGGGATGTGGCCGCCCGTGACTCCGTCGGTACGGCGAAGTTCGACACCGAGTTCGTTCCCGGCGAGTTCGAGCGCGACGGCACGTCCGGCGGCGCTGCCCGTTCCACCGGGCCGGCGGCGGCCACCGCCGAGGACGACCTCCGGGGGCCCGAGGGCTCGGCCGCCGCCGGACGCGCCGTCCCCCAGTCGGGTACGGCACAGGCCTGGGCTGCGCTCGGCGGGGATCCGGCGCTGCTGGCCCGCGCCACCCGCGAACGCCGCCCGGGCCTGCTGCCGTCCGCGCTGCCCGTCCAGGAACTCGCCTCCGCCGCGGTGACGGCCTGCTCGCTGGCGGCGGCCGAGTTCTCGTGCGTACGCGCCCGCAGCGCGCTGCTGCCCCCCGTCCGGGTGGACGACGGCGCCGTGGCCACCGCCTTCCGGAGCGACCGGCTGGTGCGGATCGACGGGCGGGCGCCGGTCACTTTCGCGCCGCTGTCCCGCTTCTGGCGCACCGCGGACGGCTGGGTGCGCACCCACGCCAACTACCCCCACCACCGCGCCCGGCTGCTGTCGGCGCTGGGCATGCCGGACCACGGCCCGGCGGAGGACGAGGCGGCGGCGGGCCGGATCGCCACCGAGCTGGCGGGACGTCAGGCCCGGGATGTGGAGGAGGCGGTGTACGGCGAGGGAGGCGTGGCCGTCGCCGCCCGCACCCCCGAGGAGTGGGCGGCCCATCCACAGCGCGCGGCGGTCGCCCCCGCCCCGCTGGTCGCCCTCAGCAGGCTGGACGGGGCACCGACGCTGCCGCTGGAGGGGCCGCCGGGCCCGGGAGGACTGCGCGGCCTGCGCGTGCTGGATCTCACCCGCGTGCTGGCGGGGCCGGTCGCCACCCGCACACTCGCGCTGCTCGGCGCGGACGTGCTGCGGATCGACGCGCCGGAACGGCCGGAGTTCCTGGACACCCATGCGGACACCGACCTGGGCAAGCGCTCGACGCTGCTGGACCTCTCCAGCCGGGCCGGGCAGGGCGTCTTCGAGGAGTTGCTGGCGTCGGCGCATGTGGTGGTGACCGGGTACCGGCCGGGTGCGCTGGACCGGTTCGGGCTGGCCCCCGAGTCCCTGATGGACCGTCGGCCGGGCCTCGTGGTGGGCCAGCTCAGCGCGTGGGGCACGGCCGGACCGTGGCAGCGCAGGCGCGGCTTCGACAGCCTGGTGCAGGCCGCGACCGGCATCGGCTTCCTGGAGGCGGCGGGTGCCGCAGGCCGGACGGACGCGGGGACCGGTTCGGCGGATCTGGCACCCGGCGCGCTGCCCACCCAGGCGCTCGACCACGGCACCGGCTACCTGCTGGCCGCGGGGCTGCTCCGGGCCCTCACCGAGCAGCGCACCGGCGCCGCCGGGTCCCGGCTGGTACGGCTCTCCCTTGCCCGTACCGCGCACTGGCTGATGCACGACCTGCCCGCGGACCCGGGCGGCGCGGCGCGCGAGGCATCGGGGGCGGTAGGGGCGGCGCCCGACGATTCGCCCTGGCTGACGACGGCGGACAGTCCGCTGGGGCGGTTGCGCTACGCGCTCTCTCCGGTCGGCTTCGGCCCGGCGGACTCCACCGGGCCCGCGGCGCCAGGCTCCGGGGACGGGGCGGACGCGCTCGACGCCGCGCACAGCCCCCGTGACTGGGCCCGGGTGACCGGCCAGGTGGGCGGTGATCCAGCAGCATGGCTGTCCTGAAGACGACCGCAGGGCTGCGCTGAGATCGGCGGTACGGCTGTTCCGGTATCCGCCGCACCACCGCGGCTGCGCCGCCCCGCCATACCGTCCGTCACCGTGCGAGCCGCTCGGGCCGCGCGCGGCAGCGGGCCGGAGGGCGGGTCAGGCAGTGCCGGAGGCGCCGAGCAGCCACTCGCCGAACACGACCAGGGCGAAGCCGAGTCCGAGAACCGCCGTGGCCACCCGGGTACGGCCACGGCGGCTGAGCACGATGGCGGTGCCGGAGAGGATCAGCGCCAGGCCGTAGAAGCCGACGGTGAGCACCGAGGGCGCCGAACGCAGCCGGACCACGAGTGCGACGGCCACCGCGAGCATGACGACAGCCGAGAGGGCTATACGTATGCGTCGCGCCTGGCGCGGCGTCAGCGCCGGCCGTTCCACCGTGGCTCCCTCCGGCTCTCCGGACTCGCGGGCCTCCGGTTGCCCCTCCCGCCGCGCCGCGCCTTCCGGACCGCCGGGTGCGGACCCGGGATCGGCATCCGCGGGGTCGCGCCCGTCGGCGCGATCGGGGTCGTCGGCGGGGGCTCGGTCTTCGGTGCGGACGTGGGCTGCGGAGGAGGGGGAATTGGCTTCCGACATGCACGGGAGCGTATCCCTCCCGGCCACCGGGTGGGACCCTCGGCCCGGGGCCGTGCCCGCCGCGCGGGTACCTCACTGCTCGTCCGGTGTGCCCTTCGTGCCGCCCGCCCAGGCGCGCAGCGCGTCGCGGCAGTCGAACTCGCCGAGGTTGGTGTCGATCGGGTCGCTGGTGTACTGGTGGAAGCGCCAGCGGTGTTTGACGCCGGGTGCGCCCGGCTTGCCGTTGTAGTGCGCGATCCACAGTCCGTCGCCCGCGAACGAGGTCTTGTCGCGGTTCAGCCAGAAGTCGACGTTGCAGTACAGCAAGACCTTGTGGCCGGACGCCTTGTCCTGCACGTACTTGATCCACTCGTCCTTCTCGTCGTTGCCGACAGCGGAGTCCTCCCAGTCGAGCGCCAGCATGTCGCCGGCGTCGAGGTCGATCTTCGAGAGGAAGTAGTCGGCCTGGGCCTTCATGCTGCCCGGCCTGACGAAGTGGTAGAAGCCGGTGACCAGTCCGGCGTCCCGACCGGTGCGGCGTTGCCCGACCCACTTGGGGTTGGTGTAGGACGTCCCCTCGGTGAGCTTGACGAAGACGAACTCGATTCCCCGGGTGCTGTAGTCCTCGGGCTGGTACGAGGCGACATCGATCCCTTTGATCATAACTGTGCGCCACCCACTCTCTTTTCACTCTGCGCACGAGGTTGATTACTCTTCGATACCCGCTGAGCGTCACACCGTACCCCGCGCAGGCCGGCCTCCTGCCGGCAGTCGCCGCACGCGCCCCGGCAATCCCCGCGCCCGGCGCGTCCTGGAGTGCGGCGCGCGTGACAAGGGCGCACGATCGGGTACTGCGACACTTGCCCGCGGGTACGCCGCACGGGCCGCTCCGCGGTCGCGGCATCCCGCCCTGCGCACGGCGAAACGTTACGGAGAGAGAGCACCATGGCCACCACACGTACCGCTCACACCGTCTGGACCGGGAACCTCACCGAGGGATCGGGCACCGTCAGCCTCGACTCCTCCGGTGTCGGCCAGTACCCGGTCTCCTGGGCGTCGCGCGCGGAAGAGCCCGGCGGCAGGACCAGCCCCGAGGAGCTCATCGCCGCCGCGCACTCCAGCTGCTTCTCGATGGCGCTCTCCAACGGCCTCAACAGCGCGGGCACCCCGCCCACCACGCTGACCACGAAGGCCGCCGTCGACTTCCAGCCGGGCACCGGCATCACGGGCATCCATCTGACCGTGCGGGGCGAGGTGCCCGGCATCGATCAGGCCACGTTCGCCGCCGCGGCGGCGGATGCCGCCCGGAACTGTCCCGTCAGCCAGGCGCTGCAGGCCACTCCGATCACCCATGAGGCCGAACTGGTCTGAGTCGCCGGCGGTCCCCGCCCGGCCCGTCACGCCGCCCCCGGAGAGGAGGAACCATGCCGGAGCTGCCCGAAGTCGAGGCGCTGCGGGACTTCCTGGCCGAGCGGCTGACCGGGCGCACCGTCCGGCGCGTGCTGCCGGTCGCGATCAGTGTGCTCAAGACCTACGATCCGCCGCTCGACACGCTGGAGGGCCGGGCCTTCACCGGCGTCGTCCGGCACGGCAAGTTCCTCGACCTGGCGCTGGGCGGGACGCACGGGGAGGGGGGCCGCCCGCCGGACGGGGAGGAACTGCACTTGGTCGTCCATCTCGCCAGGGCCGGATGGCTGCGGTGGCAGGACGCGCTGCCCGCCGCTCCGCCCCGCCCGGGCAAGGGTCCGCTCGCGCTGCGGGTGGTGCTGGCGGGCGAGCCGGCCGAGGGCTTCGACCTGACCGAGGCGGGGACCCACAAGCGGCTCGCCGTGTACCTGGTGCGGGACCCGGACCAGGTGCCGGGAGTCGCACGGCTCGGGCCAGATCCGCTCTGCCCCTCCTTCGACCGCGCGGCGCTCGCCGCTCTGCTCGCCGGGCAGCGGCACCGCGTCAAGGGCCTGCTGCGGGACCAGTCGGTGGTCTCCGGCATCGGGAACGCCTACTCGGACGAGATCCTGCACGCGGCGAAGATGTCGCCGTTCCGGCTCGCCGCCGATCTCTCCGAGGAGGAGGTCGGCTCGCTGCACACGGCGCTGCGGGAGGTCCTCAGCACTGCCGTCGAGCGGGCCCGGGGACTGTCGGCCGCCGAACTGAAGGCGGGCAAGCGGCTCGGGTTGCGGGTGCACGGCCGCGCGGGCGAGCCGTGCCCGGTGTGCGGGGACACGGTGCGCTCGGTCTCCTTCAGCGACTCCGCGCTGGAGTACTGCCCCACCTGCCAGACGGGCGGCAAGCCCCTCGCGGACCGGCGGCTGTCGCGTCTGCTGAAATGAGGGCGGCATCAGCACTACCCGTCGGTAAGGGCTCGCGGGCCCGGAGAGGTTGCTGTGGACGCTGAAGAGACCGGAGCCGCGGCGGAGCAGACCGCCGCACCGGAGCGCCAGGCACGTGAGTTCGACATCGTCCTGTTCGGCGCGACCGGCTTCGTCGGCGAGCTGACCGCGCGGTACCTGGCGGCCAACGCGCCCGGAAACTGCCGCTGGGCCCTGGCCGGGCGCAGCGAGCGGAAGCTGAAGGAACTGCGCGAGCGGCTGGCCGCCGCGTACCCGGGCGCGGCCGAGGTGCCGCTGATCACCGCGGACGCCGACGAGCCGCACGCGGCGGCCGACCTCGCGGCGCGCTCCCGGGTGGTGGCGAGCACGGTCGGGCCCTATCTGCGGTACGGCATCCGCCTGGTGGCCGCGTGTGCCGACGCCGGGACGGACTACCTCGACCTCTCGGGCGAGCCGGAGTTCGTGGACCTGGTGTACCTGCGGCACCACTCCCGGGCGCGCCGGACCGGCGCCCGCCTCGTGCACGCCTGCGGGTTCGACTCGGTACCGCACGACCTGGGGGCCCGCTTCACCGTGCAGCAGCTGCCGGAGGGGGTACCGCTGAGCATCGACGGCTTCGTCCGCTCCAACGCGACTATCTCCGGCGGCACGTTCGCCAGCGCACTGCTGTCCTTCTCCCGCGCCGACCGGATGGCCCGGACCGCCAAGGCCCGCAGGGCCGCCGATCCGCGCCCGGCGGACCGTTCGGTCCGCACGCCCACGGGCCGGGTACGGCACGAGGACGAGCTGGGGCTGTGGGCCGTGCCGCTGCCGACCGTCGACGGGCAGATCGTGGGGCGCTCGGCGGCCGCGCTGGAACGGTACGGCCCGGCGTTCACCTACCGCCACTACGCGGGTGTCCGGCGGCTGCCGGTCGCGCTGGGCGGGATCGCGGGCGCGGGCGGCCTGTTCGCCGCGGCGCAGCTGCCTCCGCTGCGGCGGTTCCTGACCTCCAGGCTGGCCTCGGGAGAGGGGCCGGACGAGCGCCGCCGGGCACGGAGCTGGTTCTCGGTGCGCTTCCTGGGCCGGGGCGGCGGACGCCGGGTGGTCACCGAGGTGGCGGGCGGCGACCCCGGCTACGACGAGACGGCCAAGATGTTCGCGGAGGCGGCGCTCTGCCTCGCCCACGACGATCTGCCGCCCACCTCGGGCCAGGTGACGACCGCCGTCGCGATGGGCGAGGCGCTGACCGCGCGGCTGATCCGCGCCGGAGTGGAGTTCCGGGTCCTGGAGGACTCCGAGGACTCCGCGAACTCATCGCACTGAGCTGCCCGGAGGCTTTCCATGCGAGTCAAGGATTTCGACCATCTCGTGCTCAAGGTGGCGGATGTCGAGCGGGCGCTGGCGTTCTACTGCGGACCGCTGGGCCTGGAACCGGTCCGGGTCGAGGAGTGGCGGGCGGGCGCGGTCCCGTTCCCGTCGGTCCGGGTCAGCCCCGTCACGATCATCGATCTGCTCGACCGGTCCGGCGAGGCCGCCGAGGGCGGTGGGGACGGGACGAACGTCGACCACATCTGTCTGGTCGTCGAGCCGCTGGACTGGCGGACGGTGCTCGACTCGGGCGACTTCCAGGTACTGGAGGGCCCGGTCAGCCGCTTCGGGGCCCGGGGCACGGCGCAGTCGGTCTACGTGCGGGATCCGGACGGCAACACGGTCGAGCTGCGCTGGTATCCGCAGGACGAGGAGGGAGCCGAGGCGAAGGGCTGAACCCGGGGCCCACGGCGGGCCGGGGAACGCGGGCCGGGTCCGTCCTCGGCACCCGGCCCGCGGGCGGGTGCCCGGTCCCACGGCATGGTGCGGATTTCAGTCCACGGCACCGTCCAGATAGCGCCAGGCGCCGTCCAGCCGCACGAACCGGCTGCGCTCCTGCTGCGTTCCGGGGGCGCCGTCGGCCCCCCGGTGGTGGGCGCGGAAGGTGACCGTCCCCTCGCGGTGGAAGGCGCTGCCACCGGAGGTGGCGAGGATCTCCAGACCTGTCCAGCGCGGCGCGCCGGACAGGTCCAGGTGCGCGGGACGGGTGTCCGGGTGCCAGGTGCGCAGCAGGTAGCCGGTGTCCGCCAGCGCGAAGGCGGCGTAGCGGGAGCGCATCAGCTCCTCCGCGGTGGCGGGCACCGCCTCGTCGCGGTGGAAGCGGCCGCAGCACTCCGCGTAGCGGGCCGCTCCGCAGGGGCAGGCGGCGGGTGCGGGACGGCCGGGACCCGAGCGGCCGGTGGCGGCCGGACGGTGTGCTGGACGGGCGGGTTTGCGTCGGGGCATGTGTTCATCATGCCGGACCTCTGGACAGTGGGCTGTTCCGGAACCAACCTTGCGGAACGATCAGTTCGACACGGTTGGTCCGCGGTTCCGGAACGCATGCGTGCGAGCGCGAAGGTGAGAGATGTACCGGCTCGATCTCTCCCCCGTGGCCGACAACCTCGCGCTGTCCGCACTGGTGGGAGCGTTGCCCCTGCTCATCCTGTTCGCCCTGCTGGGCGGTCTGCGGCTGAAGGCCCACTGGTCGGGGCCGGCCGCGCTGGGCGTGTCGCTGGTGGTGGCCGTGTGGGCCTACGGCATGCCGGTGCAGCTGGCGCTGCTCGCGGGCACCCAGGGTGCCGCCTTCGGGCTGTTCCCGATCATGTGGATCGTGCTGGCCGCCCTGTGGGTGCACCAGCTCACCGTCACCAGCGGCCGGTTCGCGGATCTGCGCCGCGCGTTCAACCTGGTCAGTGACGATCCGCGGATCCAGGCGCTCATCATCGCGTTCTGCTTCGGCGCGCTGCTGGAGGCACTGGCCGGGTTCGGCGCGCCGGTGGCGATCACCGGGGTGATGCTGATGGCGCTGGGCTTCTCGCCGGTGCGGGCCGCCGTCACGGTGCTGGTGGCCAACACCGCGCCGGTGGCGTTCGGCGCGATCGGGACGCCGATCATCACGGCGGGTTCCCTCACCGGCATCGACCCCGCCGAGATCGGGGCCTACGTGGGCCGCCAGACACCGCTGCTGGCGCTGTTCGTGCCGCTGCTGCTGGTGGCGCTGGTGGACGGGGTGCGGGGCGTGCGGCAGACCTGGCCGGCCGCCCTGGTGTGCGGAGGCGCGTTCGCGGTGGCGCAGTTCGTCAGTTCCAACTACCTCTCGGTGGAGCTGACGGACATCGTCGCCGCGCTGGTGGCGCTGGGGGCCGTGGTCGGCTTCCTCCGCTTCTGGCGTCCGGCCGAGGGCGCGCGGGTCCGGGAGGACCTGCGGTCGGCAGCCGCCCGCGAGTACCGCGAGGCGGGCGGCGAGCAGCCATCCGGCACGGCGGGAGAACGGCCCGACGGGGAGCTGTCCCGGGCCCGGATCGGGCTAGCCTTCCTGCCCTACCTCGTCGTCATCGCGGTCTTCTCCGTCGCCAAGCTGTGGGACCCCGCCGAGACGTTCCTCGCGGACAGCGATGTGCGGGTGCCGTGGCCCGGGCTGGACGGGGCGGTGCTGACGGCCTCCGGGGAGCGGTCCTCGGCCACCGTCTACGTCTTCCCCTGGCTCTCCTCGCCCGGCTCGCTGCTCGTGCTGTGCGGGGTGCTGGTGGCCGCCGTGCACCGGGTGCCGGTGCGGGACGCGGTACGCGAGTTCGTGCGGACGGTGGTGACGCTGCGCTGGGCGCTGCTCACGGTGGGGTCGGTGCTGGCTCTGGCGTACGTGATGAACCTATCCGGCCAGACGATCACCATCGGCACCTGGATCGCGGGGGCCGGCGCCGCCTTCGCGTTCCTCTCCCCGCTCCTGGGCTGGCTGGGTACGGCCGTCACGGGCTCGGACACCTCGGCCAACGCCCTGTTCGCCACGCTTCAGCAGACAGCCGCCGACCGGGCGGGCCTGGATCCGACGCTGCTGGTCGCCGCGAACACCTCCGGCGGCGTGGTCGGCAAGATGATCAGCCCGCAGAACCTGACGATCGCGGCGACCGCCGTGGGGCTGCTCGGCAAGGAGGCCGTTCTCTTCCGCAAGGTCGTGGCCTGGAGCCTGCTGCTCCTGCTGGCGGTCTGCCTGCTGGTGCTGCTCCAGTCCGGCGTCGCCGCCTGGCTGCTGCCCTGACGCCGCGCGGACGCCGGCCGCGCGGGGTCAGGCGGTGCGTTCGCGCCGGGGCCGGGAGCACCGCGGACGCGCCTCGGGGCCGGAAGCGGCGCAGGGCCCGCACCTCGTCGGTGCGGGCCCTGCGAGCGTCCTGCGCGGCAGGTGTCAGGCGGGAGTGATGTTCTCCGCCTGGGGGCCCTTCTGGCCCTGGGTGACGTCGAAGTTCACCTTCTGGCCCTCCTGCAGCTCACGGAAGCCCTGGGCGTTGATGTTCGAGTAGTGCGCGAAGACGTCGGCGCCGCCGCCGTCCTGCTCGATGAACCCGAAGCCCTTTTCCGAGTTGAACCACTTCACGGTGCCGGATGCCATGTTCTTCTCCTTCAGGGTGGCTGGGATCGCACACCTCGTGCGCTCCGCGTCGCCGCAATGACCCCCATCCAGAGAAGCTCCGGAAAACAGAACGCGCCCGAGCCACAAAGCTCAGGCGCGCACACGTATGGGTACCAAAACTGCAACGTCTTTACGATACCACGGCCGGGGTGGTCACCGCTGCCGTCAGCCGTGACCGTCGTGACCGGGCACCGTGCCGTCGGGTTTGGCGACGAGCAGCAGTCCCGCCATTCCCATGTCGGAGTGGCTCTGGACATGGCAGTGGTACATCCACGCGCCCGCTCCGGACCCCTCGCCGGCCAGGATCTGGAAGCCGAAGGAGTCCCCGGGTCCGGTGATCTTGTTGTCGATGACCGGGCTGGTGTCGTCCGGGCCCGCCAGCATGCCGGTGCGGTTGTCGGCCCAGCGGTGGGCGTGCATATGGAACGTGTGGTAGTACTCACCGTGCGTGATCATGATGATCTCGACGCGGTCGCCCACGGTGGCCTCGAAGTCGGGCCCCTTGTCCAGGTTGTTGATGGTCATGTCGTTGAAGACGATGGTGAACTGGCGGTCGGGATCGGGCAGGATGTCGCCCTCGCGGCGCACGACGACCGGGCCGTAGAGGCCGTTGCGGATCCCTCCGGTGCCGTGGTCGGTGCCGACGACGTGGTCGTGGTAGTGCCAGTATCCGGCGCTGCCGGGACGCCAGGTGCCGTCCTTGCGGCGGCCGGGCTCGTGGGTGCGCCAGGTGTAGGTGCGCTTGCCCCCCGGCTCGACGTGGCTCTTGTTCATCCTGGTGCCGTCGCTGGCGATGTCGTAGTCCACGCCGTGCGGGTGGAGACTGGCCGCGACGTCCATGGTGTTCTCGAACTCGACGTGCAGGGTGTCGCCTTCGACGAGTTCGATCAGCGGTCCGGGGACGGTGGCCTTCCCCTTCTCCAGACCGTAGCCCATCCTGCCGTCGGGGAGCTTCTCCACGTACATCTTCATCCGCCGGGTCTCACCGCCCTTGCCCGCGCGGCGGATCGCCGCGGAGCGGGCCGGTGCCGCCTGCGCCGCGGGCGCGGCCGCCGTCAGTGCGCTTCCGCCGACCGCGGCGACGGCGCCCGAGGCGAGCAGACCCCTGCTGAAGGAGCGGCGGGTGTGGGTGCTGGAGTTTCGGGTCTCTCGGGTCATCGTTCTCGATCTCCCCCGGGGGCGTGTGGCCAATGGAGTGCTGAACGGTGCGCCGCGCGATGCGAGTTGCAGGGGACGGTAGCGCCGGAGGCAGCGTTTATCCACACTCAGGACAAAGTTCGTCGGATTACGGTCATAGGTCTTGGCGAGCCGCCGAAAGAGGTCTAGCTTCTGCCACGTTTCGGTGACAGAAGAGGGGTGGATCACGCATGCGGCTCCAACCGCACCCACAACGGGCGAGACCCCGACGCAGGAGAATCGCCGCGCTGCTGGCCGGCGCGCTCGCCGGCGGACTGCTCGGCGCACCCGCGCTGGCGGCACCACCGCCGGGGGCGCCGGCGCCCAAGCTGGCGCTGCCGAGCCCGCCGGGCGGTGAGGACGTCCGGGTCCTGGTCTTCCACGGCGCGACGGGCGAGGAGTCCCCGACCGTCGATGCCGCGATCGAGGCCATCGAGAGGATCGGACAGCAGGGCCCGGCCCAGGAGCACTTCACCATCCGCGCGACCGACGATCCGGCGATCTTCACCAAGCCGCGGCTCGGCCGCTTCAACGCCGTGGTCTTCCTGACCGGCGACGGCGACGTGCTCGACCCGGCGCAGGAGGCCGGTCTGGAGAGCTTCATGGAGGCGGGCGGCGGCTTCCTCGGTGTCCATGACGCCGCCCGCGCCGAGCCGTACTCGGAGTGGTTCACCGGGCTGATCGGCGCCCGCCCGGCCGAGCACAGTCCCTCGAAGGTGCAGCGGGCCACCGTCGAGGTCGGCGACCGGCAGCACCCGGCGACCAAGGATCTGCCCGTCGAGTGGAAGCGTCCCGACAGGTGGCTCAACTGGCGGGAGAACCCCTCCGGGAAGGTACACACCGTCGCACGGCTGCGCACCACCACCTACGACGGCGGCGCGGACGCCGGCGGCTGGGACCACCCGGTCTCCTGGTGCCGCGACTACGACGGCGGACGCTCGTTCTACACGTCCATGGGCGGGACCGCGGCCAGCTTCGCGGAGACCGACTTCCGCGCCCATCTGCGGGGCGCCCTGATGTGGACGACGCGGCTGGCGCGCGCCGACTGCCAGGCGGCCATCTCCGCCAACTACGAGGCGAAGCGGCTCACCGAGCCCAACCAGCCCGGGCAGTCCGACCAGATCGGCGAGCCGCACGGCGTGGTCACGGCCGAGGACGGCCGGGTCTTCTACATCGGACGTGGCGGAGGCGACGCCTCCCAGCCGGTGGTCACCGACTGGGACGACCCCGACATCGGCAAGGGCAAGGGTCAGGTGCACATCTGGGACCCGGAGACGGAGAAGGTGACCCTGGCGGGGGAACTGACGGTCTTCGGCAACAAGGGCGGCGGCGGCGAGCTGGTCAAGAACGAGGAGGGGCTGCTCGGTATCGAGCTGGACCCGGACTTCGCCCGCAACGGCCGGGTCTACCTGCACTACACGCCGCACAGCGAGATCAACCGCGACACGCACATGGCGAAGCGGCGCGTCTCCCGGTTCACGCTGGACCAGCAGACCGACAAGCTGGACCTGGACTCGGAGAAGGTGCTGCTCGAGTGGCCGGTGCAGATCCACAGCTGCTGCCACGCGGGCGGCGGCATGGCCTGGGACTCCGAGGACAACCTCTACATCGCCACGGGTGACAACAACTCCTCGCAGTACAGCGACGGCTACTCGGGGAACAATCCGGAGCCGAACTTCAAGGGTGTCTCGTTCGCCGACGCGCGCCGTACCGCGGGCAACACCAACAACCTCAACGGCAAGATCCTGCGCATCCACCCCGAGGACGACGGCACCTACACCCTCCCCGAGGACAACCTGTTCACCGGCGAGGAGTCCGACGAGGGCGGCGGCAAGACCCGCGGCGAGATCTATGTGATGGGGGTGCGCAACCCGGCGCGGATCGCCGTCGACAAGGAGACCGACACGCTCTACGCGGGCTGGGTCGGCCCGGACGCGCAGTCCCCGAGCCCGACCTGGGGCCCGGCCAAGTACGACACCTTCGCCAGGATCACCAGCGCGGGCAACCAGGGCTGGCCGTACTGCATGGGCAACAAGCAGCCCTACCGGGACCGCAACCTCCCCGACCCGAGCAAGCCGCTGGGCTGGTACGACTGTGACCATCTGAAGAACGAGTCGCCCAACAACGACGGCCTGGTCAACATCCCACCGGCCCGCGGGAACAACATCTGGTACTCGCCGCAGGGCGGCGGACCGGACTTCCCCCGCGGCGAGAACGGCGTCCCCAGCTACCAGGAGGACGAGCAGCAGCTCACCCTTCCCTGGCTGAAGGGCGGCGGCCAGGCGGCGATGAACGGGCCGCTCTACCGGTTCGACGCGGACAACCCGGCGGCGGGCAAGTGGCCCTCGTACTGGGACGGCAAGTGGTTCGTGGGCGACTTCTACGACGGCGACCAGCCGCGGCACGCGCTGGTGATGCCGAAGGGCGACACCGTGGGCGCTCAGCCCGACCACGCCGAGAGCCTGGACGGGATCGTCCCGGTCGGCGAGGGCGGCATCCGCAACCTCATGGACTGGAAGTTCGGACCCGACGGCGCGCTGTACGTCCTGGACTACGGGCGCGGGTTCTTCACCTCCGACGACAAGTCCGCGCTGTGGCGGGTGACGTACAAGGGCGGCGAGCCGACACCGAGCCCGGAGGACATGGCCGAACCGGCACTGCGGAAGGAGACGGTCCGATGAGGGCGAGTGTGCGGGCGGGGCGCCGCGGGAGACGCGAGCGGCACCGGTTGGTGACGGCCCTGCTGGGGGCCCTGGTGATGGTGCTCGGCCTGACCTCCGGTACGGCGTGGGGGCAGGGCACGGCCCTGTCCGGCGCCCGGAGCACGGGGCAGAGCGGCCCGGCCGCCGACGCGCAGGTGCTGACCTGGACGGCGAACGACGACATGACGAAGTACGCCTCGGCCCCCTCGACCGCGGTGGCGGGCAAGGCGACGATCGTCTTCGAGAACAGCGAGGCGACCGGCAACACCACCGGAATGTCGCACACCCTCACCTTCGTCACCTCCGACCCGGACCACAACCAGGACGTGGACCTCAATATCCTGGCCTCGCCCAACGACTCCGAGGGCGGGAAGCACACGGTGGAGGTCACCCTGACCCCGGGGACCTACAAGTACCACTGCACCATCCCCGGTCATCAGCAGATGACCGGCACCCTGGTGGTGACCGGGGACGATCCGGGTGAGGACAGCACGCCGCCCGAGACCTCCGCCGCGGTCGACGGCGACCAGGACGAGAACGGCGACTACCTGGGCAGCGCGACGGTCACGGTCACGGCCTCGGACGCGGACTCGGGCGTCGAGAGCATCGAGTACGCCCTCGACGGCGGCGACTTCCAGCCCTACACCGCGCCGGTGACGGTGGCCGATGCGGGCGAGCACACCGTCCGCTACCGGGCCGCGGACAAGGCCGGGAACGCGGCGGAGGAGAAGTCGGTCGACTTCACCGTCGTCGAACCGCCGGACGAGGACACCACGCCGCCGACCGTCCAGGGCAGTGCCGAGGGCAGCAAGAACTCGGACGGCCACTTCATCGGCCGGGCGACGGTCACCGTGACGGCCGCGGACGACAAGTCCGGGGTCGGGAGGATCGAGTACTCGCTGGACGGCGCCCCCTATGTCGACTACGCCGAGCCGCTGGTCGTCGACCGGGCCGGATACCACGCGGTCACCTACCGCGCGACCGACAAGGCGGGCAACGTCTCGGAGCCGCAGCGGCTGTCGTTCCGGATCGTGGCGGGCGGCGGAGTCCCCGCGCCGGCCTGCCCGGAGTACGACGAGCGCGAGACGGTCATCGTCGGCACCGTGGACACCGGGGTGCCCAACCGCATGACGAAGCGCCGTTGCACCGTCAACGAGCTGATCGAGGACGAGAAGGAGTGGACGTCCCAGGCGCTGTTCCTCAAGCATGTGCGCGGGGTCACCGAAGGGCTGGTCAAGGAGGGTGTGCTCGTACCCCGCGAGCAGAAGCTGATCAACCGCGCCGCCAAGCGCTCCGGGATCGGGACACCGGGTCAGGAGACCGGCTATCGCGACCTGTTCGACGGCAGCGAGGAGTCCTTCGCCGACTGGGAGCAGGTCGGCGGCGGAAAGTTCGGGCTCAACGACGACGGCAGCATGACCAGCGACAGCTCGGTCGAGGGCATGGGAATGCTGTGGTATCCGAAGCGCAAGTACGGGGACTTCTCGCTGAAGCTCCAGTTCCGTGACGACGCGCCGGGGGACGGCCGGGCCAACGCCGGGGTCTTCGCCCGCTTCCCCGACGTGCACGACCATCCGGAGGAGTCGCGGCCGGAGTGGGTGGCCATCAAGTACGGCCATGAGCTGCAGATCCTGGACCGCCCCGACGGGGACATGTACAAGACCGGCTCCGTCTACGGGTTCGACCGCGTCGGTCTGGCGGGCGCGGGCGTCACCCCGAAGGGCACCTGGAACGACTACGAGATCCGGGTGATCGGCCAGCACTACGAGATCTACCGCAACGGCACCCTGCTCAACGAGTTCGACAACAACCGCGGACAGGTCTTCGAACCGCCGCGCTCCGACGACCCGGGTACCGACGGGCGCCGCTACGCCTCGGGCTATGTGGGCCTCCAGGTCCACAGCACCACGGACGTGGTCTCGTACCGGAACGTACGGATCAAGGAGCTGTAGCAGCAGCGCGACGGCCGGAGCACGAGCGGCCGGGCGGGCGGTGCCGGGACTTCCGGTGCCGCCCGCCTCCGCTGTCAGGAGCCGCGCTGCTCCGGGATGCCCATCCGGGAGGCGAACTCCTCGGGGGCGCCCTGGTAGCCGCGCAGCACCGGCGTGTGGTGCCACTCCCCCGCCCCGCCTCGGGCGAACTCGGCGACGGTGGCCGCGGTCGCGTCCGGGACGCCGGAGAAGTCGTCCTCCGACAGCTCCTCGTAGCCCTCCTTGACCTGCACGGCCGTGTTGGGGACCTGCGCGAACGTCTTGTGCCCCTCGCCCTGCTGGATGGCGACACCCACCACGACCCGCACGTACTCCTCGGAGAGCCGGTCCAGTTCGAGGGTGAGCACCTCGTCGGAGCCGAAGCCCTGGCCGGTCTTGCTGTCCCGGTTCAGGATGATGGTGCCGTCCGGGGCGCGGCTGTCGAAGTGCACCAGGTAGGCGGGCTCACCGTAGGGGGCGTCGGCGGTGTAGGTGGCGGCCACTATGTCGAGGTCGTGTTCGGGCTCGCCCAGCGGACTGGGGTCCCACTTGAGGGTGACCTCCACCTTGTCGAGTCCTTTGTTGAGACTGCTCATCCTGCCCCCTCCTCGTGTGCGGCGCGTATGCCGCAACCGACCGGAACTGCACGGCGGTTCCATCCTGCCACGCCGGAGGGTGGACGCTCAGGCGCGCATCCGGGTGAGACGGGAGCGCTCCGGGGCGGTCCACACGGCGTCCACGGCCGCCGAGACAACCCGCGCACGGGGGACTTCGGGGCGGTCGAGCCACCACAGGGCCGGCCCTTGGAGCACGCTGCGGCACGCCTCCCAGGCCAGTTCGGCCTCGATGCGGGCGTCCTCGCCTGGGGCCGCAGGGAGGGGGACGCCGACCAGCCGGGCGAAGAAGGGGAGCAGAGCCTCGCGGCTGCCGTCGACGACGGCGCGGTGGTCGGCGCGCACCTCCTCGTCGCCGGTGGTGTCGCGGAAGAGCATCCGCCAGGCGTAGGGGTGGGTCTCGATGTAGCCGAACCAGGCGTCGAAGGCGCGTGTCACCTCCTCGGTGCCCAGTTCACCGGCGCCGCCGGGTGCGGGCAGCCGCTCGCGCCACAGCTCGCGGAGTTCGGCGAAGTGCCGCTCCAGCAGGCGGCGGTGGAGCTCCCGCTCGGAGGGGAAGTGGTCGTGGACCACGGGGACCGAGACGCCGGAGCGCCGGGCGATCTCGTCCATGGAGGCGCGCTGGTAGCCGTGGGCGGCGAAGACCATGGTGGCGGCCTCCTCGACGACGGTGCGGCGCTGCCAGCGATGAGCGGCGGTGACGAGCGATACGACGTGATCGTGGCCGGCGCGCGGTGCGCAGGGGCGCCGTTGGCGGCACTACTGGCCCGGCGGGGATTCGAGCTGTGCCTGGTGGAGAAGGGGGAACCGGGGGGCGACATCCCCTCGACCCACATCTTCGAGGCGGACGCGCTGGCCTTCCCGGCGGATCTCGGCGTGTTGGAAGAGCTGCGCGCCACCGGCGCCCCGCTGATCGCACGGGCCGATGCCCGGGTGGGCGACCTGCGCTGGCCCGCTACCTGGCCGGTGCGCCCGGACGACCCGGGCGGAGTGATGTCGGTGCGCCGCTTCCGGCTCGACCCCGTACTCGTCGACGCGGCCCGCGCCGCGGGGGGCCGAAGTGGCCACCGGGACAGCGGTAACCGGCCTGATCAGGGACGAGGACGGCAGAGTGGCGGGCGTACGGGTCTCCCCGGCCACGGGAGACGGGGAGACCCACGGCGGCACGGCACACGAACGGGTGCTGCGGGCCCGGCTGGTGGTGGGCGCCGACGGCCGGTCCTCCACCGTCGCGCGACTGGCCGGCGCGCCCGCTCCTACCATGTGACGCCCGACCAGTTCGCGCTCTTCTGGGGGTACTTCGCCGGAGCGACGACCGGCGCGGAGCCGGCCTTCGTCTTCCACCGCTGGGCCGGCCGCGTCGTGCTCGGCTGCCCCACCGACGACGGGCTCTACCAGGTGCAGGTGGGCGTCGGCCCGGCACGGCTGCGCACGTTCCGCGCCGGACTGCCCGGCAGCCTGCTGGAGTACGCGCGGGCCGCCGAACCCGTCGCCGCGGCGCTGGCCGGCGCCCGGCCGGTGGGCCGACCGCGCGGGACGACGGGGACGGCCGACAGCCTTTTCGAACTGGTCAACCACCGGGCGAAGCCGAGCGACCTGCTCACCGGGCCGCGGCTGCTCGGGGCGGTGGGCCGGCTACTGGCCCGGGGCCGGGTGGGCGTCCTGCGGGAAGTGGCCCGGCTGGCCGCCGATGACCGGCGGCGGCGCGCGCTGACCCGCCGTCCCCGGTACGGGGCCGGCTGAGCACGGCGTGGCGCGCCGCTGCCCGCCCGGCCGCCGCGCGTTCACGCGGACACCGGTTCCTCCCCGCGGGCCCGGCCCGCCCCACGGGAGCGGTAGCGTGACCGTTCGATCATGACCAGCGGTCCCGGCGCGTCAGTCGGCGGGCCGGGAACGGGGCACGAGGGTGTACGCGGTAGGCGAGCAGGACGATCACGACGACGTCTTCCCGGTCGTCGAGCACGACGGTGCGGAGCACTGGGAGGCCCCGGGCGATCTGGAGCGGCGGCTGTACAAGTTGCACGAGGTCGACGAGAGCTACACCTACCTGCGCACCCTCGCCGAGAACGGCGTCTACCACCCGATGCCGATCGAGCAGACCGTCCGCGACCCCGCCGGACGGCGGCCGGTCACCAGTGAGATCACCGGCTCGGACGGCGTCACCCGCACCGTCGCCCAGGTCTACACCGACGGTCTGCTGCCGCGGCCGCACCCGTATGTGGTCTTCGAGTTCATCACGCTGGGCACCCTCGCCGACCTTCTGCCGCCCGAGGTCGAGGTGCTCGTCGTCAACGGCGCGACGCCCTGCCAGGAGCTGTTCCGGGTGGACGAGGAGGAGCGGGAGGTCTGGTCGGAGCTGCACGAGGAGCTGTTCGATCCGCACGCGCTCATCGGCCGCCTCGTCTCCCGGCGGACCGGAGCCCCGGAGGCCGGCCCCCTGCTGCACGGTCTGGCGTGCGGCGCCCATCTGTGCTTCGGCAACGGCGACCCCTGGAACACCCTGGACTGGCACGGCGCCGGCTACAGCAACGAGGTCGAGCGGCTGGCGGAGTACTGGGGGGTCGAGAGCCGGGAGGGCTGGCTGGAGACCGAGCAGCGGCTGTTGGAATGCGAGGTCAGCCCCTGGTACTGGGATTTCGTGCTCGGGGCCCGCCTCGCGCTGGAGAAGGAGCACCGCGGCCGGGGCCCGGTGGACGCCGGACAGTGGCGGGACTCCGTGGAGGCGACACTGCGCCGGGTCGTCGAGGCCCCCGAGGGTCCGGATTTCGACGCCTTCCTGGCGGACCTGCGTGGATTGGTGGGCAAGGTCCTGCGGTACGAGGCACGCTTCCGCGCCGACGGGCTGCTCGGCCCGGACGAGGTGATCCGCACCGTCGCCGCCTGGGACCTGGGCCGGGCCTCCAAGATGGCCCGCTGGGGGCGGGGGGCCCGCTACGCGACCCGCGCCGAGATGTACGACGCGATCGAGCGGGTCAGCACCGGCGTGCGCAGCACCTACCGCTCCTGGGCGGAGTTCTCGGCGGCCTATGTGATGGGCCGCTGCCTGCACTTCGACGAGGAGCGGTTCGGCACCTGGTACACCGACGTGCTGGAGGCGCACCGGGTGCTGCTGCGGGCGCCGCGCAGCCCCTGGCGGACGGTGCCGTTCCGGCTTCCGGACTGACCCTGCCGGGCCGTCCGGTCAGTCCCGGACCGCCGCCACCGCCTCGATCTCGACCAGCTGGTCGGAGTACCCCAGCACGGTGACGCCCAGCAGCGTGCTGGGCACGTCGTGGTCGCCCACGGCATCGCGGTACACCTCCCAGGCCGCCACCAGGTCGGCCCGGCTGCTGGAGGCCACCAGGACCCGGGTGCTGATCAGATCCCGCAGGTCGGCACCCGCCTCGTGCAGCGCGGTACGCAGGTTCTCGACCGCGCGGGCCGCCTGGCCCGCGTAGTCCCCGACGGGGGTGACGGTGCCGTCGTCCGCCAGCGGGCAGGCCCCCGCGAGGAAGATCAGGCGCGCGTCGGGCGGCGCCGCTGCCGCGTACGCGTACTCGGCCACGTCGGAGAGGCTCCGGGAGCGGATCAGGGTCACGGCTCGGGCCACGGGTGTTCCCTTCGGCAGGTGCGGCAGGTCTCCCCGTACCCCAGCGCAGCGCGCAGGAGCACGCAACCGGTTTCCGCACCGCGCGGAATGCGACGCTCAGCCGGCCGCGAGCTGCTTGAGCCGGCCGATCAACTCCGCGTCGCAGAAGTCGAGGAATCCCCTGGGGTCCGGTCCGGCGTTCATCAGGACCAGCCGGTCGAAACCGGCCTCCAGGAAGGGTTCGGCCACCTCCAGGCAGCGCTGCGGATCGTTGCCGCAGGCGAACCGCTGCCGGATGTCCTCCTCGCGGATCTGCGCGGTGGCGGCCTCGAAGTTGACCGGATTGGGGAGTTCGCTCATCACCTTCCAGCCGGTCAGGGCCCAGCGGAAGGAGGCGAGCGCGGCCCTGGCTCCCTCGCTCTCGCTCTTCGCCCAGGCCAGCGGGACCTCGGCATAGCCGGGGCCGGTGCCGCCCGCCTCCCGGTAGTGGCGCACGATCTCGGGCTTCTCCTCCGTGGCGAACAGCGCGTCTCCGAGCTCGGCCGCGATCCGGCAGGAGGCGGGTCCGCTGGCGGCCACGGCGAGCAGCGGTGGCTCCGTGGGCAGATCGAAGATCCGCGCGTCCTCCAGGCGGAGGTATCTGCCCTCGTAGGAGCGGTAGCCGCCCTGCCACAGCAGCCGGATGATCTCCAGTGCCTCGCGGAATCTGGCGTGCCGCTCGGCCACGGAGGGCCAGCCGGTACCGGTCACATGCTCGTTCAGGCGCTCTCCGGAACCGACGCCGAGCACGAAGCGGCCCTCGGAGACGAGTGCCATCGTCGCGGCGGCCTGGGCGACGACGGCGGGGTGGTAGCGCATGCTGGGGCAGGTGACGCCGGTCACCAGCTTGATCCGCTCCGTCCTGGCGGCGACGGCGCCGAGCACGCTCCAGGTGAAGGCGGAATGTCCCTGGTCGTCCAACCAGGGGTGGTAGTGGTCGCTCATCTCCACGAAGTCGAACCCGGCGGCCTCGGCGGCGATCGCCTGGTCGATCAGTTCCCGGGGGCCGTACTGCTCGGTGGCGAGCTTGTAGCCGATCTGCATCTGCCCTGCTCCTCGGTCGCTCCCCCTCGAGTGTGTCCGCTGCCTCTTGCACGTTCCCACCGTTCCGCGCCGGGCTCGGGGTGTGACACGGCGAAGACGGGGAACCGCCGGGTACCGGCATGCCCCGTCCGGAGGAGACCGGCCCCGAGCCCACTCCCGACCTGTCGGTCCTGGTGGCAGGGGTTCGGCGGGGCCCGGCAGTACCGGCCCGGTGGTGGATGCGGTGCTGGTGCCGGTCGGTACCGGAGACGTCCTGGAGGAATCGATGAGGGCTCTGACCTACCACGGCAGGCGCGAGGTGAGTGTGGACACCGTGCCCGATCCGGAGATCACCGAGTCGGACGACATCGTCGTGCAGATCACCACGAGCGGGATCTGCGGGTCCGATCTGCACCTGTACGAGGTACTCGGGCCGTTCATGGGCGAGGGCGACATCCTCGGGCATGAGCCGATGGGAGTGGTCGTGGAGGTCGGCCCGGAGGTGGCCGCGGTCGCTCCCGGCGACCGGGTGGTGGTGCCGTTCAACGTCAGTTGCGGCACCTGCTGGATGTGCCGGCAGGGCCTCCACTCACAGTGCGAGACCACTCAGGTGCATGACTACCACAGCGGGGCCGCCCTGTTCGGCTTCAGCAAGCTCTACGGCCAGGTGCCCGGAGGCCAGGCCGAGCTCCTGCGCGTCCCGTTCGGCAACCATCTGCCGGTGAAGGTGCCGGACGGGCCCCCGGACGAACGCTTCGTGTACCTGTCGGACGTGCTGCCGACAGCCTGGCAGGCGGTGTCCTACGCGGACATCCCCCGCGGTGGCAGCGTCACCGTGCTGGGGCTGGGGCCGATCGGGGACATGGCGACACGTATCGCACAGCACCAGGGCGCCGAACTGGTGGTCGGCGTCGATCTGGTGCCCGAGCGGCTGGAGCGCGCCCGCGCACACGGTGTCCACACCCTGGATCTGCGGGAGCACCACGACCTCGGCGCGGCCGTGCGGGAGCTGACGCAGGGCCGGGGTACGGACGCGGCCATCGACGCCGTCGGCATGGAGGCACACGGCGCACCCGTCGCCAGAGCCGCGCACCAGGCCGTCGGGCTGCTGCCGGAGTCCCTGGGGGCCAGGATGATGCAGCGCGCCGGGGTCGACCGGCTGACGGCGCTGAACGCCGCGTTCGACGTCGTGCGGCGCGGCGGCACCGTCTCCGTCGTGGGCGTCTATGGCGGCGCCGCCGACCCGCTGCCGATGCTGAAGCTGTTCGACAAGCAGATCCAGCTGCGGATGGGCCAGGCGAACGTGCGCCACTGGGTGGACGAGATTCTCCCGCTGCTGACGGACGAGGACCCGTTGGGGGTGGACCACTTCGCCACGCACTCCCTCCCGCTGGAGAAGGCACCGGAGGCGTACGGCGCCTTCCAGCGCAAAGAGGACGGCATGGTCAAGGCGCTGCTGAAGCCCTCGGCGGCCTGAGGCGGGGGCCGGGACCCTCGCCCCCGCGTACCCGAACCGCTGCTCCGGGCCCGGCCGGTGACGCCGAAGGCCGCGCGGCCGCGGCACCGGTCCGCGGGAGCGCTCGCGGACCGCTACGCCGGAGCCGTACTGCCCGCTTCGGTGCGCAGGTCCCGGATCCGGCGGAACTTCCCGACGGAGCGCTCGATGGTCTCCGGATCGACCACGTGGGCCTCCACCGCCACCCCGATGCCGTCCTTGACGCGGCGCACGAGCGCGGCCTCGGCCGCGGCGCGGTCGGCCGGGGTGGCCGCAGGCCGGGCCTCCACGAGCACGCTGAGGTGGTCCAGCCGCCCCTGCCGGGTGAGCTGGAGCTGGAAGTGCGGGGCCACGGCGGGGAGGTCGAGCACGATCTCCTCGATCTGGCTGGGGAAGACGTTGACCCCACGCAGGATGATCATGTCGTCGCTGCGGCCGGTGATCTTCTGGATGCGGCGGAACGCGGGGCGCGCGGTGCCGGGCAGCAACCGGGTCAGATCGCGGGTGCGGTAGCGGATGACCGGCAGCGCCTCCTTCGTCAGCGTCGTCAGCACGAGTTCGCCCGGCTCCCCGGAGGGCTGCGGCTCCTCCCCCAGCGGGTCGACGATCTCCGGATAGATGTGGTCCTCCCACAGCTGGAGGCCGTCCTTGGTCTCCACGCACTCCTGGGCGACGCCTGGCCCCATCACCTCCGAGAGCCCGTAGATGTCGACCGCGTGCAGGTCGAACCGCTCCTCGATCTCCCGCCGCATCGCCTCCGTCCACGGCTCGGCGCCGAAGATGCCCACGCGCAGCGAGGTGCCGCGCGGGTCGATGCCCTGGCGCTCGAACTCGTCCAGCAGCGTGAGCATGTAGGTGGGCGTGACCATGATGATCTCGGGCCGGAAGTCCTGGATGAGCTGCACCTGCCGTGCCGTCATCCCTCCCGAGGCCGGGATGACGGTGCACCCGGCGCGCTCGGCACCGTAATGCGCGCCCAGGCCGCCCGTGAACAGCCCGTATCCGTAGGAGACATGCACCTTGTGCCCGGGTCGGCCACCCGCCGCCCGGATGCAGCGGGCCACAAGATCGGCCCAGGTGTCGAGATCCCGCTGGGTGTACCCGACCACGGTCGGGCGGCCCGTCGAACCGCTGGAGGCGTGGATACGCCGCACGTCCTCCATCGGCACACCGAACATACCGAACGGATACGTGTCACGCAGATCGGACTTGGTGGTGAAGGGAAACTTCGCCAGGTCCTCCAGAGTGCGGCAGTCCGCGGGCCGCACACCGGCCTCGTCGAACTTCTTCCGGTACAGCTCCACGTCCTGGTAGGCGTGCCGGAGGGTGGCCTGGAGGCGCTCCAGCTGCACCTGCCGCAGTTCCTCCGCGCTCAGCCGCTCCCCGGCGTCCAGCAGTTCGTCCGTCATCGCTGCTCCCCGTCTCACTTCACAGGCGTGGTGGTGCGGCTGCGCCCCCTGAACTCCGCGACCACCTGTTCACCGCGCAGCACGGTCACGTCGTAGAGGCCGCTGCGGCCGTAGCGGGTGCGCTCCCGGGCGACGGCCAGCAGCTCGTCGCCCTCCCATGCGGGCGCCACGAAGGTGATGTCCGCGCCGGCAGCCACGGTCACCGGGCCGTGGCCGTTGCACGCGCAGGCGAACGCGGTGTCGGCGAGCAGGAAGAGGTGGCCGCCGTGCGCGGTGCCGTGCCCGTTGACCATGTCGCCGGTCACCCGCATTCGCACGGTGGCGAATCCCGCGCCGCCCTCCACCAGTTCGATCCCGAGGGCACCGGAGGCCCGATCGGCGCCGAGCATCGCCTCCACGGGCCCGCTCCCGGCCCCCGCATCATTCCCCACCTGCGACCTCCCGCTTCTGACCGAACACCGACCGAACATTCGGTGTGCCCAGTAATCCAGTGCGGAGACCGGGCTGTCAAGAGATTCGGCACGGGCCCCTGCGGACGGCATCCCGCTTCCCTCCGTCGACTCCTGCGGGCGGGGATCCACCCGGTCGCGGGGGTCGTGGACCACCTGGACCCGCTCGCCACGGTCGGCGTACTTCTTGTCGAGCGTCGTCGAGTCCGGTCGGCCCGCCGCGCGGTCCGGCGCGTGCCGGTAGTCGACGGTGATGTCGGCGTGCGTTCCGCCGTAGCTGAGGAGTGGTCCGGGGCGTGGAGGAATCCCGTGCCGGTGGGGTCGGCGGCCCCCGCGGTCCGGCCCTCCGGACGCCAGGCGGACCGTACCCGGGCCGGGCGGGCATACCGGAGGCGCGTCAGCCCGCGCGCCCGGGAGCTCCCACGTCCCCGAAACCGGCCGCTTCGGTATGGTCCGGCCTGCTCCCGGACCGGTCCCCGGCCCCGGGCCCGGCCGTGGCGGCCGGGCCGCCGGAGGCGTGGTCGCGCAGATACGCGTGCAGCAGTCCGGCTCCTTCCAGCATGGCCGCGGTGCGGGCCGTCAGCTCCGCGTCGCGGCGGGCGAGCGCCGCCCGCAGCTCTCCCGTGCCGCCGGTCTCGCGCAGGCCCTCCAGGACGGTGCGGATCTGCGGCAGCGGGTAGCGGCTCTGCCGGAGCAGGGCGATCAGACGGGCGTCGCGGATCTCCACGGGGCCGAATCCCCGGTAGCCGGTGCCCGGTTCGCGGTGCGGGGTCAGCAGCCCGGCCGCTTCCCACACCCGCAGCGCGGAGGGCCGCAACCCGAGTTGGTGGGCCAGTTCGCCGATGCGCAGCACTCCGCGGCTCGGTGTCGCCTCCTCGGGCGCCCGCTCCGCCGTGGCCGTCAGCGCCTCGCTCGCCGTCCGGAGCGATCGGCGCTGCTCGTGGAGCGTGGCATGGCACTCGTTCACCAGCTCCAGCGCCGCCGGTACGTCGTCCTCGTGCACGGCGTGCAGCATGTTCCGGGCGGGACCGGGGCCGTAGCCCTTCGCCAGTCCTCGGAAGGTGAGGAGTGCGGCGCGGTGGCGCGGGGTGAAGACCCGGTACCCGGACTCGGTGCGCGAGGCGGGTGGCAGTACGCCCGCCGCTTCGTAGTTGCGCACCTGCTGCGTGGAGATCCCGGCGACGCGCGCGAGATCCACCGAGCGCAGGGCACGGTCCGCTCGCGCTTCGGCTCCCATGGGGTGCTCCCTCCCGGCCCGGATCGGTGGGAGAGGCAGGCTACGCGCTGCCGTGCCGTCGCGCTCACCGTCTTGCGCGCGGCGGATCCCGGCCGGGCTCCCCCAGCGCACCGGTGCGTGCCGAGAGCGGGGCCCACCGTCACCCGGAAGGAGGGTTTGCGGGGGCGGGTTGCGGCGTCCCCGCTCCGTCGGCATCCCGGACGGCGGACCATGCGGTCACCGAGCCCCCGTATTCGGGGCAGCGCCCGACAAGAAGAGGTGTCCATGTTCCGCTTCGCCGCCACCACCCGCACCGCCGTCCGCAGGAGCAGTGCCCGGTGCCGTGGCGCCGGAGTCCTCGCGCTGTGCGCCTCCGGTGCCGCACTCCTGGCGCTGGTGTCGCCGAGCGCCTGGGCCGCGCCGTCCGGGCAGGGAGCCCCGAGTGCGCATGCGGCCCCGGCGCGTCCCACCCCGCAGATCTACGAGCCCCCGGCCGGGAGCGGGCACACCGCGGCACGGCGCCACACCGGTCCGGAGATCCACCGCTTTCTGACCTGGTTCTACGGGACGCACGGCCCGGACCGTGTGCAGCGGGAGCACTTCGTCTCCGACCTCCTGAAGCTGAAGCAGGCGCAGCACCCCGACCGCGACGTCATCCTGTGCGCGCAGATCACGCCGCGGGACATCGAGGTCGGCCCGGTGACCACCGCGCAGTCGGCGGGGTTCGGCTGGGCCACGGTGACCGCACACTGGGCGGACGGGACGGCGAGCACCTCGACCGCCTACGTCGCGCTGGACTCGCATCCGATCGAACTGCACGATGTCGTCTGCGCGCAGTGACGCGCGGCAGGCCGTGCCACCGCGCGCACCTGGGAAGAGCGGGACGAACGGGAGCGTGACGTGGGGACGGTCGGGGTGGAAGCACACCACGGGGTGACGGCGGTGCCGGAGGGGTGGCCCACCACGGAGGCCGAGGCGGTGGCGGCGCAGGAACGGCTGCGCGAGGCGGCCGATCCGGTCGGCCCCGGTCCCGGTCCCGACGAGGTGCGGACGGTCGCCGGGGTCGACGTCGCCTACGCCGACGACGGCGGACTGGTCGCGGCGGCCGTCGTACTGGACGCGGCGACGCTGGCCGTGCTGGACGAGTCGGTGCACGTGGGGCGCGCCTCCTTCCCGTACGTCCCGGGGCTGCTGGCGTTCCGCGAACTGCCGTCGGTCGCCGCCGCGCTGCGCGGGCTGTCCCGGTACCCGGAGCCGGATGTGGTGGTGTGCGACGGCTACGGCGTCGCCCACCCCCGGCGTGCGGGACTCGCCGTGCACCTGGGAGTGCTGACGGGCCTCCCCTGCTTCGGAGTGGCCAAGACCCCGTTCGTCTTCGACCACGAGACCCCGGCCCGGGAACGGGGAGCGTGGTCGCCGCTGACCATGGACGGCGAGCCGGTCGGCCGGGCACTGCGCACCCAGGACGGAGTCAAGCCGGTGTTCGTCTCCGTGGGCAGCGGCATCAGCCTGGACAATGCCTGCGCCCTCGTACTGCGGCTGGCCCCCGGCTACCGCCAGCCGGAGACGACACGCCGGGCCGACCGACTCGCCCGGCGGGAGCTCGCCGCGCGGAGCGGATGAGTCGGCGGGAGCCGTGGCACGCCCGGCAAACCGTGCGAAGGCAGACCGCCCGCGGCGGGAGAGTGCAAGGTCACACCCTCGGGTTGCTGCTACTCGCCGGTCACCTCACCTAATCTGCGGCCATGACGGTCCCGCCTGAAGAAGGGCTCTCCCTCGCGCAGGACTTCCCGGACGCCACCTACGAACAGTGGCAGCAGCTCGTCTCCGGGGTTCTGCGCAAGACGGGAGCGACGGTCCCGGACGCCTCCGAGCCCGAGTCCGCCCTCACCACGACGCTCACCGACGGCATCGACGTACGTCCCCTGTACACGAGGGAAGTCACGGGGGAAGTCACGAAGGAAGGGACGGGCGGCCCGCGGGGGTTCCCCGGGTTCGCGCCGTTCACCAGGGGAGCCCGTGCCGAGGGCAATGCCGCGCACGGCTGGGACGTACGGCAGCGGCACACGCGTACCGACGCCGCCGGGACCCGGGAGGCGGTGCTCGGCGACCTGGAGAACGGTGTCACTTCCGTCTGGCTGGCGGTGGGCGAGGGCGGGCTGCCGATCGAGGACCTGGAGAGCGCCCTGGAGGGCGTCTACCTCGATCTGGCGCCGGTGGTACTGGAGGCGGGCGCCGACTTCGGCCGGGCGGCCGCCGAACTGCTGCGGCTGCGCGGGCGTCTGACGGACGGTGCCGAGCCCGCCCCCGGCAGCCTGCTGGGGGCCGATCCGCTGGGGTACGCGGCACGCACCGGAGCGCACGGGGCGGTACCGGAGCTGCGCCCCGAGGCGGCGGCGCTGGCGGAGGAGTGCGGGCGGCGGGAGCCGGGGCTGCGCACCTACGTGGTGGACACGCTGCCGTACCACGAGGCGGGAGGCACACCCGCACGGGAGCTGGGCTGCGCCCTGGCGACCGGAGTGGCCTATCTGCGGGACATGACGGCTGCCGGGATGCCGGTGGAGGCGGCCTGCGGGCAGCTGGAGTTCCGGTACGCCGCGACGGCGGACCAGTTCACCAGCATGGCGGCGCTGCGTGCGGCGCGCCGGCTGTGGTCGCGCGTCGTACAGGCGTGCGGCGCCCCCTCCCGGGCGGGCGCCCAGCGGCAGCACGCGGTGACCTCGGCGGTGATGATGACCCGCCGCGACCCGTGGGTGAACATGCTCCGTACGACGGTGGCGACACTGGCGGCCGGGGCGGGCGGCGCGGACGCCGTCACGGTGCTGCCGTTCGACGACGCGCTCGGCCTGCCGGACGGGTTCGCCCGCCGGATCGCCCGCAACACCTCCACCATCCTGCTGGAGGAGTCCCATCTGGCCGGGGTGATCGACCCGGCGGGCGGCTCCTGGTATGTGGAGACGCTCACCGACGAGTTGGCCCGCGCGGCCTGGGCCTGGTTCCAGGAGATCGAGGGCGCGGGCGGCATGGCGGCCGCGCTGCGCGACGGGCTGGTCGAGGCGCGGCTGCGCGAGGGCTGGGCGGAGCGCGGCCGGGCGCTGGCGCACCGGAGCGAACCGATCACCGGTGTCAGCGAGTTCCCGCTGCTGGACGAGCGGCCCGTGGAGCGGGAACGGGCGCCCGAGCGGCCCGGCGGCGGGCTGCCGCGGGTGCGCCGGGACGACCAGTTCGAGGCGCTGCGGGCCCGCTCAGACGCGCACCTGGCGGCGACCGGTGCCCGCCCGAAGCTGTTCCTGGCGGCGCTGGGCCCGGCCGCCGTGCACACCGCACGGGTCTCGTTCGTCGCCAACCTCGCCCGCGCCGGGGGCATCGAGCCGGTGCACGATCCGGTGACGGTGGACGCGGGGAACGCGGCCGGGGCGTTCGAGGGCAGCGGCGCCTCGGTGGCCTGCCTGTGCTCGAGCGACACGCTCTACGCCGAACAGGCGGCGGACGTGGGCGCCGCGCTCCGGGCGGCGGGCGCCACCCGGGTGCTGCTGGCGGGCCGCCCCGGGGAAGCCGAGTCCACCGAGTACGGCGTCGACGGGTTCGTCCACGCGGGCGGCGATGCCGTCGCCCTTCTCACCTCCCTTCTCGACTGCATGGGGGTCGACGCATGAGCCGCCGGACGACAGGACCGGACGCGGAACCGGGGAGCCCGGTGCCCGACTTCACGACCGTCGGACTGGACGGCCCGGAGCCCGCCGAGGGCACCGCCGGGCAGTGGCGCGAGGCGGTCGCCGAGCGGACCGGGCGCGAGGCCCCGGAACTGGACTGGAACACGCCCGAGGGCATCGCGGTCAAGCCGCTCTACACGGACGAGGACCTGCGCGGGCTGGACTTCCTGGAGACCTATCCGGGGATCGCGCCGTATCTGCGGGGCCCGTATCCGACGATGTACGTCAACCAGCCCTGGACGATCCGCCAGTACGCGGGCTTCTCCACCGCGGAGGAGTCCAACGCCTTCTACCGGCGCAACCTGGCGGCCGGGCAGAAGGGCCTGTCCGTCGCCTTCGACCTGCCCACCCACCGCGGCTACGACAGCGACCACCCGCGGGTGACGGGCGATGTCGGAATGGCGGGCGTGGCGATCGACTCGCTCTACGACATGCGGCAGCTCTTCGACGGGATCCCGCTGGACCGGATGACGGTCTCGATGACGATGAACGGCGCGGTGCTGCCGGTGCTGGCGCTCTACATCGTCGCGGCCGAGGAGCAGGGTGTGCCGCCGGAGAAGCTGGCAGGGACCATCCAGAACGACATCCTCAAGGAGTTCATGGTCCGCAACACCTACATCTACCCGCCGCAGCCCTCCATGCGGATCATCTCCGACATCTTCGCGTACACCTCGCAGAAGATGCCGCGGTACAACTCCATCTCCATCTCCGGCTACCACATCCAGGAGGCCGGGGCGACGGCGGATCTGGAGCTGGCCTACACCCTGGCGGACGGGGTGGAGTACCTGCGCGCCGGGATGGCGGCGGGGATGGACGTGGACGCGTTCGCGCCGCGGCTGTCGTTCTTCTGGGCGATCGGCATGAACTTCTTCATGGAGGTCGCCAAGCTGCGCGCGGCGCGGCTGCTGTGGGCGAAGCTGGTCTCGCGGTTCGGCCCGCAGAACCCCAAGTCGCTCTCGCTGCGCACCCACTCGCAGACCTCCGGCTGGTCGCTGACGGCGCAGGACGTGTTCAACAACGTCACCCGCACCTGTGTCGAGGCGATGGCGGCGACCCAGGGGCACACCCAGTCGCTGCACACCAACGCGCTGGACGAGGCGCTGGCGCTGCCGACGGACTTCTCCGCGCGGATCGCCCGCAACACGCAGCTCCTGCTGCAGCAGGAGTCGGGCACCTGCCGGGTGATCGACCCGTGGGGCGGCAGCGCCTATGTGGAACGGCTCACCCACGACCTGGCGCGCCGGGCCTGGCAGCACATCGAGGAGGTCGAGGCCGCGGGCGGGATGGCCAAGGCCATCGACGCGGGCATTCCCAAGCTGCGCGTGGAGGAGGCGGCGGCGCGCACCCAGGCCCGGATCGACTCCGGTCGGCAGCCGGTGATCGGGGTCAACAAGTACCGGGCGGTCGACGACGAGCAGATCGACGTGCTGAAGGTCGACAACTCGGCGGTGCGGGCCCAGCAGGTCGAGAAGCTGCGACGGCTGCGCGCCGAACGGGACGAGGCGGCCTGCGGCGCGGCCCTGGAGGCGCTCACCCGGGCCGCCGGGGCCGCTTCGGGGCCGGGTCTGGAGAACAATCTGCTGGCACTCGCGGTGGACGCGGCGCGCGCCATGGCCACCGTCGGGGAGATCTCGGACGCATTGGAGAAGGTGTACGGGCGGCACGCGGGTCAGATCCGTACGATCTCCGGTGTGTACCGCGAGGAGGCCGGAGTGTCGTCGTCCCTGACCCGCACCCGCGCGCTGGTGGACGCCTTCGAGGAGGCGGAGGGCCGCAGGCCGCGGCTGCTGGTGGCCAAGATGGGGCAGGACGGCCACGACCGCGGGCAGAAGGTGATCGCCACCGCCTTCGCCGACCTGGGCTTCGATGTCGACGTCGGCCCGCTGTTCCAGACCCCGGCGGAGGTGGCGCGGCAGGCGGTCGAGGCGGACGCGCACATCGTGGGCGTCTCCTCGCTGGCGGCCGGTCACCTCACGCTGGTCCCGGCGCTGCGCGAGGAGCTCGCGGCGGCGGGCCGGGACGACATCATGATCGTCGTCGGTGGGGTGATCCCGCCCGCCGACGTGGCGGCGCTGCACGAGGCGGGCGCGACGGCCGTCTTCCCGCCCGGCACGGTCATCCCCGACGCGGCCTACGACCTGGTGCGCAAGCTGGCCGCCGAGCTGGGCCACCCCGCGGAGCCGGACGCGGGCGAACCGGGCGGGAGCGAACCGGGCCGGGACGCCGCCGAGGGCCGTGAGGGCTGAGCGGATGCCGCGGGCGATCGACATCGACAGCTATGCCGAGGGCGTGCTGGCGGGCTCCCGCGCGTACATCGCCCGGGCGATCACGCTGGTGGAGTCGCGCCGGGCCGACCATCGGGAGCTGGCCCAGCAGTTGCTGACGGTGCTGCTGCCGCACGCGGGCGGCGCCCGGCGGGTCGGGATCAGCGGGGTGCCGGGGGTCGGCAAGTCGACCTTCATCGACGCGCTGGGCACTTTGCTGACGGAGCGCGGCCACCGGGTGGCGGTGCTGGCGGTCGACCCCTCCTCCACCCGCACCGGCGGCTCCATCCTGGGCGACAAGACCCGAATGGAACGTCTCGCGGTCAACCCCGACGCCTTCGTGCGCCCCTCCCCCACCGCGGGGACGCTGGGCGGGGTCGCCAAGGCCACCCGCGAGACGATGCTGGTGATGGAGGCCGCCGGCTACGACGTCGTACTGGTGGAGACGGTCGGCGTCGGCCAGTCGGAGGCGACCGTCGCGCAGATGGTCGACTCCTTCCTGCTGCTGTCCCTGGCCCGCACCGGCGACCAGCTCCAGGGCATCAAGAAGGGCGTGCTGGAGATCGCCGACGTACTGGCCGTCAACAAGGCGGACGGGCCGCACGAGCGGGACGCCCGCTCGGCGGCCCGCGAGCTGGCGGGTGCGCTGCGGCTGATGCGGGCTTCCGACGCGGCCTGGACCGCGCCGGTCCTCACCTGCAGCGGCCGCGAGGGCACCGGTCTGGCCGAGGTGTGGGAGCGGCTGGAGCGGCACCGCGCGGTGCTGGAGTCGACCGGGGAGCTGGCCGCCAAGCGCCGCGACCAGCAGGTCGAGTGGGTGTGGTCGATGGTCCGCGACGATCTGCTCAGCCGTCTCGAACAGCACCCGGAGGTGCGGCGGCTGGCACCGCTGCTGGAGGAGCAGGTCCGCGAGGGCGGGCTGACCGCGACGCTGGCGGCGCAGCGGATCGTGGCGGCGTTCGGCCTGCCGCGCGCGGACTGACCACTTCCCGTCTGCCGCCTCCCGTCTCCCGCAGAGCTGCTCCTCCGGCCTCGCGCGGGCTGCGTCTCGCCGCGGCCCCTGGCCACCGCGCGCCCTCCCCTTCCCCGGTCCTCCCACGTGTACCGGTCCTCCGGCGTGTTCCGAGCCGTCCCGTGGGCCGCGACTGTGCGGCGCCGTCTCGCGGGCCTGCGCCGGGTCGGGAAGCGGGGTGCGCCGAGCCGGCCGGCCGCATCCTGAGACGGCGCAGGCTGCGCGGGGGTGCGGGGCGAGAAATTTCGAGAATCGTCGCTGCGGTTTCCTCGTGAGCCGAAATCGGCCGTGCAGGACGTGTCCCGCAACCGGAAGAGACTTCAAGGGGACACTGAGCAACGGATTCCGTCGAATGGAGGTCTTGACTCCGGTTTGCCGCAGCGGCTTGTATGCGGCGACCGGACCGCGTTCCGGCACCCGCACATTCCGCACCGCCGCTCGGTGCGCCACCGGAGGCGATACCGCACCCCGCCCAGTACGCACGGTACGAACGGAACAGCATGACCGACACGCGCGAAGCGAACAGCAGGCCACGGCTCACCCGCTCCATCGGCGTCGTGGGCGGCACACTGCTCACCCTGTCCTGCCTGACCCCGGCCTCGTCCCTGTTCGTGATCGTGCCGGACTCGCTCGGCACGCTGGGCACCGGGACCGCGCTCGCCCTCACCGTCGCGGCCCTGCTGTGCGTCGGCGTCGCCTTCACCTACTCCGAACTGGGCACCCTGATCCCCAGCTCGGGCGGCGAGTACGCGATGATCGGCACCCTGCTGGGCAGGCTGGCCGGCTGGCTGGTGTTCGTCCTGTCGCTGATCGTCGTCATGATCGTGCCGCCGATCATCGCGCTGGGCACCGCCGACTACCTCGCGCCTCTCGTGCACCTCGATCCGCGGTTCGCCGCGGCCGCCGTGATGCTGCTGTCCACCGCCATGGGGCTGCTGGACCTGCGGGCCAACGCCTGGATCACCGGCGTCTTCCTCGCCCTGGAGGTGGTGGGCGCCGCCGTGGTCGCCGTGCTGGGCTTCACCCACACCCGCCGCTCCGCCTCGGTACTGGTGCACCCGGTCACGGACGGCGGACACGGCCACACCGCGCCGGTCACGGCCGGGCTGATCGTCGCCGGGCTCGCCACCGCACTCTTCATCCTGCAGGGCTTCTCGACGGCCGTGTACCTGGCCGAGGAGATGGAGAACCCGCGGCGCACCGTGGCCCGTACCGTGCTGTGGACCCTCGCGCTCGGATTCGCGGTGGTCATCGTCCCGGTCGTCGCCATCACGCTGGGCGCACCGGATCTGCGGACCCTCGCCGGTGGGGACATCGCGGGCATGGTCCAGGGCTGGAGCAACTCGGCCGTCGGGACGTTCATCAGCCTGTGCATCGCGCTGGCGATCATCAACGCCGCCATCGTCATGGTCGTCCAGAACTCGCGGGTGGTCTTCGCCTCCGCCCGGGACTCCGCCTGGCCCGCGCCGGTCAACCGCGCCTTCTCCCGGCTCGGCAGGCGCTTCGGCTCCCCCTGGGTGGCGACGCTCGTGGTGGGCCTGCCCGGCGCGCTGCTGTGCTTCGTCGACCTGGACATGCTGAGCGAGGTCACCGGCGTCGCGGTGGCAGGCATGTATGTCTTCGTCGCGCTCGGCGCCCTCGCGGCCCGGCGCACGGAGTTCAAGCACCGCGCCGCCTGGCGCATGCCGCTGTGGCCGGTGCTCCCCGCGCTGCTGATGGCGGTGCTGCTGTGGGTCCTGTTCCGGCAGAGCCCGGAGAGTCTCGCCGTCACCGGCGGCATCGTCCTCGTCGCCGTCGTCTACTGGGCGTGCTATCTGCGCCCGCGCCGGCGGACCCGCTGGGTCATCGCCGTCCCCGAGGACGAGCAGGCTCCGGCAGCCGACCGCGAGGACAGCGCCGCCGAGACGCTCCAGCCGGTCTGAGCGCACGGTGGCGAACCGCCGCGGCGGACGCGGTGCGGTCCTCGTCCCACGTCCATGGGCTGGTATGTCCTGAACTGTTCTGACCTGCAGTTCTGTGACACAGACGAGACCGGAGACAGAGCTTCCGGCCCAGGAACGGCCGATAGGGTCTGCTACGCAAACGCGGGGGCACGCGCGTTAAATCAGCGAGCGCAGGCGTCTCCCCCCGCTGCTCTGCACCCGCGCTCAGGGGTGCCGATCGCCGAGGAGGGGAGCCATGTCCTACCCGAGCCCACCCGAGCCCCCAGGCAGCGCCGGGGGCTACGGGCGGCAGCCGGGCCCACCGCCCGCGATGCCGCCCGGCCCGCCGCCCGGCCCGCCCGGCCCGCCCGGACCACCCGGCATGCCCGGGCCGATCGGCATGCCTCCGGGCCAGGGTGGCTCCTCCCCGCAGGGCGGCCCTGCCCCGCACGGTGTTCCGGGACCGCACGGCGCGCCCGGACCGCAACCGGGCATGCCGCAACCGGGGATACCCGGAAGCGGATCGCCAGGAGCCGGGATGCAGCCGGGCATGCCGCTCCCGCCGCCCAAGAAGAACACCGGTCGCACCTGCCTGACCGCGTTCCTCGGCGTCGTGGGCGCCCTGGCACTCCTCGCGGGCGGCGCGCTGGCGGCGCACACCGTCTCCAACGCGCAGCAGGACGTCTCCAACCGCACCGGCTACGGACCGGCCATGTGGCGCAACGAGCCGGTGGACAAGCTCTTCCCCAAGACGCTGGGGCCGAAGGCGGACGCCCAGTCGGAAGCGGACGACCCCAAGAGCGCCGAATGGCACCGGCTGGGCATATCCGAGCAGACCGGCTGTGCCGAAGCCCTGACCGGGACGCTGGCGGCCGAGGCCGAGAAGCGCGGCTGCAAGGCGGTGCTGCGCGCCACATACGCCGATCCCACGGGCAACTTCGTCGCCACCGTGGCACTGATCGTACTGCCCGAGGTCGAGAACCCCGAGGAGGGGATGGGCACCTTCTTCGACGCGGAGCGGGACAAGCGCACCGAGAGCCACGGGGTCAAGGCACTCGCGGTCCCCGACACGGTGGCCGCCGACTGGAAGGACTCCAGGCGCAACGGCACGGACGGGATGCAGGCCACCGGTCTGCATCTGCCGTACGCCATCGCGGCCTCGGCCGGATCGGCGGACGGCCGCAAGGCGGGCCGGCTGCCCGGGCAGTGGGGCCGTACCGAACTCGACGCCAAGTCGGACCTGATGCCCTGGCGGGAAGGGGCCGAGACCCTCGCCCACGACCTGGACGTGCACATCGGTGACCTGCTGCTGGAGGAGACGTCATGACGCGTCGGCGCATCGGCACCGCGGTCGCCGCTGCCGGACTGAGCGCGCTGCTGTGCGCGGTCACCGCGGCCCCCGCCCGGGCCGACACCCCTGCCAGTTGGGAAGCGGGAGCGCTCGGGCTGTCCTCGGCCCAGCGCGCCTCGCAGGGCGACGGCGTGAAGGTCGCCGTGCTGGACAGCGGCGTCGAGAAGGACCACCCGGCCCTGGCCGGCAAGGTCACCACCGGGCCCGACTTCCTCAAGGACGGACTCCACTCCGGCGATCCGCGCTGGGGAGGCCACGGCACGGCCATGGCCTCCGACGTGCTCAAGGTCGCCCCAGAGGCGGACATCCTGTCGGTGCGGGTGATCGACGACAAGAAGGAGCACGATGTCGGCGACTGGAAGACCGGCCCCAGCCCGGTCGCCCAGGGCATCACCTACGCGGTCGACCACGGTGCCGACGTCATCTCCATGTCGCTGGGCGGCGACACCTTCGGGTCCTCGTTCGACGAGGAGGAGACCAAGGCGCTGGCGCACGCCGCCTACAAGGGGGTGACTGTGGTGGCCTCGGCGGGCAACGACGGCGACGTCTTCAACGAGTCGTCCTACCCTGCCGGCTACCCGGGTGTGATCGCGGTGGCCGCCGTCGCGCAGGGCGGCAGCCGGGCCGGTTTCTCCACGGTCCGGACGTACAACAGCGTCGCGGCTCCCGGCGTGGGGATCGTCAGCGCGAAGAACACCGGCGGCTACGCGCCCGTCAACGGCACCTCACCCGCGGCGGCCCTCACCTCCGGTGTGGTGGCACTGATGCTCGGCAAGGACGGCGAACTCAAGCCCTCCCAGGTCCGCGCCATCCTCACCGACACGGCCCACCACCCGCCGGGCGGCTACGACCCCAGGGTGGGCCACGGGATGATCGACGCGGCCGCGGCCGTACGCGCCGCGTCCGATCCGCCCGCCGACGGCGCGGCCGCCAGCGCGTACAAGGGCAAGAAGTTCCTGACCCCGCCGAACGGCGTGAAGCCCACCCAGCACCCGCCGATGGAGACGGCGCCGCTGGCCATCGGCTCCTCGGTGGCGGGCGTCGGACTGCTGATGGTGATCGGTGCCGTGGTGATCAGCCGGACGGGCCGGCGCCGTACCGCCGCGGTGAGCCCGGCAGGACCGGTAGGACCGGCAGGGCCCGGGGGCTTCCCCGGCCGGTAGCCTCCCGAACCACAGGTGGGGCGCGGGGCCTCGTCCGGCGCCCGCGCCCCGCCCACGGTCCGCCCCTCCCCCACACGGCCGCTACGGAGCCGTTGCGCCGTCAGGGGGCCATGCTCAGCCCGTCCTCCGCGGCTCCACGGCTGAAGACCGCCTCGCGGATGGCCGCGTACGCCTCGTCCTGGGCCGGGTCGCCCGCGCTCCGGCTGGCCTTCGAGGCGAGGTTGACGAGGGTGTGGCGGGGCGAGGTCTTCATCATGAACGGGGTGAACTCGGCCTTCTGCACGGTCCAGGCGGCCGCGCCCCGGTCGTCCTCGGGTGGCACGAAGCGGAAGCGCGCTGCGGTGCCCATGCTGCCGCGCGGGTCGTTCATCTTGCCGGCGATCTGATCGCCCATGCCGTAGACGACCCACGTGCCGTTGACCTTCTCGTACGCCTGGGGGACGTGGGCATGGGTGCCCAGGATCAGGTCGATGTCGCGCCGTCCGCCGGAGCGCGCGGCCGTCAGCTTCCTGGCCAGGGAGCGCTGGAGGTCGTCGGGTTCCTGCTGCCACTCGGTGCCCCAGTGCATGCTGGCCACCACCACGTCGGCGCCCGCGCGGCGTGCTGCCCGGGCGTCCCGGATGATGCGCTCGGGGTCGATGAGGTTGACGAGCCACGGCTTGTTCTCCGGCAGGGAGATGCCGTTGGTGCCGTACGTGTAGGAGAGCTGCGCCACCTTCGCGCCGCCCGCCCGCAGCACGGTGGGACGGTGGCGCTCCCCGGCCGACCGCGCCGACCCCGCGTGCCGGAGACCGACGCTGTCCATGGCGTCGAGGGTGCGGTTCACCCCGTCCGCGCTGTCGTCCAAGGTGTGATTGGAGCCGGTCGAACAGGAGTCGTAGCCCGCTTCCTTGACGGAGCGGGCGAGCTGCGGCGGCGTCTGGAAGAGCGGGTAGCCGGTGAAGGGGCCGCCGTCCGGGCCGTAGACGGTCTCCATGTGGCAGATCGCCAGATCGGCTCCGCGGGCCGCCGGTCTCGCGGCCGCGAGCATGCGGCCGAAGTCGTACCCCGAGCCGCCCGCGTCCGCACGCGCCTGCCGGATGAGCGAGTCGTGGACGAGCAGGTCCCCGGTGGCGAACAGTGAGAAGCCGTGTGGAGCCCGTCCGCGGCGCGCCTGCTCCGCCTGCTCTCCGCTGCCGTGACCGGCCGGTCCTCCGTCCCGTCCGGAGCCCCCTCCGGTCTGGCCGCACGCTGCCGCGCCGCCGAGCAGGGCCGCGAGGGCGAGCACCGCCGTGGTCCGGTGGAGGACGCCACACCTCCGGGGGCGACGGGGAGCGGCGCGGGGCCGCGGACGACGGGTCGCGGCGGGCGTCCGGGGATGGTGGGGAGCGCGGTCAGGAGCAGGGCGGGCAGCGGACATGGGCTCTCCTCCAAGACGAGAAAGTCATATAAGTCCTATTAACTGACTTACTGACTCGTCCCCTCTCCCGCGCAGCGACACCGCCCCTGCCGCCGAACGGCCCACAAGATCCACCCGGCCGCTCGTTCGATGCAGTCGCCGATCCTCATCGCCGAGGAGGCGCACCGCCCTGGCCGCGATCGACACTGCACAGGTCAGACGTCCTCCGTCGCCCCACAGGAGCCTTCCGTGACCGACCTTCGCGCCGCGCGGCAGGACACCCGCGGCACCGGCCGCGCAGCGCGCGCGATGCCGGGCGTTGCCTCGGACTCTGTCCGGGGGCGCGGTCGTGGCGCCGGCACCGGGCCTTCGCTCGCCCGCGCCCTCGGCCTGGACCCAGCCGGCCGTCCTCACCGTCGACCGCATCGCGCTGCAGGGCGACCGGCGCGACGCCGGCCGATCCACCGTGGACCAGCCGGCGGCCGTTCCGCTGCTCGCCCCCCTACCTGTCGGCCGCGGCGGCCTTCCCCGTACTGGGCCGGGCGGCGGCCCGGCTCAGGCGCGGGTGACGGTGTGCCGGAAGAGCGCACGGAGTGCCGCGTGCGAGGCGGCAGGCAGCGACGCCTTGTCCAACTGCGTGTACGCCTCGGCAAGCTGCCAGGCCGAGATCTCGTGCGCGGCGGCGCGTCCGCCCGCGGTCTCTATGAGGTCGGCGAGCTCGTCCGGGGGCGGCGGACAGGCGGGGCCGCCGCCCAACGACCGGGCGAGGGTGCGGGCGGCCGGGTTGACCGCGCGCAACGCGGTGATCAGCGGAAGGCTCGGACCGCCCTCGCGTAACCCGCTCATGACCGGCCGGCCGCTCAGCGCGGTCCCCGACCAGAGGTCCTCGATGTCGCGCTCCGCCTGTGCGGCCACCCCCAAATGGTGCCCCGCCCGTGTCAGCGCCTCGACGACCCGCTCCTCCGCACCGCCCAACAGCGCCCCCGCCGCCAGTGCGCACTCCAGCAGTGAGCTGGTGCGGGCCGCCGCGACCGCCGCGTACTCCGCCACGCTGATCCCCTCCGGGGCCCGGCGGCGCAGCGCCAGTTCGGCCGAGCGGCCGCTGATCAGCCGCGACGTCGTCCGGGACAGCAAGCGCAGTACGGCGGCCCGCTCCTCCCCGACCGCCTCGTCGTCCTCCAGTATCTCCGCCTCGGCGGCCGCGTCCCGGGCGGCGGACAGCTGCGCCCCTTCGGCCGCCCGGGCGCCGTCCGGCTCCCCGGACGCCAGCAGGCAGCGGGTGGCGGCGCCCAGCAGCGCGTCCCCGGCCAGCACGGCCCAACCGGTGCCGTAGACGGCCCACACGGCTGAGCGGCCCCGCCGCAGCGCTTCCCCGTCCATGACGTCGTCGTGCAGCACGGCCCAGTTCTGGACGAGTTCCACGGCCGCGGCCCCCGGCAGTGCCGCGGCCGTGGAGGCCTCCGGCGCCCCGCCGTTCCGTTCCGGCTCGCCCGCGCCCGCCGCGTGCAGGGCGAGCGCCGCGTGCGGATACGGGCCCGGGGTGACGCCGTAGGTGGGGCTGCCGTCCGGCCTGGTCCAGCCGAAGTGGTAGCCGCAGACCCGCCGCAGCTCGGGTTGGAGGGCTGCGACGGCCTCCCTGAGTACGGGTTCGGTCCGCTCGTGCGCGTACGCCAGCAGGGAGGGTGCGGCGGCGGGGACGTCAGAGAGGTCGTGAGTCGTCATACCGGAGCGGCTTCTCCTTTCTCCGGCCCAGGCGCGCCATGCAGCGCGAAGCGTTTAGGAATGGTGCGCTCTCAGTAATCGGCTTTCCCACCCTCCGCTGCGGTGACTCCCGCTCGGCGGCCCCGACGGGAAGCACGCGGGGGCGCAAGGGGCGGCAGGGCGCGACAGGGGGAGGCACGACACGACACAGGGCGGCAGGGCGGAGCGGGGCCGGTGCGCGCACCCGGCGCGCACGGCACGTGTGCGCTCCGCCGGGGCGAAGGGGGGCGGGTGGAATCCGACGGAGGCCGCGACGCGCCCTTCGGCGGAGCAGGCACTCGGCGCACGGGGAGTGCGGGCCCCGGGCGGTGCGAGCCCGGCGGGCTCCAGGACGCGGTCCCGGCGGCGGCACCGGGCATCCCGGTCCCGGGGCGCGCGAGCCGTCCCGTCTCGGCGAACCGCGTCGCCGCCCGGGGTGCGGCACCGGAGACCGGAGACCGCGGGAGTGCGGAGGGGGCGCGACGACAGCGGGTGCGCGGGGAGGCCGCCGATGCGCGGAGTGTTCCGTCCGGTGTCACCCCGGCCGGGGTGCGGCCCCGCATTCGCGGCTCAATACGGCTTCCGGGCCACTCGATTTCCCGGACCCCGACCCGGCCCCGCGGGCCGCCCATTCCTTCTCGGCGTCGAGGCGGAACACGCTTTTCCGATAAGGGAGTTCACCGTCTTCCGCAGCGTTCGACGCACCGCTACAGCGGGATATTCGCACAGATGATCTTTCCGGTGTCGGGGTGCAGCCGAATGGTGAGGTCGCGGGCCAGACGGCAGACGATGGGCCAGCCGAAACCGCCGCCTTCCGCCTCGGCGAAATCCTGCGGGCTGCGGTCCCGGGGAAGCACCGCACTGGAATCGGCGACCTCCACCGTGACGGAGTCGTGCCCGGCGCTCAGCCGGAAGTCCCGGACCCCCCGACCGTGCCGAAGCGCGTTGGTCACCAGCTCGGACACGACCAGCAGGACGGTTTCCGCGGCGTCGGACGAGGGCGGGGGCGAGACCGTGGCCAGGAAATTCCGCGTGATCCCGCGCGCCTGGAAACTGCTGCGCAAATACCGCGTCCGAGCTGTGTCCGCTGTCACACCCTCTTCGTCCCGGAGGGCCGCTACCTGTTCCATGCTTGTCTCCCGTCTCCGCGGGGTGTTGCCGCCGAAAGCAGCCCGACCCGCGAATGTGGGGGTCTTTCCTCTGCCAACGGGGTACCGCGCTCTGCGTGAATACCCGCCACCGCCGAACGGTCCCCCATGTGAACGCTCGAACGGCTGGAGGGTCAGTTACCCGGGGCCTTCGTCTTCATGCATCATCCGGCGCGAAGAGCGCGGACGAGGAAAGGTCGGATCTTCACGGGAGACCGTCGGGGATCTTTTTCCGCGGCGGGAGCCCCGCCGGAGCCGACCGCTCCCGCCGCGGGTTACCAGGGGAAACGGCCGCCGCTCCCGCGCGAAGCGGCTCTCGCACCCGGTGGCAGCACGTACGATCACTGGTGCAGAAGAGGCACGGGCGGGTGAGAGGCGCGGGCGGCCTCGCAGGGCACCGGCTTTGGAATACTCGGAATCCGCGGATCCGCGCCTGGGCGGACGCGCAGAGCACCGGCTCCGTGCCGGGGGACGGAGGCCGATTGAGGTCGCGGGAGAACGACCGTCTGGCCATCACGCCGCTGACCGTCAAGGACGAGTGCGCTGTGCTCCGCTTCAGCGGCGAACTGGACCGGGGTTCCGAACAGTTCTACCTGGACCGCATCGGTGCCGTGGTCACCAGCGGCTACCGCCATCTGGTGCTGGACGTCACCGCCCTGGTCTTCTGCGACTCGCGGGGGCTCAACTGCCTGCTCGCGCTGCGTTGGCTGCTGCAGCGCCGGGAGGGCAGTCTGCTGCTGGCCTGCGTGGGGCGGCGGCTCGCCGCGGTGCTCGCGCTCACCGGCAGCACAGAGATGCTGCCGGTGTTCTCCAGCGTCAGCGAGGCCCTCCGCTCCCTCCCCGCCGACCAGCGCCCGGACTGGCCTCCCACCGGCGGCGTCGGCCCGGAGATCCCGCTGCACAGTCCGGAGCCGCTGGAGACCTCGTGGCAGAAGGACCACAACCCGCACTTCCCGCGGGACCCCGAGGGCAGGGACTCCTGACCCCGAGGGCCTCGCACGCGGTGTCGCACCGGGCGGCGGGCCGTACGCGGGTGAGGATGGAGGGTCGCACAGCAGACCCTCGCCGCATCGCACCCTAGGAACGGGCCATGGAACAGCAGCAGGCCGGACCGCGGCCGCAGCAGCCCCCCGATCAGGCGCAGCGCGCCCGGGAGCACCCGCAGCCCAAAGCGCTCTCCACCCCGGCCTTCCTGGCCTGGGTCCTCGGTCTCACCCTGCTGGTCTTCGGGCTCAGCTTCCTGGCCGGATCCGAGACGCGCCTGGTCGGTCTGCTGATCTTCCTTCCCGCCATCGCGGCGAGCGTGGGCACCGTACGGCAGACCCAGGCCGCCTCCGTCTGGGCCACGGCGGGGGGAGCCATCTCGGTGGCCCGCAACCCCGGCTACCACCTGGACGACGCCATCACGCTCGTGCTCACCGTGCTGTTCGCCGTGCTGGCGGTCTTCGGGGCGCGCTGGCGGATCGCCCGGGACACCGAACTGCTGCGGCTGCGCTCGACCGCCGCCGTCATCCAGCAGCACATCCTGCACCCGCTGCCCGAGTTCACGTCCCAGGTGCGGGTGGACGGGATCTTCGAGCCGCTGCAGGAGGACAAGCTGTTCGGCGGCGACATCTACGACGTGGCCGACACCCCCTACGGCACCCGGGTGCTGATCGGCGACGTGCAGGGCAAGGGGCTCTCCGCGGTGGGTGTGGCGTTCGCCGTGCTGGGCGGGTTCCGGGAGGCCGCGCACCGCGAGCCGGCGCTGACCGGACTGGTCGGCGCGCTGGAGACGTCCGTGGTCCGGCACAACGCCTACGCACGCCACTCGGGTGAGGCCGAACGGTTCGTCACGGCCCTGGTCGTCTCGATCGACCCGCTGGACCGGGGTACGGCGCAGGTGGTCAACTGCGGCCACCTGACACCGTTCCTGGTCCGGGACGCACTGCCGCCCGACGCTGTGCGGCTCGGTGCGACGGGCGTACCGCTGGGGCTGGCGTCGCTGGTGCGCGAGGAGCGCTCCGCGGCGGGCGTCTGCTTCCCCCCGGACTCGACCATGCTGCTGTACACCGACGGACTGTCCGAGGCCCGGGACGGGCACGGTGCCTTCTATCCGCTGGCCGAGCGGCTCGCCGCCCTGGTGGGGCCCGCGGGGGCCGCCGCGGACGCGACCGGCGGGGAACTGGCCCGCGCGCTGCGCGACGACGTGCGCGCCTTCTCCCATCCCTACCAGCAGGACGACCTCGCCGTCCTCACCCTGCGGCGGATCTCCCCGGCGGACCGTGCCCGGGGGGTCCGGCCCGGTGTCGCCGCCGCCAGGCCGAACCCGCGCGAGAATCCCCCGGAGGAATGAGGCCGCACAGCCCCCGCCGACGTGCCGTCGTCCGCCGCCCGTTGCCGTCCCGTCCGCACCGCTCGTCGGCGGCGGACGTTAGGGTCGGTGCGGACGGAGCGGCGGCAGCGCCGCGGCGCTGCGCCCAGGGGTCCGCGGAGGGACGCGGACGGACGCAGCGGGGGACGCAGCAGGACACGCAGGGGGGAGCCGCATGACATCCGGCCGGGGTCGGCTGCTGGCAGTCAGCGATCTGCACGTGGGGATGACGGCCAACAAGCCCGTCACCGAGTCGCTGCGCCCGCACACCGACGAGGACTGGCTGATCGTCGCCGGGGACGTGGCCGAGCGGTTCGACGAGGTGGAGTGGGCCCTGCGGCTGCTCGCCGGCCGGTTCGCGCGCGTGGTGTGGACGCCCGGCAACCACGAACTGTGGACTCCGCACAGCGATCCCGTGCAGTCCAGGGGCGCCGAACGGTACGCGCAACTGGTCGAGATGTGCCGTGCGGTGGGCGTGCTGACGCCCGAGGACCCCTACCCGCGCTGGGCCGGGTCGGAGGGCGAGGTGGTGATCGCGCCGGTCTTCCAGCTGTACGACTACACGTTCCGGGCCCCGGGGACGCACACCAAGGAGGAGTCGCTGGCGGCCGCCCACGCCTCCGGCGTCGTCTGCACGGACGAGTACCTGCTGCACCCGGACCCGTATCCGGCCGTCGACGACTGGTGCCGGGACCGGGTGGCCGCGACGGAGAAGCGGCTGGACGCCCTCGACCCCGGCACCCCGCTGGTCCTGGTCAGCCACTGGCCGCTGGTGCGGGAGCCGACGGACGTGATGTGGTATCCGGAGTTCGCGCAGTGGTGCGGCACGGAGCTGACGGCCGACTGGCACACCCGCTACAACGTGGCCGCCGCCGTCTACGGCCACCTCCACATCCCCCGGACCACCCGGCACGACGGGGTCCGCTTCGAGGAGGTCTCCATCGGCTATCCCCGGGAGTGGCGCAGCCGCGGGCATCCGCGCGGGCTGCTGCGGCAGATCCTGCCCGCACCCGAGGAGGGGTGAGCGACCCACTCAGGGCGCCGGGCGGCGCAGCTTCGCGGCGCTCCGCGCGGTGGCGAACAGCAGGGCGCAGCTGAGCCCGACCGCGGTCGCCACCGGGCGCACCGCATCCAGCACCTGCGCCCCCGGGTCGAGGACGCCGCCCGATGCGAGCCCGACGGTGAGCGGAGCGACCGCCGCGAGGAACGGTGCCGCGTACCAGAAGAGGAACACGAAGACGCTGGCGTCCCCCGCAGGCGTCACCAGCCCCAGGGAGAGCAACTCCGTCCGCACCGGACCGCGCACCGCGGCCAGCACCGCGGCGGCGGCGAACGGCGGGGCGCACAGCGGCATCAGCAGCAACGCCCACCCGCCGCAGCGCGAAGGGGACCGCCGCCGCGGGGGTGCGCGGCCGCCTCGTCCAGCACGTCGAGGCCGCCCTCGGCGACGACCCTGCCGTCCTCGAGGACGACCACGTGGTCGGCGACGGCGTGCACGAGTTCGGCCTGGTGGGTGGCGAGCAGCACCGCGACGCCGTCGTCGGTCTCGCCGCGCAGCAGTGCGCCCAGGCGGGTGCGGGATGCCGGGTCCAGGCGCTGCTCGGGCTCGTCCAGGACGAGCAGGTCCCGCGGGCGGACGAGCGCGGCGGCCAGGTGCAGTGCCTGGGTCCGGCCGGAGGAGAGCGCGGAGGGAAGCTGGTCGGCGTGGTCGGTGAGCCGCCGGTCGGCCAGCACCTGGTCGATCCACGGGTGCGGATCGGCCACTCCGTGTGCCACGGCGACCAGTTCCAGTGGTCGCGGACGGTCAGGTCCGGATAGCAGGCGACGGTGTCCCCCGTGACAGTCACCCGGGCGCGTACCTGCGGATCGTCCTCGTCCACCGGTGCGCCGCCGAACAGGGCGGTGCCGGTGGTCGGCCGGTCCCGCCCGCAGGCGAGGCGCAGCAGGGTGGACTTGCCCGATCCGTTGTGGCCGAACAGGGCGGTGCAGGTGCCCGCCCGCACCTCCAGATCGAGCGGGTGCAGGGCCTGCCGCTCGCCGTAGCGGCGGCTCACCCCCGCCAGCCGCAGCAGCGGCGGGTCCGCCGCGGGCGCCGCTGTCATCCGGCCGGGGGGCCGGGCAGGCTGCCGGACCGGTGCCGCAGATGGACGGTGACGCGATGGCCCAGGAAGGTGTCCTCGCGTCCGGGCGTGAAGCCCAGCCGCCGGGCGACCTGCCGGGAAGCGGTGTTGCCGTGCGCGATCATGGCGGTGAGGTAGGGGACGTCCAGCGTCTCCAGTCCCCACTCCACCACGGCCCGGGCGGCCTCGGTCGCGAATCCGCGGCCCCAGCAGGACCGCCGGAACGTCCATCCGGCCTCCACCTCGTCGAAGACCTCCCAGTGGTTGAGGCCGCAGCGGCCGAGGAGCGCACCGGTCTCCTTGGACTCCACCGCGCACAGCCCGTGGCCGCGCTCGGACCACTGGCGCTGGATGCCGGCGAGCCGTTCGCGAGCCTGTTCGCGGGTGAACGCGGGGACGAACCGGGTGACTTCGGGGTCGCTGTGCAGCTCCACGAAGAAGTCCAGATGGTCCGTCGTCAGCGGGCGCAGCAGCAGCCGCTCGGTCTCCAGGACGGGTCCTGTGGCACCTTCGTGCACGGTGAAAGCCTGTTCGGTCAGCCCCATGGCGGTCATGCTCTCAAACCGCCTCGTCCACCGGTTCGTTCGGCCGACCGTCCGGGGTACCCGGCACCAGGGGAGGCGCGCGGGGTCGCCCTGCTGCGCGGTCACCACTACGAGCGCGGCGGGGAGCAGGTGGCTCTCCTGGTAGCCGGTGGGGAGGCGCGCGGTCCACAGTTCACGGTCTGCGGCGAGATCGTAGGCGACGACGGTTCGATGGTGCGAGGCGGAGGAGCCGCGGTTCCCGACCACGAGCCAGACAACCGTTCCGTCGGCGGCGAGGACCGCCACACAGGGGCGGCGGCCGCTCGTTCGGTAGCGCTCCGAGTGCCATCGGATCTCGCCGTCGCGGGGGTCGAGCGCCAGCAGGTCCTCGGAGCCGGCGAGGAGCACCAGTCCGTTGCGGAGGGGCCAGGCCCGGCCCGAGGGGGAGGTGTCCGCACGGCGCCACAGCTCCTTCCCGGTACGCATGTCGATGCCGGTGGCGTCCGCTCCGTCGGCCAGGAGGGCGACCTCGTCCTGCCACAGCAGAGGCGTGAACTTCTCGGCAGGCTCGGTGAAGTCGTAACGCCACCGCGGAGTGGGCGGCGCGCCCTTGAGTCGTTTGCGGGACGGGTGTTCGCGTTCCAGCCGTTCCGCCGGGGAAAGGACGGGTGGTTCGTCGGCGGTCACCGCCCAGGTGAACGAGCCGCCGACGGCGACGCCGGCGACGCCGGCTCCCGCGGCGGTGATCAGGGAGCGGCGTGACGGTGCACGGGTGCTTTTTGCGGCAGAGCCGGCAGCCGGGCCGCCGGGGGTGCCGGGCGTGGGCGAGCAGTCGGCCGGTGCGGGGCCGTCCGCCTGGGTCGGGACAGGGGCGGAAGCGGGTGCGGGGGCGAACTCCTCGTCGGTCTCGGCCGCGAGGACCGCTGCCGTCTGGACGGCGAGGGCCGCGCTCGCCCTCTTCGGCAGCCACCCGGGTGTCAGGAGCCCGGCCACGCAGCTGGTGCCGTGGTCCAGTACTGTGCCGTGGTCCGGTGCCGGGCCGCCGTCCAGCATCGTGCTGCCGGGGCCGCCGCGCGGCTGCGAGCCTCCGGGCCGCGCCGGTTCGGCCATCCGCGAAGAGTGGTCCGCCGGCTGGACGCTCCCGCCCGTGCTGCCGTGCGGCAGCCGCCGTAGGAACTCCGCCGCCGACGGACGGTCGGACGGATCCGCCGCCATGCAGGTGTGAAGGAGGGCGGTGAGCTCGGCAGGGCCGGGGACACCCGGTTCCGCCGCCGTTCCGATTGCGCTCAGTCGTCCCGTCGCCGCGTAGCGGAGGACGGCCGCCAGCGCGTACACGTCCCCCAGCGGGCGGGGGCGCCCGCCCGCGACCTGTTCCGGTGCGAGAAAGGGGTGTGCGGTGCGGGGTTCACCGTCCGGGGCGGAGATCCGGGCCGCGCCGTAGCCGCCGAGACGCGGCCCCTCACCGGTCAACAGCACCGCATCGGCTGTGACGCCCGCATGGGCCGCCCCGGCGGCGTGCAAGTGGGCGAGCGCTTCCCCGAGCGCGGTGCCGACGGCGAGCACAGTGCGAAGCGGCAGCGGTCCGCAGGTCTCGACGACGGTCGGCAGCGGCAGTGCGGGGCGATAGGGGGACGCGTTCCAGGTCGGCGCCGGGGGGTCGGCCAGTTCGCTCACTTCGCTGACCGGCAGCAGCCAGGGGGTGCCGACGGTGAGCTGCTGGGCGGCCAGGGCCTCGGCGCGGAACCGGTACAGGGCGGCGGCGGACCGGTCCCGCACGGTGGAGAGGAGAACCGTCCGGTCGCCGTCGGCGGTGCGGCCGAGGAAGCGGTGGAGGGTGGGGCGGACTTCGCTCCCCGCACGGTCCAACCGGCCGACGAGTGCGTACGGCCCCAGCCGCCGTGGATCGTCGTGGCGCAGCCGTTCCATGCCCTCCCCTATGCATGACGGAGAGGAGCAGCCTACGTCACCGTGATCCCCCGGCCACACAGCGCACTCAGGGGTGACTGGAGAGCCCGAATATGATATAAATCACACTGGATGGGGTGATTTACCCCGTTTGCTGGTCACTCAAGAGGAGTGGTGGACGGTTTGCCGTTCACCGAAGGCACTCCAAGGAAGGAGGAGGACCATGGCAGTGCCTACTACCGGCAGCACCATCGAGCACCACCCTGACCTCGTGGAGATGCGGGCCCGGTACGAGAAGGCCGGATCCACTCCGACCGCGCAGATCGTCGAAGGGCTGGCCTTTCTCTCCGGCCTCTACATCGCGATCTCACCGTGGGTGGTCGGTTTCAACGGGACGACGACCCTCGCGGCGAGCAACCTCATCGTGGGGCTGGCGTTCGCGGTGCTGGCCTTCGGATTCGGTTCCGCCTACGAGCGGACGCATCTGCTGGGCTGGACCGCGCCACTGCTCGGAGCCTGGGTGATCATCTCGCAGTGGGTGATCAACGGCGCTCCGGACACAGCGCAGATCGTGGTCAACAATGTGGTCGCGGGAGGTGTGGCAGCACTCTGCGGATTCGCGGTCATGGGGTTGGCCCTCATGGGCAGGCGAAGGACGTGAAGCCTGTCGGCTGACCCGCGGACAGCAGAAACAGACACGACGCGCAGCATCTGATGCGCGTCCGGAACGGGCGGAGCGGCCCCAGCGAGGCTGCGCCGCCCGTCTCGTGGTTCCGGGCCCGCACGACGCGATGATCCCGGCCGCCCGCCGCGCACCGGCGCCCGATCCTCCGAATCCACCGTCGGCCCCTGGCCCTGAACGCACCGTCGGCCGCCGCCCCCCGCCCACCGGTCCCCCGCCGGACGATCCCGCACCCGCCGGATGGCTCTCCGGGAGGTGCGCCCGGGTACGGGCTGGGGTTGGCTGGGACGGCGAGAGCGGTCCGGTACCGGCGCCGGGCGGGGTCCCCGCCCGGCAGCACGAACCCCCGCACCTGGTTCCCCGTGCGGGCGACGATCGCGAGGCTTCGGCCGGGCGCACGGGCAGACGGGCAGGTCGAGGAGGCGTCCGACGGGCCATGGGCATGGGCACGGCGCAGCGGATCGACGCCTTCCAGCAGCGGCACCGCTGGGCCGGTCTGCCGCTGGCCGTCGTCTACAAGGTCTTCGACGACCAGGCCCTCTATCTCGTCGCGCTCCTCACGTACTACACCTTCCTGTCGATCTTTCCTGTGCTGCTGCTGTTCGTCTCGGGTCTCGGCTTCTTCCTGGAGGACAACCCGGATCTCCAGCGGCAGCTGCTGAACTCGGTGCTCGGGGAGTTCCCGGTGCTCGGGGAGCAGCTCAGAGGGCGGATCCACGCCTTCCGCAGCAACGGCATCGCTCTCGCCATCGGCATCCTCGGCAGCCTGTACGGGAGCCTGGGTGCGGCTCAGGCCGCGCAGTACAGCCTCAACAAGATCTGGGCGGTCCCGCGCTACCAGCGGCACGACCCCTTCAGGTCGCGGCTGAAGGGGATGCTCTTCCTGACGACGGTGGTCTGCGGGCTGTCCGTGACGCTGCTGCTGTCGCTGGCGACCTCGGAGTCCAAGGCATTCGGGACCGACCTGGGCGCCGGGCTCCGCGCGACGATCACGCTGGTGGCGGTGGCCGTGAACGCCGGGCTGCTGCTGGCCACCTACAGCTTTCTCACCCACCATCGGGTGGCGCTGCGCAGGCTGTGGGCGGAGTCGCTCGGAGCCGCCTGCGCCTGGCAGGTGCTGCAGTGGGCCGGCGGGTACTACGCGACCAATGTGCTGCGCGGCGCGAGCGCGACCTACGGAATGTTCGGCATCGTGCTCGGTCTGCTCGGCTGGATCTACCTGGGTGCGTTGATCTTCATGGTGGCGGCCGAGGTGAGTGTGGTGCGGGCCCACCGGCTGTGGCCCCGGAGTCTGCTGACCCCGTTCACCGACCGGGTGTGGCTGAACTGGGCCGACCGCCGCGCGTACACCTCCTACGCGACGACGGAGACCTTCAAGGGCTTCGAGACCGTCACCGTCGAGTTCCACCAGCGCCCGCCGCCGGGCGCCCGCCCGGCAGCGGGCTCTCCGGACGACCCGTGGGACGAGGGCCCGGCCGGGGCGCCCCCTCCGGAAGCGGACCCGGCACAGCGGCACCGGCCCCCGGCGGGCCCGGCGGGGAACGAGCCCCCGGACGCGTCTCCGGGGCCGCCGGGCCGGAACCACGAGTGAGGTCCACCGCCGTGGCCCGGGGCGCGGAGGGCCGTGTGACGTTGCGCGTGTGGTCCGGTTGCGCGGCCCTCACCTCCCGGTCTCCGCTGCTCGCCGTGATCGCGGCCGGGCACCCTCGTGGGACTCAACCCTCCGGTGGGACTCAACCCTCCAGTCGGTACTGCAGTGCCCCCGAGGGACAGCGCCGGACCACTTCGGCCAGGCGTTCGGCCTCGGCAGCGTCCGGCCGGATCCAGGGGCGCTCGCCCGGGTCGAAGACCTCCGGCAGGCCGCGGACGCATTCGGCGGCGTGCTGGCAGCGCCCGGCCTCGAAGGTCACGGTGATGGACTTTCCCTCGTACGTCTTCTTCTCGGCTCGGCCGCTCATACCGCCTACTGACACGTGTCCTCCATGCGCCGTTCCCCTGGGGGTTCTGCCACGTCGATCGATCCGGTTGGTGCATCGATGCCGGATTCCGGTGCGCGCCCACCTCGGGATGAGCGCTCGCCGGAATCCGGCGTACCTGCGGGAGCCGGTACACCGGTCAGCTCAGGCGGCGGTTCCCGCGCGCCCGGCAAGGAGTTGCATCTCCCAGGCGAAGGCCACACCGGCGGCACCGCCATGCTGCTGCCGGACCGACGAGTCCCCCTCGTGCCGAGGCTGGCCACGTGTGGACCGGGCCCAGGGCTCGCCGGCCCCCGGCCCGGAGAAGTGGACCCTCAGCGTGCCTCGCGGAGTTGCAGAAGGTATCCCGCGGTCAGCGCCACCGCCCGGTCCTGGTCGTGGGACAGCTCTTCGAGGGCGCGGGACGCCGTGGCCCCCGGAATGCCCGCCAGCGCTTGGGTCAGGCGGCCCCGTGCGTCCGCTTCGGCCGTCTCGTGCGCGAGGCGGTCGACGAGCCCGGCCGCGATCCGTTCGGCCGTGGCGGTGTCGCTCGCCAGCTCGCCCAGTGCGTCGGCCGCATCGGTGTCGTTCGTTCCCGCCACGATCATCTCGACGAGTACGGGCAGCGCTTCGGCCGCCCCGCGTGGCCCGAGCGCCAGGGCCGCGTGACCGCGGACCTCGGGGGCGGGGTCCTCGAGAGCGTCCCGCAGGTGCGCGGTCGCCGCACCACCGGGCAGCTCGGCGAGGGCCTGGACGGCACGTCGGCGCACTCCGGGTGCCGGTGCGGCGAGACCATCGGCAAGCAGCTCCGGGCCTCCACCGCCCGAGTGCGCCAGCGCCCAGCGCAGGGCGCCCGCGACGTTCGGGTCCGTCTCGTGCAACACGGCCTCGACCAGGGCTCCCACCGGCACCGGAAGCCCGTCGGCCGAGGAGAGTGCGGCGCGCTGGCGGTCGTCGGCGTGCTGGGATCCCAGCGCTCGGAGGAGGACGACGACCCGGAGGACGTCCTCCCAGCCGGTGGGATCCGCAGCGTCGATCCGGCGCAGCCGCGTGAGCAGTTCGGTCTCGGCCGCGATCCGGTCCTGTGTCCGGCGGATGAGGTCGGTGACGAGGGCCGAGGGCGTGAACCCCGGATCGTCGAGCGCGCGCCCGATCTCCCGCAGCGACAGGCCCAGCGACCGCAGGCTCTCGATGTGGAAGATCCGCCGGACGTCCTGCGCCGAGTACTCCCGGTAGCCGGAGCCCGTACGACCCGACGGCCGCACGAGGCCGAACGATTCGTAGTGCCGGAGCATGCGGGCGCTCACCCCGGACCGGCGGGCCACCTCACCGATCAGCATGGTTCTCCTCGCCCGCTCCGGAGGCCCCGGCGAGGGCCACGATGCGCTTGGCCTCCTCGATGGCGGGCCCGAATCCGGCGTCGGGATCGTGCAGCAGCCGCCGGGTGACGAGCGCGTGCGCGCGCACGCCCGGGTCGTTGGCCTTCGCCGCCGCCGCCAGGGCCGGTGCGCCCACTTCGCCGAGCGCGACCAGCGCCTGGCTGAGACTCAGCTGCGTCTCCCGGTCACCGCGTCCGAGCTGCGTCGCCAGCGCCGCGGCCAGGGCCGGCTCCTCGCCTTGCGGCACGAGCACGACCGCGGCCCGCCAGGCGGTTCGCGCCACCTCGTCGTCGGCGTCGGACAGCAGTGCCGGTGTGATGGCGGGCCACGCCTGCCGGTCTCCGATCTTGGACAGGGTGTGCAGTGCCTGACTGCGTGCCTGGGCACGTTCCGCGCGGACTTCCCGGAGCAGTCCGGGGAGGGTCAGGGACACCGGGTGGCGGGTGAGCGCCCAGGTCAGCATGTCGCGGACGAAGAACTCGGACTCGATCGCGCAGTGTTCGAGGAGCTTGTCGACGAAGCCCGGGTCGGGTGCCGCCCCGGCTGCCAGCGCCGTGCGCAGTCGCACCGACGGACGGCCGTCCTCCAGTCCTCGGAGCACCGATACCGCGTCCCTGTCCTGTCCCACCGTGGTCATCGGACCACCTCCTCGGGAAGCAGTGAAGACCTTGACACCGTGTCAAGGGCAACCGGGATCGCCGGCTCGGCCGTGGCGGGCCAGCATGTGGGCGTCGAGAAAGCCCCGTTCGGAGGCGGGGTCGTGGAGCAGCCGGGCGAACGGGACGAATCCGGCCCGGGTCAGCAAGGCGGCGAACCGGTCCGCCGGCCAGCTGTAGGCGGGCGCGACCTTGTGGTCGAAGCGGACCGGTTCGGGCCCCTCGGTGGCGAAGAACGAGGCCAGCAGCAGGCCCCCGGGTTCCAGGACGCGCGCCTGCTCGACGAGCAGCGCGGGCAGTTCCCCGGGCGGGGTGTGGATCATCGAGTAGTGGGCCAGTACGCCGCCGAGCGCGTCGTCCTCGACCGGCAGGGCCTCGATCCGTGCTTCGTCGAACCGCAGCGCCGGATGGGCCCGCCGGGCGTGGTCGACCATGGCCGGGGACAGGTCGAACCCGAGGGCGTCCAGCCCCAGGTCGTGCAGCATGGCCGTGAGATGTCCGGGCCCGCATCCGACGTCGGCGGTCCGCGGGTTGCCCGTTTCGCGCACCAGTTCGGCGAAGGTGCCGATCATGTTCCGTGCGAAGGGCTGCGTCTCCAACCGGCCGGCGAACAGCGACGCGTACAACTCGACGACCCCGTCATAGGCCGCCTTGGTCTCGTCCTGGTGTGCTGTCACGGGGAGGAAGTCAATCATCCGCCGCCCGCGCCCCCTCCCCCGCCACCCGCGTTCCGGGTGGTGCGCGCGTCGACGGGCAGTGCCACCGTGCACGGCTTCGGGGCCGGTCGGCAGGTCCGCAGCCAGTACGAGCAGGCCGCGACAGTCAACGCAGCCCCGTACCCGGCGAACGCGACCATGCCGATCCAGGTCACCACGAGTGCGTCGTGCGGGGAATGGAAATCGCCGCTCCGCATCGTCACGACGTCCGACGTGGCCAGAGCCGCGTAGCCGAGGACGAGCACGCCGTACGGAACCAGGGTGGCGGCCCCGATCAGGGCCGGAGCCAGCGGGAGCCCGCGCGGGACGCGACGCCCCCGCAGGAACAGCGTCCAGCGCGGGAAGACCTGGCCCCAGGGACGGACCAGACCCCAGAGCAGGAAGACACCGAGTGCGGCCAGCAGCATGGTGCCGTCCGGGCCCCAGGACTCCAGTCCGAGCCAGATCCCCGAGGCACCATTGCGCTCGGAGAGCCGGCGCATCTCCGCGCCGGACATGCCGGCGAAGGTGTCGCCGAGGGCCCAGATCTGCTTCATCGCCGCATACGGAAGGAAGGCCGCTGTGCCGGCCCAAGCGGTGAGCCGAACCGACCGGGGTGCAGCGCCGGGCCCGGTGGCCGGCGGCCAGCGCACATGGACGCTCCGGGGCACACCGGCGCCGCGCGGGCACCGCATTGCCGAGCAGTTCGGAACCGGTACCTGGAGCGGGCCACCGCGGCGGCCCGCTCACCGCTCGGGCCCGGGCGCCCGGCGGCCCGCTCACTGCGGCGGCCGGGCTCCCGACGTGAAGCCGATCATGCGCCAGATCCGGACCTCGCGCACCAGGCCCGGGAACTCGCGGACCAGCATCGCCAGGACGACGGCTCCGAGGACCGCGGCCTGGCCGAGCAGTACCCGTTTGGCCGCACACGGGCCGGAGCGGGACCGCCGGCCGCGCGCGGAGGCGCACCGTGATGTCTGGGACGGGGGACGTCGCTGCATGTGCCGCTCCTCAGCCGGGTGAGATGTTGGGCATGATCTTCATGATGGCGTTGTGCTTCTTCCCCTGGATGCCGGTGGACCGCCTCGCGTCCGCGGTGCCGTCCTCGTGGTGACCCGGCTGCCGGTCCCCGGGGCCTTCGTTGCCCTGGCGGATGCCCCGGACGTGGGTGGGGGTGTCGGGTGCGACGTGCGGTTGTCCGACGCGGATACGGCCCATGGCGTCCTCCTTGCCTTCCGTTGTGTCCGGTCCCGGCCGGTCCGGTCCCGGGTCGTCCGGCCCGGCTGTCCGGTCCCGTCGCCGCCGGGCGCGGGCCGGCGCCCGGTGTGTCGCGCGGTCACCCCGGCTGTTCGGTCAGCTCGGCGAAGAACCGGTCGATCTCGGGCCACACCCGGCTGCCGCCGCTCAGGCCCCGCCACTCCCGCCGGACGACCGCCACCATCCGGAAGCAGTCGTCGATCGGGACGATCCAGTGCTGCTCCCGGCCCTGGACGGTGTTGACGAGCAGCGCCTCCACATCGACGGCCAGACCCTCCAGCGCGGGGCAGCTTGCGACGGCCCCACGCCACGCCTCGGGATCGAGTTCCCACTGGGTCGCCCCCGCGGGACTGGGATAGTGCGCGCGTACGCTCCCGTCCGCGCGGGGGACGAAGAAGGCCAGTCCGACCGGGACGCCGAGCTGCGCGGTCGGTACCGGCTCCAGCCGGGTGCGCCGGTGCGGGATCAGCCGGTAGTGCCCCTCGCTGGCGGCTTCCCGGACGAAGAGCACCGAGCACGGCCGGCAGGCGCACAGCACCTGCTCCGCGGCGGTGTCCAGCAGGTGCCGGTGGTCGCCGGGGGCGGGGGCGCCGCACAGGTCGCAGCGCTCCGCGTCCGGCCGGACGGCGGACCCGGTGGCCGGGTCCACCGCGTCGCGGATGACGCGGGCGAGCGCTCCGGAGGTCATGCCGTCCCCGCGGCGGGTGCGGCGGTGGGCAGCAGGGTCTCCAGCGGTACGAACGCGGCTGCCGGTTCGTCCGGCACCCGACGGACGTCCAGGAGTTCGGGCGCGGCGGCCAGCAGCACGTCGCGCACCGCTTCCTCGACTCCGGACGCGGAGCCGCCGCATCCCTTGGTGGTGAGCCGGACGGCGGCGACACCCTCCTCGATGCCCACCAGTTCGAGGGTGGTGCCGCGGCGGCGCAGTGTTTCCGCGGCGTGTTCGACGGCGGCGGCGACGCGCTGTTCGACGGGGTCGGGGTGGATCCGGTGCAGCACCAGAAGGTGGTCGAGGAGCTGGTCGCCGGTCAGCCGCTCGGCCAGTTCGGGATCGGCGAGGTCGCGGACCCGGGCCAGTGCCTCGCCGTAGATCTCGGTGAGTCCGCGCACGGCGGCGAGGGCGGCGTCGGCGGCCGGCCCGGCGACCGTCTCCACGCGTTCGAGGAGTTCGTCCAGCTGCGCCAGCCGCTGCTCGACGTCGTCGTCGGTCAGCCTGGAGGGGTCAGCCATGGCCGGCTCCGGTCCCGTTGCCCGCGCCGAACATCGGCGAGTGCGTCTGCTGGAGCTCCTTGCCCTTGCCCAGGTACATGTGCACGCCGCAGGGCAGGCAGGGGTCGAAGCTGCGGACGGTGCGCATGATGTCGATGCCCTTGAAGTCGTCCGGGCCGTTCTCCTCGAAGACCGGCTGGCCCTGCACCGCGTCCTCGTAGGGGCCGGGGTTGCCGTAGATGTCCCGGGGGCTGGCGTTCCAGGGGGTGGGCGGATAGGGGTGGTAGTTGGCGATCTTCTTGTCCTTGATCACCAGGTGGTGGGAGAGGACGCCGCGCACCGCCTCGTGGAATCCGCAGCCGATCCCCTCCTCCGGCAGCTCGTAGTCGTTGAAGATCTTGGTGTCGCCGGCCCGCACCAGATCCAGTGCCTGCTCCGCGAACTGCAGCGCCATGGCCGCCGAGTAGGCGACGAAGTAGGGGCGGGCCCGGTCGCGCTCAAGGGTGTTGGACCACTTCGGGATCTCCCACTCGAACGTCATCTCGGGCAGCTTCTCGCTCTTGGGCAGCGAGATGCGCACACTGCGCCCGGTCGCCTTGATGTAGGGCGTCTCGACCAGCCCGTTGAGCGCCGTGGACCAGAGCCTGGCCAGCGGGCCGCCGCCGGTGTCCAGCGGCAGGTGCTGCCCGCTGGCGCTGTCGTACCAGCGGGGGCTCATCACCCAGCTGTAGTTGCCCTCGAAGTCGCGCTTCTGCGGTGCGGGGACGGTCGTCTGGTTCCACGGGTGGCGCATGTCGACGGGGTTGCCGAGCGGGTCGCGGGTGACGAACGGCTCCTCGTTGACCCAGTCCTCGTAGTACGAGCTGCCGAGCAGGATCCGCATGCCCAGGTTGATGTCGACGAGGTTGTTGGTGACCAGTTCCCCGTCCACGATGATGCCGGGGGTCACGAACATCTTCTTGCCCCAGGCGTTCATGTTCTCGTAGCGGTAGTCGCATGCCTGGTGGTCCTGCCAGGCGCCCCAGCAGCCGAGCATGATCCGGCGCCGGCCCACCTCCTCGTAGCCGGGGAGCGCCTCGTAGAAGAAGTCGAAGACGTCGTCGTTCATGCAGACGGACTTCTTGACGAAGTCGAGGGTGCGCATCAGGCGGGAGAGGTAGTCGGTGAAGGTGGTGGGCGAAGGCATCGTCCCCACCCCGCCCGGATACAGCGTGGAGGGGTGCACATGGCGCCCCTCCATCAGGCAGAACATCTCCCGGGTGATCCGGCTGACCTGCAGCGCCTCCTTGTACACGGCGCCTTCGAAGGGGTTGAAGGCGCGCATGAGGTCGGCGATGGTGCGGTAGCCGTGCACGTGGGCGTGGGGGGCCTCGGTCCGCTCGGCCTTGGCCAGCACGCCGGGGTTGGTGGCCTTGACCATGGCCTCGCAGAAGTCCACGAAGACCAGGTTGTCCTGGAAGATGGTGTGGTCGAAGAGGTACTCCGCGGCCTCGCCGAGGTTGGTGATGTGCTCGGCCAGCGGCGGAGGCTTGACCCCGTAGGCCATCTGCTGCGCGTAGTTGGAGCAGGTGGTGTGGTTGTCGCCGCAGATGCCGCAGATGCGGCTGGTGATGAATCCGGCGTCCCGCGGGTCCTTGCCCCGCATGAACACCGAGTAGCCCCGGAACAGCGACGAGGTGCTGCGGCACTCGGTCACCTCGCGGTTGGCGAAGTCGATCTTCGTGTAGATGCCGAGGTTGCCGATGATCCGGGTGATCGGGTCCCAGGACATGTCCACGACCTGCGGGGTCTTGCGCCCCGCGGTGGCCCGGTCAGCGGTTGCCGTCATATCAGTCCTTGCCTAGGTCACCGGGCCGGGGCCCGTCGCGGTCTGTCTGCTGCCGTGCAGGGGGTCAGGAGCGCCAGTGCGGGTCGTACCCGCTGGTCAGCGCCGGCTCGTTGTGGCGCCACTTGGGCTCCTGGTTCACGGCGAAGTTGGTGATGCCGCGCATCCGCCGGATGAACGCGCCGTAGGGCCGGATCAGGGTCGCGGAGAGGCTGCCGCCGGTGGGCTCGTCCATGAACGGCATGAAGGCGTCCGGGAAGCCGGGCATGGTGCAGCCGATGCAGATGCCGCCCACGTTCGGGCAGCCGCCGATCCCCGCCATCCAGCCGCGCTTGGGGACGTTGCAGTTCACCACCGGGCCCCAGCAGCCGATCTTCACCTGGCACTTGGGCGAGTTGTAGTCCTTGGCGAAGTCGCCCTGCTCGTAGTACGCGGCCCGGTCGCAGCCCTCGTGCACGGTCCTGCCGAACAGCCACTGGGGCCGCAGCTTGTCGTCCAGCGGAGGCGGCGGCGCGGCGCCGGCCGCGTGGTAGAGCACCCAGGTGAGGGTCTCCATGAAGTTCTCCGGCTGGACGGGGCAGCCGGGTACGTTCACGATCGGCAGCCCGGCCTGCGAGGTGTAGTCCCAGCCGAGGTAGTCGGCCAGGCCCATGGAGCCGGTGGGGTTGCCCGCCATCGCGTGGATGCCGCCGTAGGTGGCGCAGGTGCCGATCGCCACCACGGCCCAGGCGTGCGGGGTGAGGTGGTCGAGCCACCAGTTGAGGGTGAGCGGTTCGCCGGTGTCCTCGTCGTTGCCGAAGGAGGTCCAGTAGCCGTCGCCCTCGATGATGTTCTGGTTGGGGATCGATCCCTCGATGACGAGGAGGAACGGGTTCTGCGACGCGCCGCGTGCCGCAGCCCGGAAGGGGGCGAGGAACTCCTCGCCGCCGAGGGTGGGCGAGAGCACCTTGTTGTAGAGGTTGATCTTGGGGAGCCCGGGAATGAGGCCCTGGACGACGTCCTCGATGGCGGGCTGGTCCGCCGCCGTCATCGACACCGTGTCGCCGTCGCAGCTCATGCCCTCCGAGATCCACAGGATGTCGATCTCGTCGATGCCGCCGCGCCCTTCCTCGGCGGGGTGCTCGCTCGTGTGTCTGGTGCCGCTCGCTGTGGTCATCTCCTCGGCCTCCCTTGCAACCGGTCCCGCATGCGGTCGTGGACGGTGGCCGCCCGCGGCGGCCCGGGGCGTGCGGACCCGCCGGCGCGGTGGCCGCCGGAGCGCCGGTCAGCGCCCGCGTGGTGGTGCCCGGGCACGTGGACGGGGTTCATCCGGCCTCTCCTCCCGTCGACCCGGTCGGCGACCGCGCCTCCGGCTGGTCCTCGCTCAGCGGCCGCACCTCCTCCGGACGGAAGTAGTGGTAGCGGCCGTACCAGTCGTGCAGTTCCGCGGCCGGATCGTCGTCGAGCGTGACGGCGAGGTGCACGCTTCCGTCCACGTCGTGGAAGACGCCCGCGACGTGTGCGGTGCGGTCCACCAGGAACATGTCGTGCGCGTCGGCGCCCCTGCGGCGCGGGCGCAGCCGGACCCGGTGCCCGCTCCGCACCGGTACGCCGTCGACCAGCACGCTGTCCGTGGTCGGTGACACGCCCTCGTCCCCGCCCTCCTGCCACCAGGGCGCCGGCCCGGGAGGCACCGCGACTGGGGCGGGTGCGGCGGGCTCCAGGGAGCGGATGGTGCCGTGCAGCCCGGCGAGGACCTCTTGGGGCATGTTCTCGACCTGGTCGAGGATGGCGGCGGCGCGCGGGTCGGTGGCCCGCGCCTCGCGCTTCTCCTCGTCGGTCAGCAGGAAGGTGCGCAGCGAGAGGATCTCGTCGATCTCCGCTGCGTCGTGCAGGTCGCCGGGGCTCTCCGGGGCGATCCGGGGATGGTCGTCGAGCAGGATCGGCGAGGAGAACATCGTCGACCGCGCGCGCTCGTCCCCGGCGAGCACCGGGAAGGTGAACTCGTTCCGGCAGTCGGCGACGTGGGGCCGGGCCCGGGCGGGCGGGTCGATCAGGGAGTGGAACTCCAGGCCGTCGCCGCCGAGCAGCGTGTGGGTGGCGAGCAGCGCGCTGCGCAGCGCCTCCTCGCGCGGTGCCGAGGCGGGGACGGTGCCGTCGGTGTTCTCGGTGCGGACGGTCAGCCGCAACGGTCCGGCCGGGCCGCCGGGCCGTTCGGCCCGCAGGGTGGTGCGGGCCCGGACCGGAAGACGGCGGCGTTCGGTGCGGGCCGCCGGGCCGCTGCGGGTGGTGAGCGGGGCCGTGTCCGTGCCACCGGGGGCGCCGACGGGAAAGGAGCGCTGACCGGCCAGCAGGTCGGCGACGGGCACTTCGATGTCGGCCTCGCGCGGTACGGCCTCCTCGAAGGAGAGGTGCAACTCGCCGTCCGCGTCCAGCGCTTCGACCGGCTGCCAGGCGCCGTCCGCGCCGGTGCGCCGCTGCACGCTCTTGTACTGGGCCTGGAGGTAGCGCACCCGGACGCGGAGGACCGCGTCGGGCGCCGCGTCGCAGAGGCAGTGGGTCTGCTGGTACCAGGACTCGGCGGCTCCGGAGACGCCGGGCTGCCCACTGCCGTGCACCTCGGCCCAGGCGCGCGGGGCGAGGACGCCGAACTGCCAGCGCACCCGGTTCTTGGGGGAGCTGCGGCGGTACGGATAGAGCAGGTATCCCTCGTAGCAGATGGCGTCCGCGACGGCGCCCACCTGCGCGAAGCCGTCACGGGATCCGTCGCCCGGGCCTCCGGCGCAGCCCGCGCCGGTGTCCGGGGCCGTCGTGTCAGCGTCTGCGGGCGGCGTAGCGGTACCGCACGCCGTCTGCGCCGGATCGTCCACCCTCGCGCCTCCCGGTCCACCGGCGCCCCGCGGCGCCTTTGCCCACACCGACGTCCATATTTGCACCATTTATTCTGTTCGGCGCATTTTGCTGCTCCCGGTGTGGCGTACGAGGCGCCCGGACGGCCTGCGAGGTACGGCCGCGGCGGCACGCACGGGGCGGCACCGCCCGGTATCCGATGTCACCCGCACGGGGGTGGACCTTCCGAGGCAGGGCGGGGAGTCACGGCTGCCGGAGGCGTACTTCCAGCATCCCGTCGTCCCCCACCCGCGTCTCGAAACCGGGCTGGGGCGCGGTGGCCGGGCCGCCGACGTTCCAGCCGTCGGAGAGCCGGAAGGTGCTGCCGTGCCAGGGGCAGGTCACGCACCCGTCGGCCACCGTTCCCTCCGACAGCGGTCCGGACTCGTGGCTGCACCGGTTCGCCAGCACCCGCACCGCCCCGGAGTGCTCGCGGTGCACCAGCAGCTCGACCTCGCCCAGCGAGGCACTCGCCGACTGTCCGACAGGGAAGGCGTCCACCTTCCCCACCCGGTGCCAGCCCGGCCCCACCAGATAGGGCACCGGTTCGGCCTTGTTGGCGCCCGCCGCCTGCCGGTAGGCCAGGTGGCCGCCGATCATGGCGCCGGCGCCGGCGGCGGTCAGCCCGCCGAAGCCCAGCAGCCGCCCCTTGCATTCCCGGCCGCGCAGCCGGGCCGCGAGCGAGGCCGTGTACAGGCCCAGGGCCGCGCTGGTGGCCAGCCCGTGCACCAGACCGGTACGGAGCTGCGGCTGGTGCAGCCGGGCCCAGTCGGTGGCGCCCGTGGCCGCGGCCGGGAGCGCCGTGAGCACCCCGACGCCGACCAGGACCCGGGCGGCGCGGCGGGTGCCGGGCAGCACGTCCAGCAGTCCGGCCGACATCCACGCACCCATCGGGAGCTGCACCAGTGCCGGGTGCAGCGGGTGCCCCAGCCACCGGCCGTGCAGCACGTCCCGCGCCGGGCTGCTCAGCGGCAGCTTCCGGACGGCGGCGCGGAGCGGGCCGACCACCGGATCGAGGATGCGCAGCCTGCCCAGCGCGTCGAGCGGCGCGACGAGGGGCAGCCGCCCCGGACCGTTCTCGACCGCGCGGAGCAGGCGGGGGCGCTGCCGGGTTCCCTTGCTGAACAGGTCGGACAACATATCGCTCCGGTTGCCGCCGGGGGCGGCGGACAAACGGTCAGCGCCGTGCACCACCCGGTCGGCCGCCGGTCCGGCACCGTCCGGTCGCCCCCGCGCCGCTGGACGGCCGACCGGATGGTGGCCGGCCGACGCCGGAGCCCGGCGGCACGGGCGGCTTGCGGTACAGCACTCGACGGCACCCATGCCGGCGCGCGCTGGCGGCCGCGGATGCGGGCATTCGCGATCCCGAATCCCGCCGCATGTCCCGCCCCGGCGCCCGGCGGCGGCTCCCGCGGGCTCCGCGAGGGAACCGTGCGGCCGCCGGCCCGTACCGGCTCCCCGAGGGCGGCTCAACTGACGTGTGGAGCCGACCGGTTCAGCCCGGCGGCCATCCGCGTACCGCCGGGTGCCCGGCGCGAGCGGAAGCACCGCGCACCAATTCGGCCGTCTCGCTGACGGCTCCATCCCCCCTCGCTACTGTGAACGGCATGGACCACAGGGACGCCGACCCCGCTGATGCCTGGCCGCTCCCTCCCGTGTGGATGTGGGGGTGCGAGAAGTGCACCGAGCTGTACAAGGCGATGAAGCACGCCCTCGACGTGACGAACGCGGCGCGCGAGGAGTACGGGCCGACATTCGACTGCGACCCGTTCGATACCGTCCTCACCAGCCAGATCCGCCTGGCGGAGCACCTGGCGACCGAGCACACGGACGACATCCCCGCCTCGTACCCGGAGTGCGCCAAGTGCACCTCCCCGGAGATGATCCACCTGCCGCACCGCTTCGTACTGGAGCACCGCGCCCGGCATCTGTTCGCGCCGCCGAGCGTCGTCGACCTGCTGTGAGGCCCGGTCCGGGAGCCGATGCCCGCTCCCGGACCGGCGGGCACGGCTGCGGCGGCGTCACCGGGCCGCGCCCGCGCGGCACCGCTCCTACTCCGTCGGCTTGAGCCCCACTCCCGCCCAGCAGCCGACCTCCTCGGGGCTGATCGACCCCACCGGGCGGCGGATGCCGTCCAGCCTGTCGACCAGCTCCGGGTGCCAGTCGCAGGTGGCGACGATGCCCGGCTCGACGAGCGAGAAGTCGTTCGCGGAGAAGAACTCGCGTACCGCTTCCTTGTCCCGGAACCGCAGGGTGATGCCCTGCGTCCGGTAGATCTCCAACACCTTGCGGAGGGTGATGTCGAGTTCGTCGGTGCCGTGCGAGAGGATCAGGGCGCTGCCGGGAGCGAGCCTGTCCACGAGGGTGCGGACGATCCCGTGCGGATCGTCCTCGTCGGCGATGAAGTGGAGCAGCGCGACGAGCGAGAGGGCGACCGGCTGGTCGAAGTCCAGCGTGGCGTTCGCGTGGTCGAGGATGCGCTTGGGGTCACGCGCGTCGGCTTCGATGTAGTCCGTGGCGCCCTCGGGCGTGCCGTTCATCAGGGCACGGGCGTAGGTGAGGACGATGGGGTCGTTGTCGGCGTAGACGACGCGGCACCCCGGGGCCTCCTGCTGGGCGACCTGGTGCAGGTTGGGGGCGCTGGGGATGCCGGTGCCGATGTCCAGGAACTGCCGGATGCCCTGTTCACGCGCCAGATAGCGGACAGCACGGTGCATGAACTCGCGGTTCTCGCGGGCCGCCGTCAGAGCGTTCGGGAACGCGGCCACCGACTGGGCCGCGGCCTCCCGGTCCGGACCGTAGTTGGTCTTGCCCCCGAGGAAATAGTCGTACATCCGTGCCGAATGGGCCTTGGCTCCGGTCGTCTCGGGCATCTGGTGGCTCATGAGCGGCGGCTCCAGGACAGGGTGAGGTGGCGGACGTCGGCCTGCTGACGTGCGGCTCGACCGGACAACTACTGTCGTACAGAAGGGGGTTGAAATCCAGGGAGCCGCCATGACGAGGTGATCACGGAAGGCCGTCGCAGGCCGTCTGCCGCCCCCGGGCCCGGCCGGCTCCGCCGAGCCGCACCCGGGACGGGGACGAGACCGGGGGCCGGGGGCGCGCGGCCGGGACAGTGAGCCCGGTCACCGGAGGCTTCGCTCGCTGGACCCCGGGGTAAGGTCCGGCTAAGTTAGGCCCGCCTCACCTTGGAGGCCCGCTCGCACCACTCGTCCCCAGCTGGAGTCCGTATGCGCCCCGTCCGCCTCTGTGCCGTCAGTGCCGCCCTGGCCGCGATATCCGTCGCCGCCGTCAGCGGGTGCGCCGAGAAGGCGGACGCCGGTGGCGACGGTGCCATCGAGGTGACCGCCACCGACGACTCCTGTGAGGTGTCCCGCAAGACCTTCCCCGCGGGACACGTCCAGCTCGCGGTGGAGAACAAGGGCTCCAAGGTCACCGAGGTCTACGTCCTGTACCCGGACGGCCGGATCGTCACCGAGCGGGAGAACATCGGCGCGGGCACGAAGGCCAAGATCACCGCCGAGGTCAAGGCGGGCGACTACGAGATCGCGTGCAAGCCCGGCATGAAGGGCGACGGCATCCGGCAGAAGGTCGAGGCGACCGGCGGCGGCAAGTCCGCCGAGCGCGACCCGAAGCTCGACGCGGCCGTCTCCGCCTACCGGGACTATGTGCTGGAGCAGGCGGAGCTGACCCTGCCCAAGGCCGAGAAGTTCGCGGAAGCCGTCAAGGCCGGTGACCTGGAGAAGGCGAAGAAGCTCTACGCGCCCTCCCGCATCGGCTGGGAGCGCACCGAGCCGGTCGCGGAGTCCTTCGGCACCCTCGACCCGAAGGTCGACCTGCGCGAGGACGGCCTGGAGGACGGGCAGGACCCGGAGAAGGACTGGACGGGCTGGCACCGCCTGGAGAAGTCGCTGTGGAAGAACGAGAAGATCACCGCGACCGACAAGAAGCTGGCCGACCAGCTGATCAAGGACCTCACCACCTGGCAGAAGAAGGTCGGCAAGGCGGAGATCACCCCCACCTCCATGGCCAACGGCGCCAAGGAGCTCCTCGACGAGGTCGCCACCGGCAAGGTCACCGGTGAGGAGGAGCGCTACAGCCACACCGACCTGGTCGACTTCAAGGCCAACGTGGAGGGCGCCCACAAGTCCTACGAGCTGCTCGAGCCGGTCGCGAAGAAGAACGACGCCGCCCTGGTCAAGGAGCTGGACACGCAGTTCGCCGCACTCGACGAGCTGCTGGACACCTACCGCGAGGACGACGGCAAGGACGCGGACGCGTACGCGTTCACCTCGTACGACAAGGTCGGCAAGGCCGAGCGCAAGAAGCTCTCGGACGGCGTGAACGCTCTGGCGGAACCGCTCTCGAAGCTGGCCGCGGCCGTCGTCAAGTGATCACGAGCAACCGGCCACCGGCCCGCCGGGGCAACCGGACGGTGGAAGCACGAGGAGCGCGACCGTGACAGCGGAAGAAGACAGCACCGACACCGAGCGGAACCCGGATCCGGGCAGCCAAGCCGACCAGGCGGCGGCCGTCGAGCCGGACCCGGAGGCGCGTTCCAAGGACACGCGTGCCGAAACCGGCGGCGCCCGGTCCTCCGTCGGGCGGCGCGCGCTGCTGGGCTGGGGCGGTGCCGGGCTGGCCCTGGGCGCTGTGGCGGCCGGCGGAACGGCCACCGCGCTGCACAACGACGAGGCGGACGCCACTCCCGCCTCCGCCGGGCAGGCGGTGCCCTTCCACGGCGCCCACCAGGCGGGGATCTCCACCGCGGTACCCGACCGGCTGCACTTCGCCGCCTTCGACGTGACGACCGAGGACCGGGACGAGCTGATCCAGCTCCTCAAGGACTGGACGACGGCAGCCGCCCGGATGACGGCGGGCCACGCGGTCGGCGAGGGCGCGTTCGGCCCGGTCCCCGAGTCGCCGCCGGACGACACGGGCGAAGCGGCGGGCCTCAAGCCCTCCCGGCTGACCCTGACCGTCGGCTTCGGCCCCTCGCTCTTCGACAAGGACCGGTTCGGGCTGGCGGAGCGGCGCCCCGAGGCACTCGTCGACCTGCCCGCCTTCCCCGGCGACAAGCTGGAGAAAGCGCGCAGCGGCGGCGACCTGTGCGTGCAGGCCTGCGCGGACGACCCGCAGGTGGCGGTGCACGCGATCCGCAACCTGGCCCGCATCGCCTTCGGCAAGGCCGCCATCCGCTGGTCGCAGCTCGGGTTCGGCAAGACCTCCTCCACCACGCCGGACGCGCAGACCCCGCGCAACATGTTCGGCTTCAAGGACGGCACCCGGAACGTCTCCGGCAGCGACGAGAAGGCGCTGGAGGAGCACGTCTGGGTGGCGGAGAAGGACGGTCCCGCGTGGCTGGCCGGCGGCTCCTACCTGGTGGCCCGGCGGATCCGGATGCACATCGAGACCTGGGACCGCACCTCGCTCAAGGAGCAGGAGGACATCTTCGGCCGGGACAAGCGCGAGGGCGCGCCAGTCGGCAAGGCAAAGGAGCACGACGAGCCGTTCCTCAAGGCGATGCTGCCCACGTCGCACGTCCGCCTCGCCCACCCGGACGCGCACCACGGTGCCCGCATCCTGCGCCGCGGCTATTCCTTCACCGACGGCACCGACGGGCTCGGGCGGCTGGACGCGGGGCTGTTCTTCCTGGCCTACCAGCGGGACGTGCGCCGCGGCTTCATCCCGATCCAGCGCAGCCTGGCGCGGCACGACGCGCTCAACGAGTACATCCAGCACGTCGGCTCGGCCCTCTTCGCCATCCCGCCGGGCGTCCGAGGCAAGGACGACTGGTGGGGACGCGAGCTGTTCTCGTGAGCTGTTCGTGCGGGCAGGGATCCGGTCGGCGGCGGTGTCAGCGAAGGTGGAGGAAGGTCCGGCATGCTCGGTAACTATCTGATCGGCCTGCGGGAGGGTCTGGAGGCCAGCCTGGTCGTCTGCATCCTCGTGGCCTACCTGGTCAAGACCGGGCGGCGGGACGCCCTGCGGCCGGTCTGGCTGGGTATCGCGGCGGCCTGCGCGATCTCCCTCGGCTTCGGCGCCGCCCTGGAGTTCGGCTCCCAGGAGCTGACGTTCGAGGCCCAGGAAGCCCTCGGCGGCTCGCTGTCCATCCTGGCCGTCGGGCTGGTCACCTGGATGGTCTTCTGGATGCGCCGCACCGCCCGGCACCTCAAGAGCGAGCTGCACGGCAAGCTGGACGCCGCCCTCCAGATGGGCACCGGGGCACTGGTGGCCACCGCGCTGCTGGCAGTGGGCCGCGAGGGGCTGGAGACGGCCCTGTTCGTCTGGGCCTCGGTCCGGGCCAGCGGCGAGGGCAGCACGACGCCCCTGGCCGGCGTCCTGCTCGGCCTCGCCACCGCCGTCGTCCTCGGCTGGCTCTTCTACCGCGGCGCCCTGCGGATCAACCTCGCCCGCTTCTTCACCTGGACCGGCGCCATGCTGGTCGTCGTCGCCGCCGGGGTACTGGCCTACGGCGTCCACGACCTCCAGGAGGCCCGCTTCCTCGGCGGCCTGAGCACCAAGGCGTTCGACATCAGCTCCGCCGTCCCGCCGGACAGCTGGTACGGCACGCTCCTGAAGGGCGTCTTCAACTTCCAGCCTGACCCCACCGTCCTCCAGCTGGTCGTCTGGGTGCTGTACCTGGGCGTGACGATGACGTTCTTCCTCGCCCCGCGGCGGGACGCCTCCGCACGGAAGCCGTCACCGACGGCCGCCTAGGGCCTGTTGCGAAAGTGAAGTTATCGGACTGGACGTGCCCTGCGGCAGATACCGTTTCATGTCAGGTTCTGGGGGGCCGCTGCCTCTGGGGTCCGTCAGCTGCAATCGGGAGGCTGCGCAGTGTCAGCGCACTCGGCGGGGGCAACGGTTTGTTGGCCGTGTCGGTGCGGAACGACTGGAGCAGATAGGCCACCAGGCGCCGGGACGCTGCACCATCATCTGGTAGGGCCGTCACCAGACCGCAGTGTGCCAACAGGACCACGGCGAGGTCGGTAGGGTGAAAATCGGCCCGCAGCGCGCCCGATGCCTGGGCTCTGCGTACCAGGGTCGTGAAGTCCCGCTCGGCTCGTTGCCGGGACTGCACGTGTTCCGACGCGCTTTCCGGGAAGGCCGCGACGAACGCGGCCGGGAACCCGCGTTCCTCCCGTTGCAGAGCGCAGACCGTCTCGACCAGCTGCTGGAAGCCCTGCCACGGGTCAGGGGCGGCCAGAGCCTCGGTGAGCGCCCGCGCGCAGGTCTCCATCTGCTGCGCGAACGCGCCCCCCACCAGAGCGTCCCGGGTCGGGAAATGCCGGTACAGCGTCGCCACGCCGACCCCGGCCCGTCGGGCCACGGTCGCCATCGGGGCGTCGATCCCGTGCTCCGCAAAGACCGCACGGGCGGCGACGAGGACCCGCTCCCGGTTGCGCCGGGCGTCCGCCCGCACCCCGTCCCGGGCTGTGATCCGAGAGGATTCCGCCATCACTGTCTCTCGCTTCCGGTCCAAGTGGACGATTGCGTCCACTTAAGAGCTTACGGTCGATGCCAGATCCCTGTACGGCACCCGGCGGCAAAGGCAGAACGATGAACGACCGCATGATGAAGGCGGTGCTCTACGACCGCTACGGCGACCCCGATGTGCTCTACACCGGCCGCGTGCCATGCCCCGAGCCGGCCCCCGGCGAGGTCCTTGTGAAGGTGCGCGCGTTCAGCGTCAACGGAGGCGAACTGGCAGCCCGTGCCGGCCGCCTCCGCCTCCTGAGCGGCCGGAAATTCCCCAAACGCGTCGGCTTGGACTTCACCGGCAAGGTCGCCGCACTGGGGGCCGGAGTCACACGGTTCGCGGCCGGCGATCGCGTATGGGGGGTCTTGGGCCGCACCTCCGGCTTCGGCAGCGCCGCCGAGTACATGACCGTGCCCACCGAGCGGGTCGGCCGGCTCCCCGACGGCCTTGACCTGGTGGACGCGGCCGCACTGCCGGTGGCCACCACGGCCATCACCGCGCTGCGGGACAAAGCCGGGCTGCACTCCGGCGAACGACTCCTCGTCCGGGGCGCGGCGGGCGGTGTCGGCAATGCCGCCGTCCAGCTCGGACGGGCGTACGGCGCAGAGGTCACGGCCCTGGCCCGCGCAGCAAACCTCGACTTCGTCCGCGGGCTCGGCGCGCACGAGGCTGTCGACCACCGGACCGTGCGGCCGACGGAGTTGGGCCGCTTCGACGTGGTCCTGGACACCGCGGGGACCGACCTGGGGGCCTTCCGGCGCCTGCTGAATCCCGGCGGACGCATGGTCACCATCGCCTTCGACCTGAAACGGCCCGCTACATCGCTCGGCTACCTCGCGGCCAGCACGCTCCACGGACACGGCCGGGTGCGCTTCTTCAGCGGCAACCCCACGCGGGCGGACTTCGACGACCTCGCCCGCCATGTGGCCGAGGGGAAGCTGAGCCCTGCGGTGGACACGGTCTTCCCCCTGGAGGAGACAGCAGCGGCACACCGGGCGCTGGAGGCGGGCGGCGTCCAGGGCAAGTACGTGGTCAGGGTCGCGTAGGACGTCTGTGGAGGTACTGATCACAGCCACTCGTTGATGGCAGCGATGAGGACGGTCGCCTCGTAGCGGACCGCCAGTTTGTCGTATCGCGTAGCCACGGCGCGGCGCCTCTTGAGGCGGTTGATCCCGCACTCGACCGCGTGCCGCTGTTTGTAGTCGTCCTTGTCGAACTTCGGCGGCCGTCCGCCACGCGATCCACGCTTGAGACGATTGCGCGCCCGGCCGGCTTTGTCGGGGATGGTGCAGCGGATTCCGCGGCGACGCAGGTAGGCGCGGCTTCTGCGGGAGGCGTATGCCTTGTCAGCGCGGACCCGATGGGGACGGACACGTGGCCGCCCCGGCCCGATGCGGGGCACCCGGATCTTCTCCAAGACGGGTTCGAACTGCTGTGAGTCCCCGCGCTGCCCAGCGATCACCACGATCGACATGGGCTTTGGGTCCTGCTCGACGGCCAGGTGCAGTTTGGTGGTGAACCCGCCGCGCGAGCGTCGCAGCCCGTGATCACCAGGCTCGGTGAAGATGCCGCCTGGTGGTTCCTTCTGTGAATCACCCTGCTTGCGGGCCCCGGCCCCGTGCTGATGGCGCCAGATCCGTTCGACCACGCCAACCACGTCCGCCATTCGGATGAGCCTACAGGAGCCCATCCGGTCGTACGCGCTGTCGATATATCCCCTGGTGCCGCGTCAAGAGCGACGTTCGTCCGACGCCCTGCGCTCCCGCCCAGGCACCGGAGGCAGAAGTGCGAATTCCGTGTTCAGCGTCTTTTGTGCACCCGCGTAGCTCGTGGTATGAGCCTGGATCGGTACCACGCCACAGCTTCCCAGCCCTCCAGACCTGCGGCGTCGAGCTGCCGGTGTCATCCGGCCCCCTGAATCACCCGGTACTCCCACGTGGTCGGCAATGTCGCTCCTCTCTCCTCGAAGAAGCATTCGTGCGTCGACGATGCCAGGGTCGACATGTCCTGGGCAGTTGGAGGCCGGAGGGTGCGCCACCCCCGATCTGCCACCGCCGGCCGACCGGTTCACACGGCGCCGAGAAGCCCCGGATCGAGGCCATCGAACTGTCGGCACGAGTCCCGGGCGACGCCCAACAGCAGCCAGCCGCCCGGCGCCAATGACCTCCCTGAGTTCAGGCCAAGCTGGTTCCTCGGCGTCGGTCGACTCATAGAGCTCGCGCATGGTCGGGGCCTGCCTGGCGGGTCAGGTCACGTCCTCACAAGGGTTGTAGTCCTTCTTCTTGGAACAGGACTCGAACCGCTTGGCGTACTTCTTGACGGCCGACTCGAACACGTCCTCGGAGGAGACGATGGTCCACCGCGTCTTCTCCACACCGAAGGTGCGGTCGAACTTCAACCGGGTTCGGTCCTCGGAGAGAGTCCCTTTGACGTTCCCATAGTCGGTCAGGCCGTCGAACTCGAACATGGTGCGAGTGCCGCGGCCGTTGAAGTCGGTCTTCGTCCGGATTTCACGGCCCGAGCCGTCGAAGTGGATCAGAGTGTACTTCCCGACCACCTGGCCCCCGCCGGGTAGAGCTTGAACGCCAGCATGGCGTGCAGTTCGCCGTCCACGATCATGGCGACGTACTTGCGGTTCCGGGACTCGGGCGCGGCGCTCGGGGACTCCGCCCCTTCGTTGCCGCCTGCCGAACTCGCGGTCGCGTCGCCGGGGGTCAAGCCCGTCGGATTGCCTGACTCGCCGTCCCCGCAGCCCACGAGCACGGCCGACAGCAGCAGCGCGACCGTGCCGCACCGTAATGCCGTTCCCAGCGGGCGTCCGCATCCCCACACGTCAAATCCCCGTTCCTGTAGGCCGGTCCGCTTCCCGCCCCTCATCGGCACGGCGCCCCGGAAGGAGTCAGAATCCCCCTCCGAGGGCGCGGTGCAAGCCCATCCGCAGCTGCGGCGCTACAGCCCCCACCGGTGGTTGGCCGTCGCCAGTTTCACCGACATCACCTCGGCGCGGCTCGCCGACCGCAGGTCGTCGGGATCGGCGTGCCACGCGGGACCGCCGGGCCGCACGAGACGCACCGAGCCGTCCTCGCGGACCGAGTGGACGATGCCCGCCGTGCGCCGGGCCAGGTCGCTGACGACCTCCCCCGGCCGCCACTCACCACGGCTCAACGCGGCTTTCCGGCCAGTGCCTCGGCCAGCTTCTCGGCCGTGGCCAGGTTGCAGCCGCCCAGTTCGAGCAGCGGGCCGCGCAGCGACCTGTCCGCGCAGGAAGCCAGGTCCACGCGAAGGGACGGCAGCATGATGCCCGCCTCCGCGAGCGCGGCCCGCAGCCGTTCGTGGGTGCCCTCCGCCTCGCGGAGCTTGGCGAGCGTCGGGGTACGTCGGCGATCTGCCATGGAACTGCGCCTTTCTCAGGGGACTTTCACTTTCCGTGCCCCTACCGTGGCGCTCCGGACATAGCCTTGTGGAGAGCAATCGCTGTGCACCTGTGCTTGTCAAGAGGCGGAGAACGGAATGACGGCAGAGCGCCGGAACGACACGGACCCCAAAGCCGACCCGAAGGTGTCGACCCTCGCCTACTTCGGCACCGAGTTGCGGATCAGGAGAGAAGAGGCCGAACTGAGCCAGGCCGAACTGGGCCGCCGCACCTTCTGCACCCACTCGTACGTCTCCCGGATCGAGTCCGCCAGCCGCGTCCCGAGCGAGGAATTCGCCCAGCGCTGTGACGAGGTCCTGTGCACGAGTGGATTGTTCGCCCGGCTGTGGCCTGTCGTGATCGAGCACGCCTACCCGGACTGGTTCCGCCCGTTCGTGGACCTGGAGAAAGATGCTGTCAGTATCTGGGATTTCGAGAACCAGGTGATCCCAGGGTTGTTGCAGACCGAGGAGTACGCCCAGGCACTCTTCGCTGCTGCTCACTTGTCGAACGCTGACGAGTTGGTTGCCGCCAGGATGACTCGCCAGCACATCCTGGAGAGCAACGAACGTCCGAGGCTGTGGGTCGTTCTCGACGAAAACGTCCTACGTAGGACAGTGGGTGGCCCTCACGCCATGGCCTCGCAGTTGTGGGCCGTCGTCCAGGCAGCGGACGATCCCCGCACCATCGTGCAGATCGTCCCCTTCGACGTCGGAGCACATGCCAGCATGGACGGGCCATTCGCTGGGCTCAGCATGAATGAGGGGGCTGACGTCGTGTACATCGACGGTCGCGCTCGCGGATGCATCAGCGCTGCGCCAGGTGAGGTGGCCGACTATCACCATGCCTATGATCTGCTGCGGGCCGATGCACTTCCTCCTCGTGCATCGGTCGATCTGATCGCCGCCAGAGCGAAGGAACTTTCATGACCAGCTCGACCGATCTTCCCGTGACAATCTGGCGCAGGAGTAGCTACAGCGGCCAGAACGGCGGCAACTGCCTGGAGATGGCCGTCGACCACCCCGGCCCCGCCCTCCCCGTCCGGGACTCCAAGAACCCCACGGGCCCCGTCCTCCTCATCCCCGCCCCCGCCTGGCACGCGTTCGTGGCCCAGGTGCGAGGCGGCCGTTTCGGTGCGGGGCGGCCGTCCGGCGGCTGAGCGTTCAGCCCAGCAGGGGGCCGGTGGTGAGCGGCAGGACCGCGCCGCCGGCCAGGCCGAGGAGCAGCGAGCCGGCGCCCGCCACATAGGCGGTGCCGACTGTCACCCGGCCGGTGACCGCGTGCCGTTGGGTACCGCCCGGCCGGAACACCGGGGCGAGCCAGCGCAGGTAGTAGAAGAGCGAGGCGACGGTGTTGGCGACGGCGACCGCCGCGAGCCACGGCCGGCCGCCGTCCACGGCCGCGGTGAAGATCTCCAGTTTGCCGAGGAAGACTCCGGTCGGCGGGGTGCCCACCAGGCCCAGCAGGCAGACGAGCAGGACGGCGGCAAGTCCTGGCCGCCGTCCGGCCAGCCCGCGGTAGTCGTCCAGGGAGCGTGCCTGCGGCAGGGCGCTGACGACGGCGAACGCGCCGAGGTTGGTGAGCGCGTAGGCGCCCAGATAGAGCAGCAGGGCGCGTTGTGCGAGGTCGGTGCGGGTGGCGACGGAGAGCGCCATCAGCAGGTAGCCGATCTGGCTGATGGTGGAGTAGGCGAGCAGCCGTTTGGCGTCGGTCTGGAAGAACGCGGCGAGGTTGCCCCAGGTCATGGAGGCTGCGGCGAGGACGGCGAGCAGCAGCGGCCAGTCGACTCCGCTGCCGGGCAGGGCCTGGTGGAGCAGGCGGTATCCGGCGATCAGCGCACCGATCTTGGGCAGGGTGGTGACGTAGGCGGCGACCGGTGGGGCGGCTCCCTCGGTGACGTCGGGCACCCAGAAGTGGGCCGGTACCGCACCGGCTTTGAACAGCAGGCCGGCCAGTACGGCGACCAGGCCGGCGGCGACCAGCGCGGGGTCGGCGCCGGGGAGCCCGTCGCGCAGGGTGCGGTAGCCGGTGGCGCCCGCGGCGGCGTACAGCAGCGCGACTCCGGCGAGCATGACGGTGCCCAGCAGCGCTCCGAACAGGTAGTACTTCAGGGCGGCTTCGGTGCCGTGGGCGTCCTTGGCGAACGCGGCGAGCGCGTAGGCGGGGACGCTGGCGAGCAGATACCCGGCGAACAGGGTCAGCAGGTCGTCGGCGCCGATCAGGACGAGGGTGCCGGTGCCGGTCAGCAGCAGCAGGACGTAGTACTCGCTCTCCCGCTTGTGGCCGCGCAGCGACTCCGCGGACATCGCGACGACGAGCAGCAGCGCCATCAGGACGGTCAGCCGTCCGGCGTTCGTCGGCGCGTCGACGGCGAAGGTGGTGTCGAAGGCGGTCTGTTCGCGGCCGGTGGCCATGGTGTGGCCGGTGGCGGCGAGGCCGGCCAGGCACGCGGTGGCGGCCAGTGCCGCCACGGCCCACTGCCGGTTGCGGGGCAGCCAGCTTCCGGCGAGCAGGCCGCAGACTGCTGCCGCGGCGAGGAAGGTCTCGGGCAGGAGTGCGGCGACGTTCTCGTTCACCGTGCCACCAGTTCCGTCACGGAGCGTCCGGCCGGCTCGACCACGTCCAGCAGGAACCGCGGGAGCACGCCGATGACCAGCGCGAGGGCCAGCAGCGGGTAGGTGGCGGCAGCCTCCCGGGTGCGGAGGTCGGCGAGGCCCGACAGGGGGATTCCGGCGGGCAGCCGGGGCGGGCCGAGGAACAGGGAGCGCAGGGCGCGCAGGAACAGCGCCGCGCTCAGCAGGATGCCCAGCAGCGCGATGCCGGTCGCGGCGGCCTGGGAGGCCAGGCTGCCGGTGAAGATTTGGAACTCGGCGATGAATCCGGAGAAGCCGGGGATGCCGAGGCTGGCGAACGCGGCGACCCCGGTGGCGGCGGCGAAGCGGGGGGTGTGCGCGGCCAGCCCCGAGTAGGCGTCGAGCGCGTAGGTGCCGCCCCGGTCGTACAGCACTCCGGTGAGCAGGAACAGGGCGCCGGTCAGCAGGCCGTGGCTGACCATCTGGACGACGGCTCCGGTGACGGCCAGGGAGCGGGCCTGGGCGTCGCTTCCGGCGAGTGATCCGGCGGCGCCGATCGCCAGCACGACGTAGCCCATGTGGTTGACGGAGGTGTAGGCGATCATGCGTTTGAGGTCGGTCTGGGCCAGGGCCACCAGTGCGCCGTAGACGACGGAGACCACGCCGACGACGACGAACACCGGTGCGTACTGCCGCCAACTGCCGGGCAGCAGCGGCATGGCGATGCGCACGAACCCGTAGGTGCCCATCTTCAGCAGCACTCCGGCGAGGATCGCGGAGCCCGCGGCGGGCGCTTCGGTGTGGGCGGGCGGCAGCCAGGTGTGCAGCGGCACGGTGGGCGTCTTGACGGCGAGCCCGGCACCGACGGCCAGCAGCACCAGGCCCGCGTACAGGCCCTGGCCCGCCAGCGGGTTGCTGCGGGTCAGTTCCACGAGGTCGAAGGTGTGCGGATCGGCGGCCAGGTACAGCCCGATGAAGCCGAGCAGCAGGGCGAGGGAGCCGACAAAGGTGTAGAGGAAGAACTTCAGTGCCGCCGCGCGGGCCCGCTCGCCGTGGCCCCAGCCGGCGATGACGACGTACATGCCGACAATGGACAGGTCGAAGAAGACGAAGAACAGGATCAGGTCGAGCGCCACGAACAGGCCGACGCTGACGGTCTGCAGGAACAGGAACAGGCAGGCGAGCGCGCGCACCCGGCGGGTCTCGCGGAGCATGTGCACGGCGGCGGCCAGGAAGAGGACGCAGACCATCGCGATCAGCGGCAGGGACAGCCCGTCCACGCCGACGTGGTAGCTCACCCCGGCGCCGGGCATCCAGCGCGCCCGCTGCTCGTACTGCAGTCCGCCGTGCGGATCGAACCGGACCCAGACGGCCACGACCAGGGCCAGGTCCGCGGCGGCGGTGGCGATCCACACCCAGGAGCAGACCCGGTCCGGCAGCCGGACGGCGCGCGGCAGCAGGGCCAGTACGGCGCAGGCCAGCAAGGGGAGGAAGGTGACGACGGTCAGCACGAGTGGATTACCTCACCAACAGCACGAGCAGGGTCAGCGCCGCGAAGCCGACGACGGCTTGGGCGTAGTACTGGTGCAGCAGCCCGGTCTGCGGGCGCCGGGCCCAGCGGCCGAGGCGGCGGGCCCCGGCGGCGACCGCGCTCACGGCGGCGTCCAGTCCGCCGTCGTCGGTCCGGCGGGCCAGCCGTGCGAGGGCCAGGCCGCCGCGCCCGAGCTGCCGCACGGCGCCGTCCACCACCCGGTCGTCGAAGGTGGCCAGCGCCCGGGCCAGCGCCATGACGGGCCGTACGAGCAGCACATGGGCGGCGCGTTCCAGGCCCAGCCAGCGCTCGGCCCAGCGCACGGTGGGGCGCGGAAGGGAGGCCGCATGCCCGGAGCGGGCGACGCGCGGCAGCCAGGTCCAGGCGGCGCCCGCCGCGCCGAGGGCGACCGCTGCGGAGACGACGGCTTCCCAGGGGTGGAGCGGGGGCCGGTCCCCGGCGCCGAGCAGGGCGCTGAGCCAGTCGGCGGGACCGGGCAACACCAGCACGCCCAACACGGCTCCGGCGGCGGCGAGCGCCCACAGCGGCAGCAGCGCGGAGCGGGCGGGGCGCTGCCGGTGGCCGGGCCGTTCGACGGCGTCCCCCTGGCCCCCGGCATTCGGTTCGCCGGGCAGCGGGCGGGTGACGTACCAGAGCGCCTTGACGCTGTAGACCGCCGCGAGGGCGCTCGCGGCCAGGGCGATCGCATAGAGGGCGGGGTCGTCGGCACGGGCGGCGCCGAGCACCTCGTCCTTGGCCGCCCACAGGGACAGCGGCGGCAGCCCGGCCAGCGCCAGCGCGCCCACCGCGAAGGCGGCACCCACCGACGGCCACCGCCGGGCGGCGCCACGGAGCGCGGGCAGCTGCCGGGTGCCGAGCGCGGTCAGCCAGGTTCCGGCGGCCAGGAACAGCCCGGACTTCACGGCGGCGTGTGCGACCAGTTGCACGGTGCCCGCGGCCACTCCCCCGCTGCCCGCCGCGAGCACCATGAAGCCCACCTGCGCCGAGGTGGAGGCGGCCAGCAGTTGTTTGACGTCGCGCTGGGCGACGGCGACCGTGCCCAGCAGCAGTGCCGTGAGCGCACCGCTCCAGGCGACCAGTGGCCCCGCCCAGTGCGTCGCGGTCAGCAGCGGGGACAGCCGCAGCAGCAGATAGGCACCGGCTGCGACCATGGTGGCCGAGTGCAGCAGCGCGGAGACCGGGCTGGGGCCCTCCATCGCCCGCGACAGCCAGAAGGAGAAGGGCAGTTGCGCGGACTTGCCCAGCGCCGCGAGGACGAGGCCGGCGCCGGTCACGTGCAGCCAGACTCCGTCGGCCTGCGGCAGCGCGTCCAGCCGCAGGGAGCCGACGCCTCCGGCCAGGGCGGCCCCCGCGGCGAGATACAGACCCAGGTCGGCGGCGCGGGTGGTCAGGAACGCGGTGTCCGCGGCCCGTGCCCGGCCCGGCTGCCGCCATCGGTAGCCGATCAGGGCCCAACTCGCGGCGCCCATCACCTCCCAGGCCATCAGCAGCAGTGCCAGCGTGGTCGCCGTGACGGTGACGAGCATCGCGGCGGCGAACAGCAGCAGCAGTCCGAAGTAGCGCCCCCGGTTCTCGTCCGGGCCCGCCTCCCGGGCGGAGAAGACCAGCACGGCGGTGGTGACCGCGGCGACGGTGACCACCATGACCGCCGAGAGTCCGTCCACCCGCAGTCCGGCCCGGATCCCGGCGAACAGCGGGGCGCTCGCCTGGGGCCGGGCGACCGCGGCGGCGACGGCCAGTGCCAAGGTGGCGGCCCCCGCGGCCGGGGCGGCGACCGGGGCGCAGGTGTTCCAGCGGCGTCCACCGAGGCAGAGCAGGGTCCCGGCGCCGAGGGGAAGGGCGAGCAGCGCCCACAGCAGTGCGCTCATCCCTTCAGGTCCTCGGCCATGTCGGTCATGTCGACCTGGCGTGCGCGGTAGATCGCCGTGGTCACGGCGAACCCCATGGCCATCTCGACCGCCATCGCCACCACGGCGGCGACGATGACGACCTGCCCGTCGGCACCGGAGGGGGCGAGGAAGTGCCAGAACGCGGCGGCGGCGACGATGACGCCGCCGATCATCAACTCGATGCCCATCATGATCATGACGATGGACTGCTGGGACAGCGCCCCGAACAGCCCGACGCTGAACAGGCCCGCAGCGAGCACCCAGACGAGTTCGAAGGTCACCGTCCCACCCCTCCACCGACCGGGTCCCGGGGGGTGCGCCGGTCGAGTGCGTCGCCGAAGCGGTCGTAGCGGCCCCGCCGGGTGGCCAGCACGGTGGCGCCGACCATCGTGGCCAGCAGCACGAAGCCGAGCACGATCATGGTCAGCATCTGTCCGCCCATCAGCGCCCTGCCGACCTGCACGGTGGTGTCCGGCGGCGGCCCGCCCCGCCGCGCCGGCCAGGGCACCAGGAAGACCGCGGCGACGAGCACGGCGAACACCGCGGCGCTGAGGGCCAGCGAGCCGCGCTTGTTGTGCAGCATCGACATCGGCATCAGGCCCGCCGGGTTCATCATGTAGGCGACCATGAAGACGGCCATCACCACCATCTCCATGATCATCATCAGTACGGTCACCACGCCCAGGTAGGGCAGTCCGAGCAGCGCCACCACGCCGCCGACGCAGCACAGCGAGAGCAGCAGCGCGAAGGTGGCCCGCGCCATCGAGTCGCAGCGGAAGACCAGCACACCGCCGACCAGGGCGAGCACGCCCAGCACCGCCAGCAGCACGGATTCCATGTCGTCTCTCCTCCTTCCGTCGGCCGTCGGCGGGATGCCGACGGGACGACAGCCGGCGGCAGTTCAGCGTGCGAGCACCAGCAGCGCGGGCACGAGGACCTGCACGAGGGTCAGCGGGACCAGGACGACCCAGGCGAACTCCACGTACCGGTCGGCCCGCACCACCGGCATCCGGCGCAGCAACCACACCAGTCCGGCGAGCACCGCGAGGGTCTTGAGCGTCGACCAGGCCCAGCCGGGCAGTCCTGGCCCCGCCCCGCCGCCGAGGAACAGCGGCACGGCCATCGCCGCGCCGGACGTCAGCCACAGCCACCGGCCCGCCTCCAGCAGCAGCCGGTCGACTCCCGAGGTCTCCCCCAGCACCCCCGCGGCGATGTCCTCGCCCGCCGGGTAGCGGAACGGCCCCAGAAAGCTGAACGCCAGCACACCTGCCAGGTAGACGGCGAGCGCGACCGGCATCCACACCGCGAACCACAGGCCGTGCTGGGCCTGCGCGATGTCGCCCACCCGCAGCGACTCGGCCGCCGTGGCGGCGGAGATGAGGGCGAACATCAGCGGCAGTTCGTAGGCCAGCCCCAGGGCGACGAAACGGTAACCGCCGATCAGCGAGAACGCCGCGTTCGGGCCCCAGCCGGCCAGCCACAGGCCGGCCCAGGTGACCACCTCCATCACGTTGAACCACACGACGCCGACCGACAGATCGGCGACCGCCGTCCCGCCGAACGGAATCACCAGAGCGGACAGCACCGCCGCCACGGGTACGGTCACCACCCCCAGCCGCCACAGCAGCCGGTCCGCGGCCGGCAGCCGCCGGGGCTGCGCGCCCAGCAGCCGGGGCACCTCCAGCAGGGGGCGCAGCGCGGTCCGGACGGTCGCCGGGCGCCCGGCGTCCCGTGCGGCCAGCAGCGCGTCCCCGGCGACCGCCAGCACCGCCCCGGCAAGCAGCAGCGCGGGCGCGGCCAGCAGCGACCACCAGGCTGCGGTCTCCCTCACGCGCCCACCTCCCGCGGCGCCGCGGCCAGTTCGTCCGGGTCCGGGTCCAGGCTGGCCACGACCAGTCGCGCCGCCGCCAGTTCGGCCCCCTCCAGCAGCCCCGGCAGCACCCGCACCAGCGCCGCCGACGGCCACGGACCGTCCGTCGCACCGCCCCGCGGGCCCTCCTCGGCCGGGTCCAGCGGGCTTCGGTCCGCCAGCCGGTCCACGTCCCGCGCCAGGGCCGCCAGCCAGGTCCGGTAGCGGGCGGGGACGTCCCCGTCGGCCCGCGCGGCGGGCCCGGTCACACCGGCGTCCCGCGCCGCCTCGGCGGTCAGCACCCCCGTTCCGCGGGTCAGCCAGTACAGCGTCCGGGAGCGGCCGACCCGGCGCGCGAACCGCCGCACGCCCGGCCGCAGCTCCGCGCTGGACGCGCCGTCGAGCAGGTCGTCCCGCAGCCGCCGGGCCGTGGTCGCCGCCCTCGTCCATCCGGCGACCGCCAGCAGCCGCCCCAGGCTGTCCGCGTGGGCGGCGGCCCGCCGCCGCGCCCCCTCGCCCACATCGACACGTTCCCCGGCGGCGGCCCGGGCCCAGGGCTCTCCCCAGAACGGCGGGCGGGCGGCTGTGGGACGACCTCCGACGGGCGGCCACGCGAACCGCAGACGCTGGACCACATCGCCCTGCAGGGTGAGGCGGGCCGTCAGCCCGTCCGGCCAGTCGGCGAGGAACGGCCCCAGCGGCACGTGGAGTTGGTCGAGCATCAGCCCGTCCCGGTCCGCGCCCTGCCCGGCCATCGGCAGTCCCCAGGGCGGCTCGGAACCACCGTGGGAGCCGTGATCAGCGCCGGAGCAGTGGCCACCATGGCCGCCGCCGCTGTCCTCGTCATGGCCGTCACGCTCGTCCCGCCCGTCGCCGGACCCCACCGACTCCGCGTCGTCGAACCCCGCGTCGGGTCCGCCGCCCGCGCGGTCCTCGTGCCGCCGGCCCGCGTGCCGTCGTCCGGGCGGCGCGGCGAGTTCGGCGCGGCAGCGGGCCAGCGCGTCGGGAAGGGCAGCGGGGGTGGCGGCACGGGCCCGGGCACGGGGGGCGGGGAGGCTCTGCCACAGCCGGTCGATCGCCGGCCGCAGCCCGCGGCACTCGGGGCCCGCCACCAACAGGACATCGGCCTCCGCGGGCGTGCGGGCCCGCGGCAGGTCCTGGAGCCGGAGTCGGCGCTCGGCGGCCAGCCGGGTCGCCGTACCGCCCGGTGTCGTCACCAGCAGGACGTGCGGCCGGGCGGCGGCAGCCCGCAGCGGAAGGGCCGTCAGGTCCATCGCAGCGCGCCTTCCCGCCAGGCGTACACGACACCCGCGACCAGCACCGCGAGGAAGACGAACATCTCCGTCACCGCGCTCGCCCCCACCGCGGAGACGACCCGCGTCCACGGATACATGAACACCATCTCCATGTCGAAGGCGAGAAAGAGCATCGTGACCGTGTACCAGCGGACGTGGAAGCGGCTGACCGCGTGCTCGCTCGGCGCCAGCCCCGAGTGGAACGGCCCGGCGGGCAGCGGGCCGGCGGGGCCGCGCAGCGCACGGGCGGCCGCGTAGAGGGCACCGACTCCCAGCAGGGCGACTCCCAGCAGCGCCACCGCGGCGGTGAGACCGCTCATCGGACCCGCGCCCCTGATGCGCGCCGAATCTGCCGAACTGCCATGGCCGTCGCTCCCTTCCGCGCAGCGCCGTTCTGTCCGTTCCGCCGGGACCGCGTACCCCCGGGGGGCATCTTCATGCGTCGTGATCCGCTGTCGGCTTCGAGAGTGCCCGCTGCGGGTCCGGCTTCCCGGCATGCCACGCCAGCGCGGCCCGGCTCCGATCCGGAGTGCGCGAAGTGTTGTCGGGGCACCCGGCGGCTGTTTCACTGCGTGATGCCTGCGCCACGCCGGTCCGGCTCCCCCAGGGAGGCCCCATGGAGATCCCCCGTCGACATGTGCTCTCGCTGCTGTCCGCCGCAGGGCTGGCAGCGGTGCTCCCGGCGCCCGGAGCTCTCGCAGCCGGCGCCGCCCCGCCCGGTGCGGACGGCACTCCGGGCGGCGCCGACGACGCGGGAACCGGACGGCTGCTGGGCAACGCGCGCGCGATCCTGGCCGGTACGGCGGAGTCCAACGCGCGGCCGGAGACAGCCGCGAAGCTGGCGGCGGTCACCGAGGCGGCGCGCGGCCATCTGGCCGACATGGCGGCCGCGGGCGACGGCGAGCTCTTCCGCGGCCTGCCGCTCGGCAGCAGCGACAGCCATCTCAACACGTCCTTCAGGAAGCTGTACGAGATCGCCCTGGCCTCCCGCAGCCCGGGCGTCCCGTCGGGCGGCCCGCCGAACGACGCGGCCACCCGGAGCCGGGTGCTGGAGGGCCTCGTCCTGCTCCACGAGCGCTACTACGGCGACCAGTCGCAGGGCTATTACGGCAACTGGTTCACCTGGGAGATCGGTATCTCCACCAGCGTCACCGCCACCCTGGTCCTGCTCGCCGAGGACGCCGCGGCGCAGCAACCCGGGCTGCTCGGCCGCTACATCGACTCCATGGACGCCTATCTGCGCCACGGCAAGGACGGCGACGTCGATCTCGACTCACGGTTCCACACCGGCGCCAACCTCGCCGACATCACCACCAACCGCATCCTGCAGGGGGCCCTGCTGGACGACGGGGCCCGGATCGGCAAGGCGCTGGAGGACCAGCTCACCGTCTACGCGACGGTGGACCCCTACCGGCTGCGGCACGGCGTGACCGACGGGCACTACGCGGACGGGTCGTTCATCCAGCACGCGTCCGTCGCCTACACCGGGTCGTACGGGAAGGGGCTGCTGGCCCGGGCCGTGCAGACCCTCGGGTTCCTGGACGGCACGGGGTACGCGCGCACCGAAGCACTGGTGCCGGTGGTGCACCGATGGGTGACCGACGGCTTCGCCCCGGTCGTGTTCGAGGGCTGGATGATGGAGATCGTCAAGGGCCGGGCCGTCTCCCGCACCGGCGGCGGCTACGCCGACTGCGCCGCCGTCGCGGAAGCCGTCACCGATCTGACGGCGTACGCGGACGGCGCACGGGCCACCGCGCTCAAGAGCTATGTGAAGTATCTGCAGACGGTGTCGGCGGCGCCGCCGGATCCGGCCCGCTTCGCCTCCCCGCTCACCGTGGTCCGCCACGCCGCCATCCTGGCGGACGGTTCGGTACCGGCCGAGGACCTGAACCCCGCGGCGCGCTGCACCGCCTTCGACGCGATGGACCGCACGGTGCACCGCCGCCCCGGCCACGCGTTCGCGCTCGCCCGCAGTTCGGAGCGGATCAGCAAGTACGAGTACATGAGCGGCGAGAACCTGATGCCGTGGTTCCAGGGGGACGGCGCCTACTACCTCTACCTGGCCGGGGAGGACCAGCGGCAGGCGTTCGGAGTCGACTACTACACCGCCGTCCCGCCCACCGAGCTGGCGGGCGTCACCGCTCCGGTGGAAGAGCGCAGGACCGTACCGGGGCTGTACGGGAAGCCGTACTACGACAACCCGGACCACCCGCTGCACTTCACACCCTCGTCCGAGTCGCAGAACACCTATGTGTACTTCCCGCGGGGCACCGCCCGCCACTCGGGCGGCGCCGTGCTGGACGCCTGCGGAGCGGCCGGGATGATCCAGTCCGACGACGTCGCCTACGCCGAACGCGACCGGCTGCCGGACGACTTCACGGTGTACCGGAACGCGACCGCCACCAAGTCGTGGTTCATGCTGGACGACGAGATCGTGGTGCTGGCCGCGGGGGTCGGCGACCGGGCCGGGCGCGCGGTCACCACGACCGTGGACGCCCGCATCGCGCCTCCCGGCAACGCGCTGCGGATCAGCGCGGAGGGCCGGGACGGCGGCCGGCGGGCGACCGCCACGGGCACCGCACCCCTGCACTGGCTGCGGTACGCGGACGAGACGCGCCGGACGGCCGTCGGATACGCGTTCCTCGACTCGCCCGGCGCGGAACGCCACCCGGTCACCGTCGGGCTGGAGACCGTCACCCGAAACCGCCGCCGGGTCCGCACCGCGAACCCGGACACCCCCGTCACCCGGCAGCTGTTCCGCGCCGGATTCCATCAGGAGGCAGGTGCCGCGCCGCGTGCGCTGGCCTACGCGCTCGTGCCGCACGCCTCCGAGCACACGCTGCGCCGGTACGGGACCTACGACAGCCCGCTGTCCGTGCTCGCCAACACCACCCGCCTCCAGGCGGTGCGGCACTCCGGACTCGGCCTGCTCGCCGTGAACTGCTTCGGCCGCGGATCGCGGACGGTCGCCGGGGTACGCCTCGACGGCCCGGCCTCCGTCCTCGTCCGCCGGGAGCCGCGCCGCGGGCAGCGGCGCCACCGGGAGGTGACCGTCGCCGCCTCCGACCCCACGATGCACCGCGACCGGCTGACCCTGCTGCTGCACGACCGGCGGCTGCGCCCGGTCTCCCCCGGGCCGGACGTCGATGTCCGCCACGTCCGCGGCGGCACCCTCCTGGTCGTCCGCACACGGCACGCCTACGGGCGCACCTTCACCGTCACCCTGCGCTGAGCGGTCCCGGCCGAGCCGTCCCGGCCGGGACCGCTCAGCCGCCCCCCGGCGCCGGGTGCGCTCCGGCGCCGGGTGGGTACCCGGCGGCGGAGGGGCGTGCGCGGTGGGCGCGGCCCGGGTGCCGAGTGAGAGGAGCGAGACGATGAGTGACCAGACCCCGATGCCCTCCCAGGCGGAGGGCGAGCGCGACAACGGCTTCGCGGAGATGCGTTCCCTCTCGCCTGCCGAGCGGCGCAAGGCGGAGCACCCCGACTGCCCGCGCACCACTCCCTCGCAGGCCGAGGGCGAGCGGGAGGAGGAGCCGGGCCGGTGACGGCCGGTTGGCAGCCGCAGCCGCACCTCCCGCGTCCGGTCGGCGGCGCCGCCCGCCCCGGCGGGCACTGCACCGCTGCACCCGTGCCGTCGTTCGTCTTCGTTCGGACGGAATGACGGAATAGGGAGACGTTTCTTCAGGCAGGCACCGGCCACTCCCGGTGTATTCCGCCACGCCCGGCGGTCGATTATCCGCTGGTCGCATTCCCTCCTTGTCCGGATTCCGCCACCGTTCGGATTCCGCGAGACGAGCGGCGGGCATTCTGCCCCTCAGGACGACAGCGAGAGGGTGCGCCCCCTGCCCAGGTCATGCGCCCCCGGCGCATCCGCTCCGCCCCCTCGGGGGGTTATTCGCCGCCCCCCTTGCGGGCGCCGCCTCCGTGCGCACTGAATAGAAATCCGCTGAAGCACGCGGAAGGGCGGATGCTTCAGCGGAGCGCTCTCCGAAAAGCACGACGGAATGACGACACACCACCCCACAGAAAGGCGGATCCCTCGGAGCGCGCACACCCGGCTGTTGGCCCGGCCGGGAGCCTTCCGGGCACCAGGTGCCCCCGGCCCGCTTGCACCGGACGGCCGGGGGCACTGCCGCGAGGACACCCGCCCGGCCTCCCGCGCCCCGACCCCGCCCCCCCTTCCCGGGATGCGACCGAGATACGCGCCAAGAGGACGCAACGGGATGACCTTGAAGTCCTGAGCACCGGCGCGCACGGACTCGGCGTCCGGCCCGACGCGTACGCCCCGAAGTTCGACGTCGACTTCACCCCATTGCGCGAGCAGTGCCGGGCAGGGGTGCGGGGAGTCAGGCATCGGCCGGAGACAAGCATTCCGGAGACAAGCGTTCCCGCGAACTCGGGCGAACGCGCACCGGTCTCCCGCTACCGGGGACACGGATTCGAGGCTGTCAGCCGACGGCCGGCCGGGATGCGTCGAGAGGGGAGCCGTGCCGATCCACGATCCCCTCGACGATTCTCATCAGGCGGTCCCCCGCCCGATCGATGCTTCCGTTCTGCGTGCTGACCTGCGCGCCTTCGAGCACGAAGGTGATCTCGGCTGCGGCCTGCTCGGGGTCGGGCAGCCCGGCCTCGGCGCACAGGCCCACCAGCCTGCGGGTCTGGTGGGCCTTGTGCTCCTCGATCACTTGCCGCGCGGGATGAGAGCGGTCGGGCAGTTCGGCCAGGGAGTTGATGAATGGGCAGCCCCGGTGCGAGATGGCCGACAATCCTTCGGCGATGAAGCGGGCCAAGCCCATGATCTGCTCCCTGGGCCGGCCGGGGTATTCCATCCGGACCCGGTCGAAGGCCGCCTGGTAGTCGGCGGCGACGATCCGCATCCACTCCGCGACCAGTGCGTCCTTGGTCTCGAAGTGCCGGTAGACCGCCATTTTGGTGGTCGCGGCCTGCTCGGCGATCGCCTGGACGCTCACCCGCCGAATTCCCTCGCCCTGGAAGAGCTCTTCCGCTGCGTCGAGGATGCGCTCGCGGGGCGGCAGTTTCGCCACCCTGCTCGGCCTGCTGACGGTCGATGCCATGGCTGCTCCGTGACGTCCACTCGGGTGCGGGGCCTCTTGACTCATCGCCCCCACGGTACCACTTCGTTCCATGCGATACCGTTGGGTATCGTCAGGGACTCAGCAGTATTGTTCTTTCCGCTAGGAGTAAAAGTGAGAGCTGCCGAGTACGTGAACCATGACGCGGTCGGACTCGCGGAGCTGGTGGCCGCAGGGGAGGTGGCCGCCGCCGAACTGCAAGCAGCCGCGCTCGAGGCCACGCAGGCCGTCGATCCGCAGGTCAACGCGATCGTGGAGACCTGGCCGGCCGACGACGAGCCCAAGCCCGGCAGCACACCGCTGGCCGGGGTTCCTTTCCTGATCAAGGACATCGGAGCCGCCATGGCCGGGCGGCGCATGGAGCTGGGCAGCCGCCTTGCGGCCGGCCACGTCGCACGCGCCGACTCCTTCCTCGTGCTGCGCTTGCGTCGCGCCGGACTGGTGACGTTCGGACGTACCGCGACATCGGAGATGGCCTACAGCATCACGACAGAACCAGTGCTGTACGGCGCGACCCGTAACCCGTGGAACCTGGACCGGAGCGCGGGCGGATCCAGCGGGGGCGCGGGCGCGGCCGTAGCCGCCGGGGTCGTACCGCTTGCCCACGGCACCGACGCCGCCGGCTCGCTCCGTGTCCCCGCCGCCTACAACGGCCTCTTCGGACTGAAGCCCACCCGCGGCCGAGTCTCCATGGGCCCCGACTTCGACGAGCTCTTCAGCGGCCTGGCCGTGCCCGGCAGCGTCAGCCGCACGGTCCGCGACAGTGCGGCCCTGCTCGACCAGATCAGCGGCCCGGAACCGGGTGACCCCTACTTCGCCCAGCAGCCGTCCCGGCCGTACACGGAAGAAGTCACCCGCCACCCGGGCCGGCTGCGGATCGGTGTCCTCGGCCAGGCATGGGGCGGACGCCGCACCACCGCACCGGTGGCCGACGCCCTCTCGCGTACCGCGAGTCTGCTCGAATCCCTCGGCCACCAGGTGGAGGAGGCCGAGGTCGGCCTGGGGGCCGACTGGGAGGAGTACGTCCTGGCCAACGCCCATCTGTTCACGGCGAACCTCGCGGCCACGGTCGACGAGCTGGCTGCCGCCTTCGGCCGGCCCATCGACTCCTCCACCCTCGAACCGGCGACCCTCGCCGGCTACCACTACGGGCAGCGGGTCAGCGGTGTCCAGTTCGTCGCCGCTCTCACGATCCGAAACCGTGTCTCCCGCAGCCTGGCCCGGTACTTCGACACCTACGACATCTTGCTCACCCCGACCGCGCCGGAGCTTCCCACGCCCCTGGGCACCTATGCCGAGAGCGCGCGGACGCTGGACGGCCTCGGCTGGATCGACACCGTCTTCGACCGCTCTCCGTTCACCACGCCTTTCAACATGGCGGGCACGCCCGCCATGTCCGTGCCGCTGACGGCCGACGCGGAAACCGGGCTTCCGATCGGTATGCAGTTCGCCGCCGGATACGGCCTCGAAAGCCGCCTTTTCCGCCTCGCCGGCCAGTTGGAACAGGCAAGCCCGTGGTCGGCCCGAATCCCCACGGTGTGGGCAGGGAATCGCACGGGCCACTGAGAAGCGCCCCTGCAACCGGGAGCCGACGAGCCATGCGCGGAGCGAATGGGAGAAGTACCCCGCGCATGCCGTCCTGGTACGGCAGGACCCCGCACACGGTCACGCTGCGGGGTCCCGCACCTCCCTCGCTTGTCGGCCCCGCCTGCCGACGCTTGACGAAGGAGTCCCGCTCATGTCCGCAGATTCCCAATCCAGCACACGCCACGACGTCGAATTCGACGCGGACGGCACCACATTGCGCGGCTGGTTCTATCCGGCTCCTGACAGTGCCCCGACATCCGCCGTCGTCATGGTGCACGGGTTCTCCCTGGTCAAGGAGGCGTACCTGACCGCTACGCCGAGCGGTTCGTCGCCGCCGGGCTTGCGGCTTGCGGCTCGCGGCTTGCGGCTTGCGGCTTGCGGCTTGCGGCTTGCGGCTTGCGGCGACCTCACCGCTGACGTGACCGGCGTCACATGACACGTCGAACCATCCGGTGAACTTTTCGCGGAGTGAGCGCATCACATCTTCCGTAAACCGCACATGCACCCCGATTGAGAGAGGAATACCCGACATGACTGAGCAGCACCGCAGCAGCACGGCACGCGGACGGGCGGCGAAGCGTTTCGGTGCCGCGAGCCTGGCCGTCGCAGCCGCCGCGGGACTCGGCCTCGCCGGTGCGGGAGCGGCCCAGGCGCTCGGCAATCAGGCGCTCGGCGGCCAGGCGGCGAGCAGCGTACCCACCTGCAACACCTCGGGGCTGACCGCTTCCTTCGGGCAGAAGCTCGGCGGCGGGATGAACCACGAAGGGGTCGTCCTCAAGCTGAAGAACACCAGCGGACACACCTGCAACCTGCGTGGATACCCTGGCCTCGGCCTGGAGGACTCCGGCCACCGGACGCTGAGTTCGTCCGTGCACTGGGGCGACTCCTGGTACGCGAAGGACCCCGGCAAGAAGACCATCGCACTGAAGGACGGCGCGAGCGTGGCGGCCGTGATCTCCTGGACGCACGCCAACACCGGGACACCCGACGCACGGGACGCGGCGTACCTCCAGGTGACGCCGCCGGCCAACACCACGCACAAGACGCTGAAGTTCCCCGCCTGGGTGGACAACGGCCGACTGGAGGTCACCGCGTTGGCCACCGACGTACACGTCGGCTGAGCGCGTTCCCGAACTGCCCGCACGAGGCGCTGTCCCACGCCGGACAGCGCCTCGGCGTGCATCCGCGCCCGCCCCGCGGCGCCTCTCTCCGGGGGCCGTCCGGCCGTGCGGCGCCGGCTCCGCGTCCGGCGCCGCACGGCATATCGGGGACGGATCCCCCCCTTGCACCCCGGCCACCGGCTACTTCGCCGAGGCCGTGGGCTTCCCGGCCACCGGCCCCGGAACATCCAGGGCCAGCCGCAGCTTCCGCACCGCGTGGTGGAGACGGGACTTCACCGTGCCCGGAGGTATGCCGAGCACATGGGAGACCTCTCGGGTCGACCTGCCGGTGTAGTACGTCTCCCACAGCACCTCGCGATGTGCCTGCGACAGCGTCCGGAACGCCTCCACCAGGACCAGCGAGGAGAGCACCTGGTCGACATCGTCGGCCTCGGAGAGCACGTCCTCCAACCAGGCGGCGCCGTCGACCTCCTTGGGGCGGGCCCGGCGCAGGCGGTAGTCGTCGATGACGAGATTGCGCGCCACCTTGAACAGCCAGGGACGCAGATCCTGCCCCGAGCCGACGAGCCGTTGATTGCGCCAGCAGCGCAGCAGCGTCTCCTGGACGACGTCCTCGGCCCGCTGCACGTCCCCCCCGAGGAACTGGAGCACATAACCCTGTAACGGCCGAGCGTGCTGCTCGTAGAGCGAGCGCATCGCCCGCTCACCGGCGCTGGCGGCGCCCTCGGATCCCAAGACGATCCAACTCACGGTTCCAACCCCTCGCATCATGCCGCCGACAACGGCGGACCGGCATCGGGACACGCACAGCGGCCCCCTCACGAGGCAGAGAGTCGCGAGGGTGAATCCACATGCCGTTGACGGCCGTCCACTCTTCCGCGAAGAGCACACAGAGAACTACAAAATGGACAGGGCCTGTCTTTTCCCGATAAACAAGTGTCTTCCGCGCTTTACATGGCATTAGATGCGCAGCCTGCGGCGAAAGTTCACGACGGATCGAAGGGATTTCGTGAGTCGGTCACACACATCGGCGGCCGGCTCGCCCCCGAGGGACGGCCCTCGCCGTCAATCGGATATTGATGTCGCTGGTCAGCGGCCTCCCCCGGAGCTGTTGCGAGCCGCGTCGCCGCTCCGGAGCACCGCCGCTTCGTCCCCGCCGGGGACGTGTCGGAGTCCGGTCCCCCGTCGACGGGGGACCGTCAGAGCGGCCCGCCCGCAGGCTCCGCCAGCGCGTCCATCCGCAGCCGCACATGGCGCGGCAGCGTCGTGTCGTGCGCCGCCGGCCCGTCCTGTGCCGCCAGCAGTGACCATACGGAGAGCAGCGCCTGACCGCGCGTCAGCACCTTCTCGGGGTCGGCGAGCAGATACCAGTTGCCGACCGCGCGCCGCAGATACCCGTACGCACGGTGGTCACCCTGCTGATGGCAGATCCGGGCGAGCTCCAGATAGACCTCCGTCGCCCTCCCGTAGTTGCCGCCCTGACGGGCGACGAACGCCTCCAGATCACGGGCCTCCAGGGCGTAGGGGTGCTCCTCGCCGTAGCTGCGCACCGCGTGCTCCCGCAGCCGGAACGCGAGCACCATCGCGCGCTGCGCCTCGCCCTGCGCCGCGGCCCGGTTGATGTGGGACACCGCCTCGGCCAGCTCGCCGGGAACCGCCGGTCCGGTGGACCCCGCCAGGTCGGACCCGCCTGTCGGCTCGGACCCGGGGACGTCCGTCCGGGCGGCAGGCGGTGCGGGCGCCCCGGACCCGGACGTCCGGGACACGGCAGTTCCGGACGCGGGAGTTCCGGACGCGGCCACCTCCTCGGACTCGGAATCGGACTCGACGCCCGCGGACACGGGTGTCCCGCCGCCGGACTCCTCGGCGTCCGGCGACCCGGACGCCGGTGGGCCGGGCTCGGGCAAAGGCGCCGCTTCGAACCCGCCCTGCTCCGCCTCGGGTCCGGACCGCTCCGGACCCGACGGCGGCTCCTCGGCAGTGACCTCCGCCTGCGGCTCCACCAGTTGGCTCGAACCGTCCGGGGCGACCCGGATGTGGGTCGCGTATCCGCCCTCCCGCAGATCGAGAATGGTCGCCTCGACCGGCTCGCGGCGCTCCTGGGCCGCACGGTGCATCGCGTCGAGGACCGCGACATGGACTTCTTCCCCGCCTGCCACCGGCAGGCGCTCCCCGTTCAGCGCCACGCTCCCGTTGCGGGCGATGAGCGCCTCGAAACGGCCCTCCATAAGCGGCGGAACGGTGTCGCCGCCCGGTTCCGAGCGGGGACCGCGCGCCGGGCCGTCGGGGATGTCGAGCATGCGGCTCACTCTCCGCTCTGATCGGGGTCGGGGGACGGGGAATCGGAGGACGACGCGTCGGGGACGTCGTAGTCGGGGAATTCGGAGGGCGCGACGGAGCCGCCGATTCCCTCGAACCGCGGGAAGAGGGACCGGACGGTGATGACATAGCTCTGGGCCGGGCCGGACTCGGGAAGACCCTCGGCATCCTGCACCGCCTTCAGTCCGACGTCGTAGGCGGCGAGGGCGAGGTCGAGAACGCTCTGCCCCTCGGGAGCCCGGCCGCTGTCGACAAGGGGTTTGACCTTCTCGGCCAGCGAACACATGTAGCGCCCCTGCGCCATGATCGAGTCCTCGGGGTCGGTCGCCGACGTCTCGTCGTTGTCGTCCTCGTCCTCGCCGAACTCCTCGAACTTGTCCGGCGGAAGCTGCGAGATGCCCTTCTCGCCGTCGGGACCGAGCATGTCCTTGTTGAACGACGACTCGTGCTCGATCTGCGCCGCGATGACGACCGGACCGATGGCGTCGCAGATGTCGCCGGCGTCCTGGATGGTCTCGAGCAGGCCCTCGGGAACGGTCTTCTCGTCCAACTCGCCCTTGCCGTCGCCCTGGACCGACTCGGACACCTTGTCGGTGTCGATGTCCGAGGGCGAGACGTCATCGCCCCCTCCGCCACCGCCGAAGAACAGGATGAGGGCGATGATGGGCGCGAAGAGGACGCCGAGCCCGCCGAAGATGATCAGCACGACGATCAGGCCGGCCGCCGCGGCCGGCAGCGTCATGCATCCGCAGCCCGTTCCGACCAGGCCGATCATCGTCGCCTTGCCGGCCTTTCCCTCGTTCTCGCTCACGGACCGACCACCCGCCCCCCTCTCCTCTCTCCTCACCGAACGTCGCCGCGTTGCCCGAGAACGTGAACCGCTTCCGCCGAAGTCCCGTTGTGGCTCTCCGACAAGGGCAACGCGCTTGCAGATCGGAACGGGCAGGGCGACGAATCGGTTCAATTCGCCTTCCCGCCGCCTACGGGCCGGTCGCAGGAGAGCGGCAGCACAGGAATCCACGAGTCGTAGGAGAGGAGGCTGGACACGCGATGAGCGTCCCCCCACCGGCGTCGGCCGGCCGGGCGTCCGCCGGCCCGCACATGTGGGTACGCGGGCCGACGGAGCCTCAGGCGGCCTCGGAGGATCGGGAGCCGGCCGTTCAGGAAGAGCCGTCGGCGAGCCCGGCGGCTCCGGCCGCCGCGGAAGCCGCGGGGTCCGGGTCCGTACCGGTCGCCGGGGTGCACCCGGCCGATCCGGCCGCGGCCCTCCGGGGCCGTGCCGTACCGGACGGGCAGCAGTCGGCCCGGGCCGCCGCCGCTGCCCCGCCGGCCGCGGCTCCGGCCGCACCGGCGGCACCGCTGCCGGGTCCGGGCACCGCGGCCGCACCGGCTGCGCCCCCCTCGGTCCCACGCGGCCGGGGCGCCGTTGCCGTCGACCCGGCGGACCGGGCCGCCTGGCCGCCCGCGGCGGCCGGCCCGGCCGCCGCCGCACCCGCGAGCCGGTCACCGCACCCTGCGGCGTCCGGAGAGCCGGCCGCGTCCGGCGGCGGTCCGGTGAGCTGGGTCGGCGCCCACGGCGGCGCCGGAACCACCACGCTCGCCGACCTGGTGGGCGGGCTCGACCTGGGACGCCGATGGCCCGATCCGTCCCAGGGCGAGTCCGGCCGGGTGCTCCTGGTGGCGCGGACCCACGCCTCGGGGCTGCGGTCGGCTTCGCGGGCGCTGGAAGCGCTGCACTCGGGAGAGTGCCCGGCGGGGCTGGATCTGCTCGCCGTGGTCCTCGTCGCCGACGCACCCGGGCGGCTGCCCTTCCACCTCGCGCAGCGCGTCCGGGTCCTGCGCTCCGTCGCCGACGTCCACCGGGTGCCCTGGGTCCCGGCGTGGCGGGGGGAGATGCGGACCGGAGCCGCACCGAAGACCGTCCGCAGCCTCGCCGAACTGGCAGGAACTCAGCTCGCCCATCCCAAGAAGCGGGAGAAGACACGGTGACCGCCATGAGCCAGATGCCTCAACTGCTGGCCGACGAACTCGCCCCCTACAGGCCGGGCGGCGACGCCAATCAGATCCTCAGTTGGCTGGCCTGGTTCGCGTCGGGGGCAGGCGTGCTCGGAATCATCATCGTGGGCACCCAGATGTCCCTCCAGCTGCGGCGCGGCGAGATGGGCGAAGGTGCCACGTATTTCCGCGGGTTCTTCATCGTGCTGATCGCCTCGGTCATCGCCACGACAGCCGCGCCGCTCGTGCAGTGGTTCGGCCCGCTGACTCCCTGAATGACGGCCGGATCCTCCGGCTACGGCGCTTCGCCGCACACACGTCCCAGTCGACACACCTCGCAGGAGAACCGATGAAGACCACTCTGCTCAGCCTCTACATGGCCGTTCCGCAGCCCAAGCGGCAGGCCCCCGACGGCCTCGGGCCGAAGATCGACAAGATGCTCGGCCTGGCCGCCTGGGCCGGTACCGCGGCAGGCGTACTGGGAATCGTGATCACCGGCGCCATGATGGGCATTTCCCTGAAGCGCGGCGAGAGCTCCGAACACATGAGCCGGCTCGGCATGGTGCTGGGCGGCTGCTGCCTCGTGGCCTCCGCGGGACCTTTCGCGAACTGGATCTTCTGAAGAGACGGCAACTCCGGGGCACCGAGGCGGGAATGAGTGGCAATGTTCGCACGCAAGCAGGACGACGAGGCGGTTGACGCGCCTTTCTGGAAACAGCGCGGATGGGTGTTCTCGGCCGTCTTCCTGGCAACCGCGCTGGTCATCGCGGCCGTTTCGTACTTCACCGGCCCCGGCGGGACCGACGACGGCGCCGGGGCGCCCCGGAAGGCCGAGAAGGGGCCGCTCACCTCGCACCGTCCGCAGGAGCCCGACCGGGCCGGTCGGGCGGCGGGCGAGCGGCCCAAGGGCTGCCACACCGAGGACGAGGACAGCGGAACCCCCGAGGAGAAGAGCACCGCACGCACGGACGAGCAGAACGCCGGAAGCACCGAAGAAGGCGGGAGCCAACCGGGGGCTGACGGGACGAATCCTTCCCGCCCGGCCTCGCCACCCGAGGACGTCGCCTGGAAGACCCTCGACCGCATCAGCGTGCCCACCTCGCCGTCGGCCGGACCGACACGGTTCGACGGACCGGTGTGGTGGTGCTACGCCCACACCCCGATGGGCGCCGTCATGGCGGCACACGGCATTCTCACGCACATGAGCAGCGCCGACTGGCGCACTGTCGCCGAGCAGCAGCTCGTCCCCGGGGAGGGCAGGAAGCAGTTCATCTCGCAGCGCTCCACGGTGTCCCAGAAGGATGTGGAGAACCAGCAGCCCGGGGTGTACTCGGGATTCTCGGTGCCGTCGTACTCGAAGAAGGCCGCCGAAGTGCGGCTCCTCATCAAGAGCGCGAGCGGGAGTCTGAGCGGGACGACGGTCTCGATGCGCTGGGACGGCGGCGACTGGAAGGTCGACCCGCGGTCGAACGGCTCCCTCTTCTCCTCCGCCACGTCCGCGATGAGCAACGGCGGATACGTCAAGTGGGGGGCTGCCTGATGGCCGCGTGCGGCAGCACGGGTAATCCGATCCTGGATTTCGCGAAGGGATTCTTCGACTTCCTGGGCGATCCCATCGGCACGATCATCAAGGGCATCGCGAACGCCATCATGACCGGCGCGCTGTCCGCTTTCACCGCGGTCACCGAGGCGATTCCCACCTTCTCCACCACGGCGTCCAGTCCGGTGCACAACCAGGTCAAGTACGTCGTCGTCTATCTCGCCATCGGCTCCCTGCTCTTCGCCTGCGTCCGCATGGCTTCGGAACGCCGGGTCGACGCCGGGCAGACCGCCCTGCGGGGCATGGTACGGCTGATCGTCGTGGCGGGCGGCGGGACGACCATCATGGCCGCCGCCGCAGGGGTCGGTGACGGCTACGCCGACTACCTCTTCAAGGGCGCCGTGAACGCGCAGATCCAGAACATGGGGTGCGGTTCCTCGGAAGACGTGCCGTCGTTCCTCTACCTGATCCTCGCGTTCCTGCTGCTGATCGCCGCCGTGGTGCACGGGATCCTGCTCTATGTCCGGCTCGGCGTCATGATCGTGCTGTTCGGCACTCTTCCGCTGGCCGCCGCGGCGTCCATGCTCGACTGGGGCGGCAGCTGGTGGCGCAAGCACATCGGCTGGATGCTCGCCTGGCTGCTCTACAAACCCACCGCGGGTCTCGTCATCTACGCGGGCACAGCCCTGACCACGGGCCAGTACGAGGGAGCGGAGAACGAGAACATCCACACCAAGATCGCGGGCATCTGCGTGATGCTGCTGTCCGCGATCTCGCTGCCCGCGCTGCTGAAACTGGTGGTGCCCGCCACCGCGGCTCTCGGCGGCAGTGGTGCCTACTCCGGCGCTGTTTCCGGTGCGGCCGGCGGGATCGCCTCGGGAGCCAAGTCGGTCGGATCCGCCGCGGCCGCGGGCGGCGGCGGCAAGTCCGGTTCGGGCGGCAAGTCCGGGGGGACCGGAGCCACCGGACCCTCGGGCGGCGGCGGCAAGTCCGGGGGCGGCGGTCTCGCCACTGCGGCGACGGGCAGCCGGTCGAGTGGCGGCGGCGGTGGTGGTCCGGGCAGCACCGGTGGCGGCTCGGGCGGTGCCGGTGGCGGCGGCCGGGGCGGAGGGGCCCCCAGCGGTGCCGCACGCGGTGCCGCCGCCGGCCCGGCCGGTGTCGCCCTGGTGGCGGCGTCCACCGCCAAGAATGCCGCCAAGGGCGTCGGGAATCTCGTCAGCGGCGCCGTGGAGGACGCGGACGGGGGCCGCGCCCAGCCGAGCGGAAACCACGACGACAGCCGATGAGCGGCTGTCCGGGGCCGGGCGGGTACCGCCCGGCCCCGGACACGGCACCGTGTCGCCCCGTCCGGATCCGCGGGTCCGGGCCCGGCACCGCACGCGGGCCTCCCCGCTCCGCCGAGAGCCCTCACCAGTACAGGACTTCACCCTCTCTCCCGCGCGGGACACGGAAGGAAGCCATACCCATGTCAAGCCATGCCGCATCGTCGAGTCCCACATACGGGAACTGGCGCCGGCCGAGGCGGCCAGGTCTCGGGCCCTTCGGCATGATCGGAACGGCGGGCGTCTTCGGCGGACTCATCGTCACGCTGCTGGCCTCGCTGTTCTCACTGGCCGCCGCCATGGTCATCCTCGTTCCGACGGCGGTTCTCATCTCACCGCTGATGATGCGCACCCAGGACGGGCGCAACATGTATCAGCTGATCGCCGTGCGCATCGCCTGGATGCGCCGCAAGTCCAAGGGGTCGACCACCTATGTGTCCGGCCCGCTGTCGCGGCGGGCCGCCGGACGGTTCCAGCCGCCGGGGCTGCTGGGGCGGATGCAGATGCGCGAGGGCAGGGACGCCTACGACCGGAACTTCGGCGTCCTGTTCCACCGCAGCCGCAACCTCTACACCATCGTGCTGTGCTGCGAACCCGACGGCGGTTCCCTGGTCGACCCGGACCAGGTCGACAACTGGGTCGCCTCGTGGGGCGGATGGCTGGCGCGGCTGGCCCACGAGCAGGGGCTGCGCGGTGCCTCGGTGATCGTCGAGACGGCTCCCGACTCCGGGACCCGGCTCGCGCACGAAGTGCTGCCGCGCCTCTCCCCCGACGCTCCCGCCGCCGCACGGGCCGTGATGGAGGAGGTGGTCGAGCGGTATCCGCAGGCGTCCTCGGAGATGCACACCTACATCACCCTCACCTACGGCCTCCCGCCCGGACAGAAGCTCAAGCACGACGAGCTGATCACCGACCTCGCCACCCGCATCCCGGGCATGCTCTCCGGGCTCGTGGGAGCGGGCGGCGGCGTCGCCTACCCGCTGTCCGCCGAACGCATCGCCGAGGTCGTACGGGTGGCCTACGACCCGGCGGTCGCCGGTGAAGTCCTCGACATCCGTACCCAGTACGGCGGTACCGGCCTGGAATGGGACGATGCCGGCCCCTCCGCCTGCGTCGAGGATGTCGCCTCCTACCAGCACGACTCCGGTGTCTCCCGCACCTGGATGCTCACCCTCGCACCTCGCGGCACCGTGCGGGCCAACGTGCTGCGCGGCCTGCTGGAGGCCTCGCCCGGCACCCGGCGCAAGCGGGTGGCGCTGCTCTACCGGCCCATCGACCCCGCGACCTCGGCCCGCATCGTGGAGGCCGACCGGCGCGCCGCACAGTTCATGGCCACCTCCGGACGCGGCATGGTCCAGGCCAGGGCCGCGACGGAGGTACGCGCCGCCGAGCAGACAGCGCAGGAGGAGGCCACCGGCGCCGGACTCGTGGAGTTCTCCCTGATGCTGACGGTCACCGTGGACTCCGCAGAGGAACTCGCCGACGCCAGCGCCACCATGCGCAACCTCCAGGGAGCGGCACGGCTGTCCATGCGCCCGGCCGACCGGATGCAGGCGGCGGCCTTCAGCTGCACGCTCCCGGTCGGGATCCTCCCGTGGGAGCTGACGCTGATCCCGCGCGACCTGCGGGAGGCGCTGTGAGCCCGCGCGACAGCAGGAGCAGCGCAAAGCAGCAGAAGAAGAAGGCACCGCCACGCAGGGAGCCGATGGCGCCCTCGCGCGGCTGGCCGGGACCCGGCGGCGGCCAGGTGGGCGGCATGGACCCGCCCACCATGTGGCGGGCCACGACGGTGCAGGCCTGCGGGCTGTGGCCGTTCGCGGCCGGCTCGGGGGCGCCGATGTCCGGCGTCCCGCTGGGCCAGCATCTGCACACCGGCGCGACCGTGTGCGGGGATCCGCTCTCCTGGTTCACCCGGGCCCGCTACATCTCCAACCCGTCGCTGTTCATGCTCGGCATGCCGGGTCTCGGCAAGTCCACCCTGGTCAACCGCATGCTGATCGGACTGTCCGCGACCGGTGTGGTGCCGCTCGTCCTGGGCGACCTCAAGCCCGACTACGCGGACACGGTGCGCGCCCTGGGGGGACAGGTGATCTCCATCGGGCGCGGCATGGGCGGCATCAACCTGCTCGACCCCGGCGCCATGGGAGCCGCGGCGGCCAGGATCGGCGGCTCGGCGGGGCAGGCGCTGGAGGCCGAGGCGCACGGACGTGTGCTGAACATGGTCGCGGCCCTGGTCACCATCGTCCGCAACCGCCCCATGGACGACCACGAGCAGGCTGTCCTCTCGGCCGTACTGCACCATCTGCGGGAGCGGACGCCGGCCGGGCGTGCACCGGTGCTGCCCGATGTGCTGAGAGTGCTCAGCGAGGGGCCGGACCGGGTCCGCGCCGTCACGCTGGACCGCGGGGACGAGTCCCGGTACCGGGATGCCGTCGATCCCCTGCACCGCTCGCTGCTGGGCATCCTGGACGGCCCGCTGGGCGACACCTTCGCCTCGGAGACCTCGACCCGTATCGACCTCAACACACCCGCCGTGTGCATCGACATCTCCCGGATCGGCGAGTCGGACACCCAGCTCACGGCGGCGGCGATGCTGGCGGCATGGTCCGACGGGCTCGGCTCGGTGGCCGCGTCCCACGCGCTGGCCGACGCGGGCCTGACCCCCCGGCGCTGGTTCTTCACGGTGCTCGACGAGCTGTGGCGGCCGTTGCGCGCCGCGTCCGGCATCGTCGACCGCATCGACGCGCTCACCCGTCTCAACCGCACACTCGGGCTGGGCGACGCCAAGATCACGCACACGCTCAAGGACGCGGAGTCGCTCGGTACCGAAGCCGACAAGGCGAAGGCGCGCGGCTTCGTGGAACGCGCCGGCATGGTCGTGTGCGCGGGGCTGCCGCGCGCGGAGATGGAGGAACTGGGCAAGATCGTCGGACTGTCCCAGCGGGAGATCGAGCTGGTCTCCTCCTGGTCGTCACCCCCGGGCTGGGCCATGACCGGCGAACGTGAGGAACCCCCCGGCCGGGGCCGCTTCCTGGTCAAGGTGGGCGGCCGGCCCGGCCTGCCGATCAGGGTCAGCATCACCGACACCGAGCGCCACCTGCACGACACCAACACCCGCTGGGCGCAGAACACGCAGCCGGCGGCGGAGGAGACCTGCGCGGCCGTCGAGACCGGCACCGGACCGGAACAGGGCAGGAGAATCGCATGAGTCCGAGCGGGGCGGGGGGCGTGCACGGCCGGGATCTGTGGCCCTGGGCCATCGTGGGCGTGGTGGTGTGCGCCCTGACGACATCCGCCGGGATGTGGCTCGGCGGGACGCTGGGAGCCGCGCTGAACGGCACCGGCTGGCATCCTCCGGCGTTCTCCGTCACGCTGCCGGCCACGCTGCTCACCGAGGGCTCGGAAGCGCTGTGGCCGCAGGCGTCGCCCGTCGCGGTGTACTGCGGGATCGTGCTGGTCTTCGGGGCCGCCACGGCGGCGGTCGTCGTCCCCGTGTGGAAGCTGGTGTCCCGATCCCGGTCCCGTACCAAGGGCCTGGCCGGACGGCGGGAGCTGGCCGCCATGCTTCCGGCCGGCATCGCGAAGCGCGCCCGGGAACTGCGGCCCTCGCTCAAGGACGAGAGCGAACTGCACCCGGACCAGACCGGGAACCTGCTCGGCGATCTGGAACCGGACGGGCCCGAGCTGCGCTCCTCCTTCGAGGACGTGGAGCTGGACCTGATGGCGCCGCGGGCCGGCAAGTCCACCGGCATCGCGGTGCCCCGGGTGCTGCGGGCCACCGGCGCGGTACTGCTGACCTCCAACAAGTCCGACGTCTACGCGGTCACCCGAGCGGAACGGCAGAAGACCGGTCTGGTGTGGACGTTCGACCCGCAGGGCATCGCGCACACTCCGCGCGGCATGTGGTGGAACATGCTGGCGGACTGCCACACCATCGAAGGCGCCCGCCGGTTGTCCGGGCACTTCGTCTCCTCCGTCAACGACGACGCCTCCAAGAAGGACTTCTGGATCTCGGCCGCCCAGAACACGCTCACCGCGCTGTTCCTCGCCGCGGCGCGCGGCGGGGCCGCGGTCACCGACCTGCTCGGCTGGCTCGCCGACCCGGCCGACCGCACCCCGATCGACCTGCTGCGCGACGCCGGCATGGTCGCCATGGCCGAACAGCTCCAGGGCACCGTGCGCGGCGCGGTCGAGACCCGGGACAGCATCTACGAGACCGCACGGCAGTGCGTGGCCTGCCTGCTCGACCCGGAGATCGCAGCCTGGGTCCAACCCGATCCCTATCTGCCGGAGTTCCGCCCGCACGAGCACGTCCTGGGCCGCGACACCCTCTATCTGCTCTCCAAGGACGGCGGCGGCTCGGCAGCCGGTGTGATCGCCGGACTCGCGGACGCCACCCTGCGCGCAGGGGTGATGGCCGCCGAGCGGATGGGGGGCCGGCTCGACCCGCCGATGACGGCCGTGCTGGACGAGGCCGCCAACGTCTGCCGCATCTCCGACTTGCCCGACCTCTACAGCCACCTCGGATCCCGCGGAATCAATGTCGTCACCCTGTTGCAGAGCTACCGGCAGGGCTCCCGGGTGTGGGGCGAGGCGGGCATGGACGCGCTGTGGAGCGCCGCCACCGTCAAGCTCCTGGGCGCGGGGCTGGACGACGCCGACTTCGTGGACAAGGTCTCCAAACTCGTCGGCCAGCAGGACGTGAAGACCGCCTCCTACTCGCGCGGCAAGGACGGCGGCTCGCACTCGGTCTCCTACCGGCTGGACCCGATCCTGCCCCCGGACCGGATCCGGGCCCTGCCCAAGGGCACGGCCCTGCTCCTGGCCACCGGGATCCGTCCGGCGCTCATCCGGCTGCGCCCCTGGTTCAAGGAACCAGGGGCCGGTGCCGTCTCCGCAGCGGCCAAGGCCGAGTCCGAGGCGATCACCCAGCGGGCCGCACAGGCGTGGACGGGACACCCGGCGGGCGCGGCGCCGACGGGCATGGGCGTCGGCGTGGAGCACGTGGCGTACGCGGAGTCCGCCGGGTACCCGGCGGACGGTCCCTACCCGGGCGACGTCGGGTATCCGACCGACGCCGCATACCCGGGCGACGCCCCGAACCCGACCGATGCCGGGTACCCGGCGGACTCCCCGTACCCCGGAGCGCCCACGTACGAGGCGAGTCCGGGCGCCGCGGGTGCCGACGCCGCGCGGAGCGGCAACGGCGTGCCGGACGGCGCGCCTCGCGGGCACTCCGACCAGTTGCTCAAGTGGACCCGCGAGGCGACGTCCTGACCGCCGTGGCCGGAGGCGACTCCGGCCGGTGCCCGCGGCCCCGGGTCACGTTGTGCAGCAGCCACTCCACCGGCCCGTGCCGGAAGCGGCGCACCAGCCCGGCGCTGAGGGCCAGTTGCACCACGTAGCAGCCGCAGCACCCGGCCAGTACGGGCACCAGGCCGACGCGGCCGCGGAGGGCGAGCCCGTATCCGGTGAAGACCAGCGCCATCACCAGTGACTGGGCCAGATAGTTGGTGAGCGCCACCCGCCCGGCGGGGGCGAGCATCCCGCCGAGCCGCCGGCCGCCCCGGGTACGCAGCACCAGCAGCAGTCCGCTGCCGTACGCGGCGGTCAGGGCCGGGGCGGTGAGCACACCGACGGCCGTACCGATGTCGTACCAGCGCTCGTCCAGCGGCCCGTTGCGGCATACGGCTGTCACGACACCGCCCGCCAGGCCGACGGGGAGCCCGTAGCCGACCAGCCGCCGTGCCCGGTCGCGGTACCGGTCGAACTCCGCGAGCAGCTGCCGCTTCCCCGCTGCCAGGCCCACCAGGAAGGCCGCCAGGATGTGCGGCGCGTAGAGCAGATCCCCGGCGAGCAGGTCGTGCCATTGCGCCAGATTGGCCTGCACGACGGACCCCGGACCCCCTCGGTAGGCCGCCGCTGCGGTATCGGTCCCGGGGGGCGCGGCGCCGCCCGGCGCGGTGGCTGCGAGGGCGAGCAGCCCCCTGCCGAGCAGCAGGGCGCCGAGGGAGACGACGAGCACGGCGGCCGCTCGAACAGCCTTGTGGGGGGCCAGGCCGCGGGCGGCGAACAGCACCAGCCCCAGCACCGCGTACGTCATCAGGATGTCGCCCGGGAACAGCAGCACGGCGTGCGCGAGCCCCAGGCACCACAGGCAGAGCAGCCGGCGAAGCTGCCGCCCCGCGAAGCCGGCGCCCGCGCGCTCGGCCGAGCGCGCCTGGAGGGTGAAGCTGTACCCGAAGAGGAAGGCGAACAGCAGATAGAACTTGCTGCTGACCAGCGCGGTGACGAGCCAGCAGACGATCCTCTCCCCCACGGACCCGTACGGCCCCTGCCCCGCGTACGGATCGGCCATCACCTGCACGTTGACCAGCAGGATGCCGAGCAGCGCGAAGCCGCGCAGCGCATCCACGTCCCGGATGCGCCGCGTCGGCTCCCGTGGCGTTCCCGGGCCGGTGGGGGGCACCGTCCGCCCTCCACGCTCCTCTTGCGGTACCAGCATCGAACACCACGACGGGGCGCACGGCGGAACGGTTCACCGCCTGCTGCGAGTCCGCCCTGTCCGATGGTGAACCGGCCGCACCCGCATTCCGTGATGGAGGGACGACGCTCAACGCGGGGCCCTTTCGGTCACGACGGGGCTCCCTGTCAGCCTGGAGGAGATCCGGAATGGCACCAAAGGAATCGAAGGACAAGAAGAAAAAGAAGAAGGAGCGGGAGGAACAGCCGTCGATGCCCGGCGGCTACCCGGCCTCGGTGGCGAGTTCGAGCAGGTCGTCCCGCCGCGACTCGGAGGCGACGACCTCCTCGCGGAGCAGCCGCAGCAACCGCTCGGACGGTACCCGCCGCAGCCACCGTTCGGAAGGCGAGCGCTCCCGGCGCGACCGCGGGTCGCCCAGCTCGGAGGGCAGCGGCAGCAGCGGCAGCAGCGGGACTGACATCGCCGCTCTGGACGAGGCCGTCGACCGGCTCTCGGACCTGCCCAGCAGCCCGGGCACCACGTCCAGCGCAGGTTCCGCAGACGACCTGCCGGGGATGTTGCAGGACGCACCGCAGGAGATGCCGTGGTACCACACGGCCACTCAGGCATGGCACTACCTGCGGGGCTCCAACACCTACACCCAGCACCGTGACCGGCGTACCGGGGAGGCCACCTGGCGACAGGTGGACCCGAACCGGCTCGCGGACCGGATCACCAACTGGGCCAGGGACAACGCGAACACGATCGGGACGGACATCGGCGGGGCGGCCTTCGCGGGCCAGGGGATCGGCATCCTCGGCAACCCCCCGAGCGCACCCCCGAACACCTGGGGTTCGCGGATGTACGGCCTCGGCGGGGTCACTGTCAACGCCCTCGTCCCCGCGACGCAGTTGGCCTCGACGCCGAACAGGACGTACGCGCACTACGGCATGACCGCGCTGAACATGGCGGGGCAGGCGGCATACGGCGTCGGCGCCTCCGGCCTGGTCCGGAGCGACAGGTGGGCCTGGGCCGCCCAGGGCTTCGGCGCACTGACGTCGGCCGGTGCCACCTGGGCGTACAACCACCTTCCCCAAGGACAGCAGTCGCGGCAGCAGGAACAGGGCAGCGTCCTGCCCATGTACAACCTGCCGACGGCCCAGCGGGGCCAGACGAACCTGCCGCTCCCCGCGCAACAGGCCCCGCAGACCAGCACACTGGCGTACCGCCCGGCCCCGCCGCGGTCCACGGCTGTCGCCGCGAACTCGTACCAGCCGCAGCAGCAGGTCAGGTACCAGCCGAGCGGGCGCGGGCAGTCCGGTACGGGCAGCGGCAACGGATACCAGACCTCGGCGCAAGCAGGTCAGCGGCAGGGCGGGCTTCAGCGCCGGAACTCCCAGAACCCCGGGGGTGTCAGCTACAGCCAGCAGAACTTCAACGTCAGCTACAGCAACTGGCAGAACCCCTACGGGAACCAGCGGCGCTCACCCTCACCCGGAAGGGGAGGGGGCGGCGGCGGCAGGTGACTCCCCGGCACCCCGCAGGGGGCTGACAGCCCTCGGACGGTGGCCATGACAGATGACTGTCCGGCGGTGCACCCGCATCGCCGGGCAGTCCTCGTGTACGCCCACGGCCTCGTGCACGCCCCGCGGCAGGGCCGTCCGCCGGCCGTCACCTGCTCCGGGACGGCGCCCGCCGCACCATACCGGCCTGCTGCGCCGCAGGAGCCCGATCCGGCGTTTGCGGGGACCGGGTGACGTCCCTGCCGCGGGCTTCGCTGCCGGAGCGATGGTGCTCCAGGGACTGATGGGCCACGGCGGGGCTGAATCCGGGCGAGGCCGGCGGCGCCACGGGGCTCACAGGCATACCCGCCGGGCTCACCGGCCGGCTCACGGGGCTCACCGGTGGCATCGCCGGACTCGCGGGGGAGCTCACGGGGCTCGACGGCGGAGAGGGCTGCCGCGCGGTGTCCGCAGCACGCGGGGGTCGGCCGGGCTCGGTACCGGGGGCTTTCAGCGGAATCTTCGGCGGGACGATCGGCACCTTCGGCGGTACGGGCGGCCCCTGGGTGTGCCCTGCCGAACTCCCCCGGACGGGGGCCACGGTGCGGGAGGGCGCCCGGGTGACCGGGTCCCCGGGGCGGGGACCGGGAGTCCGCTGCGGAGCGGTGCCGGCCTCCACCGGCGTCTGGCCCGCGTAGTGCGGCAGTTGGGGCAGCCGGGGCGGTGCGGCCATGCGGGCGACGGGCGGTGCGGCCATGCGGGCGACGGGCGGTGCGGCCATGCGGGCGACGGGCGCCGCCGCGGCGGCCGTCGCCGGGCGGAGAGTGCTGTCGCGCCGCTTCGCCCGCCGCCGGGGGGTGAGCCCGGAGAGCCAGGAGCGTCCGGACCGCGGTGTCCCGGTGCTCGTCGCCGTCGGCCGGGCCGCCTGCGCGAGTGCGACGTTGAAGGGCAGCAGATGCCGGCTCGCGGCCACCTGGTAGCGGGTCCTGCCGTCGATGAGCTTCGAGACCTCCTTCCGGACAGCCGCCTGCTGCTCCGGGAGGAGGTTCCCGTACTGCTCGAAGGACGACCTGGCGCTCCGGGGCTGTTCTTTCATCAGGCGCCGTCGGCCGTCCGGCTGCTGCGGCGGCGGGGCGGATCCCCAGTCCGGGGACGACGCCGCAAAGCCGGGTCCCGGCCGTGCGAAGCCCGGTCGCCGGGCGACATGAGGCGCCTGTGCGAAGCCCGGTGCCGGGAAGTGCTGTCGCGGGTCGGGGTGCCCTGGAGCCTGCGGCCGGCCCTGCTGGTACGGCGGCTGCCAGGGCTCCGTGGGTCCTGCCCGGTAGGGATCCTGACTCGGCGCGGGAGAGGACTGCTCCGGGTGGCCGTCCTCCCCGCCCGCGCCCGCGGCTTGCCCTCGACGGTAGCGCAGCAGCCGGAGCCAGATCTCGCGCAGCAGGCGGAGCAACTCGTCGGCGGCGGCGTCGGCCGCTTGACTCGTCGGCTCCCGTTCCGCGGGCCGGGGAGCGGGATCGCGGACGGGTCGCGCGGCCGGCTCGCGCTGCCGCGTGCGCGCGGTGGTGGCCCGCAACTCCTCGTCGAGCAACTGCCGCGCCAGCCGCTTCGGTCTGATGCGGCGTGAACCGGTCGGCTCAGGCATAGGACGTCCTCCGTGTCGTCGACGACCGACTCCCGGAGTGGACACGGACAGCTCCGGGAATCGGTTCACCGGCCGGGTGAACCGAGCGCGGCACCCGCACGTGATGGTTCCGAAGACGCTGCCGGATACCGACCGCGACCGCAGGAGCACACCCGCCATGTCCATGGCCGACCAGTCCCAGCGGAACCAGGACCGGACACCCGACCGGCCGGAGGACGGTGATGCCGGCCCCGCCGCACCCCGGTTCATCCTCTACAAGGACGGATACGACTACCAGTCGGAGATGTACCGGCTGTCGCAGTGGACGCACCACGTGCTGCTGCCCGTCTACGGCAGGGAGGTCACCTCCGGAGCCCCGTGGTGCTCACGCTGGTGGGAGCACCAGGAGGCGGTGGCCCAACTCCACGGCCTGTGGCTGGCGTGGGCGGCGCTGACCGGCCCCGACGCCGATATGACCGGCCCGGCGTCGTGGCATCGCGACTTCCTGGGCCCGGTCATGGGTGTACTTCGCGATCCCGCGGGCCCGTTCGCCGGCTGCAAGCCCGGCAGCCACCGGCCGAAGGAGGTTCCGCCCGTCGAGCCGCTGGCCCCGCCGGAGCCGCCCCTCGCGTGACGCCCCGAACTTCCCGCCGCACGTGACCCCATGGGCGCGCCGCCGCTCGGTCGTCGACCGCCCCCTGGCACGCGCCGGGCGCCGGGCCGGCACTTCCGAGGACCGGCCGGCCGGTCCCTCCGCGTGAGATCTCGAACACGTTACGTTCCGCAGTCCGGCCGGGAACCTCCCGGTGAGAAATACAACGGCATACTTCCGGATCGTTTACGCCTCGGTAGAGTCGAACTCGTGAAGGTGAGCCATACGACCCCTCTGCGTGTCGCTGTCTTAGGACCGGTCCGAGCCTGGCGCGGGGAGCAGGAGGTCGCCCTCGGGTCGCCGCAGCAGCGTGCCGCGTTCGCCGCGCTGCTGCTGCGCCGCGGACGGCCCGCGACGGTGGGCGAACTCGTGGACGCCATCTGGGGTGAGGAACCGCCGGCCGGCGCGGTCACCGTGCTGCGTACCTATGTGTCGCGGCTGCGCAAGGTGCTGGAGCCGGACCGGAAGTCCGGGCAGGCGCCGCGAGTGATCGTCTCCGCCGCGGACGGCTATCTCGTCCGGGTGGCCCAGGAGGGCTTCGATCTCGACGTGTTCGAGCGACGCGTGGCCGAGGCGAAGAAGCTGCGCACCGGGGGTTCCCTGCGCGCTGCCGACGAGTTGCTGCAGGCGGCACTGGATCTGTGGGACGGCCGGCCACTGGCCGGGGTGCCCGGCCCGCTGGCCGTGACGGAGCGCTACCGGCTCGACGAGCAGTGGCTGAGCACCTGCGAGACCCATCTGGACATCGGTCTGGAGCTGGGGCGCCATGAGGAAGTGGCTGCCAGGCTGACGGCGCTGACGGCCGGGAACCCACTGCGCGAACGGCTCTACGAATTGCTCATGCTGGCGCTGTACCGGTCCGGGCGGCAGGCCGAGGCCCTGGCGGCGTACGGCGAGATCCGCGGGACGCTGATCTCGGAGCTGGGAGTCGAGCCGGGCGCCGCACTGGTGGAGCTGCACACCCGGATGCTCTCCGCCGATCCGTCGTTGCGCGCGCCGGCGCCGGCGCAGTCCTCCGGCGGCACCGTGGCGACGGACTCCCCGCGGCCGGCGTCCGCGGCACGCCCGGCCCAACTCCCCGCCGATCTGCCGGTCTTCACCGGCCGGGAGAGCGAACTGGCGCAGACCCACAGCCTGCTGCCCGCCGACGGCGGGCATCCGAACGCGGTGGTGATCAGCGCGATCGGCGGCATGGCGGGGGTCGGCAAGACCACCCTGGCGGTGCACTGGGCGCACGAGATCGCCCACCGGTTCCCCGACGGCCAGCTCTACGTCAACCTGCGGGGCTTCGACGCGACCGGGTCGGCGATGCTTCCGGAGGAGGTCACCCATGGGTTCCTCGACGCGCTGGGCGTGCCTCCGGGGCAGATACCCGACCGCCCCGAGGGACGCACGGCGCTGTTCCGCAGTCTGCTCGCCGACCGGCGGGTCCTGCTGCTGCTGGACAACGCCCGGGACACCGAACAGGTGCGGCCCCTGCTGCCCACCGGTCCCGGGTGCCTGGCCATCATCACCAGCCGCAACCAGCTCACCGGTCTGGTCGCCAACGACGGCGCCCATCCGCTGACCCTGAATCCCCTCCCGCCTGCCGACGCCCGCGAGTTCCTGGCCCGGCGGATCGGCAGAGCCCGGATGGCGGCCGAGCCGGAGGCCGCCGACGAGATCATCGACTGCTGCGCACGGCTCCCCCTGGCGCTGGCCATCGTCGCCGCGCGCGCCGCCACCCACCCAAGCTTTCCGCTCTACGCGGTCGCCGAGGAGCTGCGGGACAACCACGGCAGCCTCGACGCGTTCGCCGGCGGCGATCTCAGCACCGACGTGCGCGCGGTGTTCTCGTGGTCGTACCGCGCGCTGTCGGCACCGGCCGCCCGGCTGTTCCAGTTGCTGGCCGCCGCGCCCGGACCGGACATCTCAGCGCCCGCCACGGCGGCCCTGGCGGGACTCGACCTGCGCGAGACCCGCGGGCTGCTCACCGAACTCACGCACGCCCATCTGCTGACCGAGCACTTCCCGGGCCGCTACGTCTTCCACGACCTGCTGCGGATCTACGCGCACGAGCAGGCCGACTGCGAGGAGGGGGCGCCGGAGCGCGAGCGTGCGGTCGAGCGGATCCTCGTCTGGTATCTGCACGCCGCCGCCGCGACCTCCCGTTTCATCACTCCGAACCGGCCGCGGGTTCCGCTGGTTCCGCTGCCCGGGAGCTGTGTCGCGCCCCGGTTCACCACCTACGACCAGGCCCTGAAGTGGTGCTCGGCCGAACGCGCCAATCTGATCGCGGCGATCAACCAGGCCGCCGCCGGGGAGCACTCCGCCATCGCCTGGCGGCTGACGGCCGTCCTGTGGGGCTTCTTCTACCTGCGCAGCCACACCAAGGACTGGGTCTCCTGCAACCGGGTCAGCCTGGCGGCGGCGCGCCGGGACGGTGACCCGAAGGGCACGGTCGAAGCGCTCACCGGACTGGCCAATGCGCTGACCAACGCGGGCAGGCTGGACGAGGCCATCGACCACTACCATCAGGGACTGGCCGCCAGGCAGGCCCTCGGCGACGAGAGCGGTGATTCGCAGATCGTCGGCAACCTCGGCGACGTCTGCCTGCGGGCCGGACGGGTCGAGGAGGCTCTGATCCACCTGGACAAGGCGCTGGAGGCCGACCGGGCTCTCGGGAACGGCTGGGGCGAGGGCATCTGCCTGAACAACCTGGGCGAGGCCCATCTGCGACTGGGCCGGCTCGACGAGGCGCGCGGCTACCTGGAGCGGGCGCTGGAGGTGCAACGCGCCACCGCCAACACCTGGGTGGAGGGCATCTCGCTGGACTTTCTGGGTACGGTGCACCACCGCCTCCAGCACCACGACGCGGCCGTCGAGCACTACCGGCACGCGCTCACCAAGCACCGGGCGGTCGGCAACCGGTGGGGCGAGGCACAGACCATCGAGCACCTGGGCGACGTCCACCTGGCCGCCGGCGCGCCGGATGCCGCACGCGAGCAGTGGAGCCGCGCACTTGCACTGCTCGAGGAGTTCAACCACCGGGACGCCGCGGGAATCCGCGAGAAGCTCCGCACGCTGGACGGCGAGCCCGACAGCACACCGCGGGACTGACCACCCGCCGGTGGCACACCGGCAGCCCGGGAGCCGGTTCCCCGCGGTCGCCGGCGACCGCGCGCGGCGCGGGGCCGGCCGGCTCCCGGGATGGCTGCCGTTCCCGGCGGGGCCCGGACCTCACGGCTTCTTGAAGCGCCACTGGTGGTCGTCCGCGTCGTCGCAACCGTAGATCAGCAGCGGGACGTTCGTCGTCTCCCCGGCACCGGCCACGTCGAGGCACTGGTTGCCGCTCTCGTGGTTGCGGATCCAGTACGTGCCGTTGGAGCGCTTGTCGAGCCACCAGAGCTGGTTGTCGTTCTTGGGACGGCAGTGGTATTCGGTCACCGGAGACCTGGCGGCCATGGGACCGAAACCGGCCAGGTCCAGGCACAGATTGTCCTTGACGTTCCGGATCAGGTAGAGGTCCGCCTTGCCGGGCCCGCCGTCCTTCTCCTTCAGATCCAGCTTCCATCGCTGGTTGCCGCCGCGGGCACCGGCGCTGGTGTCGCAGTCGCCCTGCTGGACCCGGCCGTCCGGCTCGCCCTTGCCGGTGCCCGGAATGTCCAGGCAGCGGCCGGTCTTCCGGTTCACGACCATGGTCACCCCGTGCGGGATGCGGCTGCGACCCGGTGCCTTCTTGACGTGCTTGTGCTTGTCCTTGTCGCCGGAGGACTTCTTGTCGGAGGAGCCGGGGTCCTTCTCGGTGTCCTCCGTGTCCTCGGCGTCGGGCTTCTCGGGCTTCGAATCGGCCGACTTCGGCTTGTCCTTCTTGTCCGCGTCCTCTTCCCCCGGTGAGGGGGATCCGGACGGGGAACCGCTGGGGAACGGCGGGCGGGAAGGGCGCACCGACCCGCCCGGGCCGCGGTCCGGCTGCTCTTTCGGATCCTCGACCCGGATCTTCCCGTCAGCCCTGTCGCCGCTGCCCCCGCTGCTGGCCCCGGCCAGCGCCAGCGGCGTGGTGACCAGTGCCGCAACCGCGACGGCCACGCCCCCGACCACCCACGGCTTCTTGAGCAGGCTGGTGGGCACGAACTCCACGTCCGAGCCGCGGTTCGCGCCACCCTCGCCCTTCCGGGATCCTGGCGAGAGCGCCGGGAGGGACGGACGCCGAATGGACGGCATGGACGGGCGCGGGATCGACGGCCGCGGGATCGACGGCAGCGCCGTACGCGATCGGGCGGCCGGTCGCGGCTGCCCGACGGGCGCGTCGACCGCGCTCGCGCCGGCTGCCGACGCGCCGTCCCCGGCGGCCGGCTGCGGGGCGGTCGGCGCCTCCCCCGCCGCGGGCTCGGCCGGGGGCGCCGGCGCCGGTCCGGGCGGGGCCGCGGGAACGGCTGCCGCGGCGTCGCCGGCACCGCCTCCGGGGGCACCGCCGTCCGCGGCGTCCTGCTCCGCGAGCCGGCTGGAGCCGTCGGGACCGACCTCGACGCGCACCGCATAGCCCGTCGCCGGGTTGGAGATGGCGGCCGTGACCGGGTCGTCCCGCAGCTGCGCGTACCCGTGCAGGGTGTCCAGGATCGCGGTGTCCAGCGGCTGCTCCCCCAGCACCGGGACCGGCTCGCCGTCGATCGACGCGGCGCCCTCGCCGGTGATGACGACGTCGAAGGAGGCGGACTCGGACCGGCCCGGCGGCATGCCCGGCGGCCGTGCTTCTCCGTCCTCGCTCATAGGTGCACCACTCCCTGACGACTCGGCTTGCGACGAACGAACCCCGACTCAGCAGGGGTTCCTGGACTGATCGGTGCAACGGCGGCAACGACAGCCAGTGGCGGCCTTGCCCGTCCCGTCTCCCCTCCCGTCTCCGGACCGGGTCCGGGGCGCCGAACGGGGAGCGCGCCCCGGACCCGACTCGGGCGGAGGCCCGGGTGGGGGCCCGGCCTCCGCCTCTGTTCACGGATCGGCGGCCGGAACGGTTCACCGGCGGGGACCTGGAGGCCGGGCCCGGCGGTCCGGCGCACGGATCAGGCCGTCTTGTTCCAGCGCTTGTTGGTGTTGTTGACGTCCAGTTCCCCGGCGGTCAGGTCCACATGGGCGGGGATGCCGGGGCGGCTGCCGACCTTGACGAGGAAGTTGCCGAGCCCGGGCGGGTCGGCCTGGCGGCTGCGGGCACTGTCCCAGGCCGGCGGCGTGGACCAGTCGACCAGCAGCCGCTTCTCCACCTCGGTGAGCTCCACCACCTGCGCCAGCTGCGGCATCTCGGCCGGGGGCAGACCGGCGCAGACGACCATGCCCGCGCGCTCGACGAAGCCCTTCGCCTTGATGCGGTCCTCCTCGGTGGGGAGCGCGAGCAGGTCGCCGATGGTGTGGGTGACCATGGCGAGACCCACACCGCGCTGCCTGTCCAGCCGGGTGAGGGCGTTGACCCGGTCGACCAGTCCCCGGCCCGCCTGCAGCACCCGCCACAGCTCGTCCATCACCAGGAAGTGGTTGCGCTGCGGCTCCAGTCCGGCGTCCGCGAGCGCGTGCGCCGCGGAGACCGCGCCGAACCCGTAGGACCAGCAGGACAGCAGCGCGGCGGCCTGGAGCAGGGTCTCGCTGTCGTCGATGTTGCTGACGTCGAAGCACACCGGCCGGTCGAGCTTCATCGGCTCGGTGGTCGGACGGGCGAACGAATCGCCCAGCAGGCCGTCTCCCAGCAGCGCGGTCAGCGACGCCTCCAGGTTCTCGGTGATGTCCCGGTAGCGGGTGATGTCGCCGCGGTCGAGAGCGACGGCGCGCACCGGCTCCGGGGCCTCCTTGATGACCTGCACCAGGTCCGCGAGGACCGGCGTGCGGCCGGGGCCGTGCCGGTCGTCGAGGACGTCCAGGGCGGCGGCCAGCACGGTCTCCTCGCGGTCGCTCGGCGGCTCCGCGCGCAGAATGGTCACCAGCGCGGACACCATGTGCAGCCGGCGGCTGTGGGTGGCGGCCAGCAGCTGCCGGCGCGCGTCCCCGGTGAGCCGGGCGGCCGCCGCCGTGGACTCCCCCGGGTCGAGGACGTTGAGGTGCCCACGCCCCCGGCCGAGGCTGATGACCTGCCCGCCGATCGCGCGGATGAGGTCGACGTAGTCGGGCTTGAGGTCGCCGAAGATGAGCGGGTGGACACCGTAGCCGGACAGGCCGAGCGCCATCCGCCGCACCACGGTGGACTTGCCGAGTCCGGGGCGGCCCAGGACGAACATCGACGGGTTGGCCAGCAGGCCCGTGCGCATGAACCAGCTCACCGGGTCGCAGCAGACCGTAGCCCCCGAGTCCAGGTCACGGCCGAGCGGCACCCCCACCATCGGGGTCCCCGCTCCGGCGCCGAACGGCCACAGGCCGCAGACCTGGACGGAGGTGCCACGCCACTCCGGTGCGGGATCGACGTATCCGACCATGCCGCCGCCCCGCCCGGGCCAGCCCCGCGCGGTGGCCCGCGGCAGGCTCGGGCCGGCACCGCGTGCCCGCGTCTTCTCGGCCTTACGTGCCATCAAGTCCTCCTGTGCTGTGTGGCCGTGTCCGGGGGTGCCCCCGCCCCGTCTCCCGATCCGCGGGTACGTGGTGTCCGGCCCCTGGGTCGCCCGCGCCGCCGACGGGAACGCGGGCCCCCGGCTGCGGCGCCTGGGCGACTTCCGACGGCGCAGCCGGTCGTGGTCCGCGCTACATCGCGTCCCGTACGGTCTGCGGCAGCGCGGTGTGCAGCGGCAGCACCAGGCCCAGGGGCAGCGCGGCGGCGAAGGCCGCAGCCTGCGAACCGTAGGCGGGCCGGACCGCGATGCGGGCGGCCGGCGCCAGGTTGTCCACCGCCGCGGTGGCCCGGGGCAGGTCCTCGGCGGAGTCGACGGTCGCGGTGATCAGCAGACCGAACTGGATCACTCCGTGCCCCTGGGCCTGCTCCTCGGCCGCCTTCCGGGCCGCCACCACCTCCGCGTCGTCGCTCGCGCGGCCGATCGGCTGCTGCTGCGCGGTGAACAGCGCGTTCTTGTAGTCCTGCTGGACGACGCGGGCGCCCTCGGCGCGGCTGTGCGGACGGTAGAGCAGCGTGACCCGCTTGCGGGCGATGTCTCGGCTGGGCTGCACCAGCCCGGTCAGCACGTTGGAGAACACCTCGCCCTGCGGTGCCTCGGTCATGGCCCAGGTGATGCTGTGCACCCCGTCGTGCCGATAGTGGTCCCACTCCTCCTGCGCGGCGGTCGGACCCGCCTGGTCCCAGGTGAGCCCGGTGCCTCCGGCGGCGCGTGCCTCCTCGACCAGCTGCGCGACGGTCGGGTCGTAGGCGACCCGCACCGCCTCGGCGAGTTCGGTCGCCGTCATCGGGACGGCTGTGCCCGCGCCCGTCATGGACAGTCCGGCGGTGAGTCCCGGCAGCCGGGTCCCGATGTGCACCGCCATCTCCTCGACGTTGCGGCGCGGGGCACCCGCGCGGGCCGCACCCGAGTAGGTCAGCGCGATCCGGGTGCTGATCTGCGCCGAACCGCTGGGATAGGCGGCGACCACGTCGCGCAGCATCTCCCGGGCCAGGTCCGGCGCGTCGTCGACGGCGTTGGCACCGATCTCCTGCTGGAGCCGGACTCCGGGGTCGGGCGCGGTCTCCACGGTGACACTGGCGGCCACGAGCCCCGGTTCGGTGCCGAGCGCCGAGAGCCACTGGCCCCAGTGGGCCACCCAGATGTCGACCTGCCGCTCGTCGACCAGCGCCGCGCCGTCCGCGTCGCAGGAGACGACCACCGTGTGGTGGTTGGTCGCGGGCACGGTGATGACGGCGAACGGGCGGCCGTAGCCGTCCTGCGCCTCGCTCAGGGACGACTGCGCGGCCAGTCCCGGCAGCCGGCAGGTGCCGCCGCCCGCCCGGCCCAGCGGACCGGACCGGTAGAGGTTGCCGCCGGAGGAGGTGTTGCGCCACCAGGCGAGCCGCACCGCGCCGCGCTGCATCAGGGTGCGGCCGTGCCGGTCGCGCACCGCCAGCGGTGCCATGGCCAGTGCCAGCACGACGGCCAGGGCCAGCGCGATCCACACGGAGATCAGCGTGCTGAGGACGACGGCGATGAGGCCGCCGAACAGCAGCATGGTCGCCCCCAGCGACAGGCCCCGCAGTCCGGAGGCGCGCGGCCTGCGGAAGTTGCCGTAGGTGCGCGGGCCGGATCCTTCAGTCACTGCCATGGGGTTCCCCCTGCGGGTCGTCACGGTGTCGGTGGGTGGCCGTCGAGAGCGCGGAGGAGAGCGTCTCCTTGACGGCTGTGGGGCCGGCCGGGTCGGCGGGATCGCCCGGGGCGGTCTGTTCCGCCTCTCCGGGGCGGTCGAGCAGGGCCGCCGGACGCGATGGGCCCGCGCGCCGGTCGGCGGCGGAGTGTTCGGCCCCTGGCGTCGCCTGTGTTCCGCCCGCGCCCTGTGCGGGCCGACGGCTGCTCGCGGCGTGCCCCGGACTGCTGCGTGCGCCGGTGGCGTCCCCGCGCTCCCGGACCGCGGTGGCACCGGAGACCGACCGTCCGGCCGCGGGTCCGCGCAACTGCGGCACGGCCAGCGCGCCGCCGGCCACGACCCGGCCGCCGCCGGAGCCGGAGGACGAGCCGCCGCCGAGGCCCGCGGTCGTCGCCTGTACCGCTGGGGCGGCGAGGCGGAGCAGCGCGGGGAGGGTGCAGCAGGCCAGCACCAGCAGGACGACGCCCGAGACCATGGAGACGATCTCGTTGCCCTCCCCCTTCGGCGCGTCGCCGGCCATGGAGAACGCGGCCGCGTACACGACCGCCGCGGTGGGCTTGTAGAGCACGAACGCCAGCAGCCAGCCGACGGACTTGCGGAACCAGGCCCGGCCGGACGGGGTGGAGCTGGCCGCGGCGGACAGCGGGAGCGTGCCGGTGAGGATCACCAGCAGCGCCACCCGGGCGATCATGAGGGCGATCTGCACCAGCCCGGCCCCGATCACCAGCAGGGACATGATCAGCACGAGGAAGGAGGAGTCCGTCCCGCCCAGCGCGAGCATGGCCGAGACGCGGTCGTCGAACTCGTCCACGCACTGCTCGACCGGCTCTCCTGCGGCGCTGATCTGCTCGCAGCCGGTCGACCTGTCGATGATCCAGACGCTGAACCTGTCCCCGGCCACGGTCAACAGGTTGACCGCAGCGACCCCGGCGGAGGAGACGACGATCAGGTTGAGCAGCCCTCGCACGGCCTGCCTTCCGGGTTCGCCGCGCCGCTGCCAGGCGAGGTGCCCGGCCGCGATCACCAGGCACAGCACGGCGGTGAAGGAGGTGAACCACAGGGTGGAGCCGCGCAGGAACGCCGCGGGCCCGCTGTCGTAGCTCAGCAGGGGGCTGTCGATGTCCGTCCACGCGCTGCCGAGTGCCTTGACGGTGTCGGCGGCCGCCTGGGCGGCGCTGTCGACGATGTTGTCGAACGCGCTGTCGCCGAGGTCCTTCGGACCCGTGCCCTCCCCATCGCCCACGCAGTACCCGCCGACCGTGGGGCGCACCCAGCCGAAGTCGCAGCCCGCCATCACACACCACCCCATTCGACGTATCCGGCCAGGGAGTCGACCGGGGTGGGCGCCGGCGGATCGGCCGGGTACTCCAGCTTCCAGTCGCCGTCCCGCCACAGCACGGTGGTGGCCGCGGCCTGCATCCGGCCGTCCTGGAACCGCCACACGGTGCGGATCACGGCGGTGCCGCCGGTGTAGCTCACGAAGTCGAACCCGGCGATCTGCCCCTGGGCGGCGCCCTCCTGGGCCCGCGGGTCCGCCGTGCGCTCCGAGGCGGCGCGGGCCTTCAGGTAGGGCTCCCGGCCGTCGCCGACGGTCTGCGCGCGGGTGACGCCCTGCCAGTCGTCGGCGGCCAGATAGCGGACACTGATCTGACTGGACGCCAGCAGCGCGCCGAGCGGGGTGTGCGCGTAGCAACGCGCCACGTCCTTCTCGACCACGGCCGGGCCCGCGGCCTTCGACGAGGGGAGGGCGACGGAGTGGAACAGCTTCCAGCCCACGCCCTCCGGCGGAGCGGTGGGGACCTTCCTGCCCGTGTCCTCCCGCTCGGGGCAGTCACCGCGGTCCGCCGCGGCGGACGGGGGTGGTTGTACGGTTCCGGCGTCCGTACCCGGGGCCGGCGGGACGGCGCCGGAGCGGCCCTCCGGTGGGTCGGAGGAGACGAGGACCGCCACTCCGACGACGGCGACGAAGCCGATGAACGCGACCGCGAGGACGAAGCCGTTCCGCAGCCAGGGGCTGCGCGACTCGCCGCTTCCCGTGCGGCTGCCGGGCTCTGCCATGTCCCTTCCCCTCCCTGTGATCCGCATCGCTGCGCAGTCCGTGGCGACCCGTCAGACGAGGGCGCCGACGATGCCGGAGGCGGACCCCACCAGCAGGCAGGCGCCCAGCACATAGCCCAGCCCCTTGGCGTGCTCGCGTCCCCCGCCCCGGGAGTGGTCCAGGGCCATCCGCGCCGCGACCCCGAAGATCCCCGCGACGCAGAGCGCCGTGACCGTCCATGCCACCCACTTGAGAACCGTCAGCAGTCCGTCGGCACCGGGCGGCGCCGCGCCGCCGCCGACGTCCGGAGGCCCGGAGGGCACCGACCCGGCGGCGAGCCGGGCGAGTTCCTGTGAGGCGGCGGAGGCGGCCGCCAGCAGAGTGGACATGCGGGTTTCCCCTTCAGGCGGGTCGGATGAGTCGGGTCAGATCGCGTGCCAAGGGCGCGCATTCCTTCGGGAGATGGGTCAGCGCCGACTCCCCGAGCCGCCACTGCTCCACCCACGGGATCTCCCACAGCCGGGGCACGGCGCCGGAGACGAGGTACAGCAGGTCGCGCAGGGCCCTGGGCCGGCGGCCGGGAGCGTCGGCGACGACGACCAGGCCCAGCAGGTCGACACCGGTGACGAGTTGCGAGGCCCACTGCTGCGCGGCGCTCTGCACGGCCTTCAGGCCGCCCGCGTCGGAGCGCGCCACGAGGACGACCGGCTGCGGCGTCCCGGCCGAGGGCCAGGCGCGGCCCGCGTCCCGGCCGCCGGGCACCGCCTGCTCCAGAGTGCTGACCCCGGCGCCGCCGTGGACGCCCAGCCACCACCAGCCGTGCCCGGTCTCCTGCCGCGTCGGGGCGACGGGCAGCATCCGGTCCGGCCACGGCACCCCGCCCTGCGGGGCGGTCGGGCCGGTGACCGGCGTCGGACCGTCCTGAACCGATCGCCGCGGCTCCCCGTTGTTGCCCCCCGAAGGGTGGGCCGGAGTCGGAGAGAGCCAGGGGTTGGAAACCGGCACTTCCCCGGCCATGGCCTCTCCCTTCGGCGGCGTCTCGACGCCGCGCTCGAACTCGTGGGTGGTCACGTGGTTCCACGTGCTGGATTTCGGACTGCGGACCCTCATACGGACTTTCGCCGGAACTGGTTCAAGAGGGGGTGCGGATGCCCGCGACCGCGTCGAGGGTGGCTGGGGGTGTCGCAGCCGGCCTGCTCGCCGTGCTGGTCGGACTGTCCGTCGTGGCGGCCGCCGAGGAGGAGGAAGCCGGGGCTCCGGTGGGGCTGGTGACCACGCTCGACTCCCGGAACGTCCCGCCGGAGTACGTGGCGTGGGTCGAGCGGGCGGGACACGAGTGCGCCGAGGTGAGCGCGCCGTTGATCGCCGCGCAGATCGACGCCGAGTCGGGCTGGAACGCCAACGCGCAGAGCCACGCCGGGGCGCAGGGGCTGAGCCAGTTCCTGCCCGGCACCTGGAAGACCTGGGGGGTGGACGCGGCGGGCCGGGACGGGAGTTCCGAACCGGACGGGACCGCCGATCCGTTCACCCCCGGCGACGCCATCATGACTCAGGCCCGCTACGACTGCTGGCTCGCGAAGAAGGTGGCGCCGCTGGGCAACGGCGCGGACCTGACCCGGCTGATCCTCGCCGCGTACAACGCGGGACCGGGCGCGGTCCAGGAGTTCGGCGGGCTGCCGCCGTATCCGGAGACGCAGAGCTACGTCACCAGGATCATCGCGGCGATGACCGGCTACTCCGGCGGCATGGCGGACGAGGAGGGCGGCCCGTTCGGCGACCGCGTGGTGGCCTACGCCAAGAAGTGGCTGGGCACTCCGTACGCGTGGGGAGGCGGCGGCCCGGAGGGCCCGAGCCGGGGCTTCGCGCAGGGGGCGAACACGGTGGGGTTCGACTGCTCAAGCCTGGTCCAGGCGGCCGTCTACCACGCCAGCGGCGGCCGGACACTCCTGCCCCGCACCTCGCAGGTTCAGGTCACCGTGGGCAGACCCGTGGACCGGGACGCGCTGCGGCCGGGTGACGTGATCGGCTTCGACCTGCACGGCAGCTTCGACCACATCGGCATCTACGTCGGAAACGGGCAGTTCATCCACGCGCCGAAGACGGGCGACGTGGTGAAGATCAGTCGGCTCGGTGACAGCTACTACACCAGCAGGCCCCAGAAGGTGAGAAGGTTCGGATGACAGCACTTGGTCGGCGCGCCGGGACCGCGGCTGCGGTACTCACGCTCACACTCGCCGCCACCCTGGCCGGCTGCGGCTCCGAGGACGTCGCCGCGTCCGGGGGCGCCACGCGGCAGCCGGAAGCGGGCACTTCGGCCTCGCACTCGCCGTCGGCGGCAGAGCCGTCGGAGCCATCGGCCGCGGACAGCGGCGCCTCGCACTCGCCCTCGCCCAGCGGTTCGGCGGAGAAGAAGACGCGGGGCACCCCGAAGGGCGGCGTCCCGAAGCCCCAGGACGTGGACGGGAAGAACCCCGACGAGGTCGCCGAGGGGACGCTCACCGCGATGTGGACGCACGACACCGCCGTCGACGACGGGCCCGGGGACGCGGCCCGGCGCACCGCGGACGCCGGCTGGCTGACCCGCTCGTACGCGCGGCAGCTCGGCGGGCGGCGCGGCGGTGCGGCGCCCGGCGCCCAGTGGCAGCGGTGGGCGGACCACCGCGCCTACACCACGGTCGCGTTGGACCGGACCGAGGACGCGGCGAAGCCGGCGGACACCGGCACCGTGGCCTGGCGGCAGCTGACCGTCACCGCCACCCCGCACGGGCGCGACGGCTGGACGCGGGAGCCGGCCCCTGTGGTGGCCTATGTGCACCTCGTCCGGAAGTCCGCCGGCGCGGACTGGCGGGTCGCCGACGTCACCGTGCGCTAGCGCCGGGGAATCTCACCAGGAAGGGAGCTCCATGCCCACCACCTACGAGCCCGCCGAGGTACCCGGCTGGCCGGCCTACGCCTTCGTCGTGCGGGACAGCGGCCGGGTGGCCGTCTCCGGCCCGCTGCTGCCCGCGGCCGAACACCCCACCCGGGCCGCGGCCGTGGACGCGGTGACCGCTGCGGCCGCGGGGCTCGGACGGCCGGTGCGGGCCGCGGCGACCGAACGGGACGGCACCGTGTGGCACCTGGTGATCTCACCGGACGGAGCGGTCGGCGAGCTGCCCGTCGGCGCCCGGCAGGGCAAGGCGTCCAGGAAGCGCACCGCGCCGGGTCGGGCCCCCCGCCCGGAGCCCGGTCAGGCGCAGCCGGCACCGGAGCCGGCCGACGCCGCGCCCGTCGCGGGAGCGGCCACCCTCGAAGCCCTCTCCGAGGCCGTCGCCCGCCTCGACGGGTACGCGGCGGCGGGCCGCGCGGACGAGGCCGAGACCCTGGCCGCCCGGCTCGACGAGCACGCCGCGAACGCGCTCGGCCTCTCCCACCCCGACGCGCTGCTGGTCCGGGAGGCGCGGGCGCGGATCACCGGCCGGGCCGGGGACGCCGTCGGCGGAGTGCTGCTGTACCGGGACGTCGCGGAACGCTGGCACTACCGGGGCGCCTACGAGCAGGCCGAGGCGGTCGCGGACCGCGCCCAGGCGCTGTGGCTGGAGATCGCCGACCTGGCGACGGCGGTCGCCGCCGGGGTCTCGGTGGTGCGGATGCGCAACCAGATCCCCGGCGAGGGAGGCAGCGCGTTCGCGGCCGCCGTGGCGCACCAGGCCCGGCTCGAAGCCGCCCGGGACGCGGCCGCGGGCGCCGTCGGGCCGCACCGGGCGGCGGCGCGGTAGCGGGGGGCTCCCGCCCGGGCCCGGTGCCGGGCGTGCCGTGCGGGGCGGCGGAATGCGCTCTCAGGGCGTGTCGTGCCCACGGAACAGTCCGCCCGGGACGGTGATCGACCATCGGGCATCGTGTCCTGCACGCCGGATCCGTGTCGGCGCCGATACTCGGGGACATGCTCAGCGGAGTTCGTGCCCGTGTTCTGCCGACCGCCCAGCGCCGCTCCCCGGACGAGCTCGCGCGGGACCTCGCCCCCGCCTACGGGGACACCGCCGCCAAGGCGTCGGCGTTCTGGACGATACTGACGCTCTCCTCGGTGATCGCGGCGGGCGGCGTGCTCACGGACTCGACGGCCACCGTCATCGGCGCGATGATCATCGCACCGCTCTCCACGCCGATCATGGGCATCGCGCTGGGCTCGGTGCAGCGCCTGCGAACCGGCGCGCTCAGAGTCGTCGTCTTCGCCTGCCTCCTGGTGATCGCTGTCGGAGCGCTGTTCTCGCTGGTCCTGCCAGCCGACTTCAACCTGCTGTCGGACAGTCAGATCGCCTCGCGGACCTCACCGGGCCTGATGGATCTGGCCGCCGCCCTGGCGACGGGCTTCGCCGGTGCCGTCGCGCTCGCCCGCAGAGACGTCGCCGCCGTGCTGCCGGGGGTGGCGATCGCCATCTCCCTCGTCCCGCCACTGGTGGTGGCCGGGGTGTGTCTCGGTCACCTGGCCGGCTGGCTGGCACTGGGGGCGCTGGTGCTGTTCGTGTCCAACCTCTTCGCGCTGGTCTTCGGCGGCATGGTGGTCTTCGCCGCGCTGGGTTACGGCACCGAAGTCGCGGGGCCCGCCGCGGGCACCGGCCGGCCGACGCGCAGAACGTACGTCGGCATGGCGCTGCTGTTCGCCGTGGTGTTCGTCCCGCTGTCGGCCAACACCGCGCTCACGCTGCTGCTGAACGCCTGGACCGGCCGGGCCAAGGACGTGGCCCAGCACTGGCTGGCCGACGCGCCCGGCTCGTCCGTCACCCGGGTGGACGCGGCCTCCAGGACACTGCACATCCATGTCCGCTCCCCCGGGGAACTCCCGCCGGTCGCACGGCTGCTCGACGCTCTGGAAGGGCGGATCCCGGACGGCATCCCGGTCGTGGTGGACGCGACGCGCGGTCGGCGCGTGGACGCGGGGCGCACCGGCGGCTGACGGTACGGCCCCGCCCGGGGCCGTACCGTTCCGGCACCGGTCAGTCCACGGCGGTCTCCAGGAAGGCCCGGACCTCCCGGTTGAAGGCCGCGGGGTTCTCCCAGAACGCGAAGTGGCTGCCGCGCCGGTCGAGGATGCGCAGGGCGGCACCGGGTACGGCGGAGGCGACCGCGCGCGCCGCCGCGGTCGGAATCACGCTCTGCGCCCCGCCCATGGCCAGTGTCGGTACGGTGATCCGGGGCAGGACATCACGCCAGTCCTGCATGACGTTGTCCAGCAGTAGCCGGCCCGCGTACTCCCGGGGGAGGAGCAGGTTCTGCGCGAGCACCCAGCGGCGGTCCTCCTCCGTCGCGGCCGGGGTCCACATCGCGTCCAGGAACCCGGCGGTCAGTGCCTCGGCGTCCGCCTGCGGATCCTGGAGCTGTGCGACGACGCCGGTGATCTGCTCGAGTCCGTACAGCGCGCCGAGGCGGGGCGCCAGCTCCTCGGGCCAGTGCGGCCGTCGGACCAGCACGGCGGGCTCGTCGAACAGCACCAGGCGTGCCAGACCGGCGCCGCCGAACAGTTCCCAGTAGGACCAGGCCAGCGCGCACCCCATGGAGTGGGCCACCCAGGCGACGTCGTCCAGCTCCAGGGCGCGCATGAGCTGGTGGGTGTCCGCCGTCAGCCGGGCGATCCGGTAGCCGTGGTCCGGCTTGTCCGAGCGGCCGTGGCCGCGGTGGTCGACGGCGACGACATGGTGTGTGCTGGCGAAGTCGGTGATCTGGTGGCGCCATTGCGCCGCGGTCTGGGACCAGCCCGGCACCAGGAGCAGATCCGGACCGCTGCCGGCCTCCAGGTAGTGCAGCCGCACCCCGTCGTCCATCGCGGCGAAGCCACTGCGCACGCCGTCCATCGCACCTCCCGCGCCCGCCGCCGCACCCTGCGGCTCGGCCGGGAGCGGCAGGGCGGCGCCCAGCGATACCTCACTCCGAAAACGTGCATCTCGCCTTAAATCGTTGACACGGGACGATAGCTCACAACGGACGCGCAGAACGGACGCGCGCCGTTCCGAGCACCGGCCCGGGCGCCCCGAGGGCCGGGACCGCGGCCAGGCGGCCGGACCGGACCGGCAGCCGACGGGCTCGGCGTCCGGGGCACCGGCGTGCCAGACTCGCGCCCGGACCGGACGGCCGGGCTCCGCCGTACCCCGATGGTCCCCGAAACCCGCCCACTCCCCCGAGGAAGCGACCACATGAGCGAGACCGACCGGCGTGAACGCTATGCGACAGCGCTGTACCGCACTCTGGGGTACAGCGCCGAGCGGCACCCGTGGTCGGGTCTCTCCGCGGCACGGCGCGAGATCTGGTACACCCGGGCCGAGGCCGCCATGGCCGTCGCGGACCAGGAGATCGCGGAGGCTCTGCGCGCGGCGGACTGAGTCGCGGCCGCACCGCGGCACGTCCCACGTGCGGCATTGCCGGATCTCGGCCGCGGAGGCGCGGTCGCCCCGCAGTCGGCGGTCGTCCGAGACCGCCCGCATCGGATGGGCGCAGCGGTAGCACCAGTAGGGCGACGGCGCACGGGAGCACGGTGCCGAGCAGTTCACCGGCCCACGCCGCACGTCGAATTCTGTTCTTTGCAGGAGGCATGCAAAGAGGGCAATAACCCTTCATGCGCCGCACCTTGCGGCATTCTGCAAAGCATCGCGAGAGCGAAGTGCCGCATCAGCGACAGCGGTTGCAGCCGGGTTCGGCCACCCGCCTCCCTCCGTCGCCCCGCGACCCACACCGGCCACCGCCCGAGTCCTCGGCACGCTCGGTCCGGACACCCGTTAAAAAAATCTCACACTGCCAAATTCTTCATCTCCTCATTAGCGTCGTGCCCGGCGACGAAGGGACCGGCCCCACGCCACACCGATGAGGTCGCGCGCCCCGCGCGGGCACGCCGGCCCCGGCTGTTCCCCGTCGTTTCCCTGTACGGACGCAAGAAGGAGATTCCGCGTGTTCGAGCGCATAGCCGAGCTGGCGATCCGCCGGTCGAGGCTGGTATTGACCGTCGCCGCCGTGGTCGTCGCCCTCATGGGCGCCCTGGGCGCGGGCGCGTTCGGCAAGTTGCTCACGGGCGGCTTCGACGACCCGGCCTCCCAGTCCTCCCGGGCCCGCGACGTCATCGAGCGGGAGTTCGGCGGCGAGACCAACCTGGTCCTGCTGGTCCGTGCCCCCGACGGCCGCGTCGACGACCCGGCGGCCGAGCGGACCGGCCGGTCCCTGGTCTCCGACCTCAAGGCGGCACAGGAGCTGGGGAAGGTGGTCTCGTACTGGGACACCGGCAGTGCCGCACTCCGCTCCGAGGACGGCCGCGAAGCCCTCGTACTCGCCCGGGTGAAGGGGCACGACGCGGAACAGCAGGAGAACACCGAGCGCGTCCTCGACACCTACGGCGGAACGTACCAGGACACCCTCACGATCCAGGCGGGTGGCAGCGCCGGGGTCGGTCACGAGATGGGACCGCAGACCGAGGAGGACCTCGTGCTGGCCGAGTCCATCGCCGTACCGCTCGTCCTGGTGCTGCTCCTGGTCGTCTTCGGCACCGTGGTCTCCGCGCTGCTGCCGCTGCTCATCGCGCTCATCGCCATCGTGGGCGTGTTCGCGCAGCTCTTCCTCGTCGGCAGCGTCACCGACGTCTCCGTCTTCGCGATCAACCTGACCACCGCCCTCGGCCTCGGACTCGGCGTCGACTACGCCCTGCTGATGATCAGCCGGTTCCGCGAACAGCTCGCGGCGGGGGCGAGCGTGGAGGACGCCGTCCGCACGACGATGAGCACCGCTGGGCGCACGGTCGCCTTCTCCGCCGCGACCGTGGCGGCCGCGCTCGCGGCACTGATGATCTTTCCCCAGTACTTCCTCCGCTCGTTCGGCTACTCCGGAGTCGGTGTCGTCGTCATCGCGGCCCTGGCGAGCCTGTTCGTGATGCCGGCCCTGCTGAACGTGCTGGGACGCCGCGTCGACAGCGGACGGATGCCGTGGGCGAAGCCGGGGCGTGCCGGATCCGCCACGACCGGCTGGGGGCGGCTGGCCCGCACCGTCATGCGGCGGCCCGCGCTCACCGCGCTGCCCGTCCTCGCGGTGCTGCTCGCCGCGGCGAGCCCGCTGCTGGGCATCACCTTCGGCACCCCGGACGAGCGCGTGCTGTCCGAGAACGCCGAGAGCCGCCAGGTCTCGACCTCACTCCGGGAGAACTTTGACGGCAACGACGCCGCCGCCCTGCACATCGTCATCGACCGCGCCGTGGAAGAGCCCGCGCTCGCGTCGTACGCGGCCGCGCTTTCCGGACTGGACGGCGTCGTCCGGGTCGAGGCCGGCACCGGGGTCCACACCGGCGGGCGGGTCGCGCCGACCGGCCCCGGCAACCCGGCGCTGAGCCGCCCCGCCGCGCAGCAGCTCAACATGGTCAGCTCGCTGACCCCGAAGTCGGAGGCGGCGCGGGACCTGGTCGAGAAGGTCAGGTCGACCTCCCCGCCGCCGGGGACGCATCCGCTGGTGGGCGGGACCGACGCCGAACTGGTCGACTCCAACGCCTCCATCGGCAGCAGGCTCCCGCTGGCCGGGGGCCTGGTCGCCGGCACCACCTTCCTGCTGCTCTTCCTGTTCACCGGCAGCATCGTGCAGCCGCTGCGCGCACTGCTCCTCAACGTGGTCAGCCTGGGGGCGACCGCCGGCGTCATGACCTGGATCTTCCAGGACGGCCATCTCTCCGGGCTGCTCGCCTTCACCCCGCAGCCGATGGAGACGTCGATGACCGTGCTGATGTTCTGCATCGCCTTCGGGCTCTCGATGGACTACGAGGTGTTCGTCACCAGCCGGATCAAGGAACTCCACGAGCGCGGCGCGGACAACGAGTCCGCCGTGGCCGACGGCCTCGGGCACACCGGGCGCATCGTCAGCGCCGCGGCGTGCCTGCTGGCGGTGAGCTTCTTCGCGTTCGGAGCGGCCGAGATCAGCTTCATGAAGCTGTTCGGTCTGGGCAGCGGCCTGGCCATCCTCATCGACGCCGTCGCCGTGCGCGGCGTCCTCGTCCCGGCCGCGATGCGCCTGCTGGGCCGCTCGGCCTGGTACGCACCCGGATTCCTGCGCAGGTTCCACGACCGCTTCGGCCTCAGTGAGGGCGGCCCGGCAGCTGCGACGGAGCCGGGACCGGTAGCGGACGGTTCGGCGGCGGAGCCGGCGCCACACCCGGCGGACTCCGCGCGAGTCTGACGCCGGGACCCCGCCCCGCTGCCCGCCTCCCCCGTCCCGGGAGGCGGGCAGCGGGGCGCGCGGCCGCGGGGCGGCTGGCTGCGGCGGCAGGCCGCCGCGGCCGTGGCTACCGCAGGGCGCCGCTGATCACCCACAGGTGGCCGAAGGGGTCGCGCACCCGGCCCTGCCGCTTGCCGTAGGGGCGGTTCTCGACGGGGATCACCAGCTCACCCCCCAGCCGCACCATGCGGTCCGCCGTGGCGTCCGGATCGGACACGTGGACCGTGAGGAGGACGGGTGAGCCTCCGAGCGAAGCGGGATCGTGCCATCCCCAGTCCGGGACGCTCTGCGCCAGCGCGAGGGTCATGGAGCCCACGGTGAGTTCGGCGTGGTGCACGACACCGTCGTCGCCGGCCACCCGGGTGGTGAGGACGGCACCCAGGGCCTCGGTGCAGAAGTCGATCGCCGCGTCCGCGTCGGACACGAGCAGCTTGGGCATCAGTTCGTCGGTCATGGCTCGATGATCACGGAGAGGTGCGGCGGGGGCCTTGTAGATTCCGGCCCTCTTCCGCGAGCCACCCGGTCGGAGTCGTCCGCATGAGGTCCTTGAAGTCGCGGACGAGGTGGCTCTGGTCGTGGTGGCCGCTCTCGGCGGCGACCCGGGCCCAGGAGTCGGCCCCGGCGCGGGCCCGGTCGAGGGCAGCGGCAAGCCGCGCGACGCGGGAGGCGAACTTCGGGCCGATGCCGAGCGCGTCGTGCATCACCTGCCGCAGCCGGCGCGGACCGAGGTGGACCTGCCGGGCCAGTTCCTCGACGGAGATCCGTCCCTCGCAGGCGCCGATGATCCGCAGTGCCGCATGCGCTTCCCGGCACACCTCGAGCCGGTCGGCCCGGTCCAGACACCGGAGAAGGTGCTCCCGCACGAGGGCCGCCCGCCGGTCGGCGGGCCGGGCCGCGAGTTCCTCGCCCAACCGGTGCGCCCATGGGAGCAGCGCATCGGCCCCGACGCCGCCCGCGTCCAGCTCGCGGGGCGGCACCGACGTCAGCCGGTGCAGGGCCGAGGGTGCCAGGTCGACGTACACCGTCGGCTGGTGCGGCCGCAGTACGAGTTCCGGGGTGGCGGCGCCGGGCCGCATCAGTCCGGCGACCACCGCCTGCAACTGCCGGACCTGCCCTTCGTACCGCACCTCCATCGGGGCGCCCAGGCTGACGACGAGCCGTCCGCGCAGCGCGGGCAGGGCTCGGTGCAGGCGGGGAGGCCCCACGTGCTCGCTCGCGGCGACCACTCCGATGCCCGCCGCGCGAGCGGCCTGACGCAGTTCCACCTGGCCATTGTCGCACCGCACGGCGGAAACGGACCGGTCCGGCGGGCGCACCGGGAGCCGGGGCCCGGCAGCCGTCGGCCCACCGAGCCCTGCGGGCGCGGCGGGCCGACGGGGACGTCAGCTCGGGTGGCGGGTCAGTCCGCGGACCGGAAGGCCTTTCCGCCGGCGTTCGCGGTGGGGCCGTTGTAGAGACCGGTCGGGCTGGTCTCGGTGTTGAGGGCGAACCAGGCGTACCGCTTTAGGAAGTCCAGACTCTCCAGCTTCTCGGTGGAGGACTTGATGAAGGCGGTCTGCTGCTGTTCGTTCGGGTAGCGGGGCGTGCCCTGGGTGAAGTCGATGAGTGCGTACTCGGTCACCCAGACGGGCTTCTTGTACCGGTCGTGGACGCGCTTGACGTAGTCGGCGAGCTGACCGGCCGCGGCGGGCCCGAAGTCGGAGCCGTACCAGTGCACGGGGATGAAGTCGACTCGCAGCCCGCGCTTCTCGGCGCCCTCCATGAACCGGTCCAGCCAGCCGCCCGCCTTGTCGGCTCCGGTGGCGACGGCCGGGGCTCCCATCCGCAGGCCGGTCTTCTGCAGCCGGGGCCACAGATCCAGTGCCTGCTCGGGTGTCATGTTGGCCTGCGAGGCCGAGTCGGGCTCGTTGAAGGCCAGCAGGTTCCTGCCCTCCTTCGCGGCGTCGTCCAGCTCGGCGTCGGTGACCGATCCGGGGCCCCAGATCGTCGGGACGAACTCGGCGCCCTCGGGCTTGTCGATCCCCGCGCTGGAGGAGGCCCAGTTGTGGTACCAGTGGGCGCCGGAATCCTTGAGCGCCCGGGAGGCGCCGCCGACGGGGTTGAGCGCCACGCCCTTGCCGTTTCCGGGGCCGGCGTTGTCGCCGTGCCGGGGCTGGTCCTCGTCGCCCGGGCGCCCCGGGGCGTTGCGGGGCTTCTCGGTGCCGCCCCGGCCGTGGAAGGTGACGGTCAGGCCCTTGCAGTGGCTGCACTGGCGTACGACCTGGTTGCCGCTCTCGGTGTCGTGCCTGGACCACGCGTAGGCGGTGGGGCACTGCTTGGTGAGCGCCTCGCTGTACGCGGTCTTCGCGTCGCGGTTCGGGTTGACGCACACCAGCGGCTTGCCGGTCTTCCCGTCCTTGGTCAGATCCTCGGGCGGGCAGTGGGACAGCAGGTCGGTGGGGCAGCCCACCGCGGCGCACTCCCCGCCGTTCTCGGGCGGGGTCACGCCGTCGGGGGTGATGGTGACCGCCGCCGAGACGGCGTTGACGTAGCTGACGTTGTACCAGGGTGCCGCGGAGTCGGCCGGGTCGAAGTTGAACTCGGCCAGACTGGTGGGCTGTTCGCCTGTGGTGCAGTGGTCGGCATAGGGCCCGCAGTCGCCCACGGCGCAGTGGAAGGTACTGCCCTCCTCACCGCCGCAGCCCTGGCGGGCGAAGAACTTGCCGCGCCAGTGCCCGGCCGGGGAGTGCTCAGGAATGGTGACGGTGGCGGACTGCCCGGGGTCCAGCACCGGCAGTCCGGTGAGCGGCTGGGAGCCGTCGGCGTTGACCCCGGCTCCGACCCAGACGCGTTCCGCTGTCCGGTTCCGCAGGGTGACGGTGTGTTCCGAGCCGGACGCCGACGCTCCGGTGATGCGGTCCCTGCCTTCGGAAGGCCCGCGGAGCTCCGCCGCGGTGACGGCCGACACACCGGCGACGACCAGCAGCAGAGCGAGTAGAAGGGGTTTGAACGATCGAAGTGATCGCAGTGATGTCAATGGTCTCGCGCGCACAACACGCCTCTCGGGTCACCTCTCGGGACAATTCGTCTGCGTACGCACGACGGATGCGCGCGGCGGACGGTTCACCGGGGACCCGCCCCCGGCCGGGCCCGTGGACTGCTTTCCGCCGGTGCGTGCCGCCGGGCCCGGGGGCGCTGCGGGCCGGACCGGGGAGCCGGGGCACTTCCGGGCCGGAGCCGGGGCACTCCCTGGCCGGGGCACACCCACCCGCAAATCCATACCAGGTTCGATTTTGAACCCGGTATGGTTAGGCTGGCCCGGTGACCGGGCTACGCGAACGCAAGAAGGAACGCACCAGGCAGCGGATCGCCGCGGCAGCGCTGCGGCTGTTCACCGAGCGCGGCTTCGACGCGGTGACCGTCAACGAGATCGCCGCGGCCGCCGAAGTGGCCAAGGCGACCCTCTTCGCCTACTTCCCCACCAAGGAAGCGCTCGTCCTGCACGGAGTCGGCGACGACGATCTCGCCGGGATCGTGGCCCGGCGCCCGACCGGCCGGACACCCCTGGAGGCACTGCGCGCACACCACCGGGATCTCGCCGCCGCGCAGTTGCCGGAGGCCGAACTGGAGGAGGTGCTGGCCCGGGTCCGCGTCATCCACCGCAGCCACGCGCTGCACGACGCGGCGAACGGCCTGCTCTACCAGCAGCGCGCGGCGCTGGCGCAGGTCCTGGCCGAGGAGTACGGCCCCGCGGCGGCGGCACTGATGGCGGCGCAGATCGCGGCGTCGCTGCTCACCCTCCAGGAGAGGTACTTCCAGTCCCTGCTGGCCGGCGCCTCCGCAGCGGACGCCGGCCGCGCCCTGGCCCAGGACGTGGAACTCGCCTTCGACCTGCTGGCATACGGACTCGGCCGAACAGAGGAGCGCTGAGGTGCGCGCACGCGGCATCAACTACGACACGGGCACCTTCCCCGGCGCCCGGCTCACCCGCGAGAACTTCGACCCCGAGCAGGTCCGCCGCGAACTGGGCGTGATCGCCACCGAGCTGCACTGCGACGCCGTGCGCATCTCGGGCCGCGACCCCGGGAGGCTGAGCACCGCCGCCGGGTACGCCGCGGACGCCGGGCTGGAGGTGTGGTTCTCGCCGTTCCCCGTGGACCTCGGCCCCGAGGAGATCCTGGAGCTGCTCACCGACTGCGCCAGGCGGGCCGAGGAGCTGCGCCGCGGCGGCGCGGACGTGGTGCTGGTCGCCGGCTGCGAGCTCAGCGCCTTCGCCCACGGCTTCCTGCCCGGCGACAGCCACCTCGACCGGCTGCACGCCATGGCCACCGCCGACCTGCAATGGTGGGCCTCGCTGGGGCCGGTCCCCGAACGCCTCAACAACTTCCTCGCACGGGCCGCGGCAGTGGTCCGGACGCACTTCGGCGGGCGGGTCGGCTACGCCTCCGGCACCTGGGAGCCCGTCGACTGGACCCCTTTCGACCTGGTCGCGGTCGACGCCTACCGCACCGCGCAGAACGCCGGGACCTTCCGCGAACGGCTGCGCGCACTCCACTCCCACGGCAAGCCGGTGGCCGTCACCGAATACGGCACCTGCGCCTACCGCGGGGCCGGCGACCTCGGCGGCATGGCCTGGCAGCCGCCGCCGGGAGCCGTCCGCGACGAGGACGAGCAGGTGCGGTATCTCGGCGAGCTGCTCGACATCTTCGAGGAGGAGGGGGTGGACACCGCGCTGTGGTTCTCCTTCGCCAACTACGAGAAGCCCGGCGACCGCGACCTCGCCTCCTACGGCGCCGTCCGCATGCTCGACGAGACCCGCTGGGAGCCGAAGCAGGTCTTCCACGCCATGAGCGCCCGCTACCGGCGCCCCGAAGGCCGTCCCGACGGCCCATGAGACCACCCGGCGCACCCCGGACGTGCCCTCCACGCAGGCGTACGCCCGGCCCTGCCCGAGGAGCGGCGGCGCCGCGCGCTCAGGCGGCAGGACCGTCGAGAGTGGCCCGCCAGGCGTCGACGGTGGTGACCTCGCAACGCCGGGCGAGGACCGAACCGAGCAGTGTGTCGTGCAGGGCGGGGTCGGAGTCGGCGCAGGCGTCGGACAGGACCGTGACCCGGTAGTCGAGGTCGACGGCCTGCAACGCGGTGGAGAGGACGACTCCGCCGGTGGAGATGCCGGCCAGGACGAGACGGCCGATGTCCTGGGTGGCCAGCAGCTGCTGGAGGTTGTTCCCGGAGAACGCGCTGACGCGGTTCTTGTGGACGACGATCTCGCCGTCGGCGGGAGCGGCGTCGGGATGGATGGCGGCACCGGGGTCGTCGGGCGTGAAGAGGTGGGGCGGCAGGGCGCCGAAGGTCTTGTTGCGCGGATGCACATCGAGGTGTCCGGGGCGCAGTCCGAGCGCGATGTGGAAGACCCGGACACCGGCGGTGCGGGCCGCTTCCAGGGCGTGCACCGCTCGTGGCAGACAGCCGTCGGGCATCCGGCCGAGGGTGCTGTGCTGAAAGTCCATGACGAGCAGGGCGGTGCCGGACATGAGGATGCCTCTCGGGTTGGATGCGGTGGAGTGCAGTGGGATGCGGCCGGGCCGTTCGCCGCCCGGCGGGCTATTCCGCCGCCCGGGCGTCCGCTGCCGCCACCCGGCCCAGCGAACGGTCGAGTGCGGTCAGCAGGAGATGGAGCGCACCGGCACCGAGCATGACCCAGCCGAGCCGGTGCATGCCCGCGGTGTCGGCGTGCTGCCCGAAGGACGCGGCGGCCGCGGAGGAGGCGACCATCGAACCGATGTAGGCGAAGGTGCGCAGCAGCCCGGCAGACGAGGCGGTGCGCTCGGGATCGGCCTGGAAGTAGACGGAGTTCTGCAGCGCGAGGTTGTTCAGCCCCTGCGGGACGCCGAAGATCAGGGCGACCAGCACCAGCGTCCACAGCGCGCTCCGCCCGGTGAGCGTCAGCAGCACCGCGCTGGCGGCGAGCTGCCCCAGTGCGCCGACCACCAACTTTCCCCGGACCCCCGCACGCCGCCCCGCGACGACGGCCACGCCGATCGCCAGCAGGAACATGGGCATCTGCACCAACCCGGCGTGGAAGGGCGTCAGTCCGTAGCCCTCTTCCGTCCACTGGGTGAAGCCGTAGAGAAAGGAGTAGGAGACCGTGTAGGCCAGCAGCGCCCGGCCGAACGTGGCCAGCAGCGGGGTGTTCCCGCCGAGCACCCGCAGGTCGATGAAGGGAGCGGCGGTGCGCAACTCCCGTACGGCGAACGCGGCCCCCGCGGTGCCGGCGATCACCAGCAGGTACCAGTCGCGCAGGTGCGGGTTCATCAGGAACAGCAGCAGCGAGGTGAGCGTCGCGGCGAACAGGGCCATGCCGGGCAGATCCAGTCGGGCGGCCGGGCCCTCGCGGGGCGGGGCGCCGCTGTCCGCCGCGGGCCCGTTGTCCCCGGGCCCGGGCCGGGACTCGCCCGATCCGCCGGGCTCCTCCGTCCCCGGCCGGGGCCCGGTCCGAGTGGAGCGGGCCCGGTCCGCTCCCGTCGTCCGCGGCAGCCGGCGCAGGCCCAGCAGCACCGCCGCGACGGACAGCGGCACGTTCAGCGCGAAGGTGGCGCGCCAGCCGCCCGCCGCGATCAGCAGACCACCCAGCAGCGGGCCCACGACGGCGACGGTCTGATTGGCGACCGCCAGTGCTGTCAGCACCCCGCGCGGGCTGTCCCGGCCGGTGCACTCCGCCTCGCTGCGCACCAGGGCCATCGCGGAGGGGTAGCCGGCACAGGTGCCGAACCCGAGCAGGACCCGGGCACCGATCAGCACCCCCAGGTTCGGCGCCGCGGTGCCGACCACACCTGCGACGCCGACCAGAGCGGTGCTGAGGAGGAAGAGCCTGCGCGGGCCGAAGAGGTCGATGAGCCGTCCCACGACCGGCTGCCCGAGCGCGGTGGCCAGGTAGAGGGCGGAGACCAGCCACGCGGTCTGCGAGGGAGGCGCGCCCAGCGCCGCTCCGATGGGCACCAGCGCGACGGAGATGATCGTCGAGTTGACCGGGTTGAGGACCGAGCCCAGCAGCATCGGCGCCAGCAGCCGTCGGTCGAATCCCGGCCTGTCCGCCTGCCTCATCGCACCCGTTCCCGCCCTGCTCGTGGGTCGGCCGCTCCGGCACGGCCCGGCCGCGAGCACGTCGCGGCGCCCCTCTTCCGTGCGTCTGTCCGCCTCTTCGCGGCGAGCGCGACGGCTGCCGCCGGCACCGGCCGGAGCCGGCCGCCTCGGTTGCGGCCGGAGTGACGTCCTCCTCGCCGGACAGCCGGGCGGCAGGGTCGCCCACCCCGGGACCAGGTCCTCGACACCGGCGCGGCCGGCCGACCCGCGCCCCGCATCGGCGCCCCTCGGTGAGGCCGCGTCGGATCGCGTCCGGAGCCCCGTACGACGGCGCGACCTCCGTTCACTGTACATCTTTGTCGTTTCTTTAAAGCCATGGATTCAATCATCGCTTCTACTGGACCCCCGGACGGCCCACGACGGCGGCCCACCGAGGATGGTGCGCGAAATTCCCAGATGCGGCAAATCGCGACATCTGAGCAAGCAGAGGAGGTTCCTGAATGGCCATTGACAACAAGCCCCCGGACGCATCAGCATCCGCCGGGGACGACAGTCGGTTGAAACGTGAATTCGGCACCGTCGGCCTGCTGTTCACCGCGGTCGGCTCCATCATCGGTTCCGGATGGCTCTTCGGCGCGCTCGACGCCGCTCAGATGGCCGGCCCGGCCGCCGTGCTCTCCTGGGCCATCGGTGCCGTGATGTTCATTTTCATCGGCATGACCTATTCCGAACTGGGCACGATGTTCCCGCACTCGGGGGGCGTGGCCCGCTACCCGCACTACTCGTTCGGCTCCTTCACCAGCTTCTCGATGGGCTGGGTCACCTGGATCGCGGCCGCGGCGGTGGCGCCGGTGGAGGTGCTGGCAGTCGTCCAGTACTCCACGAACTGGCTCTCCTGGCTCCAGCGCCTCGACGAGAACAACGAGGCCGTCCTGACCCCTGCCGGAACGGGCGTCTCCGTGTTGCTGATGGCGATTTTCGTGGCCGTCAACTTTTTCGGAGTCCGCTGGTTCGCGCGGATAAACAACGTACTGGTCTGGTGGAAGCTCGCCATCATTCTGCTGGTGATTGCGGTGTTCTTCGCCATGGGCTTCACCACCGACCACTTCAGCATGGGCGGGGACGTGGGCGGCTTCGCGCCCTACGGGGCACAGGGCGTCTTCTCCGCGGTGGCGAGCGCCGGCATCGCCTTCTCCTTCTTCGGATTCCGCCAGGGAGTCGAACTCGCGGGCGAGACGGACAACCCGAAACGGAACGTCCCGCTCACCATGATCGGTTCCGTCGTCCTGTGCGGCATCATCTACGTTCTGCTGCAGATCGCGTTCATCGGCGCGGTGCCCACCAGCGCCATCAAGGCCGAAGGCTGGCAGGCGGTCGGCGCCCATTTCAGCTCGCACGGCGATGTCCTGGCGACCTTCGGACCGCTCGCCGCCATCGCCGGCATTCTCGGTGCCGTCTGGCTGGCGGGGCTGCTCTATGCCGACGCCATCATCTCCCCCGGTGACACCGGACTGATCTATGCCGGCGTCACCGCTCGCATCTCCTACGCCATGGGGCGCAACGGCAACGCTCCGGCCGGGCTGGCGAAGGTGAACGCCACCGGTGTGCCCTGGGTGAGCCTGATTCTCGCGTTCGTCGTGGGCTGCTTCTTCTTCCTGCCGTTCCCCGGCTGGAGCCAATTGGTGGAGTTCGTGACCAACAGCACCGTGCTCTCCTTCGGCTGCGGGCCCTTGGTGCTGCTGGCAATGCGCAAGCAGCTGCCCCGGCAGACCCGTCCGTTCAGTCTGGGCAGGCTGGGACCGGTGGTGTCCTTCGTCGCCCTGTGGTCCACCAATCTGATCGTCTACTGGACCGGCTGGGACACCAACTGGAAGCTGTTCCTGGCCATCGGACTGGGCTATGTCCTGATGGCGGTGCACCACGCCACCACGAAGCAGCGCACGCCCGCCCTCGACTTCCGGTACGGCTGGTGGGTGCTGGTGTGGTTCGCCGGACTGGCTCTCGTCAGCTACCTCGGCGACTTCCCGAAGAAGACCGAGGGCGCGGGCAACCTCGGCGTGCTGGGCCTCGGGCTCGGAGCCGCCGCCACCTTCGTCCTCAGCGGCCTGGTGGTCTGGCTGGCCCTGCGGTCGACGCTGCCCGCGGCGAGGGTCCGCGAGATCCTCGCGGAGCAGGATCCGCAGGACGCCTGAGCCCCGCCCCTGGGTCCCGCAGCCGCCGAGCGGGCGGTGCGGCACGCGCAGCGCGCGCCCGTACCGCCCGCTCGACGGTCGTATGCGGGAACGACGAGGTAGGTGTCAGGCAGCCGCGAAGCGGTCCGGGTCGGCGGCGGCCCAGTCGGCGGCCCAGTCCTCCGGCGGGTCCTTGAGCAACTGGCCCGGGGTGAGCCACTCGTGCAGTTGCGCTGCGGAACGGATGGTGACGGGGTCCAGGCGGCGGCAGAGCATGTGCGGTCCGAGCTCGCGCACCGAGCTCGCCCCCATGGCGGCCATGATCCGCAGGGCGCTGCGGACCGTGGCGTCCTGGAAGCGGTGCACACGCACCGACTTGTCGGTGACGTCGAGCGCCCGGGCACGCCGCGGGTCCTGGGTGGCGACGCCGCTGGGGCAGGCGTTGGTGTGGCAGTTCATGGCCTGGATGCACCCGACGGCGAACATCATGCTGCGGGCCGCGTTGGTGTAGTCGGCGCCCTGGATCAGCCGCTTGACGATGTCGGCGCCGGTGGCCACCTTGCCACTCGCGCCGATGCGGATCCCCTCCCGCAGTCCGGTGCCGACCAGCGCGTTGTGCACCGTCATCAACCCCTCGGAGAGCGGAAGGCCCATGTGGTCGCAGAACTCCAGCGGCGCGGCACCCGTCCCGCCCTCGGCGCCGTCGACGACGATGAAGTCGGGCGCGGTCCCCTCCGCGAGCATGGCCTTGCACAGGGCCAGCACATCGCGCCGACTGCCGACGCACAGCTTGGCGCCGACCGGCTTGCCGCCGGCCAGCTCCCGCATCCGGGCGAGGAACCGGACCAGCTCGCGCGGCGTGGAGAACACCCGGTGGTAGGGCGGCGAGATCACGGTCCGGCCCTCCGGCACCCCGCGCACCCGCGCGATCTCCGCGTTGACCTTGCCGCCGGGGAGCACGCCGCCGATGCCCGGCTTGGCCCCCTGGGAGAGCTTCAGCTCCACGCACTTGACCTGGTCGAGCGCGGCCTTCTCGGCGAACTGGTCCGGGTCGAAGCCACCGTCCTCCGTGCGGCAGCCGAAATACCCGGTGCCGATCTCCCACACCAGGTCGCCGCCGTGCCGCAGGTGGTAGTCGGATATGCCGCCCTCGCCGGTGTCGTGCGCGAAACCGCCCAGGGCAGCGCCCTGATTGAGGGCGAGGACGGCGTTGGCGGAGAGCGATCCGAAGCTCATCGCCGAGACGTTGAGCAGCGCCATGTCGTAGGGCTGCGTGCACTCCGGGCCGCCGACGCGCGCGGTCGGCGGTGTCTCGGAGACCGGCACCGGGCCCAGGGAGGGGGTCAGGAACTCGTAGCCCGTGGCATAGAGGTCCCGCTCGCTGCCGAAGGGCTCCTCGGCGGCGGTGCCCTTCGCCCGCTGGTAGACCAGGTCGCGGGTGTCGCGGTCGTAGGGGCGGCCGTCGTGGTTCCGCTCGATGAAGTACTGCTGCAGCTCCGGGCGGATGCTCTCCAGCAGGTACCGCAGATGGCCCAGCACCGGGTAATTGCGCAGCACCGCGTGCTTGCGCTGGAGGAGGTCGTACACACCGGTCACGGCGGGTACGAGCAGCAGCGCGGCGGGCAGCCACCACCACGGAGACTGTACGGCGAGGGCGGCGGCCAGCACGGCCGCGAACGCGAGCGCTGCGACGCTGAGGATTCTGATCACTGTGGAGACGGTCCCTGGTCGGCGGCGAGGCGGCTGGTGCGGCGGCCGAGGTGCACCACGGGTGTCCTCGCTCCCGGACCGCACGGCGCCGGGTGCCGACGTGATCACGCTCGCCGCCTCCCCGGTACGGCGGATATGGCGTGTGCGTCGGTCCGTGTGCCCTGCACGGAGGAGTTCACGCCTCCCAGCCGGCCGGGCCCCTTCCGGCCGCGCGCCGGCGCCGACCGGGTCCCCGGCACAGCGGCCGCTCACCCGCGGGGCAGCCGCAGTGCCAGGGCGAGAGTGTCGTCCGGGTGCAGCACGACGGTGTGCATGTCCCCGGCGATCGACTCGGGGATCTCCTCGATGGGGCGCCGCCGGTGCCGGGCCGCGGAGTCGGCCAGCCGGGCCTCGCCCTCCAGCGGGTCCTTGCGACTCTCGGTCAGCCCGTCGGTGTAGAGCACCAGCAGGTCACCGGGGGCGAGGCGGGCCCGCAGCACGTCCTCGCTGCCCGGCAGCGGGAAGCCCACCCCGCGTCCGGCCACCTGGAGGTAGGAGGAGGTGCCATCCTCGCGTACGACCAGGGCCGGCGGGTGGCTGCCGTTGGCCAGCAGCACCTCCCCGCCCTCGGGGTCCACCCGGGCGAGCAGGACGGTGGCCAGCAACTGGGGGTCGATGCTGGCCAGGATCTCGCTCGCCCGCTCGACGATGGTCCCCGGCGGGTGGCCCTCCAGAGCGAGCGTACGCACGGTCTGGGTGACGTTCAACGCGGCTCCGGTACTGCGGACCCCGTGCCCCAGCGCGTCGACCACGGTGATGTGCACCGTGCCGTCGGGCAGCCGGAACCAGTCGTAGAGGTCGCCGCCGGTGGGTGCGTCGGTCTCCGCGGGAGCGTAGTGCACGGCCAGCTCCAGACCGGACACGTCGAGCGGGGCCGGGCGCAGCGCCTCCTCCAGTTCGCGCAGCATCCGGCCGTGGGCGCGGCGCAACTGCTCGTCGCGCTCCTCGAGCTGGACGTAGAGGGCCAGGACCCCGCTGTTGGTCTCCTCCAACTCCTCTTTCAGCAGGCGGTGTTCGGTCTCCACGGCGTCGCAGCGGTCCAGTACCGCGCGCAGTTCCTCGTGGACCGCCTCATCGTCGGGGACCGTCCCGCCCTCCGGGGGAGGCGCGGCGCCGTGCCCGGGCGTGCGGGGCGGCAGGTGCCACACCGCGGCACCGTCCGCGGCGGCCGTCGCGGGCAGCGGCAGTCCGTCGAACTCTCGCCGGCCGGCCTCGCACGCGGTGCCCACGGGAGCCAGGACGCACGCGAGGGCCGAGCCGGCCCCGTGCGTCTCCCCCGCGCCCGCCTGCGCGAGGCTGACCCGCACACCGCGACCCTCGGCGAGTTCGTCCTGTGCGACGGCGGCGACGGACACCACCAGCCGGGCGCGCAGTTCGGCCGGGACACCGTGGATCCCGGCGAGGCGGCGCACGGCTCGCCGCACGCCACCCACCGTGGTGAGCCGGCCGCTCTCCTGTCTCGTCTCTCTCATCTGCTTCATCGCAGTCCCGTCAGTGCCAGTGCGGTGGCGTCGTCCCGGAGCCGGCGGTGCCGGTGCGCCAGAGCCGCGGGCAGCAGCGGCGCCGGCAGTTGCGACAGGAACCGGGAAGGATCGTGCGACCAGCGGGCCTGTATACCGTCGGAGTGCACCAGCGCCAGCCGGTCGGCCGCCAGCGGCTCGGTGCGGACGTGCGGGGTGGGAAGGTTCCACCCGACGATCCCCGGACGGCTCTCGATCCGGCGGGGGGACCGGTCGTGGTGGAGCACGCAGACGCGCACGTTGCCGACCCCGCAGAAGTGCAGCCGTCCGGGTTCGAGGCGCACCAGCCCGACGGCGGCACCGCGGGTGTGCCGCAGAGCCCGGTGCATCTCCGCCATCAGCGCCGGCAGGGCGCTGTCCGGCGCCTCACGCGCGACCCGAAGCGCCACGCGAGTGGCGCGGGCCGCGGCCTCGCCGTGCCCCAGTCCGTCGACCACGGCCGCCGTCACCCGCCCCGCGGTGGTGTGCAGGAACCATCCGTCCCCGCACTGCTCCTCGCCCTCGGCGGGCAGGCAGATCGCGCCGACGCGATGGCCGGGCAGCCCGTCCGGACCGGGCGGTTCAGACCCTCCGGCCGCGGAGCCGGCGCGGGGCGCCAGACGGGCGGAGGCGACGGTGCCGTCCGGTACCCGGGTGCGGATCACGAAGGCGTCCGCGACCCGGCTGACCGCGCCCAGACCGGTGCCGAGCGTGTTCGTGGTGGTGTAGCCGTCGGCCAGGCAACGCTGCAACTCGCCCATTCCCGGTCCGCGGTCGACGGCCAGCACCTCGAATCCCTCGCCCAGCGGTAGGGGCTGGAGGTAGACGACGCCGTCGCCCGCGTGCTTGTCCAGATTGCTGGCCAGTTCGCTGGCGACAGCGGCCGCCTGGTCCGGCAGCGAGCCGTCCAGCCCGCACCGCCGTGCCGTACGCCGGGCCAGGTCGGCGGCGAGATGGACAGCGCTGTGGTGATCGATGCGCACCTGCGCCGTCGGCACGGCTCCGGACTCGCCTCCGCTCACCGCTCGCTCCACCGCACGGCGGTGACCACGGCGCCGCTCCCCGGCTCCGAGCGCACCTCGAACTCGTGCATCAGCCGCCGCGCCCCGCCCAGACCGTGCCCCAGTCCCGCCCCGGTGGTGAAGCCGTCCGCCAGGGCGCTGGGCAGGTCGTCGATCCCGGGACCCTCGTCCCGTACCGTCAGGCGCACCCCTCGCCGACTGCCTTGCTGCAGCATTTCGATGGTCAGCGCACCTCCGCCACCGTGCACATAGGCGTTGCGGGCCAGTTCGCTGGCGGCTGTGACGACCCGCGTCTGATCGACGAGGCTCAACCCGGCCTCCACCGTGGCCGCGCGCACCGCGTGCCGCACCAGCAGCAGATCCTCGTCCGTGCGCACCGGATGGGTGGCGGTCCCGGTCCCCTCCGCCGCGCCGGGCGAGCGGTCGGCAGGCTCCGGCGGGCGCCCCCCGGGCTCCGCGCGCCGCCCCGGGACCGCCGGACCGGCGGTCCGGCCGAGCGCGGGGGCTCCCTGTCCGGCGGCGGGCCGCTCGACGCGCTCGCCGTCGGCGCCGAAAGTCCTCACGTCGGCGACTCCTGCATGCCGGAGGACGCGTGCCGCCAGCCGAGGGCCGTCATGCCCTGCTCGGCGTTCAACGCCGTCTCCACGCCCTTCAGTTCGATGCCCAGCTCCACCAGGGTGATGGCCACGGCGGGCCGCATGCCCGCCACGACCACCCGGGCCCCCAGCAGTTGCGCCATCGTCGAGAGTTCCATCAGCGCACGCGCCACGAAGGAGTCGATGATCTCCACCCGGGAGATGTCGATCAGCACGCCGCGCGCCCGGTCGGAGACGATGCGGTCGGTCAGTTCCTCGGCCAGCGCAAGAGCCGAGGAGTCGTCGAGTTCGTTGAGCAGGCCGGTGACCAGTGTGTCGCCCAGCCGCAGAATCGGTACCGGTCCTCCCTTCACGGCGCCGCCCGCACCTCCGGCGCTCCGGGCGCCGACAGCGGCCCGGAGACGGTCCCGGCGCCGTCCTCCTCCGTCAGCCGCAACGCGGTGGCCAGCGCGTCCGCCAGGTTGGCGCGGGTGAGGATGTCCGAGAGGTCGATGCCCAGTTGGACGATGGTCTGGGCGATCGCGGGCTGGATCCCGCTGATGACGCAGTCGGCACCCATCATCCGTACCGCCTGCACGGTCTGCATCAGATGCTGGGCGACGGAGGTGTCCACCGTCGGTACCCCGGTGATGTCGATGATGGCGACCGTCGCCTCGTGCTGCTGGATGGCCTCCAGCAGGGTCTCCATCACCACCTGGCTGCGCGCGGTGTCCAGGGTGCCGACCAGCGGCACGGCCAGTACGTGCCGCCACAGCCGCACCACCGGAGTGGAGACCTCCAGCAACTGGCGGCTCTGCCTGCGGATGATCTCCTCGCGGCCCTCGACGTAGGTCTCGAAGCACAGCACCCCGGCGGCGTCCAGCAGTCGGTTCAGCAACAGGGCCGCCGCCAGCATGTCGTCGGCCGCGAGTGACTCCTGCTGCGCCGCCTCCAGCAGCACGTCCTTCAGCGCCAGCACGGACAGCGAGATGGCGGTCGGCGAGGAACCCGCACGCGCCCGGCGCATCGACATGTCGCCCACCGCATCACGCAGTTCCTGGTGGGAGGCGACGACCCGGTCCGTGGGCAGCTCGCTCGCCATCCCCCGGCGCAGGGTGGCGACCAGCGCGTCCGCCTCCTCGTGCAGGTCTTCCTGGGCCAGTCCCTCACTCAGCGAAACCCGCTCCACCTGCTGCCGCACCCAGCGGTCGGCGATCTCGTCGCCCCGCCGCACCAGCACCTCGCACAGGCGCTCGCGCAGGGCGGACTCGGTGACACTCATCAACGGACCCCTTCACTACACATTTGACTGTCGTACCCACCCGGGCACCGCACACCCACCGGAGCCCTCGCGGGATCCCGGACGCACGGAGCGGCACCGGGCGCGGGAACGGCACCAGGGGGGAACGGGGGAGGTACTCGCGCACATCAGCCCGACGGGCGCCGGCCCGGACGCGGATCTGTACCTGTCCTCGGCGGCCTCGGGCGCTCTTCTCACCGGGGCGCGGGCAGGGCCCGATCGGGAGAGCGCGGCACGAAATCTGCGGCGGCGGCACTCATGAAACGTCGATGCTCCCGTCTGCTGACCGGTGGGGGACGGGAGGAAGTCGACGCGACGGCACGCCACAGTCCGCTCCCGCGGATGGTGTGCCTGCTGTCTAAGCACGGAGTTGCTGCATTCGTAGCATCTCACACCCCGCCCGGCTCTCCCGGCCCCGGCCTCACCCGCCCGCCATTCGCCCCCTCGCGACCTGCGGTCTTTCCGAGCGGAGCGGGCTGTGAGGCCGCCCGGTCCGCCGGAGGGCGATCGCGCCGGCTCCGGATGAGGCGCCGAAGCCGCCGGGTGCCGGGCACGCTATGCGGCGGCCGCCCTCCTGCGAGCGGCCGCCAGCTCCTGAGCGTGCTTGCTCATCCGCACACTGAGCCGACCATAGGTGAGGAACACCGCGCCCGCGACGGACACCGGGACGGACAGCCCCAGCAGCGCGACCACCTCGGGCCAGTCCCGTTCGTCCGCGCAGGGGGTCTGCGTCCCACTCCTGTTGGCGGTTCCCTCCTCGGTGGACAAGCGCGGCTCGCACTGCAGCGATTCGTCACCGAAGCGAGGCTGCACCCCGTAGGACGTCGTGAGCAGCACACCGCACCACACCCACAGGAGGGCCGCCAGCATCAACAGCGCGGTGCCCAAGTTGCTTATCCGGTCACTGCGTTCGCGGAACTGATTTTGCATCACGTCCGGGTGCACGCGGCGTAACCTACCACCGGCACGGGCGTGCACCGGGTGCCGGGAGCCGTCGCCCCGGGCGACGAGGCTCCGGCCGGGACGGTTCCGTGCCCACGCCCGTCATCCCGGAGCGAAGTCAGGCACGCGCACCGGCCGTGAACCGCTCCCGAGCGACTCGGCACCGGCCACGCCGACGAGCGAGGCGGCCACCGCGGGGCGTACCGGGACCAGTGGCGGCTCCCCGCGCTCCACGGTGGCCCGGAAGGCCTGGAGGACGCGCACCGTTCCCTCGGCGTGCCGCTCCACCGGTCGTCCGTGAAGAGTGTGGGGAGAGGGAATTCTTTCCTCCTCGTGGGCGACGCCGTCGCCGCGTGTCCAGCCCTCCGCGCGGACTCGGACGGACCAGGACCGATCGCCCGGTGCGCGGACGGACTCGGCCAGCGCCCGGGTACCGCGGACGGAGAGCCAGCTCCAGTGGCTGTCGGGCTCTCCCTGGAGGAAGCCGTGGCGGGTGACGGCCAGCGCGCCCGTGGACAGCCGGACCACCATGACGACGGCCTGGTCCGGACCCGCCTCGTCCGCCCGGAACGCCGTGACCTCGACCGGCCAGGCGCCCGTGACCGCCAGCACGGGCGAGACCGTGTACGTGCAGTAGGCCGTCGCGGCGATGCGGGCGCGCCAGCTTTCGGAGTCGCCGAGGAGTCCGGTGATGTCCTCCGGTGACATACCGTGCAGGTAGTCGGCCTCGATCAGGCTGATCCGGCCGACCTCTCCGGCCTCGACCGCCTCGCTGATGACGCGGACGTGGGGGTGGCAGACGTAGTTCTCGGCGAAGGAGTAGGTGGCGGTTGACCGTTCCGCCGCGGCGACCAGCAGCCGTCCCTCTTCCGTGCCCGTACAGGCCGCACACTCGGACAGAACGTGCACGCCCTGTTCCAGGAACGCCATCGCCAACGGCGCGTGTGCGTCGAAGTCGTTCGCCAGGACGACCCCGTCCAGACGCAGGTCCAGAAGATCCTCCCACCGGTCGGTGAGCGGCACCTCCGGCAGTTCCCTCCTCGCCGCATCCCGCCGGTCGGGGTCCCGATCGCAGGCGGCCACCACCCGCATGCCGACCCGCCGGGCCCAGCCCGCCACGAACAGCCCCCTCCGCAACCCGATCACCCCGATGCGCATGCGCACATGATCTCCTGCCGCCCCGCGCTCACTGCAAGCTGATTTCCGACAGCCGCTCTCCCGTGGCTCAAGAACGGGTGCCGACAGAGGCCGTGTTCTCCCCCCACGCTCCTGCGTCCCTGTCCGCCGGGCGAGCTGCAGTGCGCCGCTACCGTGAAGCTGCTCTCCGGGCAGCGGCCCCGGAATCGTCGGTTGAGGGCGAGCACAGCCGCTCCACGGGGCGGCGCTTGCGAGCACTGCCGGACCATGTCCCTGACGTCGCGGTCCGGGGACCGGCCCGGTTGTCCCGACTACCGGCCCCCGACGGGCAGCAGGTCCCGTTCGGCGAAGACCTTCTTGGCGACGAAGGTGGCGTTCAGGGCCTTGGGCATCCCGCAGTAGACGGCCGAGTGCAGCAAGGCCTCGACGATCTCCTCGGCGGTGAGCCCGACGTTGAGGGCCGCGTTGATGTGTACCTCCAGCTGGGGCTCGCAGCCGCCGAGGGCGGTGAGCATGCCGAGGGTGACCAACTGGCGGTCGCGCGGGGGCAGGGCGGGACGGTCGTAGATCTCGCCGAAGGCCCAGGCGACTACCTGATGGCCGAGTTCGGGGCTGATGTCGGCGAGGGAGTCGACGACCTTCTGTCCTCCCTCACCGTCGACCTGGGTGAGGATCTCCAGGCCGTGCTCGAAACGGTCCTGGCGAGTAGTGGCTGCGGTGGTGCTCATGCGCGTGTGTCCGTTTCCGGCTGCTCGGTGAGCAGCTGCTCGTAGTGGTCGATCTTCGCGTCCAGCGCACTGGCGTTGCGGCGCAGGAGGCGGATGTGCTCGGCGAGGTCGCCGCGGTGTGCGCGCAGCATGGCCAGCCGGTCGGGGACGGTGGAGGTTCCGGCTGCGCGCAGCCGGGCGAAGTGCTGCATGTCGCTGATGGACATGCCGGTCTCGCGCAGCCGCAGCAGAAACTGAAGCCAGGCCAGGTCGGCCGCTGCATAGCGGCGCTGGTTTCCGGTGGTGCGCCCGACCCGTTCGATCAGCCCGGCGCGCTCGTAGTAGCGCAGAGTGTCGGGCGACAGGCCGGTCCGCTCGGCGACCTGCGCGATCGTCATGGCGGGTTCCCGGTGCCGCGCGGGGAGGGCGGGTCCGTCGGTCATGAAGAAGACCGTAAAACCTGGAGTGTGCTCCAAGTCAAGCTTTGCCAGGACGATCTGTGCCGACAGGCCGGAAGCGGCCTTCGGAACCACCCCGGGCAGTGCCGCTCGTCCGGCGCCTTCGGCACCGGTCGCGCGCCCAGACGGTCGACCGGTGTGGCCCCGGCGTCCGGCCGGCCACCACCGCAGCGGACCGGCAGCCTCTCCCGCGGACGAGACGGCGGGCCGGAGACACCGCAGGCACCCACGCTGAACGCGGTGGACACCGTGGTGCTGCCGCTACGGCCGGCGGGCCGACCGCGGGCTCGTGGACGAGGTGACCGAGCGACGGGCCTCATGTCCCGCCGCGGACATCGTCCGGGTTGCCGTCCTTGGGTCCGGAAGCAGCGGTGCAGAAGGCGCCGGACGGGAGGCCCGGAGTCGTCGTAGCGGATCCCGCGGGAGGGCGCGACGCACACGCGGAGCGAGGGAACCGGCCGGATGGCGAACTCTCTGAAGGCCGCGGTGGCGGTCGGCTCCGCGGCAGGTGAATGATGGCGCCTCTCCCGCGGGGCTGTGGGGAGAGGCGCCATCGATCGCCCGGCGGGGCGTGCTCCTTCCGGGACCGGAGGAGCACAGCCCGTTCGGTGTCGGGATGCCCGGGCCTGCACCGGAGCAGTCGTTCCGGAGGCTCCTGGGCAGTTCGCTGTCGGGCGCCGGCCGAAGCTGCGCAGGCACCAGTGCGCTTGCCGGAAGCTGGTGTCACGCTTCCGGCAAACGTCTCGATGCCTCCCCCCGCAGGCTGCTCCGGCGCGGCATCAGCACCGTTTCGTGCTGCCCCCGTCGTCCAGGTGCTTGTTCCAGACCCAGCCGTTGATCGAGGTTCCCGCAGCCCGCACGTGGGACCACTTGTTGCCGTACTTGTTGACGACGTAGCAGTGGTAGTACACCTTCACCCCGGGATCGGCCACCACGACGGTGCCGCACGCCCCGTAGGGGCCGGCCTGCATCCGGGTGGAGGTCGTCGTCCTGCCCGCTCCCGCATCCTTGTTGGAGTGGGCCCAGGAGCAGTCGACCGCGTCGGCGGACGGAGGCGAGGTCGCGCTGCCCGGCGTCGCACCGACGACTGTTCCCGCCAGGGCCAGCCCCAGTGCCCCGACTGCGGCGGCTGCCCTTCGCGACGCACCGGCGGGCGATCCTAAGCGTCTCATCGTTCTCCTCGGTGTTGGCGGCGGTACCGCAACCGAGTCTGATGGGCGATTCGGTGGCCATGGAAGGCATTCAGTGATGACTTGTCGCGCACAGCGATAACCTTGCGGGCATGGTTGCAGGTCCAGCGGGAGCCGCAGGGAGCATCGGTCCGACCGTCCGCCAGGACCCGACCTTCCACCAGTTGCGGCTGTTCCTGCTGCTCGCCGAGGAGCGGCACTTCGGACGGGCCGCGGCCCGTGCGTTCGTCTCCCAACCCGCGTTCAGCAAGCAGTTCCGAGCGCTCGAGCAGCGGCTCGGGGTCGAGCTGGCGGAACGTGACGGCAGATCGTGCCGGCTGACCGCCCAAGGCAGGGAGCTGGTCGGTTACGCGAGGTCGGCGCTGGAGGCGCGGGCCCGCATGGCGGAGTTGGCCTCGTCCTCCCGGCTCACGGTGCGGCTGGGGGCGATCGGGGCCGAGACGGCCATGCCGTACACCCGGGACGTGCTGGGCCGTCTCGCGCGCCATCATCCCGATGTGAGGGTGGAGATACGCAATGTGGACTTCGTCGAGCAGGTACAGGCCCTCGCCCGCGGGGCAGTGGACGCCGCCTTCCTGCGGCCGCCACTGCCGCCCGAACTGGACGGGGTCACCCTGGCCCACGAGCAGCGGGTCGCCTGCCTGCCGGCCTCGGACCCCCTCGCGGAGCGCGACTGCGTCGACCTCGCGGAGCTCCGCGAGCACACCGTGGTGGACGTACCGCCCGAAGTCCCCCGGATGTGGTGGGACTACTGGACCGCCAACCCGCGTCCCGACGGCACACCCGTACGCTTCGGGGCCGTCTGCCGGGACCTGGAGGCCGCCCTGCTCGCGGTGGCCCAGGGGCGGGCCATGCTGTTCCTCCCCGAGGCAGCCGCCACTCTCTACCGGCGTCCGGGGCTCGCCTACGTGCGGGTCCGCGGGCTTCCCCGGACCACCGCCGCCCTGGTCTGGCAGACGGCACGCCGGGACGACCCGGCAGTCGCGCTGGTGCGGGAGGCGACATGCGCGGTGGTCGGCCGGCAGGTATGACGGCTCCCGCCTGGACGGGTGCTGGCAGCGAACGGGCGCCGGGCGGCGAACAGCGGTCAGGCGATGGCGTAGCCGCCGAGTGCGGGTTCGACGAGGCCGAACGCGTCCTCGGCCGCTGTTGTGATCTCGGTGCGGATCCGCGTTTCGTCCTCCCCGGCGAGGGTGAGGCGCTGGATGCGGTCGAAGAGGATGCGGTGGACCGCTCCGAGCAGTCCGGCGGCGGTGCGTACGCCGATGTCGTCGGGTTCCGCGCCGGTGGCCTCGGTGAGCGCTGTCGCCAGGGCGGCTTCGCGCAGGTCGTGCAGTTCGCGCAGCCGGGTCGTCAGGGTGGGGCTGTCGGCCACCATGCGCGCGAACTCGGCTCCCGAGAACCCGGCGACCGGATCGGCGGCGGCTACCGCGTCGCCGAAGGCGCGGCGCAGCGCGGCCAGTGCCGACTCGCCCGGCCGGCGGTCGGTGACCGCACGGGCCAGTGAGGCGATGAAGGTGTCCTGGTGGTCCAGTGCCAGGTCCTCCTTGCGCGGGAAGTAGTTGGTGACCGTCTTCTTCGCCACCCGCGCGGCGGCGGCGATCTCGGCGATGGAGGTCTGTTCGAAGCCCTGGGCGAGGAACAGCCGGGTGGCGGAATCGGAGATCAGCTGACGGCTCTCCTGTTTCTTCGTCTCACGGAGTCCGGGCTGCGGAGTCGGCGGTGCGGTGCGGGCGGCCATGGAAAAATCTTACACCGGTAGCATTTTTATGTTGACCCCCTTCTTCGTTCATAGTATTTTTATGCTGGTAGTAAGATTCTTCGCCGCAGTACCTCCCCGCGACGGACTCCCGCCACTCCCCCACTCGACTCCTGCTCCCAGCGGCCCCCTGACCGCCTCGCGCGCATGTGCGCAGTACCGAACAACTGCTCAGCGCCGCCGAGGCCCGCCTTCACGTCCACGTCCGTTTCCTTGCTCATCAGGGAGTGCTTTGCCCACCTCGACGTCCCCCGCCCCCATGCCCACGCTGCCGCCCCTCACCGCCCAGGCAGAACACCTGATCGCGCTCGGCGTGCACGACCTGGCCCGGCTGCCCGCCCACGTCCTCCGCTCCTTCGCCGCGGAATCCGCCGCCGACGAGGGCACCCTCCTCGCCGTCCACCCCGACCGGGTTCCGGTCTCCGCGCTCGCCCCGCTGCTCCGCCACGCCGACAGGCCCGGCTTCGTCGTCAGCGACATGACCGACGTCGACCGCTTCACCCCCTGCGGCATCGACCTGCCCGACGCCCCCCTCTACCTGGTCACCGGCATCGACCGCGGCGACCACCTGGCGAACTGGAGCCCCGAGGAGGCCCTGCCCGCCCTCGCCGAGAAGGACCGCACGCCCCTGCTGCTCCCCGAGGGCATCCACTGGTTGCTCCAGCAGCCGGCAGCACTGGAACGCAACCATTGCTTCATGACCATCGGCTCCCGACTGCGGAAGCCCGACGGCACCCTGGACGCCCGCACTCCGGCCCTGTGGATCAGCAGCGGCACCGGCCGGGACGGGCGGGAACGTCGCGGCGCCCCGAAGGTCGGCTGGTGCTGGTGGCGCAACCGCCACACCTGGCTCGGTTTCGCCTCCACGGAAGGCCGCAGAATCTAGGACCTGCTCCGTCCTGACACATGGACGTCGACGGCTCGGGCCACCTCGGCGGCTTCCGAACAGCACCACGCCCCGGCAGGGGCGGCCCTCCCGAGGGCCGCCCCTGCCGGCTGCTGGCAGTACGAAGCCGTGACGGCGACGAAGCACTCCGGCTCACGCAGGCCACCGGCAGCGAGCCTTCGAGGCGGTCGGTGCCATGACCCCCGTACGGCTGGACGCACACGACGGCGTACTGGTGATCACTCTGGACCAACCCACGGCAAACGCCGTGGACGCCGCCACCAGCCATGCCCTGTACGAAGGCTTTCGACCGGCTGCGCAGGGACCGGGCCCTGCGCGCCGCGGTGGTCACCGGCGCAGGGGAGCGGTTCTTCTGCGCAGGCTGGGATCTGAAGGCGGCGGCCGGAGGAGAGGCCGTCGACGCCGACCACGGACCTGGTGGATTCGCGGGGTTGACGGAGCTGTTCGAACTGGACAAGCCGGTGATCGCCGCGGTGAACGGGCTCGCGCTGGGCGGGGGCTTCGAACTCGCGCGCGCCGCCGATCTGATCGTCGCCGACGCGCACGCCGAGTTCGCGCTGCCCGAGGTGAAGCTCGGCCTGATCGCGGACTGCGCCGGCGTCCTGCGACTGCCGCGCAGGCTGCCACGCGCCGGGGCGACGGAACTGCTGCTGACCGGTCGTCGGCTGGGGGCGGTGGAGGCGGCCGGCCGGGGGCCGGTGAACGAGGTCGCAGAACGGCCGGACACCGCCCTGGAGCGGGCCCTTGCCCTGGCACACATCATGCGCGCCACCAATCTCACCGTGCACATCGCCTCCCTGACCCGTGACGCCGGACGCGAGAGTGCCGGCATCGAAGAGCGGGCACAGATCGTGCGCACCGAGGCGCAGGTCGCCGGCGCCAGGGAAGCAGAGGTCAAGCTGGAGACGGCCCTGGCCTTCCACCACGCCGTGCGCGACGACCAGGAGCGGCTCGCCCACGGTCTCGGCCGTCTGCGCGACCTGTCCCGGGGCGGCGGCCACGCCCACTGCATCGAGATCGCCCGTTTCATGGCCGGCCAGCCGCCGGCCATGAACGCGACGGCCCGGTGGATCGACGGGGGACAGGCCCTCCGCGGACGCAGGAACACCCTGGTCCAGCACCGCCGAGCCACTGTCTGAGGGATCCCTGGGAGAAGGAGGTCAGCCTGTCCGGCCCAGGTGCATCACGACAACGGTGACGGTGCTGTCGGTGATCTCGTACAGGACCCGGTAGAGGCCCATGTACATGCGGCGCAGGTCAGGCGAACCGTATTCGACGGTGCCCTCCGGCCGCGGCTGCTGGGCGAGGAGATCCACCGCATCCATCAGCTGGCGCAGCCCGTCGGCGTCTTCCTTGAGGAAGCGGGCGGCAGCGTTGAGAGCCGCCTCTTCCCAGACGATCGTGTAGGTCAAGCACGCTCCAGGCCGAGCCGGGCGCGTGCCTCATTGTGCGGGACCAGGACCGTCTGGCCTGCCGCCTGCCGGGCGCGGTACTCGGCCAGCGCGAGCGCGTCCTCCAGGTCGGCGAGCTCCTGCGGATTGACCAGGACAGCGGCGGGCTGGCCGTGATCGGTGATCGTGATGCGCTCGCGCGTATGGGAAGCACGGCGCACCAGCGAACCGAACCGGGCCCTCGCCTCAGTGATCGGCAATGTCTCACTCATGTACAGAACTGTACACTTCCCGCCGCTACCGACAAGACCGTCCACCACGCCCCCTGACTGCAGGCGCACTGCACGAGAAGGCTGGTCTCCGAGGCTGCGCCCCCGCGCCTGGGGACGACCCACGCTGACCTCAGCTCACATGCGCCACCGTCCCCGGGAAGGCCGGCGGCCATCCTACGGCTCGGCCGTCCAGCAACGCGACGACGTTGTAGGCGACGGGCATCGCCGGGCGTTCACGCCACCGCTCCTCCCCATCCTGGTGCCATTCCGCCGGCCCAGCCTTGAAGGCGTGAGGCGGCTCGCTCGGTGCAGCGAGGCGAACCTCCCGCCACAACGGCCAATCGCTCATCGTGAGAACCCGCAGGTGCACCATGCCTACGAGCCTTCCGTGACACTCGTGCAGCGGTCCACGACACCCGCGGCTATCACGGCACGCTGACCAGCAATTACGGGACATCCCTTTCAGTGGCTGCGCAGCGCTCGCGAACTCGTCAGGCGGCAGTGTGATGGGCGAAAGACCGGTGTCTTCCTCCGCACTGGCCAGGAGGCGTCGCTCGACTTCAGCCGCGTCTCGTCGTTCCTCCAGCTCAGCGATACGAGCCAGCAGAGTGTCGGACCGGACAGCAAGGCGGATCAGCGCTGCAACGAAGGCTTCCGTCTTTCCTCCGTCTGTTGGCATGACGAGCCGTCTCGACAGGCTTCCTGGAGGTTCCGGACAGCCCAGCCCCTGGGATTGGCCGAGGCAAGCCTCTTTGCCCGTGGCGTGCGGTGCATCACGTAGTCAGACAGGTTGCAGACAGGGGGCGCCTGTCTTGGAGAGGCGTGTACCGAAAGCGAACGTGTCGCCTTCGTCAGGAAGCCTGCTGCCGACGGGCAGTTGCCGCCGAGCTGACTCATCTCTTTCTGTTCGACGCCTCACGACTGGGCGCATGAGAGTCCGGCGGGATCGATAGGAGAACTGTTCGCGGTCTCCTGGCTGGCCGGCTGCCGACGTCTGTACCCCCGTTATGAACGCAAGTCGGAACACTTCCTGGCCTTCGTCGGCACAGCCGCACCCCTCATCGGCTACCGCCGCCCGGAGCGACGAGCGATGGTCAGGAGCGGGAGAAGACGGCCACGTCGTAGCGTTCGAGGACTGGCCGGGGCTCGTCCAACGCCTCGCTCCGAGCCCCGGCCTCCAAGCGGACAAGGCCCCGATGGAACTCCTCATCGGTGAGATGGGTGAACTTCGACTGAGGCCGGCAGACCTCGACCCAGGCTCGCAGTGACGCCTCGGGCATCTCGTTGCCACGCTCGTAGGCGCCGGTCAGTTGCTCATCGTCACGGACACGGCTCATGGGACCGATCCTCACTCCGGGATCGCACCCGAACACGAACGCCCTCGCACGCCAAGGCACCAAAGGAAACAACGTCTAAGAGGGCGGTTCGTGAGTCTTTGAGCGGTTCTGCTGGCGCCTGATGGTGTGGGCGCGGGCGGAATCCGCTGGTCCGTAGCGAACGCCCCCACCTGGCGCGATACGGAGGCGGTGACGGCATGAACGTCGAGCCCCTTCTCGAAGCGCTCGTCCTCCAAGAGGACGCGGCCCGTTCCCTGGCCGAAGACCTGCGCACGCAGATCGACGAACTGCAAGCCCGGCTACGGGAGGCCGAGACCCACCTCGAGCACCTCGCGATCACCCCGAAGACCGCCACCGGCCCCGCCGAACGCGTCCCGACGCAGGCCGGCCAAGCGGACCTGCCCGAACACCCCGGCTGTCCCCGCATCCTTGCCGTCTTCAACGAGGCCACCGGACCACTGCGGGCCCGGGACGTCTGCGAAGCCCTCGAGTGCGAACTCTTGCCGAAGAACATCGAAGGCACCCGCGCCGAGCTGAAACGCCTGCTCAAGCTCGATCTCATCACCGAAGCCGACGCTGGCAACTTCGCCAGGAAGGCGTAACCGGCCGAGCACGGCGACCAGGAACCCTTGCCCCAACCTCACCAAGAGACGGACATCAACTCACGAACCACCCTCTCAGACGGATGCGTACGTTGTCCCGGCCCAGCACGATCGGGCGCCGAGCTGGGAGCGCGCGCGCAGGATCAGGTCCCGGAAGTCGCGCCACCTGAAGCCCCTGGGCTGGTTCTTACGCCCGTCGTATTCGCGGACCGCATAGATCAGCCGGGAACACTCGCTGGTCTTGTAGCAGGTCATGCCCGCCATCGAGACCCGGCCGGAGCCGCGTCCACGAACCCGCACCACCGGAGTCCGGCCGCTCCGGCCCCAGGTCCTCGCGCGCGGCGGCGTCATCGACTGCCCGGCCTCGTCCTCGAAGAGGATCCAGGCCCCGGACGCCGCCGCGGCTGTTCTGCCTGCGGCCACACCTTGTTCTTCCACAGCTCAGGCGGGGGCCGAGTGGTGTGCGCTGTTCAGGGGTATGGCGGGAGGGAACGGCGAGAGACAGAACGTTCTTCCGGGCACGCGAGGGCCAGGTTGGACCGGCCGCGTGTCACGCACCGGACATGTGCATCCATGAGATGCGTCGAGGAGAAGGGCGCCGACCACCATGACAAGATCCGCATTCCGCGGCTTCTTCCGCACGAGCCTCGCGTTCTCAGGTGCCCTACTGGCGTGGGCCGCGCCGGGTACTACGGCGAACGCGGCCGTGCCCGTGGAGGTGTCGCATCACGCACCGGCCGGGACGCGGGCGGACGCCGCGCGCGGCTGCGTCATCGTCTACTTCGATTTGGGCGAGACCCTGGTGCACACGGCCGAGGACGCCGGCATCAGCTACATGCCCGGCGCGGCTGCCTATCTGCGCGAGTTGCGGAAGCGGAACATCGAGGTCGGGCTGATCACCAACGTCCCGTCCTCCTGGGGTGAGACGGATGCCGAGCGTGCTGCCGCCTTGAAGAAGGAGGTCGACAGGGCCTGGACGGGCTCCGCCCCCTTCGCCTGGGAGGACTTCGGCGACCGGATCCTCACTCCGCGCACCGAGGCTGAGCGCAAGCCCGCACCCGCCCTCTGGGAGCGTGCCAGGGCCGACGCGAACGGCTGCCGCCTCGTCTACGAGGCCGAGACCGCCGAGGAGACCGCTGTCGCCGCCTCGCTCTGCTACGTGGCCTACCAGGTCGGTCAGCCTTCCCGCCCCAACTACCTCCCGGCCCGGGTCATCGAACGCCTGACGCACCGCTCCTGACGCCCGAGAGCCGCGGCACGGCGGGCGCGTGCAAGCGCCTCTGCGGCTCCACCTTCCCCGAGAGAGGGGTGGACATGTGACCTCCTACGCTCCGGCCTTGGGGTGTGCGTCCGCTGTCGGGTGTTCTGCCCCGCCCGCTGCTGGCCTCCCAGGTGCGCCGGACGCCGCCGGCGGAGCACCCGTGTCCGCCGTCGCGCCCGGGAGGGGGCGGTCGGCCGTCTCCTCGGTGGCGTTCCCGTTGCCCGTCCCGTCGGGAACGCCCCGCATCACCCCGCTGCGCAGGACGAGTTGGAAGGCGCCGAGAAGTACAGCGGTCGCCAGGGCGCTGTGCCAGAGCAGGGCGTCCAGGCGTCCGGCGGAAAGGTAGGCACCCACGGCGACGGCCGCCAGTGCGCACACTGCGCGGTCCACGATCGACTCGGCCGACAAGAGCGTCGCCCGCGGGGCATGGGCGGGCACGGCGTCGTTGACCAGCTTGCGCTGGATCGGGTAGGCGAAGCCAGTGGCAGCGGCGAACAGGCAGAGCAGGGCGACGACCGTCCAGGGCCCGCCGAGGGTGATGCCCGCCAGGGTGCCCGCGAGGGCGAGGCTGAGGACGGAGACCCAGGCCACCGGTCTCAGGCGAGAACCGAGCCACTGGGGGCGCGCCGAGCCCACGGCCTCCGCCACCGTCATGGCAGCGAGCACCCCACCGTGCGAAGACTCCCCGATGCCGTGGTCGAGCAGGATCGGCTGGAAGAGGTTGACCTGGCAGATCCGGGACAGCGTGAACACTGCCACGCCCTGCACCATCACCAGTGCCAGCCATGGCGACGAGGCGATGCAGCGCAGTGCGGCCTTCGCGTCGCCCAGCGAGAGTCCGCGCCCGCGGCCACCCCCCGCAGCCCCGGACTCCTTCCTTGTTCGGCCCGATGATGCCGTGCCGCCCGCCCCGCCGGGGACGGCCACCCGGGGCAGGGCCACGGCGCAGGCCAGGGAGCCCGCCGCGCTCACGGCACTCAGGACGTACGGAGCAGGGTGAGCGAGGGCCATCAGCGGCCCGACCAGTGGCCAGCACAGAACTTTGGCAGCGAGTCCGAGTGCCCGGGCCGTGCCCTCCGCCTTCAGGTAGTGCTTGTCGCATCGCTCGGCACGCAGCCCGTCGTACAGGTAGGCGCTGGCGGCTCCCGAGGTGAGGGAGCGGCCCGCGGCGATCGCGAGGAAGTGGATGAGGAAGCCGGTGTACGAGGCGCTGAACACCGGAGCGAGATTGGCCGCCGTCATCACAATGGCGCCGGCGCGCAGGCAGTTGCGGGCGCCGATACGGTCGGCGATCAGCCCGGTCGGGATCTCGAAGAGGCAGAAAGCCACATAGTAGATACTCTGGATGCCGAAGATCTGCCCGTCGGAGAGTCCGGCGTCCTTCTGGTAGGCGTAGAACACCGGCATCCACCACAGCAGGTTGAACAGCAGTTGGAAGCCGTAGTTGAGCCGGATGATGCGGCGGGCGGCGCCGGTCAGAGGGGTGGCCGCAGGCCGCGCGGCGGAGCGCGAGCGCTGAAGGCGGGCGCTCACAGCGCGTAGGGGCGGATCTGGACCAGGCGGAAGTCATCCTGGTCGGTCAGCAGCCACTCGATGTCGAGGGGGGTGTCCACCTCGGGCGCGCTGAAGTGGGACTGCAGCAGCCGCCCGGTCAGCGACAGGTCCGCGAGTCGGGCGCGCGTACCGGCGGACAGTCCCTCGCTCCAGGAACCGAGGTCGACGGTTCGGCCGCCCCCCTCGACGGTGTTGTAGCAGTACTGCTGCGGCAGGACGGCTCCCTCCACAACCTGTTCGGGCGAACCCGGCGAGCAGTTGAGATAGACGTTGCGAAAGTCCTGGCGCCGGGTCGGGTTGCAGGTCACCAGGACACCACCGAGCGCAGCGGGGACATACACCTGGATGATCACGCCCATGTACGTGTCGTCCAGGGAGATGCCCGCCTGGTGGCGCAGCCGCACGCTGCGCGGCGAGAGCAGGGAGGCCCAGACGCAGCGCACGGCGTCGAGGAGTTCGTCGGTGCCGCGGACGGTGGTGACGGAGTCGTAGAGGCCGGCCGCGGAGAAGCCCGGAAGGTCCTCGGCGTTGGAGGAGGAGCGCACCACGAGGCGGCCGCGCGTGGCAAGCGGGGCGGGGAGGACGCAGGTGATCTCCCTGGCGACGGACTCGGGTATCGGGGTGTGCCTGATCAGGTGCTGGACATGCAGGCAGAGCGAGTCGAGCACGTCGGTGGCGTCGAGCTCGAGCGCCATCTTCAGCTTGCCGATGCCCTGTTGCAGCGCCGGAGAAGAGGTGAGGAAGCGGTGCTGGAGGGAGAACGGCAAGGCGATGCCCCCGGGCGCCTCGACCGTGTCGGCCACGAAGGACACCGCAGCCGCGCGGAGTTCCGCAGCGGAGGGCGTGCGCAGGCCGAGCCTGGCCGCGAGGTGCCCGTAAAGATCCTCCCGTGGTGGGCGGGGGCGACCGTAGAACCCGGTGAGATCGGCCGTGCGGCTGTCGAGTACCTGATGCAGCTCTCCGAGGTTGGCCGCCTTGGTGCCGTAGCGGTCCCGGTCAGCGCTGCGCAGCCGGTACAGGGAGAGTACGGGCGCGTCCTCGAGGAGCGGGGGCTCCAGCCGGATGCGCTGTTGATGCCAGGCCGGGGCCCGCAGCTCGGGGGCCTGATCCAGCCGCTCCAGGGTGATCTCGTCCTCGCGAACCCGGTAGCGGACCCAGGCGCCGTCCAGGCCGCCCTTCTCGACGAGCTGTTCCAGATCGCGGAGGATCGCGTTGGGGATGTCCCATCCGGAGGCGAGAACGTTGGTGTGGGACAGCGGGGTGATGGGCTCGGTGTTGATGAACCCGGCCACCCGCTCGACGTTGTCCGGCAGGGAGGGCATGGCGACGATGTCCGACCAGCAGAGCCCGTCGACCGCCGCCTCGTACTCCTCCACGCTCCGGAAACAGCGCAACCTGCCAGTGGCCTCCCCTGGGTTGAGCGGGGTCCGGGTCCTGGTGCCGAAGAGTTCGTGACTGAGGATGCGCGGCACCCGCTGCTCGCTGACTGCGGTCAGCTCTTCCTCCTGGCCGTGATTGGCGGGCTTGAGCAGGAGCGGCAGCCTGCCGTCGACGCGCTCACGGACGAAGGTGAAGAAGAACTCCAGCAACCCCCCGTGCATGGTGTCGGCCTCGGTCGTCTCCAGCACGAGGAAGGTGCGCTCGCGACCCTCCGGGTCCTCGTCGGTGTGCAGGGACAGCACCCCGAGCAGGAAACGTCGCTCGGGGTCCATGTAGACGGATGCGTTGAACTCGTCGAGCGCGGCGTCGAGTTCGGCGAGGTCCATGCCGAGCACACGGGTCGCGATGTAGTCGACGTGGAAGGGATGCGCGGCCGTGTCGAGCAGGTGCCAGGTGCCCTCGGCCCGGTCGACGACGACCTTGAGGTACGGGTGGCCGGAAAGGACCCCGGAAAGCGTGCGGAACAGCGGCAGCGAGAGATTCTCGCCGACAACTGTGCGGTCGGTCGCGGGTTCCGGAGCGCCGGTTCCGAGCTGGTCGGCGACGCGGCCGCTCATGCGGGGACTCCCTCGGGCTCCGCGGCCGGACGGATCCGGGAGCCGGCGGCGGGCGCGGACTGCGGCACGGTGGGCACCACGGGCGGCGGCAGCACGGCGGGCAGGGCGTCCACCAGGGCCGTGAAATCGCGGAGCACGGTGCGCGCGTCGTCAGCGGAGAGCAGGCACAGGGCCGCCATCGTGTTGGCCCCGGCGACGGGATCGTAGACCGGCACGATGCTGCCGTCGGGCAGCGAACTGTCCGGGACGACCGAGAGGTTGCTGCCCTCACTCAGTGCGACGGCATGCTGCACCGCGGGAAAGTCCCAGACCCTGCGGTCCCGCCAGGCCGCACCGTGGCCGTCCACCGCGAGGACGACGAGGGAGCCTGCTGCGCCCCGCGCCTGCTCGGGGCCGAGGGCCCGCTCGGGCCAGGAGACCGGGCGACCCAGGAGGTGGTCCACGAGCATGCCGACGAGGTCGAGCCGGAAGACCTCCTCGATCTGCGGCACGGTCATCGCACCGCCGAACCGGGCGGCCGTCTCGATCAGCCACATGCGCCCGCCGGCCCCGAGTTTGATCTCGGTGTGGGTGCCGCAATCGCGCAGGCCGAGAGCGTCGACAGCCCTTCGGGCGAGGGCCACCACGCGGTCCTGGAGGTCCGCGGGAAGGAGCGCGGGAGTGATAGTGGCACGCTCGGTGAACGGCTCCACCGTGGGCATCCGGCCGCTGACACAGACCGGGTGGAAGACGCCCTCGGCCACCACCCCCTCGACGCTGACGTAGTCGCCCCAACCGGGCTCGTCGAACCACTGCGCCGTGGTGCCCGTGACGATCTCCTCGACCACGAAATGCGCCTCCGCCTCGGCCACATGGAGTTCGGCGAAGCCCGACTGGGCGGATTCGGCCATCACCTCGCGCGAGCGCCGCCAGGCCGCGTCGGCCCCCTGGGGGGAGCCGATGATCTGGTGGGCGGTGGAGCCCGCGCTCCAGGCCGCCTTCAGCAGCATGGGGGCGGGCAGGTCGGCGACGGCCTCGTGAAGTTCCGCCTGCGTGGCGACCGGGCGGAACTCAGGCTGCGGCAAGCCACTGCGCTGCCAGGTGCGCCGCATCATCCGCTTGTCGCGGGCCAACGCGGCGGCGCCTCCAGCCCCAGCCAGGCCGAGCACCTCGCATGCCTCGGCGACCGCCACGACCGCATACTCGGAGAAGGTGAGCACCGCGTCGGCGCCCACGGCCTCGGCGCGCGAGGTGATCAGCGAGACCAGGTCCGAGCGCTCCGCCTCGGAGGGCGTCACGACCGAGGTGCACAGGCTTTCGGCGGAAGCGGCGACAGTCGCGGGAACCGCGCTGAGCGCCAACAAGTGCACTTGCGCTCTCGAGGCCGCCCGGGACAGCACGTGGCCGAGCGGCGGACCACCCTTGGCATGCACCAACAGCACTGTGCTCACTGAAGTTCGTCTCCCATCGCTTGTCCTGTCCGGGGTATCGAGCGGTGGCTCGGCCCCGCCGCCTGGTCGCCTGGTCGCCTGTGCCGTCCCGCTCTCCGTCTCCGACCGGGACACACGGGCGACGCACCCCGCGTAGATCACGACGGGTAACTGGCAACACACTCCAGGGAATCAGGCGGTGGGACCCGGAAGTGCCGCAGGAAGCAGGCAGCGATCAGGCAAATGCCAAAGTCGCAGACATCGTTGAGTGAAGATGAAAATCCGTGATCACATTTGGCGCGCCTCACCGGGGATGCGGTCACAACGCGCAGATGGCCGAGAGCCGGGCATGGGCGGGAACCGCACGGGATAGACATCGTGGTGTCGCCTCCAGCCGGTCGGTGGGAACGTGGACGGGAAGGCCGTCGTGGACAATTCCAGTCTCAAAGCGCTGCTGGAGCGCCTCTCCGTGTTCTGGTGGGAGGTCGACGAGCAGTGGCACCTCCTGGAGAGGGGCGGCGGCGCCTTCGCGGACCTGCTCACCGCGCAGCGCTTCCTCGACCACCTGCGTCAGGAGATGTCCTCGCCGCGCCGCGCCTTGGAAGACGGCCGCTGTCGGGTCCGGTTCGACGGCCGGACCTTCGATGTGAGCTCACCCCGGGCCGAGAGCCAGGGCCAGGACTGCACCCACGGGCTCGCGGTGGAGGCCGATGCACAGCCCGCGGGCGGCCGCCAATACGCCGCCTTCGCGGAGTTCGCCGACTTCGCCCCGGCCCCGGCCTTCATCCGCGACCGCGCCGGGTGCTACCTGTGGGCCAACCACTCCTACGCACACCTCTACGGCACCACACCGGAACAGGTGGTCGGCAGCCACATCGAGGACTTGGACTCCCCCTCCGACGCCGCGCAGTTCCGCGCCCTCGATCAGGAGATCCTCAGCCGTGGCAAGCCGGTCCGCCACAACTTGAGCTATCACCGCTCGGACGGCAGCACAGGGCAGGCGGCCGGCCACCGCTTCCCCGCCCAGGAGAACGGCCAGACATGTGTGGCCGGGATCTACGTCGACATCACCGAGCACGCCCGCGCCATGACCCAGCGCCGGGAGGCCGAGGAGAACCTGCGGGCACTGCGCGACCACAGCGGGCTGCCCTGCGCACTGCTCTCGGTCAACGGCCGTATCGAGCAAGCGGGTACGGCCACCGCCGAACTGTTCCGGACAAGCCTGTCCGACCTCGTCGGCCGCCGTGCGCACACCCTGCTCGCCGCCACACCCGACCTCAGCGAACTGCGCCTCGCCTGGGAGGGGCTGATATCCCGCCGCACCAGACGCGTGGAAACCTCCGCCGTGCTCGTCGATTCCCAGGGGCGCCAACGCCGTGCGCAACTGCACCTGGCCACCGTGAGCCGGTCCGCCGGCCGCGCCGCGCACGTGTGGGCCGTCGTCACCCATCAGAGCCTCGCCCACGAGGCCCACCCCCCGCTCACCGCCGCGCAGATCCGCATCCTCTCCCTCCTCGCGGAGGGCAGCACGAACGGCGAGATCGCCACCTCGCTCAGGCTCTCCCGGCAGGCGATCGACTACCACCTCAGTCGGCTCCGCGGTCTCCTGGGGGCGGCGACCAGACCCGCCCTCGTCGCCCGTGCCTACGTCCTCGGCATCCTCTCCCCCGGCGCCTGGCCCCCGCGCCCTGCCACGACGGCCACCCCCCTCACCTGAGACGTGCGGCCGTTCCTGAGGACTGTCCACGGTGCGGGACCACCTGCGACTTGGGCTTGATCCGGTTCGGCGGACATTCGAGATCAGGGGTTCGTCCCCGGGAGGATGTCCATCATGGAGAGCATGCGGAAGAAACCTCGTCGCGCTCGCCGCTCGTTCACGCCGGAGTTCAAGGCCGAGATCGGGGCGCTGTGCCGTCGTCGTGACCGCTCGGTCGGCCAGGTCGCCAAGGACTTCGGCCTGGCCGAGACGCGGGTGCGTGACTGGGTCAGGCAAGCAGAGATCGACGAAGGTGACCGCGCCGGTCTGACTGACCAGCAGCGAGCGTGCGGAACTGACCGCGCTGCGACGGGAGAACCGACGGCTGCGGGAGGACGTGGAGGTTCTCAAGCGAGCCACGGCTTTCTTCGCGAAGGAGACCCGGTGAACGTGCACCGGTTCATCGAGGCGGAGAAACGTGCAGGTCACAGCATCAAGCGAACGTGTGAACTGTTGAAGGTCCGTGCCGCCTACTACGCCCGCCGAACCGCGTCCCCCGGCCCCCCGTGCGGTGCGCGACGCTGAGCTGACCGAGCAGATCCAAGCAGTCCACACCCGCTCCCGCGGCACCTACGGCGCCCCGCGCGTGCACGCAGACCTCAACAACGACGGGGTCGAATGCGGGCGGCGACGGGTCGCCAGGCTGATGCGGCAGGCCGGCCTGACAGGAACCACACGCCGACGGCGCCATCGCACCACCATCCCGGAACCAAGAGCCGCCACCCGCCCCGATCTGGTCCGCCGCGACTTCCAGCCGGACCCGGCCGGCTCCGACACCCGCTGGTGCGGAGACATCACCTACATACCCGCCGACGAGGGCCGGCTCTGCCTCGCCACCGTCATCGATATCGCCACCCGCCGCGTCGTCGGCTGGGCCACAGCCGACCACCTGCGCACCAGCCTCGCTGCCGATGCCTCACCACCGCCTGCCGCAACGGGCGGCCGAAGGAACCCGTGATCTTCTACTCCGACCGCGGCTGCCAAGGCGGATTCAACTGGTCGTCGCAACCGGCCAAGGGCTCGGCCAGTGGCTCACCGGCGCCGCCCGCTACGGCACACCTCTCCATGTCGCCCTCCACCAGCTCATCACCCTGCCGATCACCGTGAACCTGCAAACGGTGTACGTCTGCGAGAGCGCGGCCGTGCTCCGCCGTGCCGCCAGTGAACTCGGTGCCAGCAGTCCGCCGCTGATCTGCGCCGAGGGACGCCCTTCGACCGCCTTCCATCGGCTGACCCAGCTCATCGTGGACTCCGTCGGCACCCTGCTCTACCACGGAGATTTCGACTGGCCCGGCATTGACATGACCAACCAGCTCCGCGCCCGCTACCAGGCCGTATCGTGGCACGGGGACGCTGCGGACTACGTCAAAACCGTTCGCGACGATACCGATCAGATCCATCTGAGGGGGAAACCGCAGGACACCCCTGGGACGCCGAGCTCGCCGAGGTCATGAAACGGGAAAGCCTCGCCGTCTACGAGGAGGCAACCACCGACACCCTGCTGGAAGACTGGCCCCGCGGATGATAGTTCGCAGCTCAGGGAGCAATCTCGTTCTGCGGCCTTCCGGTACAGCCGCTGGCCAACCCTATTCGAGCTCGGCGACCGACCTGGGTCGCCGGGGGGCGGATCTCACCCAATGCTCGGACCGTGGCCGCGGAGGGGCCTTCGTCTTGTCGCTGCACCGCTGCCTGCCTGCGGCACCGCCGCCATGTCCACTCCTGCCCCGTGACCCCTCGCCCACCCGTTCCTCGCCGCCACCGCTCACCTCGACTCACCTTACGGCGATTGAGTACGGCGTCCGATAGGCTTCGGCCGCCCTTTCTGCTCCACGTCCCAGCCGGCACGCGGGGGCGAAAAAATTCCGCCATGTGAGCGAGTACCAGTACTACGAGTTCCAGGCCCTCGACCGTCCGCTCAGCCGCGAGGAACAAGGACAGCTGCGGGCCATCTCCACCCGGGCCCGGATCACCGCCACCGGCTTCACCAACACCTACAACTGGGGTGATCTGAGCGGCCATCCGCGGCGCATGACCGAGCGCTACTTCGACGCCCATCTGTACGTCACCAACTGGGGCACCCACCGGTTGCTACTCCGCCTGCCCAAGCAGGCCCTGAACCTGCCCACGGTGCAGCCCTACTGCCTCGGCCACCACGTCGAGTCCTGGACCACCCGTACCCATCTCCTGCTCGACCTGACCAGCGAGGACGAGGGCGGCGACTGGGTCGAGCACGCCGATGACTCGCTGGCCGCCCTCATCGGCGTGCGCGACGAACTCACGACCGGGGACCTGCGCCCCCTCTACCTCGCCTGGCTCTCCGCACTCGCCGCCTGGGAACTCGAAGACGACGACGAAGAGGAATACCAGAGCTGCGAGGAGCCACCGGTCCCGGCCGGGTTGGGCGAGCTGACCGCCCCTCAGTGCGCGCTCGCGGACTTCCTGCGGGTGGACGACGACCTGCTGGCAGTCGCCGTCCAGGCCAGTCCCGCCGCGCCCAAGAAGCCGACCAAGCCCACGAAGAAGGAACTCGCCCCGTTGATCGCCGCGCTGCCCCAGCAGGAGAAGGACGCTCTGCTGCTACGGCTCGCCGTCGGACCGGAGCCCTGGTTGCGCACTGAACTCCTGCACCGCCTGCACGGCACCACAGCCCCGGCCACCGCCCCCGGGCGCCGCTCCGCCGCCCAACTCCTGGACACCGCCCACACACGACGCACCGAACGCCGACAAAGCGCCGAACACGCACGAGCCGCAGCCCGCGCCCAGCACCTGACCGCTCTCGCGGACGAGGCCGAATCCATCTGGCAGCAGATCGAGACGCACATCGCCACCAAGAAGACCACCGCCTACGACCAGGCCGTCACCCTCCTCGCGGATCTGCGCGACGCGTACGCCCACACCGCACGGAGTACGGACTTCCGACAACGCCTCATCAAGCTGCGCACGAACTACCAACGCCGCCCCGGCCTCATCCACCGCCTCGACCGCCACGGCCTCCGCAAACACCTCAACGGCACGGCGCCACAAAGAGACCCCGGGCAGGCGCCGCCCCTCAGGCAAGAATCGTTGACGCGGAAACATGATCAGGCGCGCTCGCCCGGAAATTCCTGTTGTCAAGTGTCGCGACACATATGCACCCCAACCGGTCACGGCCCGACCAACCGCCCGACCCCGCAACTCGCCCAAGCCCTGGCTGCCCGGCCGCCGCCACCCGCTCAAGGAATACCCCAACCTTGCAATTGCTCCCGTTCCCTCGAATTCACGACCCCTTGTAGGGCGAATTCACGGGAACACGACTCGAAGCCTCGTCACGTACGCCGGGCACGACAGTTTCCAAGTAATACCCCGAACCCCTGTGTCACACGATCGGCTGATGCGGCGCCGCCCGGCGGCACCCGGCTTTCGCCGTGGTGCCGCCTCCGACTTGGGTGCGAGGCACGACGGAGGGCCGGAGAGGGAAGTAGCTGGCCTTCAGAGGAAGAGAAGGAGAATCAACCGAGCGACCGGCACCAGGAACGACTCCGTCTTCCCGGACCCGGTGCCGGTGGTGACCAGCGTCTGCTCGGGCGGAGAGTGCAGTGAACTGAGCCGCTGCCACGCGCGCGCCTGGTGGGCATAGGGAGTGCGCTCCGTGTCGAACTCCCTTGGTCACCACTGCAGATGGCGGCTCCAGCCCTTCTCGGCGAGCCGGAAGGGCGTGCGGGTGCGCAGATACGAGCCGCGGAAGATGCCCTCTTCCGGATCGGTGAGGAATCCTCCAGCGCCCGGCGCGTGCCCTCATCGGCCAGCGCATACGTGGTCGACAGGTACTGGCTGAGGCTGCCCTGCACTTGCTCGGCGGCGAGGGTCGGACGCACGGACGGGCAGCTCCTTCTCAGGCCAGGTCGGGCTCAGGTCGCACGACGCGGTCACGAAACACGCGCATCAGCACGCTACCTCCGTGACCAGCGGAGCAACAGCGATTCGGTCCCCCTGGGATCACCGTACGAAACCGTACGGCAGCGCACTGACACCGACCCCTGTAGCATGTACGGATCTAGAGACGACTGCGAGAGTCGAGCGGCAACTGGCCGAAGGCAGGGCTAGGGAGAAGATGTTGTGGCGACTTCCCACAGCCGGGCCCGCTCGCGCGGGACACTGGCCGCCTCCGAGAAGTTCCCAGCGCGCCACACGCCGCAGGGTCTCGCCGGGGCTGCGCGTTCGACCGGGAGACGGCCTGGAACCCGGCATTCGGTCTCCCGCTCGAGTTCTTTCACGACGTCGGCCTTTGATGGCCTACTGGCGTGCGACCGTGAATCACTCATCAAGACGCGGACTATGGGCTGTGCCGCTTCGCTGACGTGGAAGGTGAGTTGTACTCGTCCACGCTTCCTGGCGGGGGGCCGGGAGGCGAACCCGACTGGTACCGATAGAAGGACTCTCTCGAGTGCCCGGCTCGAAGCTGTCGCACGCAGGACTTTTTCGGATTGTCCCGACCCCTCTTCGTTTAATGGAAGGAGTGTCATGGGTAAGTCGGACAAGGTCCTGGGGATTTTTACAGATGATCTCAAGCGGTCCGCTCCTGCGTTCCACACTCAAGCTGTGGAGCTTCTGGCGCAGTTGACGGAGCTACAGGGGAAGATGGCTAAGCTTGGTGAGCCATGGGGCGGAGACGAATATGGTGCTGAGTTTTTCAAGCATTACAAGAAATCTCGAAAATCGATCGAGAGGGCCGTCGCCATCCTCGTTTCCGGGCTGAGCAGCATCCACCTCGCTATGACTGACATGGCTGACGGTCACATCGAGAACGATGAACTGGTAGGCAGTATGTTTGATTTCCCCAAGGGTTACAAACCGCCGACACGTCCTGTCAAGCCGGAGGTGCTGGACGGCTTTTAGGGGAGAATTATCCGTGCCTGATTTGGAGGAGATTAAAGAGTGGTTGATCGAGCACATGGGCATGGAGTGGCCGGACGCTGACGAGGGACAGCTGCGCGAGGGGGCAGGACATTGGCGTCACTTCGCGGAGAAAGTATCCGATGTGACTGCAGAGGTCAATCGTCAATCCGGGAGAATCATCCATGCGAACTCTGGAGAGGCGGTCGATGCCTACAGTCTTTTCTGGCGGCGCTATTACCATGCCGGGCGCGGGTGGCTGGCTGACCTGGAAAAAGCCGCTCGTGACGTGGCGTCCACGCTGGATGAGTTCGCCAATGACGTGGAAAACACCAAGGAGCGCATCAATACTCAGCTTGCAATTGACGCCACAGCGATCGCAGCTGGAATCGGCCTCGCATATTTTACAGGTGGAACCTCCATGGAGGCGGCTACCGCCGTCGTCGAGCTTTCTGCCAGTCTGACCGTAGGGCTCTCGGCAGCTGCTGCTCGAATAGCTGCAACTACACTCACCAGTATGGCTTTCGGTGGTCTGGAGGCACTAACGGTCGATTTGGCTGTTGCTCAACCGCTGAGGATCGCTACGGGGCTGCAAAAGAAGGTTAGCCTTAAGCAGGCGCAGGAATCATTGCTGTACGGCAGTATACTGGGAGCCGGCTACGGGGCCGGTATGGGGGCGGCTGAGGTCCGCGCGCTGCACGGTCTCAAAGACGCTGGCAATCTTCGCTGGGGCGAGGGCGGCGGGGGCACAACTCTACTTGGTGATGCATACAAGACCCCGAAGACCGACGACCTGCACAAGATTATCAATCCACAGGAAGGCAGAGTTAATTGCAGAGGATGTGCATTGGCTGTGGATTCCACCCTCGAAGGCGCTCCCGCGATGGCTCCTGGGAAACTGGCACGGGGGCCGCTCAAGGACGTTGAGAAGAATTTCCCTGGTAAAAAATTCCGACGTCGCTCTTTTGGTAACATTGTGAAAGAGATTCAAGATGCCGGCCCGGGTGCCCGCGGTATCGTTTATGGGGCGGACAACGAAGGCGGACACGTGTTCAATGTAATCAACCGTGACGGGGACGTCATCTTCCTTGACGGGCAGACCGGACACGCACAGCACGCGGCGACGTGGGACTCTTACCGTCTGCTGAGGACACGATGACGATGACATGGGATGAGGGTCTGCGCGCTGCCGAGGGCCTACTCAAGCAAGAGGCCAACCCGGAAGACCCGGAGTTGGCCATCGATATGGAGAACATTCGGGAGAAGGACGGCTGGTTGATCGTTCCCTACAATGGGGTCACCTACCTGGAGACGAGGGACGAGGAAGAGCGACTACTGGACTGCTGGCCCATCATTGTCAACCTTCGGACCGGGCACGCGAAGATGACGACCATCGAGGACAGGCCTTTCCTGAAGAGGTGACGAATCGGACTGTAAGCCTGGCATCCTCGTGGATTCCATCAGCCTCTTGGGGCTGAGCGCCTTTCGGCATCGTGGTGTGAGATGTTGACACCACGTGGTTCAGCAGTCCCGTGGCTCTGCGTCCGCCTTGTCCGGGGAATCGGCGGCGGCCGGGCAGCCAGGGCTTGGGCGAGTTGCGGGGTCGGGCGGTTGGTCGGGCCGTGACCGGTTGGGGTGCATAGCAGAGCAGGCACGGGCTTCGTGATCATTGGGGTGTCGAAGCTCAACGATCACGAGGTGGCCCGTGCCTGCCGTTGTATCTTCTCTCATCCCGCCGGTGTTGGTGAGGCTGGGTCCGCTGGACATCGGCCAAGTCGCTGATCTGCGGACGTTCCTGAACCTGGTGCCCGACCCGCGTGCGAGGCAGGGCCGCTGGTACTCGCTGACCGCGATCCTCCTCGTCTGTGCCTGCGCGGCCGTGTCGGGCGCCAGGAGCGTCGACGAGATCGCCGAGTGGGCAGCGGGTGCCTCTCCATGAAGTCACAGAAGCCCGACCGGCCACACGCCAGGTGGCACCGCCCGGCGGGGCCGACGATTCCAGCCAAGGACAGCCGAAGCGCCAGTCAGTCGGAGAGTCAGACCCCCGAGCGATGCCATGGCCAATCCTCACTGTCAGTCGGTGCGGGGCTCGCGAGAGGCGGCGGAAGGTGCGCTCGATAGAGAGGAACGGGGACCGCGACGCCGGGATCGACGCGGCGACGGCGGGCAGGACGTGTGGCTGGTCACGGTCCAAGGGTGCCTCCGTGCGGCGGGCGGGTTCGGTCACCGCTCCTTACTGCCGTAGCCCCGTGCCACTCACGTGCCAGTTGCGTACTACTCCCAAGCCAGTGGCTCGCGAGTGGCACGGCATGGGCGAATCTGCGGCTGCCACTTCGCCCCGTGACCTGCACCGTTCCCAGGTGCGGTAGTCCGGGATTCGCACTTGCACAAAGCGGTTGCCCAGAAGGGTGATTCCCCATGCGAGCCGAGGTGGTTCGGAAGTGGCTCGTATAACCGATGACCTGCGGCGATTCCCACTCCGAGTGGCGATCCACCCTCCCCCGCGGAAGTCGCGTGGCCAAAGCGGTGCGCGGGATGTCCATCCCCTCGACGGCCCCACGCCAGCGTCGAAGAGCCCAACCGCCACTACGGGTGCACTCGATAGAACTCCCTCCGGAGGCTATGTGCCCGCATCGCGTGCCCCTCTCCGCGACCGGTCCCACACCTGGAGCCAGCCAACCGTCCACCTCCCCGACGATCCCCCGCCCCTCACCCCCGAAGCTGCCGCAGCACTTCTCGACTTCCTACTCCGCGAACACATCGAGCACGCCGATCAGGCCGCACCAGCCGAACACCCGGTCCACGACGACCTGCATCAGCGACTGGCCCTCCATCGCGACTCGGCGGTACGACGGACGACGACCACCCGCCGCGATCACACAGGGAGCCGCCCGTGCCGCCCATGAACCGCGTCACCCGTTTCGCCTTCGCCGGACGCTGCTCGACCGAGGACCTCCAGGACCCGGAGACCTCCCGCAACTGGCAGCTCACCCGCGCCCGCGCACTCATCGAGCCCAAGGGCGGCGAGATCGTCGCCGAGTACTTCGACTCCGGACACTCCCGCGCTCTCCCCTGGAAGCGCCGCCCCCGCGCCGCTGCCCTGCTTGGCTGCAGCCTCTGCGACCGCAAGATGCAGGGCAACTACAATCGCGGCCTTCCGCGCTACCGCCGCCGCTACCCGGCCGAGTACGCCCGCAGTACCTCGCTCCCCCACCCGCTGGCCGTCTACGTCCGCGAGAGCGCGCTCCTCCCCGCGCTGGACGCCTGGATCGCGCAGGTCTTCGCCCCGGGCCGACTCAAGCGGACCCTTCAAGCACTCCACCAGGCTCAGAACCCACCCACCCCAGAACCCGACCCCGCGCTCGAAGCCGCCCGCCGCGCCATCGCCGAATGCGAAACGCCGCATCGACCGCTACCGCACCACGATCGACGCCGGAACCGATCCGGCGACCGTCATGGAATGGATCAACCAGACCGCCGCCGACCGGGACACCGCTCAACGAAAGATCACCGCCGTCCGGGCTACCCCCGCCCCGAAGGCCGCCCGCCCGCTCACCGAGGAGGAAATCACCGAGATCATCAAGGACCTCGGGGACCTCACCGACCGGCTCCAGCAGGCCGCCCCCGAACACAAAGCCCCGCTCTACACAGCCTTCGGCCTCACGCTCACCTACGACCACAGCAAAAGGGCCGTGACTGTTGAGTCACGGCCCACATGCGTCCGCACACGACGTGCAGATGGTGAGTGTCCGAGGGGGGACTCGAACCCCCACGCCCGATAAAGGGCACTAGCACCTCAAGCTAGCGCGTCTACCATTCCGCCACCCGGACCGGGCCGCGCCACGGAGCTGGGCTGTCGTGGCGACGGCCGTAACGATACCAAGGGTTGGGAGTGCTTCTCACCTGGGTTTCCTGGCGCTCCGCACCTTTTGCACCGAATGTTGTGGAATAAGCCTCACGGCTCCCGGGAGAACGGGCGTCACCGATGTCGCCTGCCGCGCAGGTAGGCGGCCGAGCGGCGGGCCGAGGTGAAGGAGCCGGCGGGGTTGGCGTCGGGGTCGACGGCGTCGTCGCGCTCCATCAGCCAGTGGTGGTCCGTGCGGCGGCCCCGGTGGCGTCTGAGGACGGTGCCGATGAAGTGCTCGTAGTCGATGTCGCCGTCGCCGACGTCGACCATGTGGTAGCCGTCCGGTGAGGCTTCGTCGTGCTCGCCGTCCTTGACGTGGAAGAGCGGGTAGCGGTGCGGGGCCGCCAGTACGTAGTCGAGCGGGTCGAAGGGGGCCGGGGTGCCGTCGGGGCGGACGCTGAAGCGGTGCTGTCCGGCGTAGGCCCAGTAGATGTCCATCTCCAGGTGGACCAGTTCCGGATCGGTCTCGGCGAGCAGCACATCGTAGAGGCGCACGTGCGGCTTGTCCTCCGCGAAGCCGAACTCCATCTGGTGGTTGTGCTGGTAGAAGGTCAGTCCGCGGGCGCGTGCCGCCGCGCCATAGGTGTTGAAGTCCTCAGCGGCGCGCTTCCAGCCGTCCACGGTGCGGCCGTAGCGGTCGGGGCTGGCCGCGGTACCCACGTGGGGCAGCCCGAGGGCTGCCGCGTCGTCGACGACCTTCTCCAGTTGGGTGGCGAAGGTGTAGGCGTCGGGGTCGGCGGAGTAGTAGCCGACGTGGCTGCCGATGCCGCGCAGTCCGTGCTCCCGCATGAGGCGCTTGAGCTGCCGGAGGGTGAGGTCGCCGGTGCCCTGGGTGTAGCCGGCGAACTCGACCGAGTCGTAGCCGTAGCGCTCCAGCTCCCGGAAGACGGGGCCGAAGCCGAGCTGCTGGACCTGGTCGCGGAGGGTGTAGAGCTGGATGCCCAGTTTGCCCCGCGGGACGATCGGGCGGCAGCCCCGGTGGTCCGCCGCGGCGGCCTCCTGCGGTGCGGCGGCGGCGGGGCGTGCTCCCAGCAGGGTGGCGGCGGTGGCGCCCGCGGCGACGCCGAGGAAGCCGCGGCGGCGCAGCCTGCGGTGGAGTTCGGCGTACTGCGGGTCGGCTGACGGGCTGCTCATGAGGCGTCTCCCAGTGCGAGGTCGAGAAGCAGGCGTTTCACTTCGGTGGCGGGGAAGGCGGCGGCCGGCCCGTTCCGCCCGCGGTCGCCGAGCGCGTCGGCGCGGGAGCAGAGGAGCAGGGGGCCGTCCTCGGTCCGGTCCGGGAGCCGTCCGTGGCTGCCCCGGATCGGAGTGGGGTCGAGGGGGACGACGGCCATGCGGTAGCGCATGCCGGTCTTCTTGCGGGCCAGCGCGGCGGCGGCGCGGAGTTTGACGTAGGGGTCGTTCGGGTCCATGAACAGCTCGACGGGGTCGTAGCCGGGCTTCCGGTGGATCTCCACGAGCTGTGCGAAGTCGGGGGCGCGGCGATCGTCCAGCCAGTAGTAGTAGGTGAACCAGGCGTCGGGTTCGGCCACGGCGACGAGTTCGCCGGAGCGGGGGTGGTCCAGGCCGGCCTCCTTCTTCCCGGTCTCGTCCAGGAGCTGTTCCAGGCCGGGCAGTCCGGCCAGTGCCGCGCGGGTGGCGGGCAGGTCGGCGGGGTCGCGGACGTAGACGTGGGCGAGCTGGTGGTCGGCGACGGCGAAGGCGCGGGAGGTCCACGGGTCCAGGTACTCCATGCCGTCCTGGGTGTGCACTTCCAGGAGTCCGGCGCGGCGCAGCACGCGGTTGATGTCGACATGGCGGCGCACCCGGGTGATGCCGTACTCGGAGAGGGCGACGACGGTGCGGCCCTCGGCGTGCGCGTCGGCGAGCAGTGGGGCGAGGGCGGCGTCCACGTCGGCGGCGGCGCGGTGGGCGCGCGGGTCGTCGGGGCCGTGGCGCTGGAGGTCGTAGTCGAGGTGGGGGACGTAGCACAGTGCGAGGTCGGGGTGCCTGGTGCGCAGGATGTGGCGGGTGGCGTCGATGATCCACTGCGAAGAGGTCAGGTTCGCGCCCGGACCCCAGAAGGTGAAGAGCGGGAAGTCGCCGAGTTCGGCGACGAGTTCGTCGTGCAGGGCCGGGGGCCGGGTGTAGCAGTCGGGTTCCTTGCGGCCGTCGGCGTAGTAGACGGGGCGGGGGGTGACGGTCCAGTCGGTGTCCGCGCCCATCGCGTACCACCAGCAGATGTTGGCCACCGTGTAGCCGGGCTGCCGGGCGCGTGCCGCGTGCCAGAGTTTCTCGCCGCCGACCAGCGCGTTGTGCTGCCGCCACAGCAGCACGTCACCGAGTTCGCGGAAGTACCAGCCGTTGCCGACGATGCCGTGCCGGGCGGGGAGTTCCCCGGTGAGGAAGGTGGACTGGGCGGCGCAGGTGACGGCGGGCAGGACGGTGCCGAGGGGGGCCTGCGCGCCGTCCCGGGCCAGGGCGCGCAGGTGGGGCATGTGGGTCAGCAGCGCGGGGGTCAGTCCGACGACGTCGATGACCAGCAGCGGGGTGGTCACGGCAGCTCCTTGAGGCCGAGGCCGGTCAGCAGGTCGCGTGCGGTGGACAGTTCGGCGGCGAGGCCGTCGGCGAGCTGCGCGCGGGTGGTGGGGCGCAGTGCCGCCGGGAGGGCCTGCCAGGTGTAGGTCTCCACCTCCAGGTGCCGGGTCAGCGGGGTGGGGCCGCCGACCAGATGGGCGAGGGTCTCGCCGAGGACGTCGGTGGTGGCGGTCAGCGGTGGGTCGAGGGGGGCGTGCAGCGGTACGTGGAAGTGGGAGCGCCAGGGCCCGCCGGTGGGCAGCGCTCCGGGGGCCAGGGCCCGGTCGAGGTCGTCGGTGGCGCGGAGCGTCCCGTCCGGGGTGCGGGCGCGGGTCTGGTGCAGGAAGCGGGGTTCGGCGAACTCCGCCAGCGCGGCGCGCACTTCGGGGTGGTCGGGGTGCTCGGCGTGCAGCGCGGCGGAGAGCTGGGACTTGACCACGGGCAGGCCGGCCTCGGCGAGCCCGGCCAGCGCTTTGGCGGGGTCCTCGAAGGCGGTGGCCAGGTGGCAGGTGTCCAGGCAGCCGCCGATCCGGTGCGCGGGCGGGCCGTCCTCCCGGGCGAGTGCCTGGATCAGGTCGGCTGTGGTCTCCACCGTGCAGCCGGGCTCGGGTTCCAGTCCGACCCGGATGGAGCGGCCCGTCAGCTCCTCCAGCGCGTCCAGCCGGGCGGCGAGGGTGTGCAGCCGGGTCAGCGCGCGGTGCCGGGCCTCGGCGTCGAAGCCGGTGCGCCAGGCGAGCGGGAGGGTGGAGACGCTGCCCTCGCGGACATCGTCCGGGAGCAGTGCGGCCAGCAGCCGGGCCAGGTCGGTGGTGTGCTCCAGGCGGGCGTCGTCGGTCCAGTCGGGCCGGTAGACGCGGTACTTGACGTGTTCGTTGCCGAAACCCTGGTAGGGGAAGCCGTTGAGGGTGACGACCTCCAGCCCCGCCCGGTCCAGTCCGGAGCGCAGCCGCCGGACGGCCGCCGGGTCGTCGGTGAGGGTGCGGGCCGCGTCGCGGGCGAGCCACAGGCCGATGCCGAGCCGGTCCCGGTGCAGTCTGCGGCGTACGGGCTCGGCGTACGCGGTGAGTTGCTCCAGTACGCCGTCGAGCTGTTCGGCCGCGTGGACGTTGGTGCAGTAGGCGAGGTGGACCGTGGTGCCGTCGGGGTGCCGGAATCGCATGGCCGCGCTCTCCTCACTCTCCGCCGCGCAGGATGGAGTTGCCCTGGAACAGGTGCTGCTCGCGCGCGCCGGGCGGCGGGACGTCCAGGGCGAGGCGTCCGCTCTGGCCGTAGAAGGCGACGGGGTTGCGCCACAGCACTCGGTCGACGTCGTCGTCCTCGAAGCCCGCGGCGAGCATGGCGTCGGCGACGTGGCCGGTCTTGAGCGGGTCGCTGTGCCCCCAGTCGGCGGCGGAGTTGACCAGCACGCGCTCGGTGCCGTGCACCCGCAGGATGCGGACCATCCGGTCGGGGTCCATCTTGGTGTCGGGGTAGATGGAGAAGCCGAGCCAGCAGCCGCTGTCCGCCGCGTCGCCCACCGTCGTCTCGTTGAGGTGGTCGAGCAGCACCCGCTCGGGAGTCAGCGGGGATTCCCGCAGGACGTCGAGGGTGCGGGCCAGCCCGGCGGCCTTGTCCCGGTGCGGGGTGTGGACGAGGGCCGGCAGTTCGTGGTCGTGGGCGAGTTGCAGCTGTGCGGCCAGTGCGTCGTCCTCCGCCGGGGTCATCGAGTCGTAGCCGATCTCACCGACGGCGACCACCCCGTCCTTGAGGAGGTAGCGCGGGAGTTCGTCCAGTACCGGGAGGCAGCGCGGGTCGTTGGCCTCCTTCGGGTTGAGCGCGAGGGTGCAGTGGTGGGCGATGCCGTACTGGGCGGCCCGGTAGGGCTCCCAGCCGAGCAGCGCGTCGAAGTAGTCGAGGAATGTCGCGGGCGAGGTGCGCGGCTGGCCGAGCCAGAAGGAGGGCTCGACCAGGGCCCGTACCCCGGAGGCGTACATCGCGGCGTAGTCGTCGGTGGTGCGGGACGTCATGTGGATGTGCGGGTCGAAGATGCGGCGGGTCGGCCTGGTCATGGGCGTCACGCTCCTCGCTCCGGGCGCTGCTGTGGCGCGCGGCTGGCTACGGCTCGGGGGACGGGCGGGGCGGGGTCGGCGGTGGTGCGGGGGCCGGGCGGGGCGGAGGGGAGGGCGTGGTCCTGCCGGTCTCCCCCGGCGCGGCGAGCCGGGCCAGCCGCAGCGCGCGGTCGAGGTCCTCGGGCACGGTGCGGCCCGCCGCGGTGCGCTCGTGCGCGTAGTCCTCCAGCATGCGGGCGAGTTCCGCGTCCCCCGAGGCGCGGTGTGCCAGCCCGGCCAGCGCGCTGAGCGGTACGCCGGTGAACAGGCACTTGAGCACGCCGTGCCGCCACTCGTGCGCGTCCAGGTGTGCTGCGGCGTACGGTCCGAGCGCGGCGGCGATCAGCCGGGTGTCGTTGGTCCGCAGGGCGTCCTCGACCAGTTCGAGTGCTGCCGCCGGTTCGGGTTGCGGGTCCAGGTGCGGCAGGGCCAGCAGGACGGCCCGCCGCTCGTCGCCGGTGCCGTGCCGGTAGAGCCGGGTCAGCTCCTGGATGCCGGGGGCGGCCGCGTGCAGGATGAGGACGCGGGCGGCGTCGACCGGGTCCGGCGCGTCGGTGCTGTCGGCGGCCGCCCCGCGGCAGGTGCGGCCGGCGCGGGCGAAGTGCAGTTCCCAGCGCGGGAGGCGGGGTACGGAGCGGGTGCGGGTTGCGGGGGGCCGGGTGTTGGACGGTGGGCTCGCGGTCCGCCGGACACCGGCCGGCGGGGTGTCCGGGTCCGTGCGGTGCCGGTCGTCCGCCGCTTCGGCCAGCGCCCGGTGCAGCCAGTCGCGGGCCTCCGCGGCCAGTCGCAGCTCCAGGCCGGTGCGCAGGGAGGCGAGCGGGGTCAGCACGGGATCTCCTCCTGCGGCAGGGCATCGTGCCGTGCCGGGGGCGCCGTCCCGGCTTCGGTCTCGGAGGCGGTCAGGAACGCGAGCGAGTCGGCGGCGCGTGCGGGGCCGGCGTGCGAGTCGCGGGGCAGTTCGACGGTGACCAGGCCGTCGTAGTCCGCCTGGCGCAGTGCCGCCAGCACCGGCGGGAAGTCGATCTCGCCGTCGCCGAACGGCAGGTGGGTGTGGTCGCCACGCCGCATGTCCTCGATCTGCACGTGCCGCAGCCAGGGTGCCGCGTCCCGGACGCAGTCGGCCGGGGGGCGCGGTTCCAGGCACTGGCAGTGTCCGATGTCGAGGGTGACGCCGAGGAGTTCGGGGCTGCCGAGTGCGGTGCGCAGCCGGTGGAACCCGGCCAGGTCCCCGAGCAGGTGGCCGGGCTCCGGCTCGATGGCCACCGGGACGCCGGCCGCGCCCGCGGCGTCCAGCACCGTGCCGATGCCGTCCGCCAGCCGCGTCCAGCCGGTCTCCGGCGCGGTACCCGTCGGGAGGGGGCCGCTGAAGCAGTGCACGGCGTGGGCGCCGAGATCGGCGGCGACGCGTACGGCCTTGAGCAGCAGGTCGGTGCGGGCGGTGCGGGCTTCGGCATCCTGGTCGAGCAGCGTGGGGTGGTGTTTGCGGCGCGCGTCGAGCACGTAGCGCGCGCCGGTCTCGACGGTGGCCGTCAGCCCGTGGCGGTCCAGCGCGCGGCCCACCTCGGCCGTGCGGGCCGGGAGCCGGGGGGCGAGGGGGTCGAGGTGCATATGGTCGAGCGTCAGCCCGACGCCCGCGTACCCGAGGTCGGCGAGCAGTCCGAGGGCGTCCTCGAGCCGCAGGTCGGCCAGGCCGTTGGTGCCGTAGGCGTAGCGCAGTGCGGAGGCGGTCCTGGACGGGGTCATGTGGGGCTGACCTTCCGGGAGAGGCGGCGGGCGACGGGCAGCAGCCCGAGCAGTGCCGCGGCGGAGAGTGAGGCCGCGGTCCGGGCCCGCGGCGAGTGGGAGGGACGGCAGGCACCCGCGGTGAGTGCGGCCTGGAGCGGGATCATGGCGCGGATCCCGCCGCCCACCGCGCGCTGGAGCAGCGGCGGCGAGGGGTTGAGCGCGGCGTGTGCCAGCGGTCGGGCGGCTGTCGCCGCGTAGGCGGTACTCGCGGCGAGGGTCAGTGGTGCCCGCTGCCGCGCCAGCACGGCGGTGGTCGCCGCCACCGCGCCCAGTGCCGCGAGCGGCACCGCCGGGGCGCCGCCCTCGGCCTCCCGCCGGGAGACGGAGGTGACCGCGAGGGTGTGTGCCCCCATGAGGGCGGCCGCGCCCAGCATCGGTGCGGGGCTGTGCCCGGGAGGGGGTAGGGGTGTGCCGTCGGTCCCGGGTGCGGCGGGGCGCGCGGTGGCCGCCGCGCCCAGGAGTACGTCCAGGGAGCGGGCCGCCGCCATGGCGGCTGGACCTGCCGGGGTGTGCTTGAGGCGGAGGTCGTAGGCCCACACGGTGGTGGCCAGCGCGGTGGCCGTGAGGAGCGGGAGGCGCCCGGCGCGGGCGGCCAACGCCAGTCCGGCGGCGGTCAGTCCGGTCGCGGCCGCGAGGGCGGCCCCCGGCCGGATGCGGCCGGAGGGCAGCGGCCGCTGCGGTCGCTCGCGGGCGTCCTCCTCCTGGTCGGCCCAGTCGTTGAGCGCCATGCCCGCCTCGTACAGGCACAGCGAGGCCCCCGCGGCCAGCACCGTCCCCCGGCCCGGGCCGCTGCCGCCCGCCACGGCGCCGACCACCGCGTCGCCGGGCACGGTCGAGACGGCCGAGATCCGCAGGAGTTGCGCCCAGTCGGCTGCTCGGCCGGTCACCGGGCTGACCCGGCGTCGTCGGCGGAGGCATCGTCGGCGGACGCGGCACCTTCGTCTCCGCCGGCGTCGCCCGGCGCGCGCCGGAAGCCGCGGGCGAGGTCGAGCAGGGCCCGCCACTGCCCCGGCAGGTCGGCCGGACCGCTGTCGGGGTCCTTGAAGTAGAAGCCGAGTCCGGGCACCGGGCCGGTGAGGCCGCGTTCGTCGGCGCGGGCGACCAGCCGGGCCAGGTCGAGGACGAGCGGGGCGGCGAGCGCCGAGTCGCAGCCCTGCCAGGTGGTCTGCAGCGTCATGCGGGAGCCGAGGAAGCCGTCGAAGGCGATGTGGTCCCAGGCGGTCTTCCAGTCGCCCATCGCCGGGACGTCGTCGATGTGCACCTCTCCTTCCGGGAGGGTGCCGAGGTTGTCGGCCAGGACCCGCGCTTTGCCCGCGTTCTTGGCGGCCGCGGCCGCGGGGTCGGCGAGTGCCGCGCCGTCCCCGCCGCCGAGCAGGTTGGTGCCGCTCCAGGCCCGTACGGCCAGCGCGCGCTGCGCGAACATCGGGGCCAGCACCGAGCGGAGCAGGGTCTGCCCGGTCTTGCCGTCCCGGCCCGCGTACGGGAGGCGGGCGGTACGGGCCGGTGCGGCCAGCCGGGGGTGGTGGAGGCCGGCGGACGGGGTGAAGTTGATGTACGGGCATCCGGCGCGCAGGGCCGCTGCCGCGTAGCGGGAGCTGGGCGGCAGCGGGGTGTGCGCGCTGCCCGGCGCCTCCCCGGGGTCGAGCGGGGGCGGCTCGGTGCTGGCCACGTTGATCACCACGGTGCGGGCCAGGCCGTGGGTGCGGGTGAACTCGGTGAGGTCGGCCGCGTATCCGGCGATCAGTTCCTCCTCGGCGCCGGCGTCCTCCGCGGCCGGCCCGGCCGCCGGTGCGCCGGGGCGGAGGGCGGCGTCGGCGGCGGTGAGTTCGGCGCGCACCGCCGCGGGCAGCCCGTGCGGGAGGACGCCGGCGTCGGCGAGCGCCTCGGCCCGCTTGGGGAGCGGGCAGGAGGCGGTGTCGTGTCCGCCGAAGACGAGGGAGTCCAGCGGTGGCAGGGCGGCATCGGCGAAGGGTTCGGTCTCGGTGACCATCCCGACGGGTGGATGCAGCCGGGCCGCGAGCGCCGCGGCTCCGGCGATCGCGGTGGTCGCCACGGAGCCCCTGGCGCCGATGAGCCACACCCCGGTGCGGGGCGGTCGGACGTCGGAGCTGTCGGTGCGGTCGGTCACGGTGTCCTCCCTGGTGTTGCTGCGTACGAGGGGCCGCGGGTGGGCGGGAACGCGGGACCGGCCACGCCCCCGCCCGCGCGGCCGGGCCGGGCAGGACGGGCCCGGGTGGAGGTCGGGGCCGCGCGGGTCCGAGTCGCCCGGCCCGGAGGGGGCGGCGGGACGGCCGGGCGGCCGGTGGGGAAGCGGTGTCAGCGGGGTGCCGACGCGCGGATGCGTACGTCGCGGAAGGCGACCTCGTCCCCCTCCCCGTGGTTCTGCAGACCCACGTATCCGTCCGTGAGGCTCCGGACCGGGTCGGTGTTGGTGAAGTCGTTGATCAGTACGCCGTTGAGGTGGACGCGCAGCCGCTCGCCCTCGACCCGGATCTCGTAGGTGTTCCACTCCCCCGGCGGGTTCAGCGCGGCGTCCCGCGCGTCGAGGTCGGCCGACTGGAAGCCGTAGACCGCTCCGGTGGTCCGGTCGTCGGCGTCGGTGGCGTCGATCTGGATCTCGTAGCCGCGGTCCACGGCCGACCAGGGGTCGTCGGAGGCGGGGAAGCCGACGAAGACACCGGAGTTGTCGTCCCCGTCGGCACTCGCCATCCGCCAGTCGAGCTTGAGCGAGTAGGAGCCGTAGGAGCGGGCGGCGTACCACAGCAGGCCCATCCCGCCGCGGGTGGTGAGGGTGCCGTCGGCGCTCTCCTCGAACGCACCGGGGCCGGCCTGCCGCCACTCCTGGGTGCCGGGACCGTCGCCGGTGCCCGCGTACAGCGTCGTGTAGCCGTTCTCCGGACGGCAGTCGGCCCGCGCCGCGCCGGTGGCGTACCGGATGCCGCCCAGCAGGTGCGCGCGGAAGGCGGGGTCGGCGTAGGACTCCCGGGTGTGCCCGGCACCGGTGTAGAAGGCGCGGCCGCCCGCGTACTCCTGGCACCAGGCCAGCGGGTGGTCCTCGCCCATCGTGCCGCCGGTGTAGGAGTCCTCGTCCAGGGATGCCAGGATGCGGGCGTGTGCGCGCGGATCGGAGCGGTAGTTGTACCACTCGTCGGTGCGCTCCCAGTCCGCGCCCAGGTGCGCGGTGGCGGGGTGGGCGCGGTCCTCGATCCGCACCGTGGCGGGCTGGATCGCCGGGTGGGACGCGAAGTAGGCGCCCGCGAGCCCGCCGTACCACTCCCAGTCGTACTCGGTGTCGGCGGCGGCGTGCACGCCCACGTAGCCGCCGCCGTCGCCGATGTACTCCTCGAAGGCCGCCTGCTGGCGCGGGCCCAGCACGTCGCCCGTCGTCGAGAGGAAGACGACAGCGTCGTACCGGGCCAGCTTCTTCGGGGTGAAGGCGGCGGCGTTCTCGGTGGCGTCGACGGTGAAGCCGTGCTCGGCGCCGAGTTCCCGCACGGCGGCGATGCCGGCGGGGATGGAGTCGTGGCGGTATCCGGCGGTCTTGGAGAAGACCAGCACACTGCCGGCCGCCTGCTGGTGCCCGCCGCCGTGGGGCTGCGCGGCCTGGCTCGGCGCGGCGAGCACGCCGGCCAGCAGTGCACCGGCTGCCAGAGTGAGGCGGGCGCGGGGGATGGATGCCCGGGTCATGCGCGTCCTCCGTTCAGCCGGTGGTGACGGTGAAGCTGTCCAGGTCGTAGAGCGCCCCGTCGCCTCCGGTGAAGACGAGGCAGAGCGTGTCCGCGTCCGCGGGGACGCCGCTGATGCCGGTGCTCACCTCGGTCCAGCCGTCCGTGGCGGAGATCTGCGCGGTGCCCAGCAGCGGCCCGTCGGGGCCGTCGGCGCGGACTTCGAGCGCGGCGTCCGCGGTGCCGGCCACCCGGGCGGTGAGCTGGGTGACGTCGGTGGGCGCGTACGGCGCGTAGGCGATCCACTGGCCGTCCCGCGCCTCGGTGACGGCCTTGCCGCCCTCTGCTCCGGCGGGCTCGCCGGTGCTGACACCGTCCGCCGCGCTGGTGAAGTGCTCGGCCTGGCGGTGCTTGGGCTGCAGGATGCTCTGCCCGTGGCTGGTCAGCGGGGGTTGCCCGCCTGCGCCGTTGTCGGTGTAGGAGGCGTCGAAGACGCCGAAGATGTCGGCGTTCGGGTCGTGTTCCCCGTCGGCGAGCGTCTTGATGGTGCCCTTGCAGCCCTTGGCGGAGGTGAGGGGGTGGCCGTGGCTGTCGTGGCCGAGGATGTAGGCGACCTCGACCCGGGAGCAGTCGATCTGCTCCTCCTCGGGGTCGGTGACCTGCACCTCGAAGGGGATCTCGTCGCCGAAGGAGAAGGGCTGCCCGTCGGCGGGGAGCTTCAGTTCGACCTGGGGTGCGGTGTTGCCGACGGTGATGTGCACGCTGGCGGAGCCGGTACGGCCGGAGGGGTCCTCGGCGGTGACGGTCGCCGTGTAGGTGCCGTTCGCCTCGTAGGTGTGCGTCGGCTCGGCCTCGGCGGAGGTCGCGCCGTCGCCGAAGTCCCAGCTCAGTTCGGTGGTGTCACCGTCCTCGTCGGTGGCCTCGGCGGAGAAGGAGACGGTGAGCGGGGCCTGGCCGTCGCTGATGTCGCTGCTGGCCTCGACGACGGGGCTGTGCCCGTCGGTGGCGTTCTCGATGCGGTAGAGGGCGGAGTTCTCGTCGCCGTTGAAGTAGCCGGTTCCGTAGTCGAGGACGTACAGCGCACCGTCGGGGCCGAAGTCCATGTCCATGACCTGGGTTCCGGACCAGGGGAAGTCGTTGATCCGCACGTTGCCGCCGTCGCGGTCCTGCTCGACGCGCTTGATCCAACGGCGGCCGAACTCTCCGGCGAAGAAGTCCCCGTCGTACTCGCGGGGGAAGGCCACCGGGGAGTCGTTGTGGGGGTCGTAGCGGTAGACGGGGCCGCCCATCGGGGACTCGGAGCCGTCGCCGAACTCGGGGACGGAGTCGCCGTCGTAGGGGATCCACGCCGGCTGGGCCGCGGGGAGCCGGGTGCGTCCGGTGTTACGGGGCGAGGTGTTGCGCGGTGCGGAGCAGTCGAACTTCTCGCCGGAGGTGCCGGTGGCGAAGTCGTAGTCCGTGTAGGCGTCGTTCTTGCCGGTGCAGTACGGCCAGCCGTAGTTGCCCGGGCCGGTGACGCGGGCGAACTCGACCTGGCCCGCGGGGCCGCGTTGCGGATCGGCGGTGCCCGCGTCCGGTCCGTAGTCGCCGACGTAGACGGTGTCGGTCTTCTTGTCGACGGTCATCCGGAAGGGGTTGCGGAAGCCCATCGCGTAGATCTCGGGCCGGGTCCTCGCGGTGCCCCGCCGGAAGAGGTTGCCGCGGGGAATCGTGTAGGAGCCGTCCTTGCGGACCTTGATGCGGAGAATCTTGCCGCGCAGGTCATCGGTGTTGCCGGCGGAGCGCTGCGCGTCGAAGGCGGGGTTGCGGTCGGCGCGCTCGTCGATGGGCGTGTAGCCGTCCGACTGGAAGGGGTTGGAGTCGTCGCCGGTGGACAGGAGCAGGTTGCCCTTGGAGTCGAAGGCGATGTCGCCGCCCACGTGGCAGCAGGTGCCCCGGTCGGCGGGGACGTCGAGGACCTTGCGCTCACTGGACTCGTCGAGGGTGCCGTCGGGGCGCAGGACGAACCGGGAGAGCCGGTTGACGCCGGCGAACTTCTCGAAGTCGGCGGCGGTGCCGGTGTCGGGGGCGTCGCCTTCGGGGGTGTCGAGCGGCGGCGCGTAGTAGAGGTAGACGAAGTGGTTCTTGGTGAAGCGCGGGTCGACTCCGACGCCTTGGAGGCCCTCTTCGTCGTGGTTGTAGACGTCGAGGCGGCCGGCGGTCCTCGTGTTGCCCTGCGCGTCGGTGAGCCGCAGGGTGCCGTCGCGTGAGGTGTGCAGTACGGAGCGGTCGGGCAGCACGGCCATCGTCATGGGCTCGCCCATCTCGGCCACGCCTTTGGCGAGGGTCACCTGCTGGAAGTCGCCGGCGGCGGGCGGGGCGGCCTTGTCCGGGGCGGGGGTGGGGGGTGCGTCGGCGGCCTGGGCGGCGACCGCGGTCGCGCCGGTGAGCAGGAGGGCGCCGACGAGCGCGGCTACACGGGTGCGGAGACATCGTTGTCCGCGGGGTCGAGTGTGCACAGCGGATCCTCCCTGGTGGGGGTGGGTTGACTGGTGCCGTGCGCTGCGCCCGCGCTGCACAGGAGGGGGCGCGCTGTTGTCCCGTACGCCTCAAGGACGGTAGCGGCGTTTATCCGGAGCGGGAACCCCTTTGACACGCATCCCCGACAGTTTTGTCCACGCGCAGGACAAAGACCCGAGAGCGCGCGGAGACCCCGCGCGACCGCACCGAGGCGGAAGCGCGCAGGGCGGAGCCGGAGCACCGGGAACGGTGCCCGCGGCCCCGCACCGGCGCCGTGCGGGCAGTCAGTTGCCGAACGCCGAGTCGAACGAGGCAGTCGGCGGTTCGTAGTCGAACGCCCGCAGCCGCGCCAGCGCCTCCGGGGCGCCTGCGAGCCGGTCCATCCCGGCGTCCTCCCACTCGACGGACACCGGCCCCTCGTAGCCGATGGCCCGCAGCATCCGGAAGACGTCCTCCCAGGCGACGTCGCCGTGCCCGGCCGAGACGAAGTCCCACCCCCGGCGCGGATCGCCCCACGGCAGATGCGAGCCGAGCCGGCCGTTGCGGCCGTCCAGCCTGCGCCGGGCCTCCTTGCAGTCGACGTGGTAGATCCGGTCCCGGTAGTCGTAGAGGAACCCGGCCGGATCCAGGTCCTGCCACACGAAGTGCGAGGGGTCGAAGTTCAGTCCGAAGGCGGCCCGATGCTCGACCGCCTCCAGGGCGCGCTGGGTGGTCCAGTAGTCGTAGGCGATCTCGCTGGGGTGCACCTCGTGCGCGAACCGCACGCCCTCGGCGTCGAAGACGTCCAGAATCGGGTTCCACCGCTCGGCGAAGTCCGCGTAGCCTCGGTCGACCATCTCCGGGGGCGTCGGCGGGAACATGGCCACCAGATGCCAGATGGAGGAGCCGGTGAAGCCCACGACGGTGCGCACGCCGAGCGCCGCGGCGGCCCGCGCGGTGTCCTTCATCTCCTCGGCGGCCCTGCGGCGCACCCCCTCGGGGTCGCCGTCGCCCCAGATGCGCGGAGCGACGATGGCGCGGTGGCGCTCGTCGATGGGGTGGTCGCAGACGGCCTGCCCGGTGAGGTGGTTGGAGACCGCCCAGCACTCCAGGCCGTACTTGTCCAGCAGGCGCCGCCTGCCGTCCACGTATCCGGGCTCGTGCAGCGCTTTGTCGACCTCGAAGTGGTCGCCCCAGCAGGCCAGTTCCAGGCCGTCGTAGCCGAAGTCGCGGGCGAGGCGGCAGACCTCCTCCAGCGGCAGATCGGCCCACTGCCCGGTGAAGAGGGTGAACTTTCGTGCCACGGTGACCTCCTAGGCGGTTGCCGCGGCCGCCCCGGCCGCGGATGCCTCGTGCTGGACCGGTGTGTAGACGCAGTCCCGCCCGGCGCTCTCCTCGACGGCGGCCAGCACCCGCTGGACCTGGAGCCCGTCGTCGAAGGAGGGGGCCGGCGGGGTGCCCGTCGCGATGGCGTGCACCAGATCGCGGGCCTGGTGGGTGAAGGTGTGCTCGTAGCCGAGGCCGTGGCCGGGCGGCCACCACGCCTCCAGGTAGGGATGGTCCTGCTCGGTGACCAGGATGCGGCGGAATCCGGCTTCCCCCGCGGACTGGGTGTGGTCGTGGAACTCCAGCTCGTTGAGGCGCTCCAGGTCGAAGGCGAGGGAACCGAGGGTGCCGTTCAGCTCGACGCGCAGCGCGTTCTTGCGCCCCGCGGCGACCCGGGTGACCTCGAAGGAGGCCAGCGCCCCGGAGCCGAGCCTGCCGGTGAAGACCGCGGCGTCGTCCACGGTGACCGGGCCCCGCTCCCCGTCCGGCTCGCCCTCCCGCAGCGGGCGCTCCCGGACGAACGTCTCGGTCTGCGCGGAGACCCCGGCCAGCGGGGTGCCGGCCAGATGCTGGGCGAGGTCGACGGCGTGCGCCCCCAGGTCGCCGAGGGCCCCGGAGCCCGCCGCCTCCCGGCGCAGCCGCCAGGCCAGCGGGAAGGCGGGGTCGACCAGCCAGTCCTGCAGGTAGCACACCCGCACGTGCCGCAGCTCCCCCAGTCTGCCGTCCGCCACCATGCGGCGCGCGAGCGCCAGCGCGGGGGTGCGGCGGTAGTTGAAGCCGACCATGGCGACCTGGCCGCGCTCCCGGGCCGCGCGCGCCGCCGCGGCCATGGCCTCGGCCTCCTCGACCGTGTTGGCCAGCGGTTTCTCGCACAGGACGTGCTTGCCCGCCGCCAGCGCCGCGATCGCGATCTCGGCGTGGCTGTCACCGGGCGTGCAGATGTCCACGAGCTGGACGTCCGGGCGGGCGATCAGCGCCCGCCAGTCGGTCTCGGCGGCGGCCCAGCCCAGCCGCTCGGCCGCGGTGCGCACGGCCGCCGGGTCGCGCCCGCACACGGCGGCCAGCGCCGGCCGCAGCGGCAGGTCGAAGACCCGCCCCACGGTGCGCCAGCCCTGCGAGTGCGCCTGGCCCATGAAGGCGTAGCCGACCATGCCCACGCCCAGGGGCGGCGCGGTGGCGGGCGCGGTGCTGTCGTACGGCATCGAGGTCCTCCCTCTGGAGGGGCTCCTGCTCCGGCCCCGGGCCGGGAGGTGCCCCCGGATCTGCGTCAGCGGTCCGGACGGTGCGGGCGGTCCCGGCGGAGGGGGCCGCCCGCCCGGGCTGTCAGGTGAAGCCGATCGGGAGGTACTCCTCGACGTTCTTCTCGGTCACCACCGCGGAGTAGAGGGTGACCTGGGCGGGGATCTCGTATTCGGCCATACCCGCGATGCCCTTGCCCTGGCCGAGGGCGCGGGCCAGGTCGATGGCGGAGGCGGCCATGGTGGGCGGGTAGAGGACGGTGGCCTTGATGACGCTGTCGCCGTCCTTGATGGCCTGCATCACGCGCTTGGACCCGGCGCCGCCGACCATGAAGAACTCGTCCCTGCCCGCCTGCTTGATGGCGCGTTCGGCGCCGACACCCTGGTCGTCGTCGTGGTTCCACAGCGCGTCGAAGCTCTGCTGGGCCTGGAGGAGCTCGGACATCTTCTGCTGCCCGGACTCGACGGTGAACTCGGCGGCCTGCCGGGCGACCTTCTTGATGTTGGGGTAGTTCTCCAGCGCGTCGTCGAACCCCTTGGTGCGCTGCCGGGTCAGCTCCAGATTGTCGATCCCGGCCAGCTCCACGACCTTGGCGCTCTTCTTGTCCTTGAGCTGTTCGCCGATGTAGTGCCCGGCGTTGAGGCCCATGCCGTAGTTGTCGCCGCCGATCCAGCAGCGGTACGCCTGCTGCGAGGAGAAGACGCGGTCGAGGTTGACCACGGGGATGCCGGCCCGCATGGCCTTGAGGCCGACCTGGGTGAGGGCCTTGCCGTCGGCGGGCAGCACGACGAGCACGTCGACCTTCTTGTTGATGAGCGTCTCGACCTGGCCCACCTGGGTGGCGTTGTCGTTGGAGCCCTCGGTGGCCTCCAGGGTGACGTCCTCGTACTTCCCGGCGCGTTTCTTCGCCTGGGTGGTGATGGCGTTGAGCCAGCCGTGGTCGGCCTGCGGACCGGCGAACCCGATGGTGACCTTCTTGCCGGGCTTGTCATCGGCGACCTCGGCGCCCGCCGAGTCCGTGTCCGCGTCGTCGTTGTTCTCGTTGCTGGTGCAGCCGGTGGCGAGGAGCGCGGCTCCGGCCGCCGCGGTGCCGAAGAGCATGCTGCGGCGGCTGGTGGCCGGGAGACGGGAGGCGGGTGGCGTGTCAGGGGTGCGTGGTCTGATGTTCATGACGTGGAACGACCCTTCTGGACCAGGACGGCCGCGACGATGATCGCGCCCTTGGCGATCTGCTGGATGTCCGTCTGGAGGTTGTTGAGGGCGAACAGATTGGTGATGGTGGTGAAGACCAGGACGCCGAGCACCGAGCCGAGGATCGTGCCACGACCGCCGCTGAGCAGCGTGCCGCCGATGATCGCGGCTGCGATGGCGTCGAGTTCGTACAGGTTGCCGTTGGTGTTCTGGCCCGAGCCGGTGAGGATGACGAGCATGAACGCGGCGATTCCGCAGCACAGTCCGGAGAGCAGGTAGAGCAGCAGCCGCTGCCGCCGCACGGCGATGCCGGCCAGCCGGGAGGCTTCCGGGTTGCCGCCGACCGCCACCGTGCGGCGCCCGAAGGTGGTGCGGTTGAGCAGCAGCCAGCCGAGCACGCAGACGAGCGCGAACACCAGGACGATGGGCGGGACGCCCAGCACGTAGGAGTCCTTGACGCCCAGGTCGAGCACGGCGTCGACGGTGACGACCTGCGTCCTGCCGTCACTGATCTGCAGGGCCAGTCCCCGGGCCGAGGCGAGCATGGCGAGAGTGGCGATGAAGGGCACCATCGGCCCGTAGGCGACCAGCAGCCCGTTGACGAGTCCGCAGCCGACGCCGACCAGCACACTGCACAGCAGCATCCCGCCGAGGCCGAAGTCCTGGGTGGCCAGCGTCGTCGCCCACACCGAGGCGAGCGCGACGATGGCGCCCACCGACAGGTCGATGCCGCCGCCGATGATCACGAAGGTCACGCCGACGGTGACGACGCCGATGACGGACGCCTGGGTGAGGACGAGACGGAGGTTCTCGGCCGCCAGGAACTCGTCGGGTTTGGTGATCGCCCCGACGACGGCGAGCGCGACCAGCACCCCGATGAGCGAGAGGTGGCGCACGTCGAGCGGGAGGCGGCGGACGGCCGGTGGCCGGTCCGCCGGGGGCGCGGGCGTACCGGGCTCACTGGCCGTGGTTGCTGGCGAGTTCATGACGGGTCACCTCTGAGGGGACGGAGGCCGGTGGGTGGATGCGCGGGCGCCGCCGCCGGAGGGCGGGTGCGGCCGCGCGGTCCGCAGCCGCACCCCGGCAGCGGCCGGGGGGTGCGGGGGCCGCTCATTCCGGGGTGCCTTCCATCACGAGGTCGAGCACCCGGTGCTCGTCCAGTTCGTGCGAGGGGGCCTCGTGCACCACACGGCCCTCGCGCAGCACCAGCACCCGGTCGGCGAGGCCGAGGACTTCGGGCAGTTCGCTGGAGACGAGCAGTACGCACACCCCGGAGTCGGCGAGCCGCCGGATGACGGCGTACAACTCTGCGCGCGCACCGACGTCGACGCCGCGGGTCGGCTCGTCCAGCAGCAGCACCCGGCAGCCGCGCAGCAGCCAGCGGGCGAGCACCGCCTTCTGCTGGTTGCCGCCGGAGAAGGTGCGTACCGGCCGTTCGGGGTCGTCGGGACTGAGCGCCAGCTCACGGGTGCGCCTGCGGGCCTCGGCACCCTCCCGGGCCCGGTCCAGCCAGCCGCCGCGGGAGAAGCGGGGCAGCGAGGAGACGGAGACGTTGCGGGTGACCGACTCCAGCATCAGCAGCGCCTGGGACTTGCGCTCCTCGGGCGCCAGTCCCAGCCCGGCACGTACGGCGGCGGGGATGCTGCCCGGACGCAGCGGCCTGCCGTCCACCAGGACGCGTCCCGCGGTGGGGCGGCGCGCGCCGTAGAGCGTCTCCAGCACCTCCGAGCGACCGGATCCCACCAGCCCGGCCAGGCCGACGATCTCGCCGGGCCGCAGCTCCAGGTCGAGCGGCTCGAACTCGCCTGCCCGCGCCAGTCCTTCGGCGGCCAGGATCGGCTCGGCTCGGGGCGCGTCCTGTGCCGAGCGCTGCGGGAAGACCTGCCGTGCGTCCCGGCCCGTCATCCTGGCGACCAGTTCGTCGGTGGGTGTGCTGCGGGCCGGCAGGTCGCGGGCGGCGACGCGGCCGTCCTTGAGGACGGAGACCCGGTCCCCGATACGGCGGATCTCCTCCAGCCGGTGGGAGATGTAGACGACGGCGACGCCGTCGGCCGTCAGATCGCCGACGATCCGGAAGAGGTTGTCGACCTCGTCGGGGTCGAGCGCCGCCGACGGCTCGTCCATCACGATCAGCCGTACGTCGTGCGAGAGTGCCCGGGCCATGGACACGACCTGCGCTCCGGCGGCGGACAGGGAGCCCACGAGCGCGGCCGGGTCGATCTCGGGGTGCCCGAGCCGGGCCAGCAGTTCCGCCGTCCGCGCCCGCGCGGCACGGGGGCGCACCAGGCCGCGGGTGGCGATCTCGTGGCCGAGGAAGACGTTCTCCGCCACCGACACGTGCTCCACCAGGTCGAGTTCCTGGTAGATGGTGGCGATACCCAGCCGCATAGCGGAGACCGGGGTGGGCAGCCGGACCCGCTCGCCCCGCCAGGAGATCTCCCCGCCGTCGGGCTGGTGGGCGCCCGCGAGCACCTTGATGAGGGTGGACTTGCCCGCGCCGTTCTGGCCGAGCAGGCAGTGCACCTCGCCTTCCTCGACATCGAGGTCGACACCGTCCAGCGCACGGACACCGGGGAACGATTTGGTGATTCCGGACATCGTCAACAGGGGCATGCAGGACCTCCGTCCCAGGGGGTCGTACGGGAGTTCGCCGTGCGGGAGCGGTGCCGTCGATCGGTTGCGGTGCGCTGCGCTGTGCGTCGTACGGGCCGGGGAACTTCGCGGCCGGGGCCGGGGAGGTGGTGCGTGCGGTGTCGGGGAGGCGCCGGGACCGGGGGGTTATGCGGGCGAGAACAGGTGGTCGCTGGTGAGCCGGGCGGCGCCCGTCACACCCGCGACCTGTCCCAGCTCGCCCAGGACGATCGGGAGGTTGCCGGTCGCCAGCGGCAGCGACTGGCGGTAGACCTGGGTGCGGATGCTGGCCAGCAGGGTGTGACCGAGCCCGGTGACACCGCCGCCGATGACCACCAGGCCGGGGTTGAAGAAGCTGACCAGGCTCGCGATGACCTGGCCCACCCGGGCGCCGCCGTCCCGGATGAGGTCGAGCGAGGTGCCGTCCCCCGCGGAGGCGGCGGTGGCGATGTCGGACGCGTCGAGCCGCCCCTTCTCGGCCAGCAGCCGGGCCAGTTCGGGCGACCGGCCCTCCCGGGCGGCCTCCTCCGCGTCCCGGGCGAGGGCGGCGCCGCCGAAGTACGCCTCCAGGCAGCCGCGGTTGCCGCAGGCGCACTGGCGGCCGTCGGGTTCGACCTGGATGTGCCCGATGTCGCCCGCGCTGCCGGTGGTTCCGCGGTGCACCTCGCCGCCGACGACCACTCCGCAGCCGATCCCGGTGCCGATCTTGACGCAGAAGAAGTCCCGCACCGAGCGCGCGACCCCGGCCTGCATCTCGCCGGTCGCCATCAGGTTCACGTCGTTGTCGACCATCACCGGGCAGCCCAGTTCCTGACTGAGCGCCTCCCGGACGGGGAAGCCGTCCCAGCCTGGCATGATCGGCGGTGCGACGGGCGTGCCCTCCGGGAACCGGACGGGCCCGGGAACGCCGATGCCCGCGCCGTCGAACCCGTCGGCGACCCCGCTGTCGCGGAGTTTGGCCACCATCGCCAGCACCTGGTCGAAGACCGCGACCGGGCCCTCACGGACGTCCATGGGCTGGTTGAGGTGCCCCAGGACCTCCAGTTCCGGGTTGGTGACCGCGACATCGACGGAGGTGGCGCCGATGTCGACCCCGAGGAAGCGGAGGCCGGGCGCCAGCCGGATGTTGTGCGAGCGGCGTCCGCCCCGGGAGGCGGCGAGGCCGTCCGCGACGACCAGCCCCGTCTCCAGCAGCCGGTCGACCTCGACGGCCAGCTTGGAGCGGGACAGGTCGACCCGGTCCCCGAGTTCGGCGCGGGACCGCGGGCCGCCGTCACGCAGCAGGCGGAGCAGCCGCGCCTGGTGCGCGTTCGCGGGCCGTGCAGTCATGCGCCTCACCGCTACCCCTCCAGCCGTTCGTGTCGGCGTCGTGTCCGGGAAAGTACGGGGAACGTAGCAGCGGCGGCCGGAGTTGGAAAGAAGTTCTGCACAAACCCGTGCGACTTCTTCCCGGGAATGGACAAAGAGTCCCCGCGGGAGCCGGCCGGTTGGCTTAGGGTCGGAGCGACCAGGAGGTGAGGGCACCATGGGCAGGGTCACCGCACGACGCCCCGTCGTACGCGTCCGGGAGGGGGCGGTCAGCACACGTCCGGACACCCTCGTCACCGAGGAACCCCTGGAGATCCGGCTCGGCGGCCGGCCACTGGCGGTCACCATGCGCACCCCCGGCGACGACTTCGCGCTGGCGACCGGATTCCTGGTCAGCGAGGGAGTCGTCGGCGCGGCCGAGGACATCGCCGGGATCTCCTACTGCGGTGACGCCCGCGACGAGGACGGCGCCCGCACCTACAACACGGTCGACGTACGCCTCGCGCCGCACCTCCCCGCACCCGACATCGCCAGGCTGGAGCGCAACGTCTACACCACGTCCTCCTGCGGACTGTGCGGCAAGGCCAGCCTGGACGCGGTCCGCACCACGGCGCGCTGGGAACTGGACCGCGAGCATCCGCACGGCGTCGGCACCGGGCTGCTGGCCCGGCTTCCGGACCGGCTGCGCGCCGCCCAACGGGTGTTCGACCGGACGGGCGGGCTGCACGCGGCGGCACTGTTCTCGACCGCCGGCGAGCTCCTCGACGTACGCGAGGACGTGGGACGGCACAACGCCGTGGACAAGGTGGTGGGCCGCGCGGCGCGGGACGGCTCGCTCCCGCTGCGCGACGCGCTGTTGATGGTATCCGGGCGTGCCTCGTTCGAGCTGGCGCAGAAGGCGGTGATGGCGGGCATCCCGGTGCTGGCGGCCGTCTCGGCGCCGTCGTCCCTCGCCGTCGACCTGGCGGAGGAGGCGGGGCTGACCCTGGTCGGGTTCCTGCGCGGCTCCTCGATGAACATCTACGCGGGGTCGCACCGGCTGGCGCTGCCGGCCGCGTCGGCCTCGTCGGCTGAGCCGGCGGCGGGCGCCGGCTGAGCCGACTGCCCGTCTGCCTGCGAGGAACCGTCCCCGAGCCGAGCGGCGGCTCTTCGGCTGCGGACCGCTCAGCCGCGGACCGCGCGTGGGCCGGGCGATGCGTCCTGCTCGGGTTCCGGTTCCGGGCCGGGGTCCGGAGCAGCCGGCTCCCGGGCCCACCGCCGCGCCAGGTAGGCACAGACCAGCAGTTGCATCTGGTGGAAGAGCATCAGTGGCAGCACCGCGACGCTCGCCTCGGCGCCGAAGAGCACGCTGGCCATGGGCAGTCCGGCGGCCAGGGACTTCTTGGAACCCGCGAAGCAGATGGTGAGGCGGTCGGCCCGCTCGAAGCCCAGCCGGCCGGCGCCGAACCAGGTCAGTACCAGCATGGCGGCCAGCAGTACGGCTTCCACGCCGAGCAGGGCCGGGAGCCGGGCGGGGCTGACCGCACTCCACACGCCCTCGGTCATGCCCTGGCTGAAGGCGGTGTAGACGACGAGCAGCACCGAGGAGCGGTCCACATACCCCAGCGCGCGCTTGTGCCGGGTCAGGAAGCCGACCAGGCGGCGGCGGAGCTGCTGCCCCGCGAGGAAGGGCGCCAGCAGTTGGGCGGCGATGCCGAGCAGGCCGTCGGCGGAGAGCGCGGCCCGGCCGCCGATGAGCCAGGCGGCCAGCAGCGGGGTGGCGAGCATGCCGAGCAGGCTGGAGTAGGTGCCCGCGCAGATGGCGGCGGGCACGTTGCCGCGGGCCAGCGCCGTGAAGGCGATCGAGGACTGGATGGTGGAGGGGACGAGGCAGAGGAAGAGCAGCCCGTCCTGGAGCTGCGGGGTGAGCACGTAGGGGACGAGCCCGCGGGAGGCGAGCCCCAGCAGCGGGAAGACGACGAAGGTGCACGCCACGACGGCCAGGTGCAGCCGCCAGTGGCGGAGCCCGTCCACCGCCTCGCGGGTGGACAGTCGCGCTCCGTAGAGGAAGAAGAGCAGGCCGACGGCCGCCTTGGTGGCCCAGCTGAACCCGTGCGCGGCCCCGCCCGACGCGGGCAGCAGGACGGCGATCAGCACGGTGGCCACCAGCAGCAGGATGAAGGGGTCCAGGAAGCGGGCGATGCGGCGCATGCCGACCAACATATCGATCTGCGGAATCGGTCTTCCGCAGTACCGGGGCGTCCGGGGACCCGCAGCGGACCCCGGATAGGGGGAGCGCCCTGCGGGAACATCTCCGGGCACCTCGGGACACCGCTCCCCCGCCGTCACACCAGTCCCCGATGACCCGCACCTTTCGCAAACGCTCCGGTTCGCTCGCGAATATTCGGTGCAGAAATCCGGCGGGCGGGGAAACGGCCTCGCGGGCATCCGCGAGGGGGTCGTCGAACTGTCCCAATTGACCGACTGACCTGCATCGACACCCCTGCCGATCACGGCCCGCCATCGGATACGGTCCTGGCGCGGTGCCACCTGGTACCGCGCAGTCGAGGAGCAGAGCCTTTGCGCGAGTTCACCGTTCCGGCCCTGACGACCACACCCCAGGTCGGCGGAGTGGCCGATGCCGTCTTCGCGCACGCCGAGCGGACCCCCCACCTGCCGTTGCTCGCCCGCAAAGGCCGGGACGGCGACTGGCAGGACGTGTCGGCGGCAGCGTTCCGGGACGAGGTCATGGCGGTCGCGAAGGGTCTGCTGGCCCAGGGCGTCCGGTTCGGCGACCGCGTGGCGCTGATGTCGCGTACGCGCTACGAGTGGACGCTGCTGGACTTCGCGCTGTGGACACTCGGCGCCCAGTCCGTGCCCGTCTACCCGACCTCCTCGGCCGAACAGGTCGCCTGGATGCTGTACGACGCCGAGGTGACGGCCGCTGTGGTCGAGCACGAGGACCATGCGATGACCATCGGTTCGGTCGTCGACGGGCTGCCGCGGTTGAAGAAGCTGTGGCAGTTCGACTCCGGAGCGGTGCGGGAGCTGATCGCCGCGGGGGCGCACCTCGAGGACGAGGTCGTCCACCGGCACCGGCTCGCGCTCACCCCGGACACGGTCGCCACCGTCATCTACACCTCCGGGACCACCGGCCGCCCCAAGGGCTGTGTGATCACGCATGCCAACTTCATGGCCGAGACCGACAACATCATCGCCCGGTACGACCGGGTCTTCAGTGCCAAGGCAGGGGAGCAGGGCTCCCTGCTGCTGTTCCTGCCGCTGGCCCACGTCTTCGGCCGGATGGTGGAGGTGGCGGCGGTGCGGGCCGGGCTCAAGGTGGGGCACCAGCCGGAGATGACGGCGCGGGCGCTGCTGCCCGACCTGGCGGCGTTCCGCCCCACCTTCATCCAGGCGGTCCCCCACCTGTTCGAGAAGATCTTCGCGAGCGCGCGCCGCAGGGCCGAGTCAGAGGGGCGGCTCGGACTGTTCGAGAAAGCCGTGGAAGTGGCGGTCCGGTACGCGGAGGCCGTCGAACACAAGGCGTTCGGCACCGGCCCCGGCCCCGGCGCCTCGCTGCGGATGCAGCACCAGTTCTACGACAAGTTCGTCTACGCAAAGCTGCGCGAGGCCATGGGCGGCCGCTGCCGGTACGCCATGTCGGGCGGCTCGGCCATGGAGCGGCGGCTGGGCCTGTTCTTCGACGGTGCCGGAATGCGGATCTTCGAGGGGTACGGGCTGACCGAGACGACGGCCGCCGCCGTGGCCAACCCGCCCGAACGCCCCCGCTTCGGCACCGTCGGGCAGCCGGTGCCCGGCACCACCGTGCGGATCGCCGAGGACGGTGAGATCCTGGTCAGCGGCGGTCAGATCTTCGGCGGCTATCTGAACAACGCGCGTGCCACCCAGGGCACCCTGCGCGGCGGCTGGTTCGCCACCGGCGATCTGGGTGCCCTGGACGAGGACGGCTATCTGACGATCACCGGCCGCAAGAAGGAGATCCTGGTGACCTCCAGCGGCAAGAGCGTCTCCCCCGGACCGCTGGAGGACCGCGTCCGCGAGCATCCGCTCGTCGGGCAGTGCATCGTGCTGGGGAACGACCGGCCGTACATCTCCGCGCTCCTCACCCTCGACGAGGAGGCGGTGCAGCACTGGCTCGCGATGCGCCAGAAACCCGAGACGGACCCCGCGTACCTGCTGCGGGACGAGGACTTGGAGACGGAGATGCGCAGGGCGGTGGTCGCCGCGAACACCCAGGTGTCCCAGGCGGAGTCGATCCGCACGTTCCGCATCCTCGCGGCGCCCTTCACCGAGGAGGACGGACTGCTGACCCCGTCGCTGAAGCTGCGGCGCGCCGCGATCGAGGCGGCCTGCGCGGCGGAAATCGAGGCGCTGTACCGGGGCTGACCGGCTCGGCACCGAACAGGGACGAAAATGTGTTCGACTCGGAATAGATGTCCGGCGTCACTCGCTGAACCCGGGGGCGGAACAAACGCCGACAGCGAAGCAACGCACGCACAACACTGAACGTAAGGACCCACGCGTGAGCAACGTTCCCACCATCACGCTCAACAACGGCGTCACGATGCCGCAGCTCGGCTTCGGCGTCTGGCAGGTGCCCGCCGACGAGGCGGCCACGGCGGTGACCACGGCGCTGGAGTCCGGCTACCGCAGCATCGACACCGCGGCAGCGTACGAGAACGAGGAGGGTGTCGGCCGTGCGCTGGCCGCCTCCGGCCTGCCCCGCGACGAGGTGTTCGTCACCACCAAGCTGTGGAACGCCGACCAGGGGTACGACACGACCCTGCGCGCCTTCGACGCTTCCCTGGCCAAGCTCGGCCTGGACTTCGTCGACCTGTACCTGATCCACTGGCCGATGCCGGAGGTCGACAGGTACGAGGAGACCTGGCGGGCCTTCGAGAAGATCCACGCCGACGGGCGCGCCCGCGCCATCGGCGTCTCCAACTTCCAGCCGGCCCACCTCAACCGGATCATCCAGCTCGGCGGGACGGTACCGGCCGTCAACCAGATCGAGCTGCACCCCCGGCTGCAGCAGTCGGTGCCGCGAGCCTTCCACGCCGACCACCACATCGCCACCGAGGCGTGGTCGCCGCTCGGCCAGGGCGGTGACCTGCTCGACGACCCGACGCTGGGCGGGATCGCCGAGCGGCACGGCAAGACCGTCGCGCAGGTGGTGCTGCGCTGGCACCTCCAGCTCGGCAACGTGGTGATCCCCAAGTCGGTCACCCCGTCCCGGGTCCGGGAGAACATCGACCTCTTCGACTTCGAGCTGAGCGGCGAGGAGATGGCCCGGATCGCCGAACTCAACACCGACACCCGGATCGGCCCCGACCCGGACACCATGAACTGGACCGGCGACTGACACCCACCGGGGCCGCCGCCGCGGCGCGCGGCCCTCAGCTCGCCCCGTGGCCCGGCGCGATCTCCTCGATCCGCCGGGCCAGGGCGATGTCCAGCTCGGTGATCCGCCCGCCGGCACTGTGCGTGTTGACGGTGACCGAGAGCGCGTCGTAGCCCAGTGTCAGCTCGGAATGGTGATTGAGCTCCTCCTGCAGCGCCGCGATGTGCATCGCCATCGCCGCCGCGGGGAGGTGCCCCGGCAGGGAGTAGCTGCGCGAGACGCTGTCGCCGTCGGTCGTCCAATGCGGAAGACCGGCCAACGCCTGCTCGGTCTCCTCGGGGGTCAGCGGCTGGGGGGCCATGAGGGTCCCTTCCTCGATCGGCCGCGGTCCGGCCGGACGGCGGTACGGGGCCCCAGCCTGCCACGCGGCGTCGGTTACCGTCTGGTCCATGACGCTTCTGTCCGGGACGCGCTCCGACGCGCCCTCCGTGGGGACGCTGCTGCGCGGGTGGCGCGAACGCGCGGCGCTCAGCCAGCTCGAACTGGCACTGCGCGCCGACTCCTCCGCACGCCACATCAGCTTCATCGAGACCGGGCGCACCACGCCCAGCCGCGAGATGGTCCTCAAGCTGGCGGCCACCCTGGACGTCCCGGTACGCGAACGCAACACGCTGCTGCTGTCCGCCGGCTTCGCACCGGCCTTCGCCGCGACCCCGCTGGACGACCCGGCCCTCCAGCAGGTGCGGGGCACGCTGGAGCGGATGGTCGCCGCCTACCAGCCTTACCCCGCACTGGTGCTCGACGGCGGCTACACGGTGGTGGCCGCCAACACCGGCCTGGCCGCACTGCTGGAGGGGGTCGCCCCGCGCCTGCTGGAACCCCCGCTGAACGCCATGCGGATCACCCTGCACCCCGAGGGGCTCGCGCCCCGCATCCGCAACCTCGCCGAGTGGCGGGGCCACCTGCTGGACCAGATGAGCCGGCAACTCGCCCTGCACCGCTCCCCCGCACTGCGGGCCCTGCACGACGAGGTCGCCGCCTATCCGATGCCGGACGCGGACTCCGCGGCTCCCGGGGACGCGGCGGCTCCCGTGCCCGGGGACCCCGCCGCCCCGGCGGACGGTGCCCGTGCGGCCGACACGGCGGACCAGCCGCGCTTCGCGCTGCCCCTGATCATCGAGCACGGCGGACAGACCCTCTCGTTCCTGTCCACCATCGCCACCTTCAACACCCCGCTGGATGTGACCGTCTCCGAACTCGCCGTGGAGACCTTCCTCCCGGCCGACCCGGCGACGGCCAAGGCACTGCACGGCACCGGGTGAGATCCGCTAGCGTTCCTGACCGTGTCTCAGAACCCCCCACACCAGCACAGAAGCGGCAGCCTCACCCTGCATCTCGGCAAGGAGGAGCTGGTCGTCCGGCAGCGCTACGAGACGGCCAGCGTCGCCAACGACGTCCTGATCGCGGTCTGGTTCCTCATCGGCAGCATCATGTTCTTCTCACCCGAGTGGACCCGCACCGGAACCTGGTGCTTCGTGTTCGGCAGCGTGGAGCTGCTGATCCGTCCGGTCATCCGGCTCACCCGGCAGTTGCACATCCAGAAGATGCGCGGCGGCACCCGGGGGATGACCGCCTCCGACCAGGACTACTGACGTTCCCGCGCGGATTCCGCGGTGCTGTCTCCTGCCGAGGACACCCCTCGGCAGGAGACAGCACCCGACCGCGCGACGCCCGACCCGCGCTGACGGCCCCCGAAGCCACGGCCGCACGGCTCCGCGGACGTCCGACGGCCGGCACAGGCACAGGCACAGCGGAACAAGGTCACCCGGCCGGGACCGGCTGAGTGAGGTTCACCGCGTTGCCGTCGGGATCCTGGATGTGGGCGACGCGCTGCCCCCACGGCATGTCCTCGGGGCCGCGGCGGACCGAGCCGCCCAGCGCCTCCACCCGGCCGAGCGTCTCGTCGAGGTCCTCGACACCGATGCTGAGCAGGATGCGCGGCGCTGCCCCGGTCCCCGGGTCCGCCTTCGCCACCAGCCCGAGGTCGGTGTCGCCGATGCGCAAGCCGAGGTAGAAGACCGGGCCCTCCGCCGGCACCCGGAAGATCTCCTCGGCACCGAACAACTGCGTGTAGAAGCCGAGCAGAACATCGTGGTCGGCAGTCAGGATCACTGGCTGAATGGTGGACATGGCACTCCTGTCGGGAACGGTCGTGTCACTGGACAGACCGTGCGGAGACGGCGAACTCATCGGCGGGAGCGCGTCCCACCGGACGGACCACGGCACACGCGGCCGCCGCCCCGAGGGGCCGCCCCTGAGAGCCGGCCTCGGGGATGTCCCCGAGACGGGGTGTAGCCAGGTACACCCGGCGAGGAGGGCAGCCCCCCGCCCCGGCAGGCGTGCTGCACGGCTGTCGGCAGCGGCCCGCGGCCGGAAGGCTCGCAGGTATGACGACAGCGATCGACGCACCGCAGCCGCGCACCGCCCGGGACTCCGGCAGCAGTGCTCCGCGGGCCGCACGGAAGGGCTCCGGCGGAGGGCGGCAGGGCAGTGACTTCTCCCGGCTCTCAGCGCGGATCTCGGACGCCGGGCTGCTGGACCGCAGGCCGCTCTACTACACCGTACGCCTCACGCTCGTCGGGCTGGCGTTCGCGGCCGGATGGGTGGCCGTGTTCGCCGTGGGCGCCTCCTGGTGGCAGTTGGCGGTCGCCGGGTACCTGGGCGTGGTCTACGGCCAGCTCGCGCTGGTCGCTCACGACCTGGCGCACCGCCAGGTCTTCCGCGGCCGCCGGGCCAGCGAGGTGTTCGGCCGCGTGGTGGGCAACCTGGGCATCGGGATGTCGTACGGCTGGTGGATGAACAAGCACACCCGGCACCACGCCAACCCCAACCACGAGGACCTCGACCCGGATGTCGCGCCCGACATCCTGGTCTGGTCGCGGGAGCAGGCGGCCGAGGCGCGCGGGCTGCCCCGGTTCGTGGGACGGCACCAGGCGGCGCTGTTCTTCCCGCTGCTGACGCTGGAGGGCTTCAATCTGCACGTCTCCAGCTTCCGGGCACTGCGCCAGCCACATCTCAAGCGCAAGTGGCTGGAGGGCGCACTGCTGCTGGTGCACACCGCCTGCTACCTGGGGGCACTGTTCTGGGCGCTGCCGGTCGGTATGGCCCTCGCGGTGCTCTTCGTCCACCACGCCGTCTTCGGCGTCTATCTGGGCAGCATCTTCGCGCCCAACCACAAGGGCATGCCCACGCTCAAGGGCGACGAGCGCCCGGACTTCCTGCGCCGCCAGGTCCTCACCTCGCGCAACGTGCGCGGCGGGCCGCTCACCGATCTGGCGCTGGGCGGTCTCAACTACCAGATCGAGCACCATCTTTTCCCGAGCATGCCGACCCCGCACCTGCGCAGGGCCCGCCCCCTCGTCCGCGACTACTGTGCCGAACTGGGCGTCCCGTACCACGAGACGGGGCTGCTCACCTCATGGCGCGAGGCGATGCGCCACCTGCGGGACGTGGGCACGCCGATCCGGGAGGGCGCCGGTACGACCGAGCAGACCGCGGACGCCGGGAAGCCGACGCCCTGATGGCCAGTCAGCTGCCGGGCGCGGCGGGCAACGGCTCCTGCGCACCGGCCGGCCCGGCGGTGCCGTCTGCCGGTCCGGCCTCTTCCGAGGCCGCGGCCAGCCGGTCGGCGCCCGGCAGCAGCCGCGGCTCGGCCGACTCCGCCAGCCAGCGCCGCAGCACCCGGTGCACGGCCTCGGCACCCACCAGCGACTGCCCCGGCTCGACCGGCGGTGACAGCTCCAGCGGGGAGAGCAGGAACGCGTCGCTCTGCTCACCGCCCAGCCCGCCGTGCGAGCCGATCTGCTCCTCGAAGGCGTGCACCGCACCGGTGGCCGGATCGAGCGCGGAGTTGACCATGATGTCCGGGGCGTGCGGGAACCGCGCCGTACGCAGCAGCGCCTGGCGCGCGCCCGCGCCGAACGGGGCCAGCGGGTCGCGGAGGCCGACCACCTCGCCGGTCTCCAGCCGGTGCTCGCATCCGCCCGCGCCCAGCGCCACCGGTCCGTGCTCGGCGCTCAGCACCACCACGAAGCCGATGCCCGGATGTTCGGCCAGCGTGGGCAGCAGGGCCGGGCGCAGTTCCTGGATGCGCTCGCGGGTCAGCCGCCCGGGGTGCTCGGGGAAGGAGATCAGCCCCAGGTTGCCGGAAGCCAGCACCACCGGTCCGGTGTCGCGCCGCGGGGTGCGCGGCGCCTCCTGGCCGGATTCCTCGGGGCGGCGCAGAGCGGCGCGCGCCGCGGCCCGCGCCTCCGAGCCACTGGCCGTCCGCCCGGCGCGCCGCGGCACCTGCAGTCCGCTGCCCGCCCGGACCAAGTCCTCCAGGGTCAGCCCGTACGCGTGCTCGAACGTCTCTCCGAAGCTCTGCCCGTGGTCGGAGAGCAGCACCAGCCGGTAGGGGCGCGGCGCGTGCTCGGCGACCTTGGCGATCAGCCGTACCGAACGGTCCAGCCGCCGCAGCACCTGCCGGGTGTCCCTGCCGCGGGGTCCCGAGTGGTGTGCCACCTCGTCGTAGCCGACCAGGTCGGCGTAGACCGCCGTCCGGCAGCGGAGCATGTCCCCGAGCACGGCGGCCACCACCACGTCCCGCTCGACGACGGTGGCGAAAGCGCGGACGAACGGGTAGAGCCCGCCGCGGCCCACCCGCGGCCGTTCCCGGCGCAGCAGCGCGCAGGTGGACTGGAGCATCTCGCGGAGCACCTCGGCGACGAACGACACGGCGGTGCGGGTCGCGTTGGCGGGGTCGGAGAAGTAGGCGAAGTACCCGGCGCGCGAGCGGGTCTCCTTGCCGCGGCGGGCCGAGACCGACAGCACCAGCGCGACCTGCCGGGCGCCGCCGGTGAACAGGTTGCCGCGGCTGGCACCGTCGTGCGCGAGCAGGCCCGGGTCGCCGGTGCGCTCGACGGCGCGGCGCTGGAGTTCGGCCGCGCTGGTGGGCCGGTTGCTGACCACGACCTCGCCGGTCTCCTTCTCGTACCAGCGGAACGCGGGCACGTCGGCGTTGCTGCCGTGCAGGATGCCGAGCTGGCTGGCGCCGGTCTGGCTGGACCAGTCGGTGCGCCAGCGGGTCAGCCGGTGGGTGCGCCCGTACAGCGCGGCGACCGCGGGCATCAGCGGCTCGCCGCCGGGCGGTGCCTCCAGCGCCTCCCTGAGCACCGCGTGCCCGAGCCCGTCGAGCTGCAGGAAGACCGTGCCGGGAGTGCGGGGCGGCGCACCCTGGCCCTCGCGCCGCCTTCTGCGGCCCGCGATCCGGGCCAGCCGGTGCCGGTAGCCCCGGTCGTCGCGGACCGCGAGGAGCGCGTTGGTCGCCGAGGAGGCCGCGGACATCGCGGCGGCGACGACGACGGCCATGGACGGATCCGCGCTGCCCCTGCCGTAGGGGATCAGGGACAGCGCGAGCCACAGCAGCGACCCGTTGAGGAAGAAGACGAGCAGTCCGAGGACCAGCGCGGGCACCAGCAGGAAGGCACGCACCAGCAGCGGCCACACCAGGGCGCTCAGCAGTCCGAAGACTCCGGCGCCGACTGCGGCCGTGATGCCGATGACGGTGGCGCTGTCGCCGCCTGCGGACTGCAGCCGGAAATCCGGCAGCACCCCGGCGAGCACCAGCATCGTGAGGGTGCCGGCCAGCCAGACGGCTCCGACGCGGAGCGAGGCCGCGCCCAGCCTGCGCCACGGTATGCGGGGAACGCGCACGCCCGTCAGGTCACCTCCCTCACGGTTGACGGAACAACCTCCACTTTTGCACAGTCTCGTCCGGCGGCAGGAGGGCGCTCGAGGAGAGCGCGAGGCTCACTGAGGGCGCGGGGTCCGCGGAGGGGGCGGCGGACGGACCGTGCGGGGAAGCGGGGAAGGGGCAGGGACGGCGCGGGGAAGGGGCAGGGACGGCGCGGGGGCAGCGGAGGGCCGGAATGGGCTGCGCGGGGAAGGCGGCCGGAACGGAAGACCGCCGGGCCGGGGAGCGTGGGCGCGCGGCAGGACGCGGGCGGAGGCGGCGGTCCGGTCGCCCCGGTGCGCGCTTAGGCTCGTAGGGGCCGCAGCAGCCGACGAGGACCCGGGGAGGAGCGCACGTGCCGGTCGAGGTCACCTGGTGGGGACATGCCACCGCCACCGTGCGGGATTCGGGGGCCACGGTGCTGACGGACCCGCTGCTGGTACGCCGGGTCGCTCATCTGCGCCGTCGGCGCGGGGCGCTGCCGCCGCCGCACGCGGCGCGCGCCGACCTGGTACTCGTCTCCCACCTGCACGCCGACCACCTGCACCTCGGCTCCCTCGCCATGCTCGCGCCGGGCACCCGGGTGCTGGTGCCGCGCGGAGCGCAGCGGGCCGTGCCGGGCCTGCGGCGGCTGGCGCCGGCACTGGAGCTCGTCGAGGTCGTCCCGGGCGACGAGATCGCGGCGGGCCCGCTGACCGTCCGGGCCGTCCCCGCCGCGCACGACGGGCGGCGGCTGCCCCTGGGACGGCACACGGCTCCCGCGCTGGGGTTCGTGGTGACGGGCGAGGAGCGCACCTACTTCGCGGGGGACACCGGACTGTTCGACGGGATGGCGGACGAGGTCGGGGCCGTGGACACGGCGCTGCTGCCGGTCGGCGGCTGGGGGCCCTTCCTGGGCGAGGGGCACCTGGACGCGGGCCGCGCCGCCGAGGCACTGGCCCGGCTGCGCCCGCGCAGCGCGGTGCCGGTGCACTTCGGCACGTACTGGCCGGTGGGGATGGACGCGATCAGGCCGCACGAGTTCCACTCCCCCGGCGCAGAGTTCAAGCGGCTGGCGGCGCGGCCCGCGCCGGAGGTCGCGGTGCACCTGCTGGGGCACGGAGAGAGCGTGCGACTGGAGGCGGACAGATGACCGGTGCGCTCCCGGACGGACTCGGCGCGGTCGCCCACACCGTCTCCGAGGCCGTGGTGCGCCCGCCCGAGTCCACCCAGCAGGCGCTGGGCTACCCCTCACTGTTCCTGCTCGTGGTGCTCGGCTCACTGGTGCCGGTCGTCCCGACGGGGGCGCTGGTCAGCGGGGCCGCCGTGGTGGCGCTCCACCAGAGCATGCCGGCGCTCGCGCTGCTCGCCGTCTTCGGTGTCGCCTCGCTCGCCGCCTTCCTCGGCGACCTGGGACTGTACTGGCTGGGCAGCCGAGGGGTCGGCTCCAGGAACGGCTCCCGCTGGCTGTCGGCGCTGCGCGAGCGGGCCGCCCCCGAACGGCTCGCGCAGGCCGACGCCCGGCTGCGTACGCACGGGGTCACGGTGCTCGTCGTCTCCCGGCTGATCCCCGCGGGGCGGATCCCCGTGATGCTCGCCTGTCTGCTGGCCCGGATGCGGTTGCGCGAGTTCGCCCGCGGGGACGTCCTGGCCTGCCTGGCGTGGGCCGCCGCCTACCAGCTCGTCGGCGTCGCGGGCGGCTCCCTCTTCCCCCAGCCCTGGGAGGGGATCGTCGCGGCTGTCGCCCTGACCCTGCTCCTGAGTGCCGCCCCGGCGCTGTGGCGCCGGTTCCGCGGGGCGCGTACCTCCGAGTAGCACTCCGCGGGACCGTCCGGCGGCAGAGGGTGTGGTGCTCCTCGTCGGGAGCTACGCCGCCTCCAGGACCCTGGAGGCCCCCACTGGGAGGTCCCACAGGTCCTCGCGCGGGCGCCCCGCCTCGGCCCAGGCGTTCCGTACCCGGGTGAGCGGCTCCAGCGGGGGCTCTCCGGAGAGCAGGAAGGTGGACCAGTGCATGGGAGCCATTCGGCGCGCGCCCACGTCCTGGCAGGCGCGCACGGCCTCCTCCGGATCGGTGTGCACGGGGCGCAGCATCCAGCGCGGGTCGTAGGCGCCGATGGGCAGCAGTGCCAGGTCGACACCGGCGAACCGGCGGCCGATCTCGGCGAACCAGTGCCCGTATCCGGTGTCCCCCGCGAAGTACACGCGCTGCCCCCGCGGGTCGGTCAGCACCCAGCCGCCCCACAGGGAGCGGCAGGTGTCGGTGAGGGTGCGCTTGGACCAGTGGTGGGCGGGCACGAAGTCGAAGCGCACCCGCGCCCTGCCGCTGCCCTCCGCCGCCGGACCGTCCCGCCGTACGGGCAGCTCGGCACCCTCCCACCAGTCCAGTTCGGTGACGGTGGTGAAACCGCGCTTGCGGCACCAGGCGCCGAGCCCGGCCGGGACGAACAGCGGAGTGGAACGCGGCAGTCGGCGCAGGGTGGGAGCGTCGAGGTGGTCGTAGTGGTTGTGCGAGATGACGACGGCGTCGACCGTCGGCAGATCCTGCCAGGCCACCCCTACGGGGGTGATGCGGGCGGGAGTGCCGAGGATCTTCCGCGACCAGACCGGGTCGGTCAGCACCGTGAGGCCGCCGATCCGCACCACCCAGCTGGCGTGCCCGGCCCAGGTCACCGACAGGCCGTCGGGGCCGGGTTCGGGAAGCGGGCCCGGCGCGAAGGGCAGCCGCGGGATCTCCTCGGCGAGGGCCGATGCGACCGGCCGCATGGCGCCCTCGCGCGCGAGCCTGGCCAGCGCCCGGACGCCGGGCAGCGGCGAGGTGAGCCGGTGCGCGAACGAGCGGGGCCACACCCGCCGGGCACCGACCGGGCGCGGCGGGGAGAGCGCGGGCGGGGGCGGCTGCAGGAGTACGTCGGTGGGACCGGGCCGGGTGCCTCCCCCGGCGCAGGGCGGGGCCGCGCCTCCTCCGGCGGCCGGGTGGACGCCCTCGGGTGCGGCGTCGCCCGCAACATCGGACGGCGCTGCGTCCCCGGACGGCTCGGGCCCGGACGTGCCGGACGTCCCGGTCGCGGGCGTCCCGGGGGCCGTCCCCGCGGGCCTCCCGGCCGGGGTTCCGGCTGACGGGGTCGAGGCCGAGGGGGGCTGGCCCGGTCCGGAGGGCTCCGACGCGGCGGCCCCGTCCGGCCGGGGAGAGGAGGGGGTGTCCTCGGAGCGCTGCCCGGTCCGTTCTGTCATCTACTGACAACTCCCATCCGTGAGATCGACCAGCACCGACTGCACCTGTGCCAACGTCTCCGCCGCTCCGGGCCATTCCTGCGGATGCGGCCGCGCGGCCGGTCCGGCCGCACCCTTGGCCACCGGCTCGCCCCCGTCCCGCCCGGTGGGCCGCGCCGCACCGGACAGAAGGTCCGTGGCCAGCCGCACCCGCAGCTCTCCCGGGTCGTCGCCGAACCGGTGCCCGCCCCGCGCCCACGGGCCCAGCCGCCGCACCAGCTCGGCCTCCAGCCGCACCGCGTCGGTAACACCACACGCGGCCAGGCGCGGCCGAAACGGGTCGAGGTCGACGTACAGGTGACGGCCCAGATGCGGCGGGCGGCACACCGCGCCCGCCGCGGTGACGGCCCGATGCAACGCGCGGGCCGACTCGCCGTGCACCCGGACCGCCTCGGCCCGCCGGGACAGCAGCTCGGGGGGCTCCCGCAGCGTCGTGGCAGCCGCCGCCGCGGCCGGGCCGGACAGCCCGGCGCCGAGCTCGGCCAGCACGTGGTGCACACGCGCACCGAACGTCCGGCCGCGCTCCGTGGCCGCGAACCGGGCGATCCCCGGGGGCGCCTCACCGGGTCCAGGACCGGAGCCGGGGCCCATCGCCGCCACTTCGCCCGTCGCGCCGAGTCCGGCGAGCACCACCACGTGGTCGGCCCGGCCCGCCTCGGTGAGCATCTCGGCCGGGCTGACGACGACGGTGTCGTGCGGGTCGTGCGAGCTGTCGCGCCAGGTCTCGTCGCTGACGATCAGCAGCCCCTCGGCGACGGCGGCCTCGCACACCTCGTGCAGCAGTTCGGGCGGCGCGGCGGTACCGGTGATGTCGTCGGCGACGGAGAGCACCAGCGCGTGCGGGAACTCGCCGGCCTCGCGGGATCTGCGCACCGCCTCCAGCAGCGCGAACGGGTCCGGGACGCCGCCGCACTCCGCGGGCACCGGAACGGTGTGCACCGTCCGGCCGAGCTGCCGCGCCTGCGCCGCGTGCCAGGGCGGACACGGATGCGGAAGCAGCACACTGCCGGGCGTCCGCAGCCCCTCGCCGCCACCGTCGGGAGCACCGGCAGCGGCCGCCAGCACGGCGAGCAGCAGCAGCGGAGCGCCGGGGGCCACGGCGACCTGCGGAGGACCGGTCGGCAGGCCGCGGCGGTGCCAGTATGCGCAGGCGGCCTCGCGGACGGCGGCCAGGGACGGGACGGCGAGCAGCTCCGCGCCTCCCCCGACCTGGTCCGTGCGCCGCATCATGTGGCCTCCGCCGCTTATCGGACAACCTTTCTTGCGTACACCTTGGCAGAAGGCGATGGCACCGGCAGCGCCGACACGTACGGTTTCGCCCGGAGGCGGGCGCCCGCGCGGCGCCCTGTGCGCGGGCGCCCGCCCTGTCGTGCGCCGAACCCCCCGGGCACCTGCCCTGTGGTGCACCGGACCCGGGGCACGGCTCGGGCGGTGCCGGATCCGCGGGGTCGGCAGGGGCCACGGGTCGGGGCAGAGCCGGACGGCGGCGGGGCCGTCAGCAGCGGGCAGTCCTAGGCACGCCTGACGGCGGCGCCGGGCGGACGTGCGGGCGGCATGCCCGGTGAACACCGAGCGGCCCGGACGGCGCCTGGGCGCGGCTGCCCGGTGGTGGGAGCGACGGACCGGCGCCGGACGACGGCGACATCGGGCCGATGGGCCCCAACTCCCCTCCATCGCGGGGGTGTCGGCGGCGCACGGGCGGGTACGCCGTGCTGCTCGACGGGGGTGAGTGAGCACACGGCGCGGGACGAGGCAACCCGGAGAAGAGGGCAGGGACATGGCGCGTTTGGTGCGAGACATCATGACACCCGCGGCGACGACAGTCCGTCCTGACGCGTCCCTGGTGGAGGCCGCCCAGTTGATGCGCGCGCAGGACATCGGGGACGTGCTCGTGGTGAAGGACGGCAGACTGCTCGGGCTGCTCACCGATCGGGACATCACCCTGCGTGCGGTGGCCGACGCGGTGGATCCACTGGGCGTGAACTGCCTCTCGGCCTGCACCCGCGACCCGGTGACCGTCTCGCCGGACACGGAACTGCGGACGGCGGTGGATCTGATGCGGTCACACGTGGTGCGCAGACTGCCGGTGCTCGACGGCGGCCGACTGGCCGGGATGGTCAGCATCGGCGACTTGGTGCGGGAGAGCGATCCGGACTCGGTCCTGGCCCACATCAGCCGTGCCGTGCCGGACTCCGGACCGGTGCCGGGCATCGACGCGGCACCGGAACAGGGCACCGAAGCACCGCACGGCGCGGGGGCGGGACCGCTCGCCGAGCAGGAGGACGGCCGGCCGCACTCCGGATGAGCACACCGAAGGAGTCCACATTCCGGAATAGCCTTGCTCGCATGACGAGACGCCGAGCTACAGTGCCCGCATGGCACACGAGACCGCCGTCTACACCCACGGCCACCACGAGTCCGTCCTGCGCTCGCACACCTGGCGCACCGCCGCCAACTCCGCCGCCTACCTCCTCGACGAGCTGCGTCCGGACCACCGGGTCCTGGACATCGGCTGCGGGCCCGGCACCATCACGGCGGATCTGGCCTCGCGGGTGCCGCAGGGCTCCGTCACCGGACTCGACGCGGCCTCCGGAGTCCTGGAGCAGGCCCGCGCCACCGCACGGGAACGCGGGCTGACCAACACCGCCTTCACCACGGGCGACGTGCACGCGCTCGACTTCGCGGCCGGCGACTTCGACGTGGTGCACGCCCACCAGACGCTGCAGCACGTGGGCGATCCGGTGGGCGCACTGCGCGAGATGCGCCGGGTGTGCGCGCCCGGCGGGGTGGTGGCGGTCCGGGACGCGGACTACGGAGGCATGTTCTGGTACCCGCAGTCCCCCGGCATGGAGGCCTGGCTGGACCTCTACCGGCGGGTCGCACACGCCAACGGCGGCACCCCCGATGCCGGGCGGCGGCTGCACGCATGGGCCCGCGCAGCCGGCTTCAGCGACATCACCGTCACCACGAGCACCTGGTGCTTCAGCACGCCGGACGAACGTGCCTGGTGGAGCGGACTGTGGGCCGACCGCACCGTCGCCTCCGGCTATGCGGCGCTCGCCGTCGAGGGCGGCCTGACCGATGAGGACGAACTGCGCGGGATCGCGGAGGCCTGGCGGACCTGGGGGCAGGAGGAGGACGGCTGGTTCACCGTGGTGCACGGCGAGATCCTCTGCCGCGCGTGAGCGGCGGCGGGCGCGGCGGCGGGCACTCCGGGGCAACTGCGCGTTCCCGTACCGTGGTTCGGCGCGGCGGGCGGTCCCGTTCTAGGGTGGTGCCATGGATATCCTGGGGACCTCGCTGCGTATCTGCGTCGACGATCTGGACACGGCCGTGCCGGTGTACGAACGGCTGGCCAGTGCGGAGGCGATGCGCTTCCAGAACGGCCCCGTGGAGGTCGCGGCGGTCGGTCCCTTCTTCCTGATGAGCGGCCCCGAGGAGCATCTCGACGTGCTCAGCAAGGTCAAGGCGACCCTCGCGGTGAAGGACGTGGACGACGCGCTCGCCGACCTCCACACCGTCGGGGCGCAGATCATCGCGGGACCCAAGGCCACCCCGATCGGCCGCAATCTGATCGCCCGCCACCCGGACGGCAGCGTTTTCGAGTACGTGGACCGCAAACAGGACTCCCCCGCGCAATAGCAGCAGTGGCCGCACCGCGCTCCCGGGACGGCTTCCACCGGGAGCGCCGTGCGGCGGCCTCATCCGCTCCTCCGGTCCCTACGGACGCATCCGGAAGTCGTACCGGGCCGGGAGCGGGTCGGAGGTGAGCGCCGCCCAGGTGTCGCTCAGCACCTCCTCGCCCTCTCGCAGGTCCTCGACCTCGAAACCGGCCTCGAACAGCGCGCGTGCACCCGCGGTGTCGCCCTGTGCCAGCAGAACCCGGGCGCGCAGCAGTCGGCAGCGGCCGCGCTGGTGCTGCTGCCGGGACAGGCCCGCCAGCGCCTGTTCGGCCTCCTGCGCCCGGTCCTCGGCCAGCAGCGCTTCGACCGCTTCCACCGCGAGCGCTGTGAGTGCCGCCTCGGCGAGCGGGATACTCGGATCGAGCCGCTCGCGTGCGTCGTGCACGGCCGCCAGCCAGCGCTCCGCCGCACGGGCTCCGTTGCCCTCCTGCCGGTCGGCGACGGCCAGGCAGCGCAACGCCGGCCAGCGCGCTCCCTGTTCGAGGGACCGCTCCCAACTGCGCACCGCCTGCGAGCGGTCACCGGCGTGCCACTGTGCGACGCCCAGGTGGTAGTCCACCTCGCGTCGCGAGGCTGCGCCCGCCGCAGCGGAGTCCGGATCCGCGTCGGCGGACTCCAGCAGTTCACGCCACTCCGGCGCGACCAGCGTGGGGCCCGGCGGAAGGTGTTCCGGCCCGCCGGGCAGTGTGCCGGTGTGCAGCAGCGCGGTCCACGGCCGCTGCTGCTCGCCCAGGGTCTCCGGCGGGAACGGCGTACCCGGGAGGGTGAAACCGCCGCGCTCCACCTCCAGCGCCCCCCAGCCCGAACCCGACGCCAGCCAGCCGTCGGCCGGTTCGCCCTCGGGGGCCGTGTCCGCGCACGGTCGCCAGGCCGTGTAGGCCTCCTCCACCCTGCCGCGCGGCAGTGCGCTCTCCAGCCGCTCCTCGGTGTGCGCGCGGGCGGCCGCCCAGTCCGCGCCGTGCACCCTCTCCGGATCGGCGTCGAGCGGACCGTACGCCTCCAGCCAGGCGAACTCGCCGCCCGGTTCCAGCGGCAGATGTTCGAGCTGGGTGCGGGCCAGCCCCGCCTGGATCTCCACGTACCCGGGCGTGCCCGGCTCGGTCAGCCACTCCTGCCAGCGTCTGCCGCCCGGCCCGGCACCCCAGACGAACAGCTTGCGGCCGCGCAGCAGGTCCGTCGAGGTCTGCACCAAGCCCTGCCCCGTCCCGTCGAGGGCGGCGATCCACTTCCGCGACGGTGCGGGCACCTCGTGGAAGTAGTCGGCGGGGAACCGGCTGCCCAGCGGATAGGTCAGATCGACGCCCTCCCACTCGGGCACCGGTATCCGGCGCAGCGTGCGCTCGTAGGCGAAGTACCAGCTCTCCTCGGCCGGGGCGAGCACCCGCGTCCCCGGGGTCTCGGGGACCGCGATGTTGGACCACCAGTAGACCGGCACGGTGCGGTGGTGCGGGTTGCGGATCCGGGCGCCGACGTAGAGGAAGTCGGAGTCCTCCGGCAGCCACAGGTCGACCTGGAACGGGGTGTCCCGCAGCCGCTCCCACTCCCACAGCCGCACCATCGCACCGTCTCCGCCGGGTGCGGGCACCCGGGCCGCGTGCAGGGGTGCGCAGGAGAGCGTCGTATGGCCGGTGGCGCCGATGTTCCACTCGACGCCCCCCGAGAACCAGGCTCCGTTGAGGGCGAAGTCGGCAGGCTGGAAGACCGGGTTCGCATACAGCAGTTCACGCCCGGTCGGCTTGTGGAACAGGGAGGCGAGGCGGCCGCCGAGGCCCGGGAGGACGGTGGCGCGGAGCCGTGCGTTCTCCAGGACGATCGTCTCGAGCGCGGTCGGAGTGCGCTGCCGTCCGTAACCGTCCAGCACCCGGGTGGGCAGCACCGACCGCAGCGGCGCGTAGCCCACCTGACGTGCCATCTCCGGCGGCAGCGCGGCACGTTCGGCTCCGTCCAGGACGTGGGCCTCGTCCCGCGGCAGCAGCGCGGGCAGCGGGTTCTCGGGACCGAGCGGCGCGGCGGGCAGGGTCCGGGTGCTGCGTCGTACGGTCGTGGCCACGGCAACCTCGCTTCTTCCATACGTCCACGGGCGCCGCCGCCTGACCGGGACCCCCCGATGACCATGGAACACGCTCCGTCGGCCGCACGCCAGATCCCTTCCGCGGCGATGCCCCGGCGCCGGCGGGACCGTCGGCACGCCCGGGACAGCCGGGACTCCGGGGGCACGCGTTGCGCCGCCTTCCGGTGGGCGTCTCCGCGGCGGGCTTCTCTGCCGTGGGCCGCACTTCCGGTGGACCGCCGCCGCCCGCCGCACTCACGAGGGGGCGAAGTAGTCCCGGGGCGTGGTGCCGAGTGCGCGGCGGAACATGGCGGTGAAGGCGCTGGGCGTGGCATAGCCGACGGCACCCGCCACCGCGGTGACGGAGGAGCCCCGCGCGAGCAGGGTCACCGCGTGCACGAGCCGCGCCTGCTGCACCCAGCGGGCCAGGCTCATCCCGGTCGCGGCGGTGAAGTCGCGCTGCAGGCTCCGGGGGCTCACATGTGCGAAGGTCGCCGCCCGGCCGGTGGTCCAGGAATCCGCCGGAGACCGCCGCACCGCATCGCAGAGCGCCGCCAGCCGCGGGCTGTCCGGGGCCGGCAGATGCAGCGCCGCCACGGGATGCGGCGTCAGCTCCCGCAGCAGCAGGGCCATCACATGTCCGTCCCGGCCCTCGACCTCGTACTCCACCGGCAGCCGGGTCGCCTCGTCGATCAGTTCCCGCAGCAGCGGCGGGACGGAGACCACGGTGGGGACGTCCGGCAGCTCCACCGCGGCGGCCGGGTCGAGGTAGAGGGTGCGCATCGCCACCGGTCCGGCGCACCGCATCTCGTGGGTGAGCCCCGGCGGCACCCACGCGCCCCGGGTCGCCGGAACCACCCAGGTGCCGTGGCCGGTGACCACCGTGATGGCGCCCGTGGTGCCGTAGATCAGCTGAGCACGCCGGTGACGGTGCGGCGGGATGTGGTGGCCGTCGGGCAGATCCCGCGCCATCGCCGCGACCGGCCGGGGAACCCCCTGGTAGTCGTCCCGGTCCTCGCTCTTCCCGTACATGGCTCCCCGCGGCGGCGCCGCCCGCAGCTCCGGGTTGGCGCACTCTCGACAATTGCTGGCGTACGGGCGAAAGTCTGCCACGCTGCGCGTGCCTAGCCTCGTTGCCCGTGAACCACTCCTCCCCGGTCCCCGCCGAACCGTCCGGCCGCTTCCACCGCCGGATGCTGCTGCTGGCGGTCACCAGCGCCGTCACCGCAGCCAACGTGTATCTCAGCCAGCCCCTGCTGGAGGCCATCGCCCGGTCGCTGGGCGGGGGACCCGCTCTGCTGGGAGCCGTCCCCACCGCAACCCAGCTCGGCTACGCCACCGGCATCCTGCTGCTGGTGCCGGCAGGCGACAGCCACGACCGGCGCCGCCTGATCCTGACGCTGGGCACCCTCTCCTCGCTGGCGCTGGCGGCCTGCGCACTCGCCCCCACCGCTGAATTCCTGCTCGCCGCGGGCTTCGCGCTGGGCCTGTGCTCGCCGGTGCCCCAACTGGTGACGCCACTCGCGGTCGCCCTCGCGGAGGGGCGTAGGGGCGCGGTGGGGCAGGTGGTCGGCGGTGTGCAAGCAGGAATGCTCGTGGGGGTGCTGGCCTCCCGTGCCTACTCCGGCGTCCTCGCGGAGGCCGTCGGGTGGCGCGGCGTCCATCTGTGCTCCTGCGGGCTGACCCTGGCGCTGGTCGCTCTGCTGCGCTCGGCGCTGCCGCCCGCGCCGCCCGTGCCGTCCGCCGCTTCCTCCCCGGTGCCGGGCTACCGCGCCGCGCTGGCTTCCCTGCCCCGGCTCGCGGCACACCCGATGGTGTTCCGGATCGTGCTGTCCGGGGCGTTGGTCGGCGTCGCCTTCGGCGCGTTCTGGACCAGCCTGACCTTCCTCCTCGGCGGGCACTACCACTACGGACCGGCCCGGATCGGCCTCTTCGGGCTGGTGGCCGCGGCCAGTGCCGCGGCCTCGCCGTGGGCCGGGCGGGCCGCCGAGCGAATGGGACGCCGCGGCGCGACCGCGGCGCTCCTCGCGCTCGTCCTGGCGGGATGGCTGGTGCTGCTGCCCGGCGGAGTTTCGCCGTGGTGGCTGGTCCCCGGCGTGGTGCTGCTCGACATCGGGGTGTGGGGCAGCCAGGCGGCCAGTCAGACCGTGCTGTTCACTCTCGACCGCGGCCTGCACAGCCGCCTCAACACCGTCTGGTTCACCGCACGCTTCCTGGGCATCGCACTCGGCTCACTGGCCGGCTCACTCGCCTGGGCGGCCGGCGCCTGGCCCGCCGTCGTCGCGGTGGGCTCGTCGTTCAGCGCCCTGGGCCTGCTCGTCGCGGTTCTGCCCGGCGGCGACCGGTGGAGGCCGGCCGTGCCCCGCACGGAGCGAGCGCTCACCCGACCTCGTGAGCGGTGAGCTGCCGCAGCGCACTCGCGGCGGCGTAGCCGGGCGGCGCCGGAAGATCCGCGAGCCGCCACCCCGGCACCGGGGCCGGATCCTCCAGCGCGCTGACGTAGGTGATCGAGGGGTCCTCGCCCAGCCCCGTCCCGGTGCCCTTCAGATACGCCTCCTTCCGGGTCCAGCAGCGCGCGAACACGGACGGCAGTGCCGCGGTGTCCGCGACCGCCGCCAGTTCGGCCTGCTCCCGGGGGTGGAGAGCGGTCATCGTCTCGCGCGCCGTCCCGGCGGAGGGGAACTCCTCCACGTCCGCACCGACGGGCACGGCCGCGAAGGCCAGCAGCACCACATCACCCGCGTGCGAGAGGGAGAAGTGCACCGGATTGCCGGGGACGATCGGCCGCCCGTGCGGGCCCTCGCACACGGGGCAGTCCGCACGGGCCAACCGCACTTCCGCCGGCTCCAGACCGAGCAGCGCGCCCAGTTCCCTGCGCAGCGCAAGATGCGCGACGAGGTAACGGTCGCGGTCCACGGGCCGGACGAAGGCCGCGGCCCGCTCCCGCTCCTCCTCGGACAGCGCGGCGAGCGCACCGGGCACCCTGGTCGCGGCGGCCTGCTCCGAGACCCGGAGCACATGAACGGCCGGAGAGCTGGCGGGACCATCGATACCGGGTGCAACGCTCGTCATGCCGTGACCGTACCCGAACAGACGAGTGCGGCGCTGCTCCTTCGAGCTACCGGACTCCCGCACCGGGCCGCGGAAACGCACGACAGACCAAAGCTGGATCCGATACGGGCACCGGAGCCGGAACCGCACCGGCAGACGCGACGGGTGCGGAGAGCTCCGCCGCGAGCGGCACGGCGCTCCGCGAAAAGCCGCTCGGCAACAGGCGGAGCACGCCCTACCGTGGTGCGGGCCCGACCGGCCACCGCCGCAGACAGCCACCCGGACGTCACAGGACCGACCTCTTCCCGCCCACCCCGCCCGAGCTCACCGCGATGAGCCGCACCGCCGACGGACACGGATGGCTGGCCCGGCTGCCGGCGCTGGTGGAGCAGCTGCGCGAGCGCTGGCAGCTGCGGCTGGCCGCACCCTTCCACGGCGGAAGCTGCTCCTGGGCGGCACCCGCCGAGCTGCCCGACGGCATCCGGGTCGTGCTCAAACTGACCTGGCCCCACCCCGAGGGCGCCGCGCTCCGGCTGTGGGGCGGGCGCGGCGCGGTACGCGCCCTCGCACAGGACGCGGCCGCCTTCGCACTGCTGCTGGAGCGGGTGGAACCCGGCGTCGAACTGGGTTGCGCCACGCATCTCCCGGCCGAGGAACGGCTGCTGGCAGCGGCGGAGGTGCTGTGCGAACTGTGGGTGGCGGACCCCGCCGCGGGGACCGCATCGGGCATGGGCCGGGTGGCCGACACGGCCGCGCACTGGGCCGACGTCGCGGAGCGGCAGGCAGCCCGCAGCTGGCCTCCGGCACTCGATGCGGGACTCTTCCGATTGGCCGCACGGCTGCTGCGGGAACTGCCCCGCTCGGCGCGCCGGGAAGTGGTGGTGCACGGGGACTTCAACCCCGGCAATCTGCTGTCCGCACGACGCTCCCCCTGGCTCGCCATTGACGCCAAACCGATGACCGGCGACCCCGCCTTCGACCCCTGGCCGCTGCTGGAACAGGTCGACGCCCCCTTCGCACACGAGGATCCGCACCGGGTGCTGCGGCACCGCACGGCGCTGCCGGCGGAGGCGCTGGGGGAAGACACCGACCGGATACGCGCCTGGTCCGTGGCGCGCCATGTCGAGTACGCCCTGTGGTCGGTGGACGAGGACGAGAACCTGGACAACAGAATCACCCTGCTGCGGCAGGCCCGGATCCTGGCCGACTGGCCGGTCTCCAGCACGGCGGCCGGCCCACGGTACGGGCGGGCCGAACCGGGGCCCGGCCGCCGCCCCGGACCGCTCCGGACGAGACGGCCGTTACGAATCGGTCCCGCTCCGGCCAGTCCGTGGTGACCGGTCCGTGCCGGTCGGCCCTCCTGGGGCGGTCCGCGCGGAGCGCTGCTCCGCGGTCCGCCCCGGGAGCGGCGCTACTCCCCCGTTCCGCTGCCCGCCAGCTCCACCACCACGTCGAGCTGCCCGACGTGGCGCGCGTACTCCTGGAGCAGGTGGAAGAGGATCCAGGCGAGCGTGGGTGCCTCCGATTCGGCGGGAAACCGACCACCGGTCGCCGCGCGCCGGTCGAGCCGCCCGGCGGCCGTGATCTGCCGGGAACGGTCGCACTGCGCTCGGTACGCCTCCAGCACCTGCTGGATGCTCGTCCCCTCGGGCACCTGCCAGCGGTCCGCGGCTTCGCCCGTGCCGTGGTCGCCCCAGGGGCGAGGTACGGGCTCGGCCATGAAGCCCCAGTTCAGCCAGCGCTGTTCGACGTGCTGGAGGTGCCGGATCAGCTCCAGCGGTGTCCAGCCCGAGGGGAGGCGGGCGGCGCGCAGCTCCTCCTCCGGGAGCTCGGCGGCCTTGCGGAGCAAGGTGCCGCGGTAGTAGTCGAGATAGCCCTCCAGCAGGTCGTGCGGATCGGCCAGGGTGGGGGCCGGCTCTCCTTCGGGCAGCGGCGGAATGCTCACGGCCGCAGCTCCACCGGGGTGATGTCCTCCCGCGTCAGTCCGAAGGTCTGGCAGTACAGCGAGAGTTCGGCCTCCACCGCGCGCACGATCGTCCCGGCCCGGCGGAAACCGTGTCCCTCGCCCTCGAAGGCGAGATAGGCGTGCGGGACTCCCCTCCCCTTGACCTGTTCCAGGAAACGCTCGCACTGCACCGGCGGGCAGATCACGTCGTCCAGCCCCTGGAGCAGCAGGAAGGGCGCCGCCGTCCGGTCCGCGTGCTGCAACGGGGAGCGCGCGCGGTACCGGCCCGGCACCTCGGCGAGCGGGCCGACCAGGGACTCCAGGTACTGGGACTCGAAGTCGTGGGTCTCGCCGGTGGCCCACCCCGTCAGGTCGAGGATGGGATAGGTGATGGTGCCGCAGGCGTACAGGCCCTCCGCGAGCGGGGAGGTGAGCGACGCGGCGCTGGTCCAGCCGCCCGCGCTGCCGCCCCGGATGGCCAGCCGCGCCGGGTCGGCCGTGCCCTCAGCTGCGAGGGTGCGGGCCACCGCGGCACAGTCCTCGACGTCGACGACGCCCCACTGCTGCCGGAGGCGGTTGCGGTACGCACGTCCGTAGCCGGTGGAGCCGCCGTAGTTGACCTCGGCCACACCGATGCCACGGGAGGTGAAGTAGGCGATCTCCAGATCGAGCACCAGGGGGGAGCGGCTGGTGGGTCCGCCGTGCACCCACACCACATAGGGCGGCAGTTCCCCCGCGGGTGCGGTGTGGTCGGGATGGTGCGGGGGGTGGAGGTGGGCGTGGACGTCGCGGCCGTCGGGCCCGGTGAAGGTGCGGCTCTGCGGCTGTGGATAGTAGGCCGGGTCAACCTGGTCCTCGTGGTGCGCGGCCACGGCGACCGTGTGGCCGGTGCGGGTGTCCAGTTCGACGATCTCGTAGGAGGTGCGGGGGCTCGCCGCGATCCCGGCGACGCGGGAGTCGACGACGGCGAGCGAGGGTGCCCACTCGGTCCACGGCCCGGCGGCGTCGACCAGTTCGCCCGTCTCCGGGTCGAGCACACCCAGCCGCTGCGCGCCCCGCCCGTGCAGCGTGGCCACGAGTCCGCCGGGCAGGGGTGCGAACCAGCGCTGCCCGATCTTCCAGGCGGCACCCGCGAACTCCTCCTCGCGCGGGCACAGCGGCACTCCCCGGGGTGCGGAGCCGTCCGTTTCGGTCGCCTCCGCATCCACCCGGCGGAGATTCCACCAGCCGCTCGCGTCGGAGGCGATCAGCAGCGTGCCGTCGGGGGCGAACTCCGCCTGCGCCACCGACTCCTCGGGGCCGCCCGCGACCGCACGCGGCTGTTCGAGGCTGCCGTCACCGCTGATCCGTGCGGTCATGACGCGGGTACCGTCCCACGGCATCGCGGGGTGGTTCCACGCCAGCCAGGCCAGGCGCTCGCCGTCCGGGGAGAGCCGTGGGCCGCTCAGGAACCGGTCGCCGTCCCCGGTCAGCTCCCGCACCCGGCCGCGGTCGGCGGCGGCCGAACCGTCCAGCGGGACGGCCGCCAGTACCCTGCGCAGTTCGGTGGGGCCCTCGCCGGTGAACTCCTCCAGTACGCACCACACCTCGCCGCGCTCGACCAGCACCACCGGGTCGCACCAGCGCAGCCCGTCCTCGGTGACGTCGGAGAGCGGGGTCAGCGGGCGGGGCGCGGCGTCGGGCGCGTCGGGCTCGACCGCGTAGAGCCGCTGGTCGGCGAAGTGTGTGAAGACGATCAGCGGCCCACCGCTGCCGCGGGCCGCACCGGCCCAGGGCAGACCGCCGTACTCGATCACCCGGTTGCGCACGTTCCAGGGTGCGGGCAGCACGCTGACGGGGGCCTGCCGTCCGTCGGCCGGCAGCCGCAGCAGAGCGCGGCGCCCGCCTTCCTCGGGACGCGGCTCGGTCCACCACAGCTCGCCGCCGACGGATCCGAGGAAGTCGGGCCGCCCGTCGTGCGCGGCCACGAGTCCGGCGTCGATCGGGGAGGGCCAGGTGCCGTAGGGGGCCTGGACGGGCATGGAAGTCAGCCTCCTGACGGGGTCGTGGCGTCCCGGCCGACGGTGCGGTCACTGCCGCCCGGGTCGCCGCCGGTGGCGGAAGTGCGGGAGGGTGCGCCGGACCGCGCTGCGATGCCGAGCAGGGTGCGGTCCAGGACGCGGATGCCGAAGTGCAGCGCCTCCACGGGCACACGTTCGTCCACGCCGTGGAACAGCGCCTGGTAGTCGAAGCCTTCGGGGAGCTTGAGCGGGGTGAAGCCGTAGCCTGCGACACCGAGCCGGGAGAACTGCTTGGCGTCGGTGCCGCCGGACATGCAGTGCGGCACCGCGTGCGCGCCCGGGTCGAAGTGCTCCAGCGCCTCGACCATGGCGGCGAACAGCGGCGTTTCCAGCGGTGCCTGGAGCGGGATCTCCCGGTGCTGGAACTCCCAGTCCACCTCGGGGCCGGTGAGCGCGTCGAGCGTGGCGTGGAACTCCTCCTCGGCGCCGGGCAGCATGCGGCCGTCCACGCGCGCGGTGGCCGTCCCCGGGATCACATTGACCTTGTAACCGGCCTCCAGCACCGTGGGGTTGGCGCTGTTGCGCACGACCGGCTCGACCAGCGCGGCGGCCGGGCCGAGTGCGTCGAGCAGCGCGTCCACCTCGGCGTCCGGCGCATCGGGGCGGAGCGGGCGCAGCCCGTGCAGTTCGGCGAGGCGGACGAGCGCCGCCCGCACGGTGGGGGTCAGCCGCACCGGCCACGCGTGCTCGCCGATGCGGTGGACGGCGGCGGCGAGCCGGCTGACGGCGTTGGCGCGGTTGACCTTGGAGCCGTGTCCCGCCCGGCCGTGGGCGGTCAGCTTGAGCCAGGCCGTTCCGCGTTCGCCGGCCGCCACGGGATAGAACCGCATTCCGGGACCGGCGTGGAAGGTGAAGGCACCGGACTCGCTGATGCCCTCGGTGCAGCCCTCGAAGAGTTCCGGATGCTCCCGCACCAGGAAGTCGGAGCCGAACTCGGCGCTGTCCTCCTCGTCCGCGGTGAAGGCCAGGACGATGTCGCGCGGCGGCCGCACCCCGGCCCGGGCCCAGGCGCGAGCCAGCGAGAGGGCCATGGCGTCGGCGTTCTTCATGTCGATGGCGCCGCGTCCCCACACCACGCCGTCGCGGATCTCTCCGGAGAAGGGGTGCACCGTCCAGTCGGCGGGCTCGGCCGGGACCACATCGAGGTGGCCGTGCAGCAGCAGCGCCCCGGCTGTCGGATCGGTGCCCTCGATCCTGGCCACCACGTTGGTCCGGCCGGACTTCTTCTCCAGCAGCCGGGGTTCGATGCCCGCGTCGGCCAGTCCGGCGGCGACGTACTCGGCGGCCGGGCGTTCGTTGCCCTCTCCCGCGCCGTGGTTGGTGGTGTCGATCCGGATCAGTTCGGAGGTCGCCCGCACCACCTCCTCGAAGACCTGCGCGTCGAGGTGGCCGCCATCCGCGGGAGCCGTCATACCGCGCTCTTCCCGTGCTGCCCGCTCAGCCATACTGCTCCTCCACTGCGGCGGAGACGACGGTCGTGACGGCCTTGAAGCAGCGGATCATGTCGTAGGCCCCGGCCGAGGTGAAGGCCACGCGGCGCTCGCCGGAGCGCTCGACACCGGGCACGACCGTGGCTGCGCCCACCAGGTGTTCGGCGTCGAACTCCAGCTCCACGGTGTGCGGTTCGGGCTCCGGTGGAACGCGCCGACCGGCCTGCGGGACGGCACGCCGGGCGGCGTCCCGGATCTCGGCCGCGGTGCGGGCCGGCGGGCGGCACACCGCGGCGTACCGCGACACGTAGTCCTTGACGGCGACGCCCAGCGCCTCGGGCGCATAGCCCTTGGCGTCCTCGACGGTGCGGTCGTCTCCGGTCACCAGCACGACGGGGACGCCGAACTCTGCCGCCACCAGGGTGTTGAGGAAGCCCTCGCCGGCCCGTACCCCGTCGGCCCACACGCCGGTCAGGGAGTTGGCGAGGTAGGTGTGGGCGAGGACGCCCTCGCTGCCGGCACCGGTGTGGTAGCCGATGTAGGCGACGCCGTCCACGTCGCCATGCTGGATGCCTTCGACCATCGACAACTCCTTGTGCCGACCGGTGATCATCTCGGCCCGCTCGTCCAGCTGTTCCAGCAGGAGGTTGCGCATCGTCCAGTGGGCCTCGTTGATGAGCACCTCGTCAGCGCCTGCCTCGAAGAAGCCCCGGACGGCGGCGTCCACGTCCGAGGTGAACATCGAGCGGCAGCGCTCCCACTGCGGGGTTCCCGGCAGGACGTCCGCCGGCCAGGTGACTCCCGTTGCGCCCTCCATGTCGGCGCTGATGAGGATCTTCATGCCCGGCACGTTACGCGGTGGCCAACCGCCAGGACACCCCTGTGGATAACTCCACTGGTCCACACCACCTGTTTTCACCCGGGCAGGCGAGGATCCTCCCCGCATCCATCGCTGACCTGCGCGTTCCACGCCACGAGCGCCGGATCGTACTGGGCGGCGGGCCGATGCACCTCCACCACGGGACAGCCCAGTTCCCGGATCCGGGAGGCCGCCGGTGCCGCCGCCGCGCGGGTCTGCCGGCCGAGGAGCCGCGGCAGCCGCGCGCCCAGTTCACTCGCCTCCGGAAACCAGCGGTGGTGGCCGAACGAGGGCACGATCCTCGTCCCCCGCAGCGCCCGCTGCCGCTGCAGCCGGGCCGTACCGGTGGCGAGGACCAGCAGCCGGACGGGCGCGGGAGCAGCCAGCGGGTAGCTCCACCACAGCACATCTGCGCGGTCCCGACCGGGCACCGGAACGCGGGCCCGTCCCGCCATGGCGGCACCGGCCCCCGTCAGATCACCGGCGCCGTCGAGCCAGTGGTGGTCGCCCGCGCGCGCGGAGGCGTTCAACGCACCCGTCACCGGCAGGATGTCGGCCGCCGGGGCGCCGAGCACGTCCTTGCGGCGGTGTCCGAACAGCGCGCTCGCGCCGCTGCCCCAGTGCACGACGGTGCCGCGCGCGCCGATGCCGACCGCCGCGAGCGGAAGGCATCCGCGGACGGCGACCAGGGTCTCCACCGCGCAGGGACCGGTCCGGCGGATCCCACGGTCAGCGTCCGGCTCGCTTCCCATGAACCAGTCCTCTCTTCCGGCGGCCGGTCCCGCCACGCCGGGCAGCCTTCACCACCGTAGAGCCGGACGGGAACGGCAGGAGGGGCAACGCCCGAACGGGGGACGCGACGGGGGGCGCGGTCGGCGCGTCGGCCGCACCGCCGGAAGCCCCCGGCGCGCCGGGAAGCCGCGCCGGGGCCCGCCCGGCGCCCGGTCGGGCCGGGCTGTCCGGTCGGCCCGGACAGCCCGGACAGCCCGGACAGCCCGGACCGTCAGTCTTCGTGGCCCAGTTGCAGGTCGCGTTCGGTGCGCCCGCCGCCTGCGATCTGCAGCACGGTCGCGACCGGCGGATAGCCCGCGGCCACCACCGTGTACTCGCCCGAGGCCAGGTCGACGAAGCGGAAGATGCCGTCGGTGCCGGTCGTCGCGGTGTCGACGACGTTTCCGGCGGCATCCAGCAGGGTGACCCGCGCATCCTCCACGGGTCGCCCGCCGGAGGCCCGGACGGTGCCGCGCAGCACGGCGCCACCGGCGAGTTCGACGTCCTGCCGGGTCTCGCGGGACGCCTGCACGGAGACCGGGAGGGCGGCGGGGCGGTAGACGGGAGCGCTGGCCGCCAGCGTGTACTCGCCGGCGACGAGTTCGGAGATGACGTAGCCGCCCTCCCGGCTGCTGCGGGTGGTGGCGACGACCTCGCCGCGCACGTCGGTGAGGGTGACGATGGCGTCCTTGACGGGGTTGCCGTCGGCGGTCAGCACACTGCCCGCCAGCCGGCCCGCCCCGCCGAGTACCACATCGAGGTCGACGGGCCGTTCGCCCACGCTGACGCTGACCGCACGCGGCTGGTGCCCGCCCGCCGACGCGATCAGCACGTAGGAGCCCTCGCCAGGAGTGCTCAGCGCGTACCGCCCGTCGTCGCCGGTGGCCCCCCGCCCGATCTGCCGCCCGGCGGTGTCCACCAGGGTGAGCGCCGCGCGGGGTACCGCGGTTCCGTCGTGGTGCCGCACGGCGCCGCAGACCGGAACACCGGCGGCGTAGGGCGCGGGCTGCGGCTGCGGCTGCGGCGTGGCGGCGTCGGGCGCGGGCGCTGCGGGTGCTTCGGCGCTGCGGGCCGGAGGCACGGACGTGTGCTGGGACACCAGTGGTTTCTCCTTGAGGAAGAGGGACAGTGCCAGCCCGAGGACGAGCACCGGAACGAGGTAGAGGAAGATCCGCGGCATCGCTTCCGCGTACGCCTCGACGTAGCCGTCGCGCAGCGGTGCGGGCAGTGCGCGCACGAGTTGCGGGGTCAGGGAGTCGGGGTCGGGCAACTCGCCCTGGTCGCCGGGGAGCTTCCGGGCGAGCGCGTCCGCGAGCCGGTGCGCGAGCAGGGTGCCGAACAGGGCCGCCCCGATGCTGCCGCCGATCTGCCGGAAGTAGTTGTTGGCGCTGGTGGCCGCGCCGATGTCGGTGGCGCGCACCGAGTTCTGCACGGCCAGCACGAGCACCGGCAGCACGAAGCCGATCCCCAGGCCGAGGATGCCCGACCAGATGCCGAACATCTGGCGCGAGGTGTCCGCGTCCAGTTTGGAGAGCAGCCACATCCCTTCGGCGGAGAGCGCGCAGCCCAGCACGGGGAAGATCTTGTAGTGCCCGGTGCGGGTGATGAGCTGGCCGGCGAGCAGGGAGGAGACGACGACCCCGGACATCAGCGGCAGCATCAGCAGCCCAGAGGTGGTGGCACTGACGCCCTCGACCATCTGCAGGAAGCTGGGCAGATAGCTGGCGGCGCCGAAGAGCGCGATGCCGATGGCCGCGCCCACCAGACCGGTGACGTTGAAGACGGAGTCCCGGAACAGCCGCAGCGGAAGCACGGGTTCCGGTGCGTAGTGCTCGGCGACGAGGAAGAGCCCGCCGCTGACCAGGGCACCGGCGGCCAGGCCGAGGATGACGCCGTCGCCCCAGTCGTAGGTCGTGCCGCCCCAACTGGTGAGCAGGACCAGACAGGTGGAGAAGACCGCCATCAGCAGCGCGCCGAGGATGTCGAGCCGGGGCCGCACCCGGGGCCTGGGCAGGGTGAGGGCGAGCGAGGTCACCAGGAGGGTGAGCAGGCCCACCGGTACGTTGAACCAGAAGCACCAGCGCCAGGACAGGTCGTCGGTGAACCAGCCGCCCAGCAGCGGCCCGGCCACCGAGGCGAGCCCGAAGGCGGCGCCGATCAGGCCCATGTAGCGGCCGCGGTCGCGGGCCGGTACGACGTCCGCGATGATCGCCTGCACCCCGATCATCAGTCCGCCGGCTCCGGTGCCCTGCACGGCGCGGTAGACGATCAGCTCCTCCATGGAACCGGACCACCCGGCGAGGGCGGAGCCGACGGTGAAGACGCCGATGGCGAAGAGGAAGAGGCCCTTGCGGCCGAAGAGGTCGCCGAGCTTGCCGTAGACGGGCAGCACGATGGTCGCGGCCAGAAGGTAGGCGGTGACGGCCCAGGACATCCGGCGCAGGCCGTCGAGTTCGCCGACGATCTTGGGAAGGGCGGTGGCCACGATGGTCTGTTCGAGCGCGGCTAGCAGCATGGCCAGCATCAGCGCGCCGAAGACGAGGCGGAGTCGGCGCGCTGACAGCGGCGCCTGCGGCGGGCCGCCGTCCGGCGCCGCGGTCTCCTGCGCGGCGGCGCCCTGTGCGGCGTCCTGGGGCCCGCTCCACGCTGCGGCATCCTGCGGAGTTTCCTGCGGGATCCGCTCCGCCGGGTACGGCGCCCGGGGGCCGGCCAGGTCGACGCCGGGCGTGCCGGGGCCGGCGGCCGGCGCGAACCGGGCCGCGCCGGACCCCACCGCCCCGGGCCCCGGGGCGACGGAGCCCGTCGATCCGCACTCCACCGCTCCGGTCGGCGCCGCGGCGGTAGCTGCCGGCGCGGCGCCGGGAGTCGTCAGCGGGCCAGCGGGTCCCGGCGCGGGCGCCGGCATCGGCGTCGCCGCCGCCGGGGCCTCCGGCCGGCCGGGCAGTTCCACGGTGACCTCGACCGCGGCCGGAGCCGCGGCGGCCACGGGCCCGGGATGAAGTCCCCTGCCGGTTACGGGGTTTCCGTCACCCCTGGTGTCGAGGGTCGCCCCGCCGGTACCGCCCATCCCACTCCCCTTGCCGCTGCTTCTGGGGGAGTATTTCTCGCATTGCACGACAAGCGCGTTCAAGCACGGTTCAGGTGCGCGCCGTGGGACGGATGGGACTCAATTCAGTTGCCCGGGGCGCCTGTCGGGCTGCCGATCAGGGGTTTTCCCTGCGGCGGTCCGCCGCCTGCGGCAGCGGCGCCCCCACCGGAAACCACCCGATCCAGTGAGGGCGCGCCGCGCGTGCCCGGACGCGGAGGTCAGCCGCCCTGCTCCGTCCTGGCGGCCAGCCGCTGGAGGACGTCGTCGTAGATGCGGGCCAGCCCCTTGGGCGCGAAGGTCCGCTCGAAGAAGCCGCCGATGCCGCCCGCGCCGTTCCAGACCGTGGTCACCGTGACCCGGGCGGTCTTCTCCCCGCTGCCGGGGGTCACCCGCCAGGTGGTCACCATCGAGGAGTTGCGGTCGGTCTCCACCAACTCCCCGTCGGCCGGCTCGGTGACGTCGAGCAGGCAGTCCCGGACGCGCTTGCTGGTCGCCTGGAGCTTCCAGTGCACGAGCGTGCCCTCGCCGTCGCCGCCCTCCCGGACCTCGTACTCGCTGAAGGGGGCGGGGAGCAGTTCGGCCCGGGTCCCGCTGTAGTCGGCGAGCGCGTCGAACACCTCGTCGGGTCCGGCCGCGATCTCCCGCTGCGTGGTCGCTTCGACCTGCGCCATGACTCCTCCTGTGACTGGACGGCCTGTGATCGGGGTGGCCAGCCAATCACCCCAGGGTCGGCTCCCCAAATCGAGCTTGACACTTTCTACACGAACGCGTGTTCTATTCTGAGACCGCGGAGAGCGACAGTGGAGCAAGAAGGACGCGACACCACCACCGAGGAGGCCGCGCATGCGCTGGGACGAGCTCAAGGACACCGACGAGCACAGCCGGGACGCGGCACCCGTCCTCTTCGGCGCTTCCGCCGTCACGCGCCGCACCTTCGACACGTCGGAACCCTCACCAGACCCGTATGAGGCCGCTACACTGGCCGGGTGACGAAACCCAGAAAGCGCGCCAGCCTGTATGCACGTCTCTCCGTCGCTGCCGACGCTGAGAACCTGTCCCTGGACGGCATGATCGAGGACATGCGGGCCCTCTGCGCCCGTGAAGGCTTCGAAGAAGTCGCGCTCCACGTAGATGATGGTAAGTCCGGCGGGTACCGGGACCGGGACGAGTTCACGGCCTGGCTGGACGACGCACGAACGGGACGCTGCGACGTCCTGATCAATCCAGTCACTGACCGACTCACCCGTGAGGGCCTGAACGTCGCTGCCGCCATCCTGGACGTGGTCGAAGGGAAGGACCCCACCACCGGCCGCCGCTCGCACAACCCTGTGCGCCTACTCGACACTGCTGGCCTGGACAGCCTTCACGGCGACGCGTTCAGGTTCAGGTTCGTCATTCAGGCGGAGGTCGGCCGGGCGGAGCGTGAGCGCATCCGGGAACGCTCCAGGAACCGGTCCAGGCGACTCCGGCGCGCGGGACGCTGGGGAGGCGGAACGGCGCCGTTCGGGTACAGGCCGGTCCCGAACCCGGAGACGGACGACGAAGGCAGCCCCAGAGGGTGGGTCCTGGAGATCGACCCGGAGGAGGCCCGGCACATCCGAGAGGCGGCGGAGGCACTCCTGAAGCCGGAGCCGGACCCGCTGAACCGCATCGCGCGACGCCTGAACCACGCTGGCGTCAAGCCACGGCGCGCGGACCAGTGGTGCCGCCGGAGCCTGGTGAAACTCCTCACCAGCGGTGTAGTCATGGGCCAGGTAGAGGAGAACGGACGGCCTGTCCGCGACGAAGACGGGAACATCCTCACGCCGTGGCCACCGATCCTGACGACCTCCCAGGTAGCCGCCATTCGCGGACACCTCAACCGGCCGGACCGGCAGATGTACAAAGGTGGCCGCCAACCGGCGCGACTCCTGTCCGCCCTCCTGACATGCTCTGGGTGCGGGTCGTTGCTGACTGTGGACAGGAAGATGTCACGGTCCGCGAACCCCCGGCCGATCGTGTTCTATCGCTGCCCAACGGGTAACCAGGGGCGGATCTGTCCGACCCAGGTCAGTATCAGCGCTGTACCCCTGGAGGAGCACGTGACCGGCCTGTACCTGTCCGCCGTTGGCCACATGCCCATGTACAGGGAGCGGACAGTGGTGTCCGCGACTGAGGACCTGGCCACCGTGGAGGCGGACATCAGAGACACGCTGTCCGACCTGGCCACGTCGGCGGACGCGGACACCTTCGCACGCCTCCAGAAGCTCCAGGCCCGTAAGGAGGAGCTGTCCGGACAGGAGCCGGACAGGCGGACAGAGCTGGTGGCCACCGGACAAACCATGGCGGAGTACTGGGAAGGAGCCATGGTTGACGACCGGCGGGAGTTGCTGGACCAGGCGTTCGAGGAGCTGGAGATCAGCCCCGGACAGCGGGGAAGGAAGGGCCTTCAGGTGGAGCGTCTGCGGTACCGCTGGCGAGAGACTGACGCACCGGTCATGTCCGCCCAGGAGGCCAGAGAGCACGCGTCGGGTATGACGTTGACGGAGGCCGTGGAGCGTGTCCGTGTCATGGAGGCGAACGGTATCGACACGTCATGGCTGACACCGGGGCTGTAGCGGGGGCGGCCTCCGGCCGAACAGCGGACGAGTCCTCTATTTTTGTTTCGTCCCGGATACAAAATAGTTCTACATCTTTCAGCCCTCTACGGCCTTACCCCAGGTCCTGGGACTGAACAGCCTTTCCGTCCCCCACCTGAAGGAGAGGTCCTCACCTGATCAAGGGCGTCCCGGCCGCCTGATCGAGAGGACCTCTCCCGTGGTCGACTACGAACCGAACTGCCTCCACTGCGGTACGCCCCTTGAGGGTCGCCAGCAACGCACATGCTCCCCTCGCTGCCGCAAGGCCATCCAGCGGCCAGGCGCACGCCTCCGCGACTGCCGTCTCTGTGGTCAGCCCTTCCAGCCGACCGGCCCAGGCCGTCTCTCCATCTGTCCGTACGAGGACGCAGACGACTTCTGCCAGGGCCTTCAGGACGCACAGGAGGACCTCCAGGCGGCCCGCCAGGCGGCCAGGGAGTCCGCGACGTGCGAGGGGCCCGGCTGCGGCTCCCCGCTGGCGTACAGGGGCCGTGGACGGCCTCCCCGCTTCTGCTCCCGCCACTGTAAGCGTGCGGCCTACCGCGCGGAGCGATCGTGAACCCAGCCACGCCAGGTCCGTCAGGTCCGCCAGCGCGCGGCAGGCCCCCTCTGGCGGACCGCCGGTTCCGGGTCAGCGTGAACGCCAGCCTCCGGGCCCGCAGCGTCCCTGCGAAGGCGTGCGCGCGCTGCTTCGCGGTCCTGCCGCTGTCTGCTTTCCCGCTGGACTGCACGCGTCCGGACGGCCGGTTCCCGCAGTGCCGCCGCTGCCATGCGGCCAGGGAGTCTGTCCGCCGTGAGGACCCTCGTGTGCGGGCCCAGGCGGCGGGGAACGGGCGCCGGTACCGCGCCATGCGCTACGGGGCCGACTACGACGGCCACCAGCCGGAGGACGTGTTCATCCACTGGGACGAGGAGGGCTACTACACGTGCGTGGTGTGTGGCGGCCCGTTCGAGCACATCGACCACAACGTCCCGCTCATCCGTGGCGGTTCGCACACGTTGGACAACCTGGTCCCGCTCTGCGCTGACCACAACCTGGCGAAGTCCGGCCGCTGCCCGTACCGCTTCATCGCGGAGCTGTTCCCGCGCCTGACGCCGTGGCTGGAGCCGTTCTTCGACGTTCACGAGCGGCTGTCGGAGGAGGAGATCACGTCCCGCACCGCCGCGTACCTGGAGGCGGACGACCGTCGCTGGTGAGCTTGACGCGACTCAATAGGGGCGCCTACTCTGAAGCCCTTGCCGGACGGACCGGCGGGGAAGGGGTTCACGATGAAGGTCCGTACAAAGCGAGTCGGTGCCGGATACTACGAGGTGACCACTCCATGCGGGACCTACCGCGTGGAGAACATCCCTGCGCCAAAGGGTTCTGGGTACGGCGCGGGACCAAACTGGCTCATCATCGCGCCTGGTCAAGAGGTGGCGGACACGTCCAAGCCCACGAAGCGTGAGGCACTGGAGTACATTCAATGTCTGTGTGCGGAAGAACCGACCTGCGAGTGTGGGACGGGTAGCCGCTGATCGTGAACGACTGACGGCCCCTGGCAGCCTGCCGGGGGCCTTCGTCGTGTCTGTCGGTTACGATAACGGCTCATCTAGGGAGGGAAGTTCATGACCCAGCCGCCTTACCATGGCCCGCCGCCACCGCCGTACCAGGGCCAGCCGTACCAAGGAGCACCGCAGGGTGCCCCTTACCCGCCCCAGCCCCGGACGGTCGTGACGAAGCGTGGCGCGAACCACGGCCTCCACGTCTTCCTGTCCATCATCACGTGTGGTCTTTGGGCCGTCACTGGCTGGCCGATCGCTGCCGCTATGGGCAGGAAGACGAAGACGCGCACGTACTGATCGTGAACGACAGCAACGGCCCCTGGCAGCCTGCCGGGGGCCTTTCCCCTTAGAGGACCCCCTGATGGCTTCTCAGCGCTCTACAGACCCCGTGGAGGGTCGCCAGCGACGCGCGTGCGTCAGCCCTGGCGACCACCGTCCCGAGTACCGTCTGGTCCGCCCGCTGCGGCCACCGTTCACCCTGGTCCGCTGTCTGCGCTGTGGCTCCGAGTGGCCGTCCCGGGCACGGTGGGTGGACTCGCTACCGCCTGCCTGACGTGGTGCGCGTCACATCGTTAACGACCCTTCCCAGGCTCGTTTCAGGGGAGATCCTCACCTGTATAGGAGTGAGGCAGGTTGCTCCCCTGGAGTGCCGCGCACCCCTTCCTATCGGCGGTCGGAGCGCCAGGCAGGGCTCCTGCCTCCCCTGTGCTCCTGGCGTCCTCCTCTCCGCCGGTCGCAGCACACTCAGGGAGGGTCTGGAAGCGCCACGTAAGTCCCTACGGGGCCGTTGAGCGCCAGGCCCTCCCCCAGACTCCGTGAGGCTCTGAAACGGGCCCCTAGTAGCCCAGGCGGCGGCCTGGGCGAAGCGGGCCCCGAGTAGGCCCACCTCACGGCCCCTGGCTACGGCTTCGCACGCCCTACCCAGGGGGTTGACTTCCCCGCCTTGCTGAGAGGCCGCGCCGTTTGGCCAGGCCCAGGACCGGCAGGGCGGGGAACGCAAGCTCACGTAGCGCAGATGGTCAGCGCACTGCCCTGTCAAGGCGGAGGCCGCCGGTTCGAGTCCGGTCGTGAGCGCAGCCCCGACGTGTCCCGCTGGCCGCTGGCCAGGTCTGACGCGCTGGGGCCTCTTCAGCGTGTAGCCGAGAGGTAAGGCGCCTGGTTTGGGACCAGGAGAGCGCAGGTTCGATCCCTGCCACGCTGACCAGCCCGTCAATGACCTGTAGCTCAGACGGCAGAGCAGCGGATTGTTACTCCGCGTGTCGCTGGTTCGAGTCCAGCCAGGTCAGCCGTACCCGTTCCGACGCCTGGAGGTCACTGTGAGCATCTGGACCCTGTCCTGGGTGACCTGGCTGGCCGCCTTCGGTGTCATCGAAGGGCTGGCGCTGGCTCGTAAACGCCCTGACGACACTCTGTCGGAGCACGTCTGGCGCTGGTTCGCCATCACGCGGCGTGACCCTCAGCCGGACGGCCTGACGCGTCTGCGTCGGTTCACGCTGCTGGCCGGTGTCACGTGGCTGGCGGCCCATTTCCTGTCCGGCGGCTGGGTCTGATGGCGCGCATGAGGGCTCTGTCCGTCTGTCCGACGCCTGGATGCCCCACGCTGACCACTGGAGGCCGCTGTGAGGCGTGCCAGGGTCGCGCCAGGCGCACGCGTCGCTCCCCCTCTGCCGCTGGCTATGGCACGCGTTGGGCCCGTACCAGGCGCGCGTACCTGCGCGAGCATCCGTACTGCGAGTGTGACGAGTGCCTGGACCTGCCTGAGCCACTGCGTCCCGCTGCCTCAGAGGTAGATCACGTTGACGGCCTGGGCCCACTGGGTCCGCATGGCCATGACTGGAGCAACCTCCGTGCGATGACGAAGGCTCATCACTCACGTGAGACGGCACGCAACCAACCTGGTGGATGGAACGATCGCGCCTGACGTCACACTGTGACATCATCGCAGGTCAGAGCCATTTGTGCAGGTCAGAGGGTGGGGGGTAACCCCCAACCGGTAGGGGACGTTGAACGCGGGGGAGGGCTCTGTCAGGTGCGCCCGGTTCAAACACCTTGATCGGACCCCTGTCGCTCACACTCTGTGAGGCATGACGAAGGCCCCCGGCCATCCAGCCAGGGGCCCCTTTCTCGCGTTCAGCGACGCTCGTACATCACGTGGCTGACCGGCACGCGAGCGATCGCGTCCTCTCCACGCCTACCCGCCAGCCGGATACGCAGCGTGCAGCCGTAGTTCAGCTCCTGGACGACCCAGCCCCGCTGTCCCGTAGCCACCACGGTGACGATCTGAAGGCCACGCTCCCGCGCGCGGGCCAACTGGGCTTCCGCCGTGGACATGTCCGGCTCCGCCTGCCGCGCCTCCTGGGCCTCCCGCTCGCGGGCCTCCCGGATTGAGGCGCGGATCGCGTCGCCCAGGGTCGTTGCCGTCATGCCGCTGATCAAAACACTGGCCATCTCTGACTCCTTCAATTGAGGCGGAGGACCAGTACAACACGTGACCCCCGTTTCGTTCAAGTAGCCGCCCCAAGTGAGGCGCCTGGAGGTGACCGCACATGTCCAGTGGAGGCGCACGCGCGCGCAGCGGACCCGCTCCGACGTCCACTGAGCGGAGCCACAAGGCGAAGTCGGACACTCAGGGCTGGACCACGCTGCCCGCAGACGGCCGTGACGGTCCTCTCCCAGCCTTCCCGCTGGCCTCCCCCAGCGACCGTGAGATGGACCTCTGGGAGCGCCTCTGGGAGGCCCCCCAGGCCGTCATGTGGGAACAGCTCCACATGGAGTTTGAGGTGGCCTCATACGTCCGCCTCCTGGTCCGCGCAGAGTCCCCCCGCTCCAGCGCCATCGTGTGGGGCCAGGTCAAGCAGTTCGCGGAGTCCCTGGGCCTTTCGGTGTCCGGCATGCTCCGGAACCGCTGGACCGTGGGCACCGTAAACACTGACGATGACCAGTCGGCCCCCCAGTCCGCCGTCTCGGCTGTCGCGTCTCTGACGTCCCGCCTGAAGGCGGTCCAGGGTGAGTGACGGATCGTGCCTGGTCGTGACCCTGGCCTGGATTGAGGCCCACGCGGTCGTCCCTGACGGCTTCGACCAGGGCCAGCCGTTCACAATGCTGCCCTGGCAACTGAAGGTCGCGTCCAGCATGTATACGGTCCGGCCGACCGCAGAGGCAGGCCAGAAGTCCACCGCGTTCGTCTACCGGCGCGCGCAGGTGATCATGCCTCAGAAGTCCGGGAAGGGGCCGTTCGCGGCTGCCGTGGTCCTGGCGGAGGCTGCCGGACCGACTGTCTTCGCTGGCTGGGCCCAGGGCGGGGAGCGCTACCGCTGCCGCGACTGGGGATGCTCCTGCGGCTGGGAGTTCGTTTACGACCAGGGCGACCCGATGGCCGTCCCCCAGCCGACGCCGCTGATTCAGCTTCTGGCGACGTCTGAGGACCAGGTCGCGAACGTCTACCGGCCTCTGGTCGCCATGATCAAGCACAGCGACCTGTCGTCCTTCATGAAGCCTCTGGAGGGCTTCGTGAGGGTGGGCGAAGAGGGCCGTATCGACGTCGTCACGTCGTCCGCACAGTCCCGCCTGGGTAACCCGATCACGTTCGCGGTCCAGGACGAGACAGGCACGTACACCGCAACCAACAAGATGATCAAGGTTGCGGAGACGATGCGCCGTGGCCTGGCCGGTATGTCCGGCCGCTCCATGGAGACGACGAACGCGTACGACCCCAGCGAGTACTCCACGGCCCAGAAGACGAACGAGGGTGCGGCGGAGGACGTCTACCGCTACTTCCCCCAGGCCCCGCCGACGCTGTCCTACCGGAACAAGCAGGAGCGTCGGAAGATTCACAAGGCCGTCTATGCGGACTGCCCGCACATCGACCTGGACGCCATTGAGGCGGAGGCGGCGGAGCTTCTGGAGTCCGACCCCGGCCAGGCGGAGCGCTTCTTCGGTAACCGCATCATGGCTGGTCATGGCTCCTGGCTGGAGGCTGCCGCGTGGCTGTCCCGCGCCAGCGACCGTGAGAAGCCGAAGCCGTCCACGTACAAGCTCATGAAGACTCCGATCGTCCTGGGCTTCGACGGCTCCGACTCTGACGACTGGACCGGCCTCCGCGCGGAGACGATGGACGGCTTCCAGTTCACTCCGACGTACGGACCGTCAACGCGCCCCACCATCTGGGACCCGGCGGAGTGGGAGGGCCAGGTTCCCCGCCTGGAGGTCGACGCAGCGGTGGACGAGATCTTCCGCACGTACGACGTCAAGCTCATGTACTGCGACCCGCCGTACTGGGAGTCCGAGGTGGACAAGTGGGCGGAGCGATACGGGGAGCGTCGGGTGATTCGCTGGCACACCAGGCGGCCGGTACAGATGCACGCTGCCGCTGAGCGCCTCAAGACGGACTGTGTGAAGCGTGACTCCACGTTCACGCATGACGGCTGCCCGATCACTGAGCGGCACGTCTTCAACGCGCGCATGGCTGCACGTCCGTCTGACCGGTACGTCCTGGCGAAGCCGGAGCACCGCCGAAAGATCGACCTGGCCGTGGTGTCTGTCCTGGCACACGAGGCCGCATGCGACGCCATCGCGGCCGGACTCATGCGCAAGAAGCCGCTCTACATGTCCGCGTAGGAGGGACCAGTGGCAACATACGAACAGGCCCTGGCGCTGGTCCAGCGTCTCGAAGACCAGCTCCTGGCACGGCGCCCGGAGATCACCAGGGCAAGCAACTACTACCGAGGCAACCACCCGCTGACCTTCGCGTCAGAGCAGTTCCAGAAGTTCCACGGGGACCGGTACAAGGGCTTCGCGGACAACTGGGTCCAGGTGGTCAGCGATGCGCCCGTGGAGCGCCTGTCCGTTAACGGCATCCGGCCGTCCGGCACCACGGACGCTGACAAGGAGCTGTGGCGAGTCTGGCAGCGGAACGGGCTGGACGCTGACTCTCAACTGGGCTTCTTGGGGTCCGTCAACTCCGGCCGGTCCTTCGTCCTGGTCTGGGGTGACCCTGACGACCCGGACACCCCGGAGGTGACCTTCGAGGACGCGGCCCAGTGCGTGGTTGCGTACGTGCCTGGTTCGCGTCGGAAGCGTAGGGCGGCACTGAAGCGCTGGGATGACGGTGCGATGTCGTACGCGACTCTGTACCTGCCTGATGAGGTCTGGAAGTTTGAGCGCGCTGCGCTGGGCCAGTCCTCGAAGAGCCCCCAGGAACAGGCCGTGGATGAGGAGCTGAATCGCTGGGCCCCTCGTGACGTGGCGGAGACCGGTGACCAGGCCAATCCCCAGGTGAACCCCATGGGGGTCGTGCCGATGGTGGAGCTGCCGAACCGGCCGTCGTTGACGGAGGAGCCGGTGTCAGACATCACCGGCGTAATCTCCATGCAGGACGCCGTGAACCTCCTCTGGGCCCAGTTGTTCACGGCTGCCGACTACGCCTCGTTCCCTCAGCGCATCGTCCTGGGTGCGGAGGTGCCGGAGATCCCGATTCTGGACTCTGACGGGAAGATCGTCGGGTCCAGGCCGGTGGACATGGAACGCTTCGCGGTTGACCGCGTGATGTTCTTCACGGGTGACGACGTCAAGGTGACCGAGTGGACCGCCGCCAACCTGGAGGCGTACACGAAGGTCATGGAGGTCGCTGTCGGCCACATCGCGGCCCAGACCCGCACACCTCAGCATTACCTCATCGGCAAGATGGCGAACCTGTCAGGTGACGCGTTGCTGGCCGCTGAGACTGGTCTGGTCAAGCGGGTCGAGGAGAAACAGATCTGGTTCGGCCAGGCACTCCGCGAGATGTTCCGCCTGATCGCGCTGGCGCGTGGTGATGATTCGAAGGCCGTCGACATCGCTGCCGGACAGGTGGTGTGGGCCGATGCTGAGTCCCGCTCACACGCGCAGATGGCGGACGCGCTGATGAAGCTGAAGGAAATCGGCTTCCCCTTCGAGTGGATCGCGCTCCGGTACGGCCTGTCTCCGACTGAGGTCGCAGACCTCTTGACGATGCGGGACCGGGAACTGGAGGCGGACCCCATGGGCGCGATCACAGCGCTGATGGCGCACGACTCGCGACCAGGCGCCCCTGATGAGTCGCCTGGAGGTGACGATGGCCTGGAGCCGGAGAGCACAGCGACACCAGGAGTCCCGGGCCGCACTGGCTGAAGCCACGGCCCGCCTGGTCCTGGCGGAGTGGGCAAAGGTCCGGCCGGAGACGGTGGCCCGGGACTGGGGTGATCTCCTCCCCCGGGTCACGGCCCTGGTTCAGGCTGGCCAGCTCCACGCGGCGGAAGGGTCGCACACCTTCATGCGGGAGCTGTTGGGCCCTGGCGAAGGTGACGGCCCTCGCATCGACCCCGCCCAGTTCGCTTCCCAGACCCCGGACGGACGGGACGCTATGGGCCTCCTGGCCCGGAGCGCTCCGGCTGCCGTATCGGCCCGTAGGCGTGGCTTCTCCCCGCGTGCCGCAATGGCGCGTGGTGCCGCGTTCCTGGACATGGTTGTCCGTACCGTCGTGGCTGACACCGGCCGCCAGGCGGACCAGGCCGCTATGGTCGCGAACCGAGGTGTCACGTCGTACGTGCGCGTGGTGGAGCTGCCCGCGTGCTCCCGCTGCATCATCCTCGCTGGCCGTGAGTACGGTGTCTCCAGCGGCTTCCTGAGACACCCCCGGTGCGACTGCACGATGCAGCCGGTGACCCGGCGGAGCCGTCCCACTCCCCTGGACGCGCATGACCTCTTCGAGTCGATGTCTCCGGCGCAACGCCGGAAGACGTTCGGTGAGGCAGGCACGAAGGCCGTGGAGGACGGTGCCAGCGTCTCCGCTGTCGTGAACGCACGTAAGGGCATGGACCGCGTAGAGATGTTCGGCCGGACTGCCCAGGTGACCCGCACGGGTACTGGCTCCCGCCGCCGGAAGCGCCCGCCACGGCTCATGCCTGAAGAGATCTACCGCCTGGCCGATGGTGACAGGAACCACGCGATCCGGCTCCTGTACAAGAACGGCTACCTCCGCTGACGCGCAATGCGCCAGCAGCAATCCGACGACCCCGCAACGGAGTTGACGATGTCTGATCTGAACGAGCCCGGAACCACAGACGCCCAGGACGGCACCCAGACACCCAGCGACCAGGGAGCGCCTGGCACTCCCCCACCCGCCGCCCCTGACACCCTCGCGGACGGCCCGGACGCGGGCACGGACGCGGGCACGGACGCGGGCACGGATGCCCTGGGGGATGCCGGGAAGAAGGCCCTGGACTCCATGAAGACCCGATGGAAGTCGGAGCGGGACGCGCGCCGGAAGCTGGAGAAGGAGCTGGAGGATCTCCGGGCCCCGAAGCCGTCCGGCACTGCCGACCAGCCTGACGCGGACGAGATCCGCCGCCAGGTGTCCCGTGAGGCAACCGAGAGGGCGAACGCTCGCATCCTCAGGTCGGAGATCAAGGCGGCTGCCGCTGGCAAGCTGGCCGACCCGTCTGACGCGTACCGCTACCTGGACATGTCCGCCTTCGAGGTGGGCGAGTCGGGTGACGTGGACGCGGAGGAGATCTCCGAAGCGATTGAGGAGCTTCTGACCCGGAAGCCGTACCTGGCCGCGACGTCCAGGCCCCGCTTCCAGGGCACCGCTGATGGTGGAGCCGCGCGCAAAGCGTCGGGCCCTGCCCAGCTCACACGGGAGGACCTGAAGTCGATGTCCCCGGAAGCCATCGTCAAGGCGAAGGCAGAGGGCCGACTGAAGAACGTCCTCTCTGGCAACTGACGCACTCGCGCGCTGGCCGCCTGGTCAGCCGCCAGCCCCGTTGAAATGGAGGGCCCACCATGGCCGTAACCTCTTTCATTCCCGAGATCTGGAACGCGCAGCTCCTGACTGACTTCCGTGAACAGGCCGTGGCTGCCGCCCTCACGAACCGTGAGTACGAGGGTAACGCCTCCAGCGGCAACGTCGTGAAGATCAACACTGCGGTCGCTGTCCAGGTCAAGGACTACAAGGCGAACAGCCGCACCACGTCGGCGGACAGTGTGTCGACCACTTCTCAGGACCTCCTGATCGACCAGGAGAAGAACTTCGACTTCTACGTGGACGACATCGACAAGGCCCAGGCGGCCGGTTCGATGGACGCGTTCACCCGGTCGGCCGGTGAGGGCATGGCGGAGGACTCGGACAAGTTCATCCTGTCGACCGCCGTGACCGGCGCGGGTACCGCCCTGGACTCCGGCGGTGTCGCTCTGGATGACCCGGAGGCGGCCTTCAACGCGATCCGCGACATGCGGAAGGCTCTCCGGAAGGCCCTCGTTCCCGGCGGCCAGTGGGTCCTCCTCGTGAACGCAGAGTTCGAAGCGGTCCTCCTGGGCGCGTCCTCGAAGCTGACCAGCGTTGACACCTCCGGCTCCCCGGCGGGTCTGCGGAACGCGTCGCTGGGCCGTCTCCTGAACTTCGACATCTACAGCACGGAGAACTTGCCGACCACGGCGAAGGCGCAGGCTGTGGCCCTGTACCGCCCGTCGCTGGCGTACGTCTCCCAGGTGGAGAAGACCGAAGCGCTCCGGGCCCAGGACAAGTTCGCGGACCGCCTCCGGGGCCTCCACGTCTACGGCGGCAAGGTGATCCGTCCCGAGGGGATCGTCACCTGGACCGACACCAGCGCCTGATGGCGTACGTGATCGGCCCGAACGGGGTCAAGACCTACGTACCCGATGCCACGGCCCGCTCCCTGGTAGGTGACGGGGAGCGTGGCTACGTCTACGCGCCGGAGGCGCGCCAGCCGGAGCCGAAGGCCCCCACTCAGAAGCGCACCACCCGGCGGACCGCGAAGGCCGCTGACTGACGGAGGTGACACCCTATGGCACTTCCCCCTCTCGCCACGGTCGCTGACCTGGAGGCCCGGGGTGTCACCGTCAACCCTGACGAGACTGACACCGTGAACGTCTTCCTGGACGTCGCGTCGACCCTCGTTCGGGGCGCAGCGGCCTCCCCCATTCTGGAGACGACGTCTTCTGTCTCTCTGGAGGGGGAGCCTGCCCCGCGCCTTCGCCTGCCTGGTCTACCAATCCGGTCGGTGTCCTCTGTCCTCCTGGACGGGGTCGCTGTGTCGGACTGGCGGCTGGTGTCAGGCGCCCTTATGAGGGCGGCTGGTTGGCGGCCAGGGTGCGCCCCTTCGGTGGTTGACGTGACGTACGTTCACGGCCTGCCGGAGGTCCCGGCGGACATCGTGGACCTGGTGTGTCGCCTGGCGGGCCAGGAGCTGTCCTCCTTCCGGACAGGTGAGGTTCTCTCCCGCGCGGTGGAGTCGGAGCGCATCGGGGACTACCAGGTCAAGTATGCGGACTCGGAGTCCGGCACGATGTCCCTGACGGACTACCAGCGGGCCCGCCTGTCTGTGCGCTTCGGTGGCGGAGTCGGATCGGCGCGTGTCCTGTGAGCCGCGTACTGCGCCTCCTGAACGCGTCGGCCGACGTCTGGCGTCCCTCCCGCACCCCGGACGGCATGGGCGGCTGGGAGGAGTCCTGGTCTCAGGTGGGCACCGTCCGGGCCCGCTTCTCCCAGCCGTCTGCCACGGAGCGCGTGGTGGCCGACCAGTCCGGGTCGCAGCTCTCGCACGTGGTGTATCTCCGTCCTGACGCCGATGTCCGGCGCGGTGATGAGCTACGCCAGCCTGGCCGCATCCTCGCCGTGCTGGCCACCTTCGAGCCGTCCACTCCTGGCACGTACCTCCGGGCTGACTGTGAGGCACACCAGGCCACTCCGTGAGGAGGCCCGCATGACCGTACGTGTCAGCGTTCGTGGTGTCCGCCGCGCAGCCGCGCGTATCGCGTCGCTCCCTACCCGCCTGAACCGGGCCCGGAATCGAGCGCTGGAGGAGTGGGCTTCCGAGCTGGAGAAGACAGCGAAGGATCTGGCGCCCGTGCGCACGGGCCGTCTGCGCAGCTCGATCGAGTCCAGCGTGAACAAGACGTCCGGCAAAGCCTGGGTGCGGGTCCGGGGCCAGGCCACGGAGTACGCGTATTACGTGGAGAAGGGCACTTCCAAGATGAACGATCAGCCCTTCATGGGGCCTGCCGCTGCCCTCCACCGCCGGACTGGTGAGTGTGCTGTCCGCAACGCTGTCCCTCGCTTCCTGGGCAGGTGGTGACATGGCGACGGCGGGCAGACCACTCCAGACGGCCCTGTATCAGAAGCTGACCGCGTCCACTGCCCTGACGGCTCTGGTGTCTGGCGTTTACGACGAGGTCCCGGAGGACGCGGCATTCCCGTACGTCTCGTTCGGCTCCATGACGGAGACACCGGCCGACGCGCACGACGGTCAGGGCCTGGACGTCCTGGTGGTCCTGCACGTCTGGTCGAAGGCCCCTGGCAGCGGGGAGGCGTACGACGTCTTCGCTGCCCTGGACGCGGCCCTGGACAGGGTCCCGCTGACCGTCCCTGGCTGGTCGGACGTCTCGATCCGGCACGAACAGCATGAGGCCGTGCAGGATCCGGACCCTGACGTCCGACACATCAACTCCCAGTATCGGGTCTGGTTGACCCGCAACCCGTAGGAGGTACCGGCATGGCCGGACTTGACGCGTTCGGGATCGCTCTGGAGCGGTCCGACATGGATGAGACGACCCCCGTCTTCACCGCAGTCGCCAACGTGACCAGCGTGGAGGGTCCCGAGATCGAGCGGGAGACCTACGACGTCACTGCACACGATTCGGTCGACGGCTGGCGCGAGTTCATCGGCGGCCTGAAGGATGGCGGGGAGGTGTCCCTGGAGGTCAACTACGACCCGCGCAAGCATGACGAACTGCTGGCGGACTTCGAGGACACGGAGCCGCGTGACTACAAGTTGGTATTCCCCGGCGCCCTGGGCACCTGGGAGTTCCAGGCGTTCATCAAGGGTTTCTCCCAGGAGGCCCCCGTGGACGACAAGCTGTCCGCTGAGCTGACTTTCAAGGTCACCGGCAAGCCCACTGCGACCCCTGGAGTGTGACCCTGATGTACCTGTCCGCTGATGACATCCTGTCCGCTGATGACCTGGTCCGCGAGTCGGTGGAGGTCCCGGAGTGGGGCGGTACTGTCCTGGTCCAGGGCATGTCTGGCACCGACCGCGACCACTTCGAAGCACAGATGCTGAACGATAAGATGGACGGGGTGGTGAAGGATAAGGCCCTGGACAACTACAGGGCCCGCCTGGCCGCCGCGTGCATCGTGAACGCAGACGGCAAGCGCCTCTTCCAGGGTGCCGCTGTGAAGCGCCTCGGCGAGAAGAGTGCCCAGGCTCTCTCCCGCGTTGTGGACGTGGCCTCTCGCCTCTCCGGTCTGACGAACGAGGATGCCCAGGAGCTGACGGGAAACTGACGTCCCGCCCAGAGCGACTCTTCTACTTCCGTCTGGCGGGCCATCTGGGGATGACGGTCCGTGAACTTCTCGCGCGCACGTCCTCCCGTGAGCTTACGGAGTGGCAGGCGTACGAGCGGGTCACGGGCCCCCTGGACATCCGGGCCCGCCTGGACATCTCTGCTGGCGTCGTGGCTGCGACGGTCGCGAACAGTGCCGGGGCGAAGAAGAAGGCGAAGCCGTCTGACTTCATCCCCACCTGGTTCAAGCGGAAGAGGTCCCCGGAGGAAATCTGGGCGGACGTCATGAAGGCGAACGCCGCTCTGGGCGGGACCTTCAACTACAACGAGGGGCGGTGACCCGTGGCTACGCTGGCATCTCTCACTGTGCGCCTGGGCATCGACACGGACTCTCTATCTCGGCAGGCGTCCCGGGCCGCTTCGGTCGCTCGCCGCATGGGCGACAGCATCCAGAGCGGTGTAGCCCGGGGTGCCCGTGGCGCCGTCTCTGCTACTCGCCGTATGGGCGACACCATCCAGAGCGGCATGTCCCGGACTGCCCGGGGGGCGGCCTCCGCTCTGGGCGCCCTGGGGTCAGTGGCGAGTACGTCCCTGACCATGATCTCCATTGCTGCTGTCGGTGCGGCCGGTGCCATTGCTGCCGTGCCGGTGGCCATGGTCGGCCTGGGCGTGTTGGCAGCAGCACAGAGCAAGCAAGTCCAGTCAGCATTCTCGGACCTGAAGGACCATGTCACCTCCACCATGGAGGATCTGGCGAAGCCGCTGATCAAGCCGCTGAAGGAAGCGGCGGGCCAGATGGAGCAGATCTTCGATGACCTGGCCCCGAAGCTGAAGTCTATCTTCTCGTCCGCTGCCCCAATGATCGAGCCGCTCGTGGAGGGTGTGGGAAAGCTCGCGGACGGCTTCTTGTCCGGTGTGGCTCCTGCCATGAAGGAGGCCCAGCCCCTTGTGGAGGCCCTGGGCTCCGGCCTGGGCAAGCTGGGCGATGCGCTGGGCGGTTTCGTCAAGGGCCTGTCCTCCGGTATGGAGGGGGCGGCGGCCCTCTTCGACGGACTCTTCGACGTCATCGGCGCACTCCTGCCGACCCTGGGACAGCTCCTGGGAACGATCCTGGAGGTGGCCGGACCAGCCCTGGGTAAGCTCCTGACGGGGCTGGCTCCAGTTATCGAGAAGCTGGGCAGCGCACTCCAGCCTGTCATCGTGGCACTGGAGCCGGTACTGGATGCCCTGGTGAACGCTGTCCTGGCGCTCCTTCAGGCGTTCCTCCCGCTCCTGCCCGTACTGGCGGATTTGGTAATCGCGATCCTCCCCGCACTGACCCCTATCCTGATCGCTCTGGTTCCTCTCTTTGAGGCCCTGGGCGAAGTGGTCACGGCCCTGGTCCCGATTCTGGTACCGGTGATCGCGGCAATCGCGAAGCTGGCCGCCCTCTTGGGTGACTACCTGGCTACGCTGATCACCACAGTTTTCGTGCCTGCCGTGAAGGCCCTGGCCGCCCTCTTGCGCGGAGACTTCTCCGACGCCTGGGAGCTGGCGAAGCAAGCCGTTGACGGCGCCGTACAGTTCGTGATCAGCCTGGTTACTGATCTGCCTGGCCAGGTCTGGGCCGCCCTGAAGCCGCTGGCTTCGAAGGTCTGGGCCGTCATGAAGGACACAGGATCAAAGGCCATCCAGGCAGCGAAGGACTGGATTACCCGCACGGTGAGCCAGGTCCGGGACATGCCTGGGAAGGCGAAGGCCGCCCTGGGCGGTGTCGGTACCGTCCTGGTCCGCGCCGGAGTGAACCTGATCAAGGGCTTCATCGACGGCATTAAGTCGATGATCTCCAGCGTGAAGAACACCCTGGGCGGTCTGACGAAGCACCTTCCCGACTGGAAGGGCCCGGAGACGCTGGACAAGAAGATCCTCTCCCCCGCTGGCCGCCAGGTCATCCAGGGGTTCCAGCGTGGGATCAGCGCCCAGGCGCCCCTCTTGAGGCGGCAGCTTCAGGGGATTACGTCGGACCTTCCCGGCATGACTGCCGACGTGACGCCTAAGGGCGTCTTCAGTTCACGGTCCCGCCAGGAACAGCGCGTCGTGTTCGACGTGACCGGCGCGGACGAAGACATGAAGCGCTTGATCCGCCGCATCGTCAAGACGCAGGGGCGCGGCAGCGTGCAAACCGCCTTCGGCACCTACTGAGAAAGGAGGGGGCCGTGACGTTCCCTCTCGACATCCGTACGGAACTTCACCTCTCTGGCGCCTGGACGGACATCAGTCCTGACGTCTATGTCCGGGACCAGATGGTGGTCACGCGCGGTCGTCGGGACCAGGGTGCGGCCACGGACCCCTCCTCTCTCTCCATGACGCTGAACAACCGGGACGGCCGGTACTCCCCTCGAAACGCGATGTCTCCGCTGTATGGCCTGATTGGCAGGAACACACGTGTCCGCGTGTCAGTCCCCGGCGCAGAGTCCGCCTATCTCCAGATGGAGGGCAACGGCGCCCAGTTCGTCTCCACCCCGGATGATCCCTCCCTGGCCTTCACGGGGGACTTCGACGTCCGCGCGGAGATCGCGCCGGACTGGTACGGGCCGACGAACCAGACCCTGATCGGGAAATGGGACGCGGACACCGACCAGACGTCGTGGCTTCTCCGGCTGAACCAGGGGATCGTCATGCTGTACACGACGTATGCCGCGACAGGCATCGACTGGTACGCGGGTCGTGAACTGCCGACACTCCCCCAGCGTGCCGCGATCCGGGCCACCTACCAGGCCGACAACGGTAACGATCAGCGGGAGGTTCGCTTCTACTGGGCGGAGTCGCTGGCGGGCCCGTGGACGCTGATCGGCGATCCCGTGCCGATGACTGGCGCTGGGGACTTCACTCCCTCTCCGGCTCCGCTGTCCATCGCTCCGACTGACGCCAGGCGCGACCCGAACGACCCCCGCCTCCCCTTCGTCGGCCGTGGCTACGCCTTTGAGGTGCGGGACGGCATCGATGGCACGGTGGTCGCAGCGCCTGACTTCACGGCCCAGGCCGCCGGGACGACGGCGTTCACGGACTCCGCTGGCCGCCCCTGGACGCTGGAGGACGGGACGGAGATCCGGGACCGGGAGGATCGCTTCTACGGCGAGATCTCGTCCTGGCCCGCGAAGTGGTCCCTGGACGGAGCTGACGTCTGGGTCCCTATCCAGGCGTCCGGCATCCTCCGCCGTCTGGGCCAGGGGAAGAAGCCTATCGACTCCGCACTCCGCCGCCGCATCCCCTCTGGCAACCCTGTGGCGTACTGGCCGTTCGAGGACCAGGAGTCAGCCAGCCGCGCCTACTCCCCGCTGCCTGGTGTGGACTCTGCCGCTGTGACTGGCCTGGACTTCGCATCCCTGGACTCGCTGGTGTCCTCTGCTCCTCTGCCGAAGCTCCTGAAGGCCGCCACGCTGTCGGCCCGCGTCCCACCGTCGATGCCGTCCGGAGCCTGGCAGGTGGAGTTCGTCTATAACGCGGACGGCAAGGCCCCCGACGACTACGCGGAGATCTTGTCCTTCAGCTCTCCTGACGGCACGGTCCGCCGCTGGACGATCCTCCTGAAGGCAGGCGTCGGCCGGGTACGCGGGTATGACGCGTCTGGCGCGGAGGTCGCGCAACTGAACGTCGCTATCGGGGATGACGTGTTCCATGGCTGGAACCGGCTTCGCTTCTGGGCCCGGGACGAAGGTGACGGCACGGTGACGTACCGCATCGACTGGCAGGACGTCGGCGGAGACTCCGGCGGCCTGTCCAACACGCTGGCCGGTACCGCTGGCCGCCTCTCGTACCTGACCGCGCACTGGGGAGAGCAGACGGAAGGCTGGGGATTCGGGCACCTCCTGGTCCTGCCTGTAGCGGCCTCCTCTCTCCTGTCCGGGTCGGACGACGCGTACCGCGCGGAGACGGCCTGGGAGCGTCTGCTCCGCCTCTCGTATGAGGAGCGCATCCCCATGTCCCGCATCCCTGGTGAGCTGCCGACTGAGCGCGTCGGCTATCAGCGCCAGGAGGTGATCCTGAATCTCCTGTCTGACGCGGCCCAGGCGGACGGTGGCGCGCTCCTGGAGGATCCCCGGCGGGTCGGCCTGGTCTACCGTGACCGCTCCAGTATGTACACCCAGGACCCTGCCCTGACGCTGTCATATACGGCGCCGGGCCTGGGTCCGGACCTGGAGCCGGTGGACGATGACAGCGCTGTCCGGAATGACGTCACGGTCACACGTGACGCTGGTACATCCGGCCGTGCCGTCCTCACTGAGGGTCCTCTGTCGGTCCAGGCTCCGCCGTACGGCATCGGCCTGTACGACGAAGCGGTCACGCTGTCACTGGCGTACGACATCCAGCCGGAGCCGGTGGCGAACTGGCGGCTCCACCTGGGCACGTACGACGGGGCCCGATACCCGACTGTGTCGGTCATCCTGCACAAGCCAGGGGCTGGCGTTCACGTGCCCGCGATCCTGGGCCTTCGCGAGGGGGACAAGCTCCGGCTGATCGACCTGCCTCCGTGGGTCGCGCACGGGGACGTGGACCTGGTCGTGGAGGGCTGGCGGGAGACGCTGGACCTGTACCGCTGGGAGATTGAGTTCAACTGTTCGCCCGGCGGGCCGTGGAACCTGGCGACGGTCGGCCACCCGGTGTACGGCCGGGCGGACTCTGACGGTTCGGAGCTGGCCGCCGCTGTCGGCTCTGCTGACACCGAGCTGGTGGTGACAGCCACGGGCCCGGACCCTCTCCCCTGGACGTCGGACCCGGCGGACCTGCCCTTTGACATCGACGTGGACGGCGAAGTCATGACGGTGACAGCCGTCGATGCGTCGTCCTCGCCTCAGACGTTCACGGTCACGCGTGCCGTTAACGGTGTCTCGAAGCCTCACCTTGCCGGGTCTGCTGTCGGCCTGGCACATGTCTCAGCCGCGTCTCTCTGATGGAGGACTGACCTTTGACCACTCCCGTTGAGCAGTGGCTCCCCGGTATGGCGATCACTGCCGGACGGCTGGAGTCGATGAACAACCGCGCCTGGCTGACGGTGACAAGCTACGGCGCCGACGCGTCCGGCACGACCGATGCGGCTCCGGCCATCCAGACGGCCCTGGATGAGGCCCGGGACCGTGGTGGCGCCCAGGTCCTGGTCCCGCCTGGCGTCTACCTCCTGGGCGCGACGCTGCGGGTTTACGCGAACACGCGTCTGTCCTGTATGGCTGGCGCTGAGCTGCGCCGGATTCACGGCGGGACGATGCTGCTGAACGGTGACGGCTCCCAGGCGTACGGCGGATACACGGGCCACGGCAACATCTGGATTGAGGGCGGCCTCTGGAACATGCAGGGCACCGTCCCCGGCCTGACGTCGTCCGCAATGTGCATGTCCTTCGGCCACGCCACGGACATCACGGTGGAGGATGCGGAGATCCTGGACGTTCCGGGGTACCACGCAATCGAGCTGAACAGCACGCTCCACGGCCTGGTCCGCAACTGCCGCTTCCGTGGCTACATCGACCCGGACGGGACCCGTACGTTCAGTGAGGCCGTACAGCTCGATCTGGCGAAGTCGTCCAGCGTCTTCGGTGGCTTCGGTCCCTATGACCACACTCCGTGTGAGGACATCCTGCTGACAGGGTGCCACTTCGGGGACAGCGACACTGAGGGGACCACGGCCTGGCCGCGTGGTATCGGCTCGCACTCCGCGACGATCGGTCGCTGGCACCGCCGTATCCGGGTCAGTGACAACGCGTTCGAAGGGCTCCTCCAGTTCGCCGTGTCGGCCTACAACTGGGAGGACGTGACCGTGGTCGGCAACACCTTCAACAGGTGCGGCTCCGGCGTCCGTCTCCGCTCCGTGATCAAGTCGGACCCGGAGGACACGAAGGACGTGGACGGCAACCAGACCGGAGAGTCCCAGGTTATGCGGAACATCGCGGTCTCCGGGAACACCTTCCGGGAGGGCGGCGGCTACGACAACGTGATTGTGGTCCAGGGCGAAGCCTCTACCGGCACGGTCCTGAACGTAGCCGTCACGGGGAACGCAATCGACGGCTCCAGCGGTAACCAGTCCGGTATCCGCCTGAACTACGCCAGCCGGGTCACGGTCGCTGACAACATCGTCGCCAACGTCGACAACACGGGGATCTCCACTGAGAACCAGAACAACACGGTGATCTCCGGGAACGTCATCTGGAACGCCTCGGATCACGGCGTGACGATGGTGTCCAGCGTCAACTCGAACATCATCGGGAACCAGATCCGCGACCCCGGCGACACGGGCATCTTCGTTAACGGCCCTGGCTCGGACATCCAGATCCGGGACAACTTCATCGACGGCCCGAACCAGGCGAACACTGGCTCCCAGGCGATCCGCTTCTCCACGTCTGCCGTGGTCGGTATCGCGATCTCCGGCAACAAGTGCCGCCCTGGCGGGTCTGCGACTCCGGGCACCGCTGCCCTGTCCATCTCGTCCGCGAACAGCGGCGTTCACCGGTACGGCAACGACTTCCGGGGCTCCTGGAACGGTACTGCCATCCAGGACTCCTCCAACGCGCCGGAGACGTCGGCCACCGATATCTCCTGACCCCCTCTTCCGTTAACGGCCCCCGGGTACTGGCTCGCTGCCTGCCCGGGGGCCGTGGCGTGGCCTGGCTGCGCCTGCCTGAAAGGACTGCCGCATGATCAAGGGCATCGACGTCGCGTCGTACCAGTCCCGCACCCCTTCCCTGTCCGGCATGGACTTTGTGTTCGTGAAGGCCACTGAGGGGACCAGCTATGTGAATCCGAAGATGCGGGACCAGGCCGCTCATGCGCGGAAGCATGGCCGGGTCGTCGGGTTCTATCACTTCGTCCGGCCGGGGAGCATGTCCGCCCAGGCGCGGTATTTCGTGGACAGGGCGGCCAGCCTCCACGGTGATCCGCTGGTCCTGGACTGGGAGGTGTCCGGGGTGTCCGGCGCGGACAAGGACCGGTTCATACGGGAGGTCCAGCGGCTCCGTGGCGAGACTCACCAGGTGGGCCTGTACTGCTCTCAGAACTACTGGCTGACCCGGGACACGACGTCCTTCGCGGGGGACTTCCTGTGGGTGGCCAACTACAACGGACGGCCTGGCCACCCAGGTGTCCGCGCGAAGTGGACGATTCACCAGTACACGTCCAGTCCGCTGGACACGAACGTGGCGGACTTCTCCTCGCGGGCGGACATGCTCCGCTGGGCGAACAAGGGCGCGGACAGTCCGTCCACTCCGGACAGGGAGCCGAAGTGGCTGCCGGTCAGCGGCCGGATGCCTGAGCTGCGGTACGGGGACGAGTCGTGGTATGTGAACTGGCTCCAGCGGAACCTGAACAGGTTCCTGTCTCCGAACATCCCGGTCACTGGCCGGTACGACGCGGTCACTGCCCGCGCGGTGGACAAGTTCTACGCGGACGTCCTGTCCTACGACACGAAGACTGGCGGCAAGATCTTCGGTGCGGACGGCTGGCGCCGGGTCCTGTCCATCTCGGAGGACAAGGAAGGGTGACCGTGACCGTGTCCGCTGTCCGTTGGCCGCTGTCCGTGGCCACCCCTGTCCGCTGGCCGCCGCTGGCCCTGTCCGCTGTCCGGGAGGTGTCCGGCCGTGGACGATGATCTGGGGTCTGTGTCCATCGGGGCACGCGAGATCTATGACGAACTGGTGGCCATGCGCGGGGAGGTCCGCGCGTCCACTCAGTCCCTTCAGGGTGTGGCCACCACGTTGGCCGACCATGAGGACCGCATCCGGGCGGTGGAGCGCTGGAAGTACAGCGTGCCAACTGCCCTCGTGACTGCTGTCATCGCAGCCGCAACGACGATCGCAACGAAGCTGGGAGCCTGACATGGAGAGAGTTCGTGCCGCCTACGCGTGGGCCCGCGCGCACAAGCGCGTGACGCTGGCCGTGGCCGCCGCTGTCCTGGCCGGGGTGGCCCGCTACGCCCCGGGCCTGCCGGTGGACGACATCGTGAACGGGCTGGGCGCGCTCCTGTCTGCGTGACTTGACGCGACTCAATAGGGGCGCCTACTCTGAAGCCCTTGCCGGACGGACCGGCGGGGAAGGGGTTCACGATGAAGGTCCGCATCACTCTAACCCTGGACATTGACCCGGAGGCGTGGAGCCTGGCCTACGGCACCACTACCGAAGCGGCGGCGGTCCGGGAGGACGTCCGGTCGTACGTCCTGAACAGTGTCCAGGGCGCTCCGGCCGTCGAAGAGGGCGGGATCACTGATGTCCGGATGGCGTAACCGCTGATCGTGAACGACTGACGGCCCCTGGCTCCCCTGCCGGGGGCCTTCGTCGTGTCCAGGGGAGGTCCTCATCTGTCAGTAAGCGTCAGAACCTACGACCAGGTGAGGTCATCATGACGGAGTACGTAGTGATCACGTTTACGGGAGAACTGGCGGAGGTCATCGCTCGCACTCCCGCAGCAGGGCGCACGCCTGCCCGCGTCCACCTGCGGAAGCTGAACATGGGGCGGTGTGACTTCGGGGAGCAAGGCAGCCGCTACACCTGGAGCTACCCGGCTACGTCGGTCCGTCCTGCTGACATGTCGCGCTGGGAGTACGTGCCTGCCTCCAATCGCTGGGTTGCGAAGAGACGGGGTTAGGTGCTTCAATTGAGTCGTCAGCAAGGGACAGCGGAGAGGACTAGGGACATGTTCTACGACATCGAGAACGGCATCCGTCGCGGCGACCGGGACGCGGTGAGCTTCAACTACGACGCACGCCCCCTGGTGGCCGGTGAGGCCGGGGCCGGGACCTTCGCAGGGGAGAACGACCCGTGCGTGTGCGTCGGCGAGATGGCGGACTACTGCCAGTCCGGGCGCCCCTGCATCTCTCGCTGACCGTTAACGACTGACGGCCCCTGGCTCCCCTGCCGGGGGCCTTCGTCATGCCTGGGGAGGTCCTCACCTGGCCGGTACCGGCAGCCGTCCAGGAGAGAGGACCCTCATATGAAGAACATCGCACTGACCGGCCTGGCCCGCAGCGGGAAGGACACGATCGCGGCCAGGCTGGTCCAGGAGCACGGGTACGTGCGCGTTGCCTTCGCTGACCGCCTGAAGGAGGCGGCGCTGAAGGCGAACCCGATCATTGACCACGTCCACATGGGCGGTGGCACATACCTGCCAGTGACCCTGTACGAGATCGTGGCCGCTGACGGCTGGGAGCGCGCGAAGGACGACTACCCTGAGGTCCGCCGGTTCCTCCAGGACTACGGCCAGACGGTGCGCGATATCCAGCCGATGTTCTGGATCAACACGGCCGGGGACGCTGTCCGTGCAGCCTGGGAGGCTGGCCGCCCTGTCGTGATGACTGACGTCCGGTACGTCAATGAAGCCCGCTTCCTGTCCGTCCAGGGTTTCGATCTGGTTCGGGTGATCCGCCCTGGTCTGACGCCTGGCGGCCACCAGTCGGAGCGCGAGATGGCGTCATACGAGACGGACAGAACCGTCGTCAACGATGGCTCGCTGTCCGACCTGGCCGCCCTGGCGGACGCACTGACCATGTGACCGAATCGGGTCCCCTTCGGGGGACCCTTTTCGCGTTTCAGGCGCCTCATTGGGGGCGGCTGGGGTAGGGTGTGCTCACACCGTTCACGATCAAGGGAGCCACCATGGCGAAGAAGACGAAGAAGCAGGAAGCCGAAGAGGTCATCGCCCATGTGCGGACCCTGCGCATGGGGGGCGACTACGAGGAGGCGGAGCAGTTCCGCGAGACTGCGGAGGCCGCTGTGAAGGCTGTCGCACCGAAGGACCGGAAGGCCATGATGGAGGAGCTGGAGGCCGCCTTCACGATGCAGCCGGAGGTCAAGGGGGACCTGGCGATCTCCTCGTATCACGAAGTGGAGGGCGTGGACGCACTGGTCCAGACGGCCGTTAACGATGTCGTGGACGCCGTGGAGGCGGGCCTGAGGACAGCCGACATGGCGCGCCAGATCGCGGAGACGCTCCTGGAGGCTCGCCTGAAGATGCCGAACAAGCACGGGCTGGCGGACATCACGGCCCTGTCGAAGTACACGAAGGACATCGCACATGACGCGTTCGTGAAGGCCAGGGAGGGTGTCACGGAGGAGGGGGACAAGATCCGGTACGACACCCACAAGTCACTGGCGAAGGCCGTGCGGAACCGGATGTCTGACGTCCTGGTGGACCGCCTCCGGTCGCTGGACGAGGACCCGGACAGCTTCGAACCCAATACCATGGCGAAGGCCAGGCGCGCGTTCCCGAAGCTCTCCCCCACGGAGGCTGTGTACGCGCTGTATGACTCGGTTGGTATCCAGCTCCCACGGAAGGGCCGAACGGAGCTGGCGCGGGAGGACGCGCGACGTCGCGCCCAACTGGTGGAGGCCGCGAAGCGTGGGGAGCTGCCGTCCGGCAGTGGTGACGATGATGAGGCAGCGGCAGACCTGGAGGCCGTGGAGAAGCTGGAAAGGTCCTTCACGCGCCTGGCGCACCGGGCGGAGAAGCTGCCGGATGAGGAACGCGGGAAGCTGAAGGCGCGCATCAACGCTGCGATCGCAGCGCTGGCGGCGGAGGCCGCGAAGCTGTAGCACCGCCCAGGCGTGCGAGGGGTCGGCCCGGTTCGGGTCGGCCCCTTTCTGCTGTCGGCGGCGGAGAGGGCGGGGCCCCAACAGGCTAGAGTCCCTTATTTTTGTTTCGTCCCGGGTAGAAAAAAGTTCTACATCTTTCAGTCCTCTACGGCCTTACCCCAGCTCCTGGGACAGAACTACCCTTCCGTCCCTAGCCACCGGGGAGATCCTCACCTGACCAGTAGTGAAGGCAATCCAGCCGCCCCACTACCTGGGAGGACCTCCTATGGCCACCGTCGATACCGTGAAGAGCAAGGGCGCACGCTTCTACGTGAACGACGCGCGCCCGAACGTCACCGTCCCCGGTGTGACGTCCATCATCAGCATGCTTCCGAAACAGGACTTCCTGGCGCCCTGGTCCGCTGGCCTGGCCGCTGACCTGGCCATTGACTCCTTCGACTATCTGAAGGACATGGCTGCCCGGGACCGCGCCGGAGCGCGTCGGTACATCGCTGGCGCCAGCCGCCGGTACACGGAGGTGCGTTCCAAGCTGGGTTCCCGGGCGCACGACGTGTTCGAGCGACTCATGAACGGCGAAGAGGTCGGGTACGTCCACTCCGACATCGTGAACCACGTGGAGCACTTCCGGCAGTTCCTGGCCGCCGTGGACCCGGAGCTGGTCCGCGCGGAGGACGTGGCCTGGTCGTACGAGCATGAGTACGCGGGGTCCTTCGACGCGATCCTCCGTATCTGGGTGAGGGTCGGGAAGGACGGGAAGCTGGCGATCACCCCGGATCGGTCCGGCACCCCGGTCCTGGTCATGGTCGACTACAAGACGTCGAAGTCCACTTACTCCGACGTCGCGCTCCAGCTCGCTGCCTACCGGTACGCGGACGTGATCATTGCTCCGGACGGCAGCGAGTCGCCCATGCCGGAGATCGAGTCCGCTGCTGTCCTGCACATCACGGACGACCAGTGGTCGTTCAAGGGTGTCCGCGCGGACCGGGAGGTGTTCGACGCGTTCCTCACGCTGCGGAAGACGTTCACCTGGGTCCGTGAGACGTCGCGGGACGTCATCGGTAAGCCGCTGGCGAAGTCCGCCTCCGGCATGGTGACCGGTACGCAGCGTCGGGGGAAGTGATGGACCGCACGATCCCGAAGTACATCACGTACGCGCCTTCGCGCATCGCTGGTACCTGGCGTATGCATGAGACGGTTGGTCACCTCCGCAACTCCGTCCGCCTGAACGACGTCCAGGCCGTTATCAGGCTTAACGAGGACGGCACCTGGACGGAGTTCGGGCCTGCCGCCGTCTGGCAGGAGGGGTTCGAGTGACTCGTGAGGAAGCCCTGGCGAAGGCCACGGCGCACGTGAACACCCTGTCCACCAACTCTCGCGGCTACCAGGACGGGGTCCGGTTCCCGGACAAGATCGCTGCCGTGGAGCGTCTGGCCCGCTTCCTGGTGGCCGACGATGACGCACCTGCCTCCGCCGACTCCGACTGACCGTTAACGATGGCCCCTGCCTGGCTCCGTGCCGGGTGGGGGCCTTCGTCGTGTCTGGCCGCTGTCTGCCTGTTGGGGGAGGTCCTCACCTGGCCGGTGGTGACAGCACACCACTGGGAGGAGTCAGTGATGAAGGTGTTCCGTGTCGGTCACGCGACGAAGACCAGGGATGACGTCGGCCGGGAGTCGTTCCCGGTCGGCCCGTACAACGGTGTGGACTGGGACGAGATGTCCGAAGGGCATGAGGCCATGGTGTGGGCGCATTCCGGCTGGGGGTCGGAGTCTCACCACCCTGCGCCGTTCCATGACGCAGCACTGTGCTCTATCCAGCCCTGGGAGGTCTGCGGCTTCGTGTCGCTGGAGGCTCTCCTGGACTGGTTCGAGTCGTATCTGAAGGTCCTGGATGAGAGCCAGTTCCGGGTCTGGGTTTACGAGTTGCCGGATGACGTGGTGCGGGTCGGGCGCTTCGGCCAGGCCGTGTTCCCGACTGCTGGCGCTGTTGGCGTGGAGTCTTTCCGCCTGCCGCTGGCTGACCAGCAACTGGCCCTCTTCTGACGCCTGGGGAGGTCCTCACCTGCCCTCTGGTGAGGGACGGCAACGGGCCGCCCGCCGGGGGCGGGAGAGGTCCTCACCTGACCGGTAGCAGAGGCGCTCAACGCCATCCAGTCAGCCAGCATCCAGGAGGCACCATGCTCGACATCTTCGCGACCGACCCGGAGGCGAAGGCCCAGCGGGAGGAGCGGGAGGAGAAGGCCCAGCGGGCCCAGCGTCCGTCGTTCGACTTCCAGCTCCGGTCCGGAATGCTCATGGGCCGCCAGCCGATCAGCCTGAAGCAGTGGAGGTTCATCACTCCGAAGTCGGCCACGGCGGAGCACCTGAAGGAGCTGTTCGGGGGGACGATCACGGAGGCCGCGAACGGGGATCTGGCCGTGGACACCGAGACGAACGCGGTGGAGGTCATCATCGACGCGTCGAAGGTGGAGTCCAAGCTGATCCAGTGGGCGGACGGTCTCCCCGTGCACGAGTGCGACGGGGTGGTGTTCCTCTCCCCGGAGGACGACAAGGGCAAGCCGTGCGGCTGTCCGAAGCTCCTGGATGAGCGGAAGGAGAAGGCGAAGCAGCGGCGGGGCCCGAAGCCGAACATCGTCCTCCCGCTGCGCCTGGCTCAGGACCAGGAGCTGGGCCTGGGCAAGTACACGGCTACGGCCTGGTCCTTCGCGGAGGACTTCCCGTACACCATGAAGCGTCTCGCGGAGATCGACGGTGAGGCGTACTGCATCCTTCGCCTGGAGCACATCGAGTACAAGACGAAGGCCGGGGAGAAGCGCGAGTTCGTGAAGCCTGTCCTGGACGTGATCAGCTCGTTCCAGGAGGCCATGGCGGAGGACCCGGAGCCGGACGCGTGATTCCCGGGCCCCTGACCCGAGCGCGTATCGAGACCAGGGACTACCAGGCCGTGGCCCGCATGGCTGCCGCAGAGGCGCCGGACGAGATGATCCGGGGTCCGCTGTGGGAGTGGCACCCCCTGGCAGCGAAGGCCGTCCTTCACGAACGCCGCAGACGCTTCGGCATCGAAGAGGAACGTATCGACGTCCTGACAGAGGAGGACTCCGAGTAACCCCATGCCCAGGCCCTTGACGGGGTCTGGGCTTAAGGGGTGCCCACACCCAGCCGCCTCACATGGGGCGCCTGATGAGAGGACACACCGTGGAGAAGTTCAACGCTGGCGACATCGTGAACCTGAAGACAATGGGAGGCCGGAAGGTCCAGGTCGAGTTCGGCCCGTACCGGGGTCCCGCCGGTCGCGTAGCCGACACGTACGTGGTCCAGTTCATGGACGGCACGGAGGCCGGGACGGGGATTCCTGTCACTGCGGCCAACCTGGAGCGTGGCCCCAAGTTCAAGGCGGACGACGCTGTCGTGGTCATGCCGCTGGACACCCCCGGCACCGTGGCCGCTGGTCCGTTCAAGATCCGGGCGGGAGAGTCCCGGTACGTCATCCGGTACGAGTCGGGTACACACGTCTGGGCATCGGAGTCGGTGCTGGTGGCCCGTACCGCCCCCGAGACGTTCACGATGTTCGGCCAGCGCTGGGAGATGAACGCCACGTACCGGGACAAGGACTGCGACGACTGGAAGTTCACGGGCGAGTACCAGGACGGTGAACCGCTGCTCGGTATGTACGGCGATTCGGAAGGTTCCACGCTGGGCCACGTCCTCCGCGACTTCGGTCCGCTGACCAAGCACAACTGACCCACTGGTCCGACCCGTCTGGGTCGGGCCTTTCGGGGTGCCAGCACCATCACACAGCATCTGGAGGAGTCATGGCCGAGGCCACCCGCACGGAGAAGCAGATCACGTCCACGGAGATCCGCGTCACCCTGGAGCTGTCGGCGGAGGAGTACACGTATCTTCGGGGCCTGATCGGCGACCAGCCGTCCACGGACGGCAACGGCGCCAGCGGCCACATCTGGGAGGCCTTGCGGGCCCCGGAGGAGGGCCCGGTGGAGCCGGATACGTTCCGGGTCGGTGACCGTGTGACCGTCGCTGCGGACGCACACTCGGCAGGCGGCTCCCCGCTGGGCATCCACGGCGCGGCGGTCGTGACTCGCGACCTGGATGAGGAAGGGGACTTCTTCGTCCGTTTCGAGGGCGACGGCGACCTCCGGTACGTCCTCCCCCGCTACCTCTCGCGTCGCTGACGCTCCTGGCCGGACTCCTTCGGGGGTCCGGCTTGCGGCGTGACAGCACCTACTTCGGGAGGACACACCCATGGCGAGCATTTACTACGACCCGGAGAAGTTCGGCGCCGAGATCATCGACACCATCGACACGCTCGGAGGCTACGAGTTCTGCATGTTGGCCGTCTTCAAGCGCCTGGAGGACGGCGCGCTGTTCTTCGGCACAGACGCAGGGTGCTCCTGCCACTCCCCGTTCGAAGACTCCACGTGGGAGAGCATGGAGGAGATCCGGAACGCGTCCTGGTTCGCCGGACAGGCCCGAAAGTGGCTTCGCGACGCGACGGACGCTGACGCGGACGACCGCGACGCCGTTGAGCGCCTGATTCGCAAGGTTCGGAAGCTTCGCCCCTGACCTTCCCTGGCCAGGTCCCTTCGGGGGCCTGGCTTCAGGCGTGCCAACACCTACTGAGGAGGCACGCGTGATCCGGACCATCAGTGAGAGCCACCTTCCCGCCCTGGGTGACATCCGGGCCCTGGGCCTGGGAGACGTCGTGTACGTCGATGCTGGCGTACACCACAACGACTACTGGGGGCGGTACGTGGAGGCTCTGGCCGCCGCCATCTCGAAGGGCGCCAGCGTCACGACCGTTGACGTTTCTACCATGCCGGTCGTGAACCGATGAAGTGCGCGAGTCAGCGGCTGTCCTGGGACAACTTCCTGTTGACCGGCACGGAGCCGTGCCCTGCTGACAGCGTCACAACGAGGGCGGTCCGCCGCTGCGGCCGGGCGCCGCGAGTTACTCCGTTCTGCGCTGAGCACGCGGAGCGCCACGACAGGTACACCGCCTGGCTGAAGCGCCAGGCTGCCCAGGCCCGCGAGGGGAGATCCCGTGCCTGACACAGACATCCTGGCCCTTCAGGCCACCATCAACCGCCTGTACGAACGCCTCATGCTGGTCGGCCAGACACTCCTTCCGCTGCCACCCCAGCCGTCCGGCCTGGCCGGAGAGACCGTGTGTCCTGGCGTTCACGAGGACGTGGCCGGGGATGGCTGCCCGTACTGTGAGGCCGCTGTATGACCGACTACAGGGTGACGCTGCGCGCTGCGCTGGAAGGCGCCCGGGAACGCGGCTGGAAGGCCATCGACGGCACGACGCTGCGGCGGATCACCGTTCACGACACTCCGGGCAACATCCCGGCGGAGTGGTGGCCGGAGCCGACGTACGAGCGTTTGGAGTTCCTGTCCTTCGTCATGCGTGAGCGTGGCGCTCCGAAGGTTGTTCACGGTGTCGCTGCGCATCCTTGGACGGGTCGGACGGACCACACGATCTCGTTCCGGAAGGCCCTGGCGATCCTGAAGGGAGAGTCCGATGACTGACGAACGACGCGAGCGGTTCCGCACGGCGGTGTACCAGGCCATCGAGCGAGGAGACGACCCGGCTGACGAAGCTATGGCCGTGGCGGACGAGGAGAACGCCCGAGTTGAGGTCCGGCGCCAGGAAGCCATTCACGCGCTGGACGCGGCGAACGCCACCGTCACACGCCTGCGCTCCGACCTGTATGCGCAGCAAGAGGAGACGATCCGGCTCATCGCGATGAAGGAGCGCGTGCGCACTATGGCAGAAGACCCGACACTTTCCGTCGTATCGACACGGGCCATTCTCGCCGCACTGGAAGGAGAGACCGATGACTGACGAACGACGCGAGCGGTATGCCGCAGCGATCTACCACCGTGTGGCCGAGTTTCCGTGGGACGCCGTTGTCAGCGAGGAACAGCAATACTGGTACCCCTACGCTGACGCCGCTATGGCCGTAGCGGACGAGGAGCTGGCACGCCTGCGCCACGAGTGGTACCAGACCGTCATGGACCGGCTGGCGCACATTAACCGGCTCAAGGCCGAAATCGTCCGTCTGCGCGAGGAGCTTGAGGCGGCTGGCAAAGTCGCCCGGGAGCGGGACGAGCTGAGCATGGCTGTCCGGCAGGAGCGCAACGAGGCCCGTAATCGGGTTGTCGAACTGCGGACGGAGAGAGCACGTCTGCGCGATGAGCTGGAACGTATCCGTTTGACAGCAGGGAAGGTCCCGACTGTGACCCGGAGGGCTGACCGTGGCTAACCCTTCGAAGGCACGCGGCACTCGCTGGGAGTCCGCCATACGCGACTACCTGAACGGCACCCTGGGCTACTCGCACCCCACGGACTGGCGGCTGGTCAAGCGGCAGGCCCAGGAGGGTGCGAAGGACGTCGGGGACCTTCACGCCTGGCCGTTCATCCTGGAGGCGAAGGACGTCAAGTCCCCTGCCGTCCCGACCTGGCTCCGGCAGGCCGACCAGGAGGCCGCTAACGCTGGCTTCCCGTACGGCGTCGTGATCCACAAGACCCGTGGCAAGGGTCCTGCCCTGGCCCGCGTGCACATCACGGACGACACGTTCCGGCGCCTCCCGCCAGCCGCCCTCATTGGGGCGCCTGTCCCGACTCCGAACCGGCGCGGATACCACACCTGGACGCTGGCGGAGTTCGCGGAGGTCCTCCGCCTGGTCCGTACTGCTGAGGCTGTCGTTAACGACTGACGGCATGGCCCCTGCCCTGGTGGGTGGGGGCCTTCGTCGTACCTGGAGAGGTCCTCACCTGTAGCGGGATGACAGCACAATCCCGGCGGTGAGGAGATCTCACGTGGAGATGAACGCGATCCTGGCCCGATTCCAGGACGTTGACGACCAGCCGGACGGCGGCTACCTGGCCCGCTGTCCGGCACACGGTGACAGCCGCCCCAGCCTCCGGGTCTGGTTCGGTGAGGACGGACGCGTACGCATGACGTGCCGCGCCGGTTGCGCGACCGGGGACGTGATCGCTGCGGCTGGCCTCCGCTGGTCCGACATGTTCGGGGCTACGGGCACGGCCAGCGTCGTGTCCTCGAAGCGACCGGGCATGGTTGGTACGGCGGAGGTGGCGCGGCTCCGGGTCTACCTGGACGCGGCGGACGGTGAGTACGGCTACTCCCCCGCCGAAGACTACGCATGGGACCGCTTCGGCATCGACGGTGACACGGGCGCACGCCTGGGCCTGGGCTACGACGATGGCACCCTCCCCGGCCTCCAGGAGCGATCCACCGGCTTCCGCCGCTTCCCCCGCCTGATCGTGCCCCTGGTCGGTTTCGACGGGGTCGCACGCGGTCTCCAGGGGCGTGACGTGTCCGGGGACTGCCCGGTCCGCTGGATGTCTCTGTCCAACCCTGACAGCCTCCGCTGGGCCCCGTATGGCGTCCTCTGGGCCGACCAGGACACAGACACCGTCATCGTCACAGAGGGACCCGGAGACGGCCTCACAGCGGTCGCAGCGGGATACCACGCCGTGGTTGTGCGCGGGGCCTCCCTGGCGTCCTCCCCGGAGCTGGTGGCCGAACTGGCGGCTGGCCTGGCGGGGAAGCGCGTCATCCTCGCTGGCGACAACGACGCGGCCGGATGCGGGTTCACACAGCGGCTGGCGGACGGCCTGGCCTCCCATGGCGTGCCCACCTACTCCCTGTCCCTCCCGCATGAGGGGGATGACCTGACCGACTGGAGGGCCCGCAACGTGAACGACTTCCCCGCCGCCCTGGACTCCGCCATCCGTGCCGCCACTGCGACAGAGACGGAGGCCCCGTCCCTGGTGGACATCTCGACTGGCGCCCTGACACCGGACGGCCCCCAGGTGGAGCGCATCGTGGACCTGTACTACACGATGCTGAAGCGGTACGGGTCGTCCGATGTGCTGAACGCACACCTTCTGGTGGCCTTCGCCGATGGTGCGATCAAGTACGCGCCCGGCCTGGGCTTCTTCGTCTGGACAGGACGTGTCTGGGAGCGGTCGGACACGAAGGTCCGGCAGACAATCCACTTCGTCGGGTTCGCCCTGAACGCTGCCGCTGCGGAGAAGTCGGCGGAGAAAGCGGCGGACCAGAAAGAGGACCCCGGGGAGGGTCTGCGCAAGGCCGCGAAGGGGTTCACGACCCGCCGCAAGATTGATGATCTGATGGCGGAGCTGACTTCGGTACCTGCCGTGCACGTGCGCGTTAACGACTTCGATGCCCAGCCGGACCTCCTGTCCTTCAGGAACGGCACCGTGGACCTGCGCACGGGCCAGCTCCGGGAGCACAGGAAGACTGACCTCCTGACGTACTGCCTGGACATCGACTACCGGCCGGACGCGTCTGCCGACCGCTGGGAGGCGTTCCTGGAGGAGATCTTCCCGGGCATGCCGGAGATGGTGTCGTACATGCAGCGGCTCACCGGCTTCGGTGTCACCGGTCACACGTCGGAACAGTGCTTCGCTGTCCTCTGGGGAGCTGGCGCGAACGGTAAGAGCGTGCTCACGGACACACTGACGAACGTCTTCCGCTCCGTGACGGAGACGACCCCCTTTAGCACGTTCGAGGAAAAAGCCTCCGGCGGCATCCCGAACGACATCGCTGCCCTTCGCGGGGCCCGGTACGTGATGGCGTCCGAGGGTGAGTCCGGCAAGCCGATGTCGGAGGCCGTCCTGAAGCGCGTCACTGGTAAGGACGAGATCAGCGCCAGGTTCCTCCGCCAGGAGTTCTTCACGTTCAAGCCGACCTTTCTTCTCATGCTGGCCACGAACTACAAACCCCGCTTCCGGGGTCAGGACGAAGGGCTTTGGCGACGGGTCAAGCTGATCCCGTTCAAGCGGTTCTTTGAGCCTCACGAGCGGGACTACACGCTGGACCAGAAGCTGGCCGCTGAGGCGGAAGGGATCGCGGCCTGGGTCGTCCGTGGCGCCATGGCCTGGTACCAGGAAGGTCTCCAGGACCCGGACCTGATCAAGGATGCGACGAAGGAGTACCGCCGCACATCGGACGCGCTGGCCGGGTTCTTCCCCGGAGTCCTGGAGCAGTGTGACGACGGCTTTGAGATGACGGCCGGGGAGGCGTACCAGGCGTACAAGCAGTGGTGTGAAGCGGAAGGGCTCCCCCAGCGGGAGCAGTGGACCCGCCGGACCTTCCTGGATGCCATGCAGGAACGCCAGGTCCAGCGGAAGAACACGGCGAAGGGTGTCGCCCTGGTCGGCGTCCGGCTCCACACGGACCACGCTGACGCTCCGGCCGGTCCCGGGATCTTCGCGTAGGAGAGGTCCTCACCTGACAGCGCATGACCGCCCCTGGTCGGGCCCTTCGGGGTCCGGCCTTCGGGCGTGTCAACGCGCTGTCGAGTGAGAGGAGGCGCTTCGATGCGCCACTTCAGCGGGACCCTGAACGGCCAGCCCTGGGACGGCTACGTGGTGGAACGTCCCCAGGACCTCCACGCCTTCCGTGACTGGGTCCAGTACCAGGCCGTGAACCGCATCCCAGTAGCCGTCGACTCCGAGACGTGCGGCCTGAAGATCTACGCCTGGGGGCGTGGGTTTCTCCGCCTGGTCCAGTTTGGTACGGAGACGGAAGCCTGGGCGCTGCCGATCGAGCGCTTCGGCGCATGTGTCGACGCTGCTGTCTGGGCCCTTCAGATTCTGCCCGACCTTACGGGCCACAACTGGGCTGGCTTCGATGCCCAGGTGTTCGACACACGCCTGGGTGTCTCTCTGGAGGACCTCTGCGCGAAGGCCACGGACACGAAGATCCTGGCGAAGCTGATCGACCCCCGTCAACGTCACGAGGGCGGTACAGGGGTGGGCCTCAAGGAACTGTCCGCCCACTACATCGACCCGGACGCGCCGGACACTCAGGACGGCCTGAAGCTTGTGTTCCAGGGCCTGAAGCTGAAGATCGCGGAAGGCTTCGCGAAGATCCCTCTGGACCACCCGACGTACCTGGAGTACAGCCTTCTGGACGTGATCCTGCCATCCAGGCTTCGGCCCCGCCTGGAGGCCACCCTGGAGCGCCTCGGGGTTCCTCAGCGGCTGGTTCAGTACGAACACCGCGTGGCCCGCATCTGCGCCCAGATGCAGCGTGCGGGCATGGTCCTCGACCAGGAGTACACAGAGTCGCTCCGTGACTCCCTCCTGGAGGACGCAGAGGCGCACTCCGCCATCGCTGCCCGGTACGGCGTGACCTCCGTCAACTCTGGCCGCCAGGTCGCCGATGCGCTGCTGGGCATGGGAGAGGTCCTGAAGGAGAAGACGGCCTCCGGCGCCTGGAAGGTCGATAAGGCCGTCCTGATGTCTCTGGCGGACCTGGACCGCGACTGGAAGCCGATCGGCTCCCGCAGAGGGAACCCGTTGGCCGATGCGGTCCTCCGCGCGAAGCGGTCCGGGAAGTGGCGCAGTGCCTACGCGGACAACTTCCTGAGCAACGTTGACGCGGGAGGCCGCATCCACGCGAACGTTCAGTCCATGCAGGCGCGAACGTTCCGGATGTCCGTGACGAACCCTGCCGTCCAGACGCTCCCCAGCTCGGACAAGATGATCCGCCGCGCCTTGCTGGCCGACGAAGGACATGTTCCCGGGTCAGTCGACTTCCAGGCGGTGGAGCTTCGCGTTCTGGCTGCCCTGGCCGATGTGAAGCGCATGAAGGTCGCCATCGCTGCCGGGGAGGACCTCCATTCGTTCACGGCCAGGCTCGTGTTCGGGGAGGGCTTCACGGAGAAGGACCGGAAGGTCTCGAAGAACATCGCGTTCGGCAAGGTTTTCGGTGCCAGAGCCGCGACCGTGGCCCGCCAGTCGGGCGCTCCCCTGGAGGCCGTGCAGCGCGCCATGGCGCAGTACGACCGCGTGTACCCAGAGGTCGGCCTGGCCGCGAAGGACTGGCGGATCGAAGCGTTCAACAACGGCATGGTGGCAACGTCCATCACGGGTCACCGGCTCCCGCTGGACCGCGACCGCACGTACGCCGTGACGAACTACCTGGTACAGAGCACCGCGCGGGACTGCCTGGGCCAGGCGTTGATTCACATGGACGAGCGGGGCCTGGTCCCGTACCTGCGCCTACCTGTCCATGACGAAGTTATCCTTTCGATGCCGAAGGGTGAGGAGAACGAGATCTCCCGCGCCGTGGCCGAATGCATGACCTTCGATCTGAAGGGCGTACCGATCGCGGCGGGCAAGCCGGAGCTTGGTATCCGCTCCTGGGGGTCGCTGTACGGGGCTGACTACTGAGGGTCGGGAACCCGTTGCGCTCCAGAGGCAGGCAACCTGCGAGTCCCTAACCAGGCACAGAGGGTAGGCGCCCCTTTTGTGGCGCCTGCCCTCCCTCTCGCATGTCATCCGAACGGCCCTTCGATGGCTGCGGACCGGTAACGGCCGGTCCTTCAATCCCCAGGCCGCCGGGAGCCCTGTCGTTCCGAAGGAGGATTCCCGGTCTCACCTCTGATTCATCCGTAGATCAGTGACCTACTACGTGCGATCGTAGACCTAGGTAGTTGACGCGACTCAATTGAGTCGCCTACTTTGTAGCTCCCGCTCAGCGGACGGCCCGATCAGCCTCCGATTAGAAGCGGCTTCCTTCCCTATCTCCCTGCGCCCTGGCACCGCCATGTCTCGATCCGGACTGCCCAGGTGCGCGTCCCAGAGAGGACCCCCAGCCATGAGCGCTGTCACCACCCGTGCCCAGGTCATCGGTTCCATCGTCTCCGCCGACGTCACAGACGAGACGCTGGCCGCCGCGAAGGCCGGGGACCGGGATGCCGGAGCTTCGATCCTGGACAGCCTGGAGGACCGCTTCCGCCGCCTGGCGCAGCGCACCGCAACCCAGGCCATCAGCGACGAAAGGGCAGGGCTCCGTGCCGCCTACATCGAAGACTTCATCCAGGACGCGCACCTGGTGGCCTGGGAGTGCCTCCTGAAGTGCCAGGACGAGAGCCTGGACGGCTACTACGCCTACGCCTACGCCACGGCGGAGCGGGAACTGGCCGCCGCTGCCCGCGACATGAAGAACGGCACCGACGACGACCCGGACGGGAAGAAGCTGTTCGGCCTCCTGGTCAAGCACTTCCGGGAACTGGACGCACGCCACTCCATGACGGAGGACGACTACCTGACACTGGCAGAGTCCGCCTGCCAGGACCTTCAGTTCCTGAACGGGTTCCGTGGTGGCGCCTACGGTGGTCGCCGTGGCTCCCTGTCGGCCGACCGGGCCTACGCGGCACGGCTGGCCTACCAGGGATCCATCTCGATTCACACACCGATCGGCAGCGACAGCGAGGGAACCGTCATCGCGGACACCCTGTCGGACCGGTCCTCCGTGGATGACGCTGCCGACACGACCCAGGTCGGGTACCGGCCGTTCCTGTGGACCCAGGCCGTGCGTGCCCTGGAATCGAACCTGTCCGTTCCTCGCGAGGAGTCGGCCCGGAAGAGTGTCTTCACCGCCCTGGACCGGTTCCGGGCTGGCACCGTGACGGAGGAGGATCTGGAGCTGTTCGAGGGACTCCCCTGCCGCTCCGCCTCTGTCGGCTCCGCACTGGGCATGCTGCGGGCCGTCTACACCCAGCGTCAGGAGGGCCCGGCACCGTCGACCGCTGCGAAGCAGGAGGACGCAGCCCTGGGCCGTGGCTCCATCGCTCTGACCGCGCAGCGCGCCATCCTGGAGAAGGCCACGGAGGACGCCGTGAAGCGCGCCCTGGTCCGCCGCGTGGTGGGGATGCTGTCGGACCGACAGGGCTACGTCCTGGCCGCCACGTTCGGGTTCCTGGGGAAGTTCAAGGATGACGCTGCTGTGGCCCGTGCCATGGTCCGCGCCGGGCACGAGGGCATGGACGCGGAGAAGGTCTACAAGACGCGCAGCAAGGCGCGCGCGGCGTTCGCGAAGAAGTGGGCCGACCTGATCGCAAGGTCTGGCGACCAACGTGCCGCCCTGGAGGCCGCTGCCACGAAGGCCGGAGTGGATATGGCGGAAGCCCTGGAGGACTGAGAGAGGTCCTCACCTGAACCCGTGCAGAGGGGCCCCACCCCGGGGCCCCTTTCCCGTTCCAGCCGCCTCACATGGGGCGCCTGATGAGAGGAGATCCCCATGTCCGACTTCGGATCTGTCCTGGAGCCTGAGAACCACGTCTGTGACCACACCTGCCTCCCCTACGCTCCGATTGCCAGCCGGAACCTGGAGAGCATGGAGGAGTCGGAGCACATCGACGCACTGTATGAGGACCTGAACCTGGTCCGCGAACATGCGGCTCTTCTGCTCCTGGCTATCGCGGAGGCCGACGCGGCAATCACGATCCCGGCCAGGACCGCCGCCGCCCTCCTGGACCTGGACGAAGAGGGGCTTCGAGAGGACCTGGGTGGTGCCAACCGGTACTCCCCTGCCGAGATCAGGGACCAGGCCATCCGGGACCAGCGGGAGGACGGCTACGTGGGACGCGCCATGGAGGTGCGTTTCAAGCTGTCGCTGGAAGGTCTCGGCTCCGCCGACCCGGAGTGACGCGCGCTGGCCCCTGCCCTGACTGGGTAGGGGCCTTGCCACTTGACCCGACTCAATTGAGTCACTACTGTCGGACACCCAGCCGACTCAAGTGAGACGGCTGAAGTGAGAGGAGCACTCCGTGAACGCACGTACCCGCCTCACCGTGGCCGCCGGGGCCGTGATCGTAGCCCTTACCGCCGCTGCATTCTGGCTGTCGTACGCACATCTGCACGACGTGGCAGCGACGTACGGCCTGGGTGTATCTCCGGCGCGTGCCTGGGCCTGGCCCGCCACCCTGGACCTCTTCATCGTGGCCGGAGAGATCATGATGCTGGTCGCTGCCCTGAACAAGCGGCGTGACCCCTGGGCGATCTGCCTGACGGTGGCCGGGTCGGTCGGTTCTATCGCGCTGAACGTGCTGGGTGTCGGCCGTGGCGCGGAGGTCCTGGAGTACGTGGTGGCCGCCGTGCCGCCTGCCGCCGCCCTGCTGGCGTTCGGTGCTCTCATGCGGCAGCTTCACACGGCCGTGGCAACGCCTGCCACGGCACCGACGCTGGACGCCATGGACCAGGCCGTGGACCAGGCCGTGGAGTACATCGCGGCAGAGACCGAAGTCGCTGTCACGGCCAGCCAGGAGGTCCAGGAGGTGCCTGCCGAGACTGCTCCGCTGGCGGACGTCGTAGAGGAGCTGGAGTCCCTGGAGGATGCCGTGGAGGTTCAGGAGGAGGTCCCGGAACCGCAGGTCACGGAGGTTCACCGCATCACGGCGAAGCCGACCGTGCAGGACATCGCTGCCGCTGTCGCTGACATCCAGAGCGAGGGGAGCGAGCTGACCGGAAAGGCTTTGGCCGCCTACTTCGGAGTGTCCGACCGCTCCGGCCGCCGCTACCTGAACGACTGGGCCGCTGCCACCTCCACCTCCGCCGCCTGACTCCCCCGTCGCACCGCCGAAAGGACCTCATCATGACCGCCGCTACCTACCTCGGGACCATGTCCGTCCAGGAGTTCCGCCACACGTCAACGCAGGGCTTCTACCTCATCCAGGGGAAGGAGCGCATCGCAACCGCTGTGTACTCCCTCGTGTCCGGCTGGCGCCTCACCTGGAACGTCGGCCAGGGCGAACCCGTCGCGGGGGACTACGCGCTGGACGTTATGACCGAGGCCCTGGACGCCTGGCCGTCCGTGCGCGCCACCATCCAGGAGGAGCCCGCCAACACGGTTCACGTGTCACAGAGCGTGCGCACGGTCAGTACCCCGGCAGGCGGACAGCCTGGCTACCGTCGCTGACAAGTTCGAAGGCCCCTCTCCTGGTCGATGATCCGGAGGAGGGCCTTCACCATTTGTTCACGACTCAATAACGTCCGGGCTGTTCAGTCGTTAACGACTACTCAGCGCAAACCACACCATCTACTCTGGTTACCGCCCCCCACATGGGCCGCAACAGGAACCGGAGCAACGCATGGCTGTCCCAGTTCTCTTCGTATCCCTTCGCGTCTTCGTCCCTGCCTCCATCCCCAACGGCTGGGCCTGGGGACCGTGGACGCATCCCGACCCGGCCGGTATCGAGCGGCTGGCGGAGCTGGCGGAGCTTCCCCGCGTACTCCGCTCCTACGCCAAAGCTGCCGCTGTCCTCCTCCGCCGGAAAGATGCGGACCGCTTCAACGTGACAGCCTTCGGAGGCCGATCGGGAGCCGTCCTGGGCCGCGACCTCTGGTTGTGGAGCACCGATGCAGACGCGTACCGCGCCTTCGAGGAACCGTGGGTCCCGGGGCTGTCGGAGGACCGCCTGGTGACGTCCCAGCCGGTGCCTGCCGTCGGCCCGCTGGCCCCGGATGGTCATACCCACCTCAGGGCTGTCGCGTAGCAGTACGCTCCTGTCATGCGACTGGAGTATCTGATCTTGACGACGTCGGGTCCCGTGGTAGGGGACGAAGAGGTGACCGACCGGGCGCACGCCTGCCAGGTCCTGGAGGACGCCGTGAAGCGTGCGTTCGGCCTGGCTCACGTGGGAGAGCACGCCCGCGCGGTACGGTCCCTCTGTGCGGAAATGCGGCTGGCTGACCTGCCGTTCGTCTTCCGCACAGCAGCGGTTTCCGTCACACTGGGAGCATGAGCCGTTACCAAGTGACGATGCTTCCGGACCGAACGCACTGGGTGATCCTGGACCGGGCCCTGGGCGGATACTGCGCACTGCCGGACGACGCGAAGGACGACCACCCGAACCTCTTGCCGCTGGAGTGGTCATCACGTCCAGCCGCTGAGGCGTGGTTGCGGAAGTGCTTCAGGGCCTGGGGCCTGGGTACTGTCCAGCCGCCGCGCAACTGGAAGCCGGTATCACCGGGGACGTCTCCCTGGATGCTGCCGGACAAGCCGGACCAGCCACCGACCCGGCCGTCATCGTTCTTCTGATCCCAACCCGACTACCCGCAAGGCCCCCGGCTGACTGGCTGGGGGCCTTCGTCATGTGGCCGACTTGACGCGACTCAATTGAGTCGCCTACTCTGGAGCCCTTGCCGGACGGACCGGCAGGAGAGGGGAACCGAAATGGCCACCAGCCGCACCACTCACTACGTTCACGAAGACGGCACCGTCTCCCTGCGCAACTCGAAGACCCGCGTGTACGGCTGGGCTGTGGAGCAGGTCCGGCACCTCCACGCGGAAGCGATCTCCATGAAGTACCGCGCGAAGGCGCTTGTCCGGGACCTGGAGTCCTTCGAGCGTGCCGTGGCCACGGGCCAGATCACCCGGAAGTCGAAGTCCTGGTCCCAGGGCGGCACCTACCAGGACTTTTACGCCGTGGACCCGGAGACGGCGGAGCGGCACTGGCTGGGCGCCCAGGTCGTTAACGCTCAGGGGCAGGTGGAGCGGAGCGCTTTCGACCGGGACGAAGCTGTCGAGAAGGCCCGCACCGCGAAGGGCGACCACGTCCGGCGCGTCCGCCAGGAGGCCCAGGAGCTGGCCGATGGCCCCCGGTTCGCGTACGCCATCGTCCGCTGGTCGGAGCGTCGGGAGAGTGCCGCGAAGGCGCTGAAGGACTTCCGTCGTGAACACGCTGTGTACCGTCTGGTGGAGGCCGTGGAGGGCAAGCCGGAGCTGACCCCGGAGCCTGTCGCTGACACCACCCAGGAGGACCAGACCATGCCGGAGCCGACCAAGGACGACGTCCAGGACACCACCCAGGACCTGGAGCTGACCGAAGCCCAGACGAACGCCATGATCTGGGCCCGCAACCTGGAGTCGCAGGGGCACAACCTGATCAACGGCACGGGTACCAGCGTCGTCACGGTGCGGAAGCTGGCCGCCCTGGGCCTGGTGACCCTGGAGGAGGGTTGGGACAAGCCCTGGGCAGAGGGGTACCGGAAGGCCCGCCGCTCACAGCGGGTCTGGATGGCGACCCTGACGGAGGCAGGCCGCGCCCTGGCCGCCCGCCTGGCCGGAGAGCCTCAGGAGGCCGCCCAGGCGGCCCAGGACGCGCCGGAGGCGGCCCAGGAGCCGGAGGCCCCGGCGGAGCCGCACACGGTCACCATGGAGCACGTCCTGGCAGGCCCTGGCGAGATGGTGACCCGGGCCTGGGTTCACGTTCGCGGAGAGGGCGACCCGGTGGCCCGGTTCGAGTTCCCCGGCGTCCTGAACGTCTTCGATCGCGAGATGCGCGACCTGTTGGTCTCCCGTGGCTGGCGACTGGGCGGGGCCGTGGAGTACCTGGCAGGGTCAAACGCCTTCCGGGCCCCCGTCGTACCGGCCGCCAGGGAGTAGCTGGCTCTCATGCGGGTCTGGTGGGAACTTCGACACCCCCGAGTTCCGGGGGATGACCTTCCACGAGATCCGGGCCCGCACCCTGGTGAACAAGGTGCCCGGCGCCTCGCGCATGCCGTTCGAATGGACGGTGAACCCCTACCGCGGCTGCTCACACGCCTGCGTCTACTGCTTCGCCCGCCGGACCCACAGCTACCTGGATCTCGACCCCGGCGAGGGCTTCGACACCCAGATCGTGGTCAAGGTGAACGCGCCCGAACTGCTGCGCAAGGAACTCAGCAGCCACCGCTGGCGGGGCCAGCACATCGCCATGGGCACGAACGTCGACTGCTACCAGCGGGCCGAGGGGCGGTACCGGTTGATGCCGGGCATCCTCACGGCCCTGCGCGACCACGCCAACCCCTTCTCCCTGCTCACCAAGGGCACCCTCGTGCTGCGCGACCTCGACCTGCTGCGCTCGGCCGCGGCCGTCACGGACGTCGGCGTGTCGGTGTCGGTCGGATTCACCGACGAGGAGCTGTGGCGCACCGTCGAGCCGGGCACCCCGGCACCGCAGCGGCGGCTGGATGTCGTCCGGCGGCTCACGCAGCACGGCATCCCGTGCGGGGTGCTGATGGCACCGGTGATCCCCTTCCTCGGCGACTCCCCCGCACAACTGCGGACCACGGTCCGGGCCCTGGCCGCCGCCGGGGCGACCTCCGTCACACCGCTCGCGCTGCACCTGCGGCCCGGGGCACGCGAGTGGTACTTCCGCTGGCTGCACCAGCACCACCCGCGACTGGTGCGGCACTACGAGGCGCTCTACGCGGACGGTGCTTACGCGCCCAAGTGGTATCAGCGCCGCATCACCCGGCAGGTGCACGAACTCGCCGCCGAGTACGGTGTGGGCCCCGCGGGCCCCGGCACCGCCCGGCGGACGGCGCCACCCGCTCCGGCGGACGGCGGCAGCGACCGAGACGGAGACGGTAGCGGGGACGCCCGTGAGGAGCCGGCGGCGGAAAACCGCTGCACTCAGCTCACCCTGCTCTGAGAGCATGCCGGGATGTCATCGCTCACCCACATCACCGCCCCCGAGGGCCTCGCGCCCGGTAACGGCTACAGCCATGTCGTCCTCGGCGAGGGCAGGTTCATCGCCGTCTCCGGCCAGGTGGCGCTCGACGCGGACGGCGAGATCGTCGGCGCGGGAGATCCCGAGGCCCAGGCGGAGCAGGTGTTCGGCAATCTGCGGCGCTGCCTGGAGGCGGCCGGAGCGGACTTCGGCGACGTCGTGAAGTTCACGTTCTTCGTGACCGACCTGGCCGTCATGCCCGCCCTGCGCACCGTGCGCGACCGGTACCTCGACCCCGGGCGGCTCCCCGCGTGCAGCGCCGTGCAGGTCGCCGGGCTCGTACGGCCGGAACTGCTCATCGAGATCGAGGCGCTCGCCGTGCCCTCGTCCTGACCTGGCCGCCCCGGGCGCAGGGGCACGTCCCATCTGCTGTCGGGTATTCGGCGGCGGGTGGGATGAGACGGCCGGGAAAGGCAGTGCGGACCCGGGGCCCGTGGGAGCACCCTCGGCACATGTGTGTGCGGGAGATGACCGAGGACGACGTCGAAGCCGTGGCCGAAGTGCGGGTGCGCGCTTGGCAGAGCGCGTACCGGGGGCTGGTGCCGCAGCCGTATCTGGACGCGATGTCACCGGCAGCGGAGACGGCGCGGCGACGACGCTTCTTCGCGGCCGGCCGGGGAGTGGTGCGGAACCTGGTGGCCGCGGACGGGGCCGGTGGCGGACAGGTCACGGGATGGGCCGCGGCCGGGCCCCGGCGCACCCAGGGCGACACCCCGCGCCCGGGGCCGCCCGGCGGTGACGGAGAGCTCTATGCGCTGTACGTCCACCCGGACCACATCGGCACCGGGGTGGGCCGACTGCTCATGGCGGCGGTGCTCGAGGACGCCGCCGCGCGGGGCTGCCCGCGGATGTTCCTGTGGGTGCTGGAGGGCAACGCCCGTGCGCGCCGCTTCTACGAGCGGGCCGGCTTCGCCGCGGACGGGCTCACCTCGGCGTTCGAGGTGGGGGGTGCGGAGGTCCCCGAGGTGCGCTACCTCACCGTCCTCGGCGGGTCCCGGGGGCCGGAAGCGGGACCCGGACGACAGGACCGCGGGTAGGTGTGCCGTCCGCGACAGTCCGGGCCGCCGGGGCCGCCGGGGAATCAGCCGGCCGGAGTGGGGTCCGGTCCCGCCCCGCGGCGGCTCAGCCGGGGATCCGCGCCAGAGCCGCCTTGGCGGAGGGGGACAGCCGGTGGTGCCGCGCCGCCGCTTCGAGGACGGGGATGGCGCGCTTGTCGCCCAGGGCACCGAGGCCGACGACGCACGCCTCGGCGATCGGCCAGTAGTGCAGGGGCCCGATCAGGAGGCGCTGGAGCACATTGATCAGGGTGGGCACCGACTCCGGGGCGCGCAGCGCCGTCAGCAGCCGGACCGGGTAGAGCGCGTAGGCGGTGCGCAGTTCGTTGGTGGCCAGGGCCGCCGCCGCTTTGGCCGTGCGGGGGTCGCGCAGCCGCTCCAGGGCCTGGGCGGCGCTGGCGCAGCACACCGGGTCCCGGTAGTTGAGCATGAAGACGAGGGTCTCGAAGGCCCTCCGGTCGCCCGCGCTGCCCAGTGCGAAGGCCGCGATCTCGCGGGCCCACAGGGGCCGTTCGCTCTCCACGAGTACGGCGGCGAGCTGGTCGCGCGCCTCCGTGCTGCGCTGCCTGGCCAGCGTGACCAGGCGTGCGTACTCGACGGGCTCGGCCTCGGGCCGCACACGGTCGATCAGCGTTCGGAACGCGTCGGCCACTCCGGCTCCCCCTTCACATGCTGAGTTCCCCAGCGGTGGAAGTGTTCCTACCCCTGGCTTTATGGTTACCCACGAGTTAAGGTGCTCATCAGAGCGGTATCCCCGCTCAGGCGGTTTGGTGACGCAGCCGCCGAGAGTGACGTCGGTTCGGCAGCGGACCCGGCACGCGCAGGAGCGCGCCGGAGCCGTACGGGCCGCCTCGTGACCGGGCCCCGGGACAGGGCCGCGCAGCGGGGCGTGACCAGTAACTCCCCTGCCCCGCGCGTACGTACGCCCGCGCGCCCGGTAGTGCACGAAACCCTCACCCTCATCACCCGTGCCCCTGTAGGGGCCAGTGTCACACCCTCTGGAGTCCCCTGATGGACCGTCCTCCCCTGCGCACGATCGCCGTCGTCGGCCTCGGCACGATGGGTACCGGCATCGCCGATATTCTCGCCCGCGCCGGGCGTGAGGTCATCGGCATCGACACGAACGAAGCAACCGCTCGGCACGCCGTCGCCGCACTGGAGTCCTCCACGGCGCGCTCGGTGGAGCGCGAGCGGATGACGCAGAGCGAGCGCCGGGACGTGCTGGCGCGGTTCCGCACCTTCACCGGCCTCGCGGCGGCCGCCGAGGCGGACCTGGTCATCGAGGTGGTGCCGGAGGACTACGACACCAAGTGCCAGGTGTTCGCCGAACTGGACACCGTCGTCAAGCCGGACACCGTCCTGGCCACCGGCACCAACGCGCTGTCCGTGACGCGGCTGGCGGCCGACTCCGACCGGCCCGAGCGCGTGCTGGGGCTGCACTTCTTCAATCCGGCGCCCGCCATGAAGCTCGTGGAGATCGTCTCCTCGGTGCTCACCTCACCGCAGGCGATCGCCGCGGTCACCGAGCTGGCGCGGGATCTGGGCAAGGATCCCATCGCGGTCGGTGACCGTCCCGGGTTCGTCGCCGACGGGCTGCTGTTCGGCTATCTGAACCAGGCCGCCGCGATGTACGAGTCCCGCTACGCCACCCGCGAGGACATCGACTCCGCCATGCAGCTGGGGTGCGGTCTGCCGATGGGCCCGCTGGCCCTCCTCGATCTGATCGGGATCGACACCGCACGCACCGTGCTGGCCGCGATGTACGAGCAGTCGCACGACCGGCTGCACGCTCCCGCGCCGATCCTGCGGCAGTTGAGCGAGGCGGGGCTGACCGGCCGCAAGGCGGGCCGCGGCTTCTACACCTACGCGGCGCCCGGCAGCTCGGAGGTGCTGCCCGACGCGCTGACCCCCGACGCGGCGGCCGAACGCGCGCCGGGCCGTCCCGTCGCGGCGGTGGGTGTCGTGGGTTCGGGGACGATGGCCGGGGGTATCGCGGAGGTCTTCGCCAAGGCCGGCTATCCGACGGTGCTGGCGGCGCGCAGCGAGCAGAAGGCGACGACCGCCAAGGAGCGCGTCGCCCGGTCGCTGGAGCGCTCGGTGCGCAAGGGCCGGATGACGGCCGAGGACCGGGACACCGCACTGGCGCTGATCACCCCGGCCGGTTCGCTGGACGCGCTGGGCGAGGCCGACCTGGTGGTCGAGGCGGTGGCCGAGGACCTGGAGGTCAAGCGGCGGTTGTTCGAACGGCTGGACGCGGTCTGCAAGCAGGGGGCGGTGCTGGCCACCACCACCTCCTCGCTGCCCGTGGTGGCCTGCGCCCGCGCCACGGCCCGGCCGCAGGACGTGATCGGGATGCACTTCTTCAACCCGGCGCCGGCCATGAAGCTGGTCGAGGTGGTCAGCACGGTGCTGACCGACCCGCAGGCCCACACCACCGTCCGCGAGGTGTGCCGGAAGGTCCGCAAGCACCCGGTGGACTGCGGCGACCGCGCGGGCTTCATCGTCAACGCGCTGCTCTTCCCCTACCTGAACAACGCCGTGAAGATGGTCCAGGAGCACTACGCCTCGCTGGACGAGATCGACGCCGCGATGAAGCTCGGCGGGGGCTACCCGATGGGGCCCTTCGAACTGCTGGACGTGGTGGGCCTGGACGTCTCGCTCGCGATCGAGCGGGTGCTGCACGAGGAGTTCCGCGACCCCGGGCTGGCGCCCGCGCCGCTGCTGGAACACCTGGTCGCCGCGGGCTGTCTGGGCAGGAAGACGGGGCGCGGCTTCCGCGAGTACGCACGCCGGTGACCGGCGGTATCGCCGGGTGGGGCGGGCTGTTGGAGCCGTCGGCCGGCGGCCTGCCGCACGGCCCGCCCCCCGACCCCGTCACGGCGTGTAGCGTTCCCCACATGCCAGAGCCCGAGAAGAACTCCCGTACGACCGGCCAGCGTGCGAGCGGCGCCGCCACCCAGCGGCTGAGGGTGCGCCGTGAGTTGGCCGCCGCCGCCACGGAGCTCTTCGCCACGAAGGGTTACGAAGCCACCACGGTGGATGAGATCGCGGCCGCCGCGGGTGTGGCCCGGCGCACGTTCTTCCGGCACTTCCGCTCCAAGGAAGAGGCGATCTTCCCGGACCACGACGACACCCTCGTGCGTGCGCAGGCGGTGCTGGAGGCCGCGCCCGCGCACGAGCACCCGCTGGACACCGTGTGCCGGGGCATCAAGGAAGTCATGAAGATGTACGCCGCCTCCCCCAAGGGCAGCGTCGAGCGGTACAAGCTCACCCGCGAGGTGCCCGCGCTGCGGGAGCGGGAGATCGCCTCGGTGGCGCGCTACGAGCGGCTGTTCACCCGCTATCTGCTGGGCCACTTCGACGAGGAGGCGCACCGCGACGGCGTCAGCGGCTACGACGAGCCGCTGCTCGCGGAGGTGGCGGCCTCGGCGGTGGTCACCGCGCACAACCATGTGCTGCGGCGGTGGCTGCGCTCGGGCGCCGAGGGTGACGTGATGACGCAGCTCGACCACGCCTTCGCGATCGTACGGCGTACGTTCGGCACCGGCTTCGGCGCGCACCGCCCCTCCGGTGAGCAGCCCGCGGCATCCGTGGCCCGCCGGGACGAGGTACTGGTGACCGTCGCGCGCACGGACGCACCCCTCGGGGAGATCATGTCCACCATCGAACGCGCGCTCTCCGGGGACTGACCGCCCGCCCCGCGGACCCGGGGCGGCTGCGGGCCGGGCGTCGCCTGCGGAGGGGTTCCGCACCGCCCCCGCACACCCGGTCGTCCGGCCCCGGCCCGCGGGCGAGGGAGTCGGGTGAATTGCGCCCGCGCCCCGCCGCGCGTACCCGCCGCCGGGCCGCCGGGTGGAAACCATGGCGCGAAGGCGACGTGGAGGTGCGGCAGTGTCGGTGGCGCCGGGCGGGAAGAAGAACCCAAGGCAGTGGTTGCGGACCAAGTCCGTCGAAGAGTCGATCATCGACACGGACGACCCCGAGCAGGGGCTGCCCCGCTCGCTGTCGGCGCGCGACCTGACGGTCTTCGGCGTCGGTGTGATCATCGGCACCGGTATTTTCGTGCTGACGGGCCAGGTCGCCAGGACGACGTCCGGTCCGGCGGTGGCCATCTCCTTCGCGGCCGCGGGAGTGGTGTGCACCCTGGCCGCGCTGTGCTATGCGGAGTTCGCCTCCACGGTGCCGGTGGCCGGCTCGGCCTACACCTTCGCGTACGCCTCGCTGGGCGAGCTGCCCGCCTGGATCATCGGCTGGGACCTGGTGCTGGAACTGGCGCTGGGCTGCGCGGTGGTGGCGGTCGGCTGGTCGGGATACGTGCGGTCGCTGCTGGACAGCATCGGCTGGCGGCTTCCCGACTGGCTCTCGGGCACCAGCGACACCGACGGCTTCGGCTTCGACCTGCTGGCCTGCGCCCTGGTCCTGCTGCTGACGGGCATCCTGACGGTCGGCATGAAGCTGTCGGCCCGGGTCACCTCCATCGTTGTGACGATCAAGGTGGGGGTGGTGCTGCTGGTGATCGTCGCCGGGGCGTTCTTCGTCACGGCCGAGAACTACGACCCCTTCATCCCGCCCGCGCAGGGAACCGCGGACTCCACCTCCGGGTTCGCGACACCGCTGATCCAGGTGATGTCCGGCTACGCGCCCACCACGTTCGGTGTGATGGGCATCTTCACCGGCGCCGCTGTCGTCTTCTTCGCGTTCATCGGATTCGACGTGGTGGCCACGACGGCCGAGGAGACTCGCAATCCGCAGCGCGACATGCCGCGCGGCATCCTGGGCTCGCTGATCGTCTGCACGGTGCTGTACATCGCGGTCTCGATCGTGGTCACCGGGATGCGCAAGTACACCGAGCTGACCGTGGACGCTCCGCTGGCCGACGCGTTCAAGGCCGTCGGCGAGCCGTTCTGGGCGGGGCTGATCAGTTTCGGTGCGGCGGTGGGGCTGACGACGGTGTGCATGATCCTGCTGCTGGGCCAGTCCCGAGTGTTCTTCGCGATGAGCCGGGACCGGCTGCTGCCGCCGCTGTTCGCCCGGGTGCACCCGCGGTTCGGCACGCCCTACCGGTCGACGGTGCTGCTGGGGGTGCTCGTCGCCGTCGCGGCGGGTTTCATCCGCCTCACGGAGCTGGCCGAACTGGTGAACATCGGGACGCTCTTCGCGTTCGTGGTCGTGGCGGTGGGGGTGATCATCCTGCGGCGCACCAGGCCGGATCTGCCGCGTGCCTTCCGCACGCCGCTGGTGCCGGCGCTGCCGATCGCCTCGGTACTGACCTCGCTGTGGCTGATGCTGAACCTGCCGTCGGAGACCTGGGCCCGGTTCGCCGCGTGGATGGCACTGGGGGCCGTGCTCTACGCGGGATACGGGCGGCGCCGCAGCCGGGTGCGGCGGGGGGACGAGCCGTCGGCGCACCAGGTGCCCTGACCTGCGAGGCAGTCCTATTTGATCGATCATCGCTCAGATGAGAACGATCCACGCCATGTGAGAATTCACGGCACGCGGTGTCTTGTGTGCTGGCACTGGGTGTCATACGTTGGCAGCAGTCCGGGCGCTGTCCCCGCGGCCGAAACCGTGTGCCCCGGACCGCTCGGCGTCACGAGCGACCGCGCACACCCTCGCGCACCAGCAACAGCCGAACCGACGGCACTGCCTCACCACCGACGTCCCCCGACGGGCTCCTCCGGCCGCGGCCGGAGGCGTCCCCACGCCACGCTCCACGCTTCGCCGGAGGCATACCGTGAACCAGATCCTCGACGCGATCCTCGCGTCCGACACCTCGCCGGACGACTTCGCCGCCCTGCCGCTGCCCGAGTCCTACCGGGCCGTGACCGTCCACAAGGACGAGGCCGGAATGTTCGAAGGGCTGGAGGCCCGGGACAAGGACCCGCGCAAGTCGCTGCACCTGGACGAGGTGCCCGTGCCCGAACTGGGCCCGGGCGAGGCCCTGGTGGCCGTGATGGCCTCCTCGGTCAACTACAACTCGGTCTGGACGTCGATCTTCGAGCCGCTGTCCACCTTCGGATTCCTGGAGCGCTACGGCCGCGTCTCGCCGCTGGCGAAGCGGCACGACCTGCCGTACCACATCATCGGCTCCGACCTGGCGGGCGTCGTGCTGCGCACCGGCGTGGGGGTCAACTCCTGGAAGCCGGGCGACGAGGTGGTCGCGCACTGCCTCTCCGTCGAACTGGAGTCGGCCGACGGCCACAACGACACGATGCTCGACCCGCAGCAGCGGATCTGGGGATTCGAGACCAACTTCGGCGGGCTCGCCGAGATCGCGCTGGTCAAGTCCAACCAGCTGATGCCCAAGCCGGCCCATCTGAGCTGGGAGGAGGCAGCCGCCCCCGGCCTGGTCAACTCCACCGCCTACCGGCAGCTCGTCTCCCGCAACGGCGCCGGGATGAAGCAGGGCGACAACGTCCTCATCTGGGGCGCCAGCGGCGGACTGGGCTCGTACGCCACCCAGTTCGCGCTGGCCGGCGGAGCGAACCCGATCTGCGTGGTCTCCAGCGAGGACAAGGCCGAGATCTGCCGCCGGATGGGCGCCGAGGCCATCATCGACCGCAAGGCGGAGGGCTACCGGTTCTGGAAGGACGAGCACAACCAGGACCCCAAGGAGTGGAAGCGCTTCGGGAAGCGCATCCGCGAACTGACCGGCGGCGAGGACGTGGACATCGTCTTCGAGCACCCGGGGCGGGAGACCTTCGGCGCGAGTGTCTACGTCACCCGCAAGGGCGGCACCATCGTCACCTGCGCCTCCACCTCCGGCTACGAGCACAGCTACGACAACCGGTACCTGTGGATGTCGCTGAAGCGGATCATCGGCTCGCACTTCGCCAACTACCGCGAGGCGTGGGAGGCCAACCGGCTGATAGCCAAGGGCAAGATCCACCCCACGCTCTCGAAGAGCTACCCGCTGGAGGAGACCGGCCAGGCGGCCTACGACGTGCACCGCAACCTCCACCAGGGCAAGGTCGGCGTCCTCGCGCTGGCACCCGAGGAGGGGCTGGGCGTGCGCGACCACGAGAAGCGGGCCCGGCACCTGGACGCCATCAACACCTTCCGCGACGCCGAAGGCGGGCGGACCGACGGGCACAGCCGGAACGCGTGAGGCCCCCGCGATGACTGATGAACGGGAGCCCAGGAAGCGCGACCGGCCCTGGCTGATGCGGACCTACGCCGGGCACTCCACCGCCGAGGCGTCCAACGAGCTGTACCGGCGCAACCTCGCCAAGGGCCAGACCGGGCTGTCCGTCGCCTTCGACCTGCCCACCCAGACCGGATACGACCCCGACCACGTGCTCGCCCGCGGCGAGGTCGGCCGGGTCGGGGTCCCGGTCTCCCACCTGGGCGACATGCGCAGGCTCTTCGACGGCATCCCGCTGGAGAAGACCAACACCTCCATGACCATCAACGCCACCGCCATGTGGCTGCTGGCGCTCTACCAGGTGGTCGCGGAGGAGCAGGGCGCCGACGTGTCGCAACTCCAGGGCACCACGCAGAACGACATCGTCAAGGAGTACCTCTCCCGCGGGACGCACGTCTTCCCGCCGGTGCCCTCGCTGCGGCTGACCACCGACATGATCGCCTACACGGTCGCCCGGCTGCCCAAGTGGAACCCGGTCAACATCTGCAGCTACCACCTGCAGGAAGCCGGAGCCACGCCGGTGCAGGAGATCTCCTACGCGATGGCGACCGCGATCGCGGTGCTGGACGCCGTACGGGACAGCGGGCAGGTGCCGACCGAGGAGTTCGGGCGGGTCGTGGCGCGGATCTCGTTCTTCGTGAACGCGGGCGTCAGGTTCGTCGAGGAGATGTGCAAGATGCGGGCCTTCACCCGTATCTGGGACCGCGTCACCAGCGAGCGCTACGGCATCACCGACCCCAAGCAGCGCCGCTTCCGGTACGGGGTGCAGGTCAACTCGCTCGGGCTGACCGAGGCGCAGCCGGAGAACAACGTCCAGCGCATCGTGCTGGAGATGCTGGCCGTCACCCTCTCCAAGGACGCCCGGGCCCGCGCCGTCCAGCTGCCCGCCTGGAACGAGGCACTGGGCCTGCCCCGACCCTGGGACCAGCAGTGGTCGCTGCGGGTCCAGCAGGTGCTGGCGCACGAGAGCGACCTGCTGGAGTACGACGACATCTTCGCCGGCTCGCACGTGATCGAGGCCGAGGTGGACAGTCTGGTCGAGCAGTCGCTGGCCGAGATGGCCCGGATCGAGGAGATGGGCGGAGCGATGGCCGCCGTCGAGTCCGGCTACCTCAAGTCGCAGCTCGTCGCCTCGCACGCGGAGCGCCGCGCCCGGATCGAGTCGGGCGAGGAGAAGATCGTGGGCGTCAACTGTTACGAGGCCACGGAGCCGAGCCCGCTCACCGCGGACCTGGACACCGCGATCCTGACGGTGGACCCGGCCAGCGAGGCGGCGACCGTGGAGGCGGTCAAGCGCTGGCGGGAGACCCGGGACGAGCCGTTCTGGCGCGAGGGGACCCGGGAGCCGGGCCTCCACCCCAGTGCGGAGCAGGCACTCGGCGCCCTGCGGGAGGCTGCTGCCGGGGACACCAATCTGATGGAGGCCACCCTGGAGTGCGCCCGCGCCGGGGTCACCACCGGGGAGTGGGCGGGCGCGCTGCGCGAGGTGTTCGGCGAGTTCCGGGCGCCGACCGGGGTGAGCTCGGCTCCGGTCGCGGTGAGCGCCGAGGAGGGCTCGGAGCTGGCCGCGGTGCGGCGGAAGGCGGCGGACACCGCGGCGGAGCTGGGGGTCGGCAAGCTGCGGCTGCTGGTGGGCAAGCCGGGGCTGGACGGTCACAGCAACGGCGCCGAGCAGATCGCCGTACGGGCCCGGGACGCGGGCTTCGAAGTGGTCTACCAAGGCATCAGGCTCACGCCGGAGGAGATCGTCGCGGCGGCCCTCGCCGAGGACGTGCACTGCGTGGGCCTGTCCATCCTCTCCGGCTCGCACACCGAACTGGTGCCGGACGTGCTGGAGCGGATGCGGGAGGCGGGCGCGGCCGACGTCCCCGTGGTCGTGGGCGGGATCATCCCGTCGGCGGACGCGCGGGCGCTGCGCGAGGCGGGGGTCGCCGCCGTCTTCACCCCGAAGGACTTCGGGATCACCGGGATCATCGGCCGTATCGTCGACGAGATCCGCAGTCAGCACAAGCTCCGAACGCGCGACGAGCGCAGTGAGCGCGATCAGCGAGAACCACTGGAGGTCACCCCGTGAACAGCGACAACCGGCAGCGAGCGCTCCGCCCGCGCCGTTCCTGCCTGGCGGTGCCGGGCAGCAACCCGCGGTTCCTGGAGAAGGCCCAGGGCCTCCCCGCCGACCAGGTCTTCCTGGACCTGGAGGACGCCTGCGCCCCACTGGCCAAGCCGGAGGCACGGCACACCATCGTGAAGTTCCTCAACGAGGGCGACTGGAGCGGCAAGACCCGCGTCGTACGGGTCAACGACTGGACCACGGAATGGACCTACCGCGACGTGGTGACCGTCGTGGAGGGCGCCGGCGCCAACCTGGACTGCGTGATGCTGCCCAAGGTGCAGGACGCGGCGCAGGTGCAGGCGCTGGACATGCTGTTGACGCAGATCGAGAAGACGGTCGGCCTGGAGGTCGGCGGGATCGGCATCGAGGCGCAGATCGAGAACGCCAAGGGCCTGGTGAACGTCGACGAGATCGCCGCGGCTTCGCCGCGGATGGAGACCATCGTCTTCGGGCCGGCCGACTTCATGGCGTCCATCAACATGAAGTCGCTGGTCGTGGGCGAGCAGCCGCCCGGCTACCCGGCCGACGCCTATCACTACATCCTGATGCGGATTCTGATGGCGGCCCGCACCCACGACCTCCAGGCGATCGACGGGCCCTATCTGCAGATCCGCGACGTGGACGGCTACCGGGAGGTGGCCCGGCGGGCCGCAGCGCTGGGCTTCGACGGCAAGTGGGTGCTGCACCCGGGCCAGGTCGAGGCGTCCAACGAGATCTTCTCTCCCTCCCAGGAGGACTACGACCACGCGGAGATGATCCTGGACGCGTACGAGTACTGCACCTCCGAGGCGGGCGGCAAGAAGGGTTCGGCGATGCTCGGCGACGAGATGATCGACGAGGCCAGCCGCAAGATGGCGCTGGTCGTCTCCGGCAAGGGCCGCGCGGCGGGCATGCGACGCACCACTTCCTTCACCCCTCCGGAGGGCTGAGCCATGCAGTTCGGACGCACGTACGAGGAATTCACGGTCGGCGACGTCTACAAGCACTGGCCGGGCAAGACGGTCACCGAGTACGACGACCACATGTTCTGCCTGCTGACCATGAACCATCACCCGCTGCACCTGGACAGCCACTACGCCGAGTCGACCACCGACTTCGGCCGGAACGTGGTGGTGGGCAACTACATCTACTCGCTGCTGCTGGGCATGTCGGTGCCGGACGTGTCGGGGAAGGCCATCGCCAACCTGGAGATCGAGTCGCTCAAGCACGTGGCTCCGACCTTCCACGGCGACACGGTCTACGGCGAGACGACGGTGCTGGACAAGACGCCGTCGAAGTCGAAGAACGACCGCGGGATCGTGCACGTGGAGACCAAGGGCTACAAGCAGGACGGCACACTGGTCTGCGTCTTCCGGCGCAAGGTGATGGTGCCCACCGAGACGTACGTCAAGGAGCGCGGCGGGGAGCAGCCGGGCCGCCCAGAGCTGCGGGAACCGGCGCCGAAGGGCGGTAGGTGACATGGGCCGGCTGGCGCAGACCGAGGGTCTGACGGAGATACAGCGGGAGATCCTCTCGACGGTGCGCAGTTTCGTCGACAAGGAGATCCTGCCCGTCGCCACGGAGCTGGAACACAAGGACGAGTACCCCACGGAGATCGTCGAGGGGCTCAAGGAGCTGGGGATCTTCGGTCTGATGATCCCCGAGGAGTACGGCGGGCTGGGTGAGTCGCTGCTCACCTACGCGCTGTGCGTCGAGGAGATCGCCCGCGGCTGGATGAGCGTGTCGGGCATCATCAACACGCACTTCATCGTGGCCTACATGCTCAAGCAGCACGGCACGCAGGAGCAGAAGGACCACTTTCTGCCGAGGATGGCCACCGGTGAGATCCGCGGTGCCTTCTCGATGTCGGAGCCGGGGCTGGGCTCGGATGTCTCGGCCATCACCTCGAAGGGGTCGCCCGCAGCGGACGGTTCCGGCGACTTCCTGCTGAACGGCCAGAAGATGTGGCTGACCAACGGAGGCTCCGCCACCCTGGTGGCGGTGCTGTGCCGGACGGACGAGGGCCATCCGGAGGGAACCGCTCCGCACAAGTCGATGACGACGTTCCTGGTGGAGAAGGAGCCCGGTTTCGGCCAGGTCAAGCCCGGACTCACCGTCCCCGGCAAGATCGACAAAATGGGCTACAAGGGTGTCGACACCACCGAGCTGATCATGGACGACCTGCGCGTTCCGGCCGACCGGGTACTCGGCGGCACCACCGGGCGCGGCTTCTACCAGATGATGGACGGGGTGGAAGTCGGCCGAGTGAACGTCGCGGCACGTGGCTGCGGAGTCGCACAGCGTGCTTTCGAGCTCGGTATCGACTACGCACAGCAGCGCCACACGTTTGGGAAGCCCATCGCCGGGCATCAGGCCATTCAGTTCAAACTGGCCGACATGGCCACGAAGGTCGAGGCGGCGCACGCCCTGATGGTGGGTGCCGCACGCAAGAAGGACTCCGGCCAACGCAACGACCTGGAAGCGGGAATGGCGAAATATCTCGCCTCCGAGTACTGCAAGGAGGTCGTGGAGGACGCCTTTCGCATCCACGGCGGGTACGGTTTCAGCAAGGAATACGAGATCGAGCGACTCTACCGGGAGGCGCCGATGCTCCTGATCGGCGAAGGAACCGCGGAGATCCAGAAAATGATCGTGGGTCGACGGCTCCTGGAGGAGTATCGCAGCCAGGGCTGAATGTCCTTTTCGGGGTGTTTTCTTGACTTTCAAGATCGCACCCCGAACCGGGACATCGGCCACGGACTGGCTGGCTGGCTTGCCCAGTTGCCATCAGAAACCGATAGCATCCCGGGAAAGCCGCCGTCCCCCTGTCACCTACGCGGCTCCCTCCGCTACGAAGGTCATTCATGCCCCACAGCCCATCCACCACACCCAGCGGCTCTCCCTCGTCCGGGTCGGCCGGATCCGGCGCCTCGAACGGACCCCGGGTCCGCCTCGCGCGCGGCGCCTCGCCGTGGCTTGCGCCGACCGTCGCGACAGCGGCCCTCAGCCTGGTACGCGCCCGCAGGTCGAAGCGCGCCGCGCTGGTCGCCGTGCCCGCGACGGCGCTCGCCGCCGGGATGCTGTGGTTCTTCCGGGACCCGGAGCGGGAGATCGGCCAGGGCCGGGTGATCTCCCCGGCCGACGGCGTGGTGCAGAGCATCATGCCGTGGCAGGACGGCCGTACCCGCGTCGCCATCTTCATGAGCCCGCTGAACGTCCACGTCAACCGCGCCCCGCTCGCGGGCACGGTGACGTCCGTCGAGCACATCCCAGGCGGCTTCGTTCCGGCGTTCAACAAGGAGAGCGAGAACAACGAGCGCGTCGTCTGGCACTTCGAGACCGAGCTGGGCGACATCGAGATGGTCCAGATCGCCGGTGCCGTGGCCCGGCGGATCGTTCCGTACGTGCCCAGCGGCGCCAAGGTGGAGCAGGGTGAGCGCCTCGGGCTGATCAGGTTCGGCTCCCGCGTGGATGTCTACCTTCCCAAGGGTGTCGAGACGGCCGTGGAGGTCGGTCAGACCACGACAGCGGGGGTGACTCGCCTTGACCGTGATTGATCCCGACGCCCAGGCGGCCTGGGCCCCCGGAGCTGAGCGCTCCGCGGACCGCGACGGTTACTCGCACTACGCCGAGTACTCCGAGTACGCAGACGACGACTACGCGGACGACGCCGACGACGAGATGCCGCTCTCCACCCGGCTGTCCATCGCGGACACTCTCACGCTGGGCAACGCGACCTGCGGCTTCATGGCGGTGTACTTCACCACCACCGGCGTCCTCATCCCGCATCTGACGGGCAGCGAGGACGGCGGCATGGCCCGGCACAGCGCCGCCACCGCCGTGGTGCTGATGCTGATGGCCGCGGTCTTCGACCTGTTCGACGGCCTGGTCGCGCGCAAGCTGCGCAGCTCGGCCATGGGCGCCGAGCTGGACAACCTCTCCGACCTGATCAGCTTCGGACTGGCGCCGGCCTACTTCGTCGCCGTCTGGGGCATGGTGGCCAACGACGCGCACCAGCGGATCTCCATGGTCGCCGCGATCGTGGTCCTGCTGGCGGTGGTGCTGCGGCTTGCGCGGTTCTCCTGCGTGCCCATGCGGAATGGAATGTTCCAGGGCATGCCGGGGCCGTTCGGCGCCCTGACCGTCGTCTCCGTGGTGCTGCTGGAGCTGCCCTTCGTACCGACGGCGCTCGGCATCCTGGGCGTCGCCTGGCTGATGGTCAGCCGCGTCGAGTACCCCAAGCCGCGGGGCCGGCTCGCGGTGGCCATGCTGTGCTGGATCGTGCTGAGCATGGGGCTGCTGGCCTCCTGGGCGTTCGACGCGCCCGGAGGCGAGCTGCTCCTGCAGACCGGCTGCGCCCTCCAGGTCGTCCTCGGCGCGGTGATTCCGCTGTTCGCGACCGCGCGCCGGGTCAACGCCTTCCGCGACAACCGCCGCGAGGCGCGGGCCGCGGCGCAGGGCTGACAGGCTGCCGCGCAGGGCTGACCAGGGGCTGACAGGGCCCCTCCCGAGGGACGACGCCCGTGAGGGGCCCGCCACGAGACGTGGCGGGCCCCTCACCCGTGTGCCAGGCCCTCACCCGTGTGCCGGGCGCTCCCGGCCTCCCCGCGTCCTCTCAGGCCTACCCGGACTCGGGACGGGGCCCGGGGGCCTTGCAGGACCCGGGGGGCGGCTTGAGGCTCGTCCACGGGCTTCTACGTCCTCCGGAGGGCGTAGAAGCCCGGTGGAGGACGTTGCGCTCCCCGGCCCGGACAGCGGCATGAGAGGGCGCCGTGCGGCCCTGCGGGGAGCGCTGCGACAGCGCGCGGACCGGGGGCACCGGCGGCCCCTGGCGGGCCGCGACTGCCACGGGGACCGCCACGGGCCCGGAAAGCCGCAACATCCACTCCGGGGACCGCCGAAGGACTCCGCGGGCCGGTCGGCGAGGGTCCCGGTGCCCGCCCCGGCATGACACCGGCAGTCCCGGCTCCCGCCGGGACTGCCGCCCGGCGCCGGCCCCGTTCCCGCGCTACAGGCGGTCGGCCGCGAGGCGCTCGCCGAGGGTCTCCAGCAGGGGTCCGGCCTCGGCGATGCAGCGCTCGACGTCCGACTCGAGGTCCGTGAGCGCGTACGCCTTCTCGATTCCGGCGGCGGCCAGCTCCTTCTTCCCGATGGCGACCCGGCCGCAGACGGCGACCACCGGCTTCCCGGCGTCGCGTGCCGCGGCGGCGACACCGGCGGGAGCCTTCCCGTGCAGCGTCTGCTCGTCCAGCGAGCCCTCCCCGGTGATGACCAGGGAGGCCCGGCCGATGGCGGCCTCGACGCCGAGCTCCTCCATCAGGATCTCGATGCCGGGCCGGAACCGGGCACGCAGCCCGACGAGCGCGCCGAAGCCGATGCCGCCCGCGGCTCCGGCCCCGGGCGAGTCGGCGGCGTCCTGCTCGCCGAGAATCTCGGCGAAGTGGGCGAGCGCGGCGTCCAGCAGCTTGACGTCCTCGTCCGTGGCGCCCTTCTGCGGGCCGTAGACGGCGGCGGCGCCCTTCGGGCCGGTCAGCGGGTTGTCGACGTCGCTGGCGAGGACGACCTCGACGTTCTTCAGCCGCGGGTCCATACCGGACAGGTCGGCGGAGACGAGTTCGCGCAGTCCACCGCCGCCCCACGGGATGGAGTCACCGTCCTCGTCGAGCAGCCGGGCTCCCAGCGCGTCGAGCATCCCGGCACCGCCGTCGGTGGTCGCGGAGCCGCCGACGCCGAAGATGATCGTGGTCGCGCCCGCTTCCACGGCGGCCAGCAGCAGCTCACCGGCCCCGTAGGTGGTGGCCGTCAGCGGTACGAAGACCCCGGGCGGCAGGTGCTGGAGGCCGGCCGCCTCGGCCATCTCCACGACCGCGGTGCCCTCGCGGAGCGCGAAGGCTGCCGTCACCGAGGCGCCGAGGGGCCCGGTCACCTCGACCTCGTGGCGGGTGAAGCCGTTGGCGACCGCCGCCGCGACGGTGCCGTCGCCGCCGTCGGCCACGGGCAGAGCTTCGACGTCCACTTCCGGGCGCGCTTTCCGGATGCCCGCCGTGAGATGCTCTGCGACCTCGACGGCCGTCAGCGATCCCTTGAACTTGTCCGCGGCGATCAGCACGCGCGCCGATGTGGTTCGCGCCGTCGTTGTCATGGTTCTGCCCCTGGGTCTCTCTGTTGTTCGAACAGGCAGTCGCGCCTTGGGGACCCTATCTGTCCGACGCCTCCCCCGACCATGGCGCCATGGCCGCAGGGGCGCGTCCCCTCCGCCGCGCACGCGCCGCCCCGCACCCTACGCGCCGCGCGGCCGGAGGGCGTACGGTCCCCGGCCTCACCGCTCCCGGCGGAGGCGGCGCCACACGGCCCGGGCGGCGTGATGGCCCGCCATCCCGTGCACACCGGGGCCGGGCGGCGCGGCGGAGGAGCACAGGTAGACGGACGGGTGTGCGGTCTCGTACGGGACGCGCTTGAGCTTGGGCCGGATCAGCAGCCGCAGTCCGGCGGCCGACCCGCAGGAGATGTCGCCGCCGACGTAGTTGGCGTTACGCGCGGCGAGCTGCGGCGGCCCCGCGGCGGCCCGGGCCAGCACCCGGTCGCGGAACCCCGGCGCGAAGCGCTCGATCTGGCGCTCCACCGCCTCGGTCGCGTCCCCCTGCCAGTTGTTGGGCAGATGGCCGTAGGCCCAGAAGACGTGCTTGCCCTCGGGGGCCCGGGTGGAGTCGGTCAGGCTGGGCTGGGCGGTGATCAGGAACGGCCGCTCGGGTGCACGGCCGCGCACCACCGCGTCGCGCAGCGCGGTGTCGATGTCCCTCAGGGTCGGCCCGATGTGCACCGTCCCGGCCCGGCCCGCGTCCGGAGAGGTCCACGGCACGGGCCCGTCCAGGGCGTAGTCGAGCTTGAAGACGCCGGCACCGTAGCGGACGGAGTCGTAGGCGCTGCCCAGCCCGGCGATCCGGGCGAGCGCGGTCGGTGAGGTGTCGAAGACGTAGGCACGGGCGGGCGGCAGCTCGTCCAGGCGCCTGACCTCGGTGCCGGTGTGGATGGTGCCGCCCAGCGCCCGCAGGTACCCGGCCAGCGCGTCGGAGATCGCCTGCGAGCCGCCACGCGGGAACGGCCAGCCGACCGCGTGCGCGGCGAGCGCGAAGACCAGGGCCGGTGCCGTCATGAACAGGTTGTTCAGGGGTGCGATGACGTGCCCGGCCATGCCCGCGAGCAGCGCCCGCGCCTTTTCGTCCCGGAAGCGCGCCCTGGCCCAGGTGACCGGCTGCAGGCCGGTCAGTCCGAACCGCACGAGCTGGAGCGGATCGGCGGGGAACCGGCCGTTGAACGCGGAGCCGTAGCCGAAGAAGTCCTCCGCCAGGGTGTTCCACCGACCGAGGTAGGGCCCGACCAGGCGGCGGTAGGCGCCCGCGTCGCGCGGGCCGAGGGAGGCCGCCGTCTCCCCGACCGACCGGGCCAGCACGGCGGCGGTGCCGTCCGGGAACGGGTGCGCCAGCGGGAGTTCGGGGTGCAGCCACTCCAGCCCGTACCGCTCCAGCGGCATCGAGCCGAAGGCGGGTGACCCGGCGCCGGTGGGGTGGACGGCCGAGCAGGGGTCGTGCCGGAAGCCCGGCAGGGTCAGCTCCTCGGTTCGGGCCCCGCCGCCGACGGTGCCGCCCGCTTCGAACACCTCGACCCGGAAGCCGCGCCGGGCCAGTTCCACGGCTGCCGTCAGCCCGTTGGGCCCGGCTCCCACGACGACCGCGTCCCGGATCGATGGCACTTGCGGCTCCCCTCGCCCGGCTCGCCGGACCCCGGTCAGCGGGGTCGGCTCCGGTCCTCGCTCTTGTCCCGCAGCAGCCCCACCATACGCCGGGTCGTGTCCGCGTCACGCGCGGCGGTGAACGGCAGCGCGTTGCCCCCCGCCAGGCGGAAGGGCACGCCCTCGACGGTGCTGCCGGCGCCGCCCGCCTCGGCCACCGCCAGCAGCCCCGCGGCGTGGTCCCAGGCGGCCTCCCAGGTGTAGGCGACGGCGTCCAGCCGCCCGCGGGCGATGGCGAGGTACTCCAGCCCCGCCGAGCCGGTGGACCGCACCTGCAGTCCCGCGGTGTGCAGCCCGCGCAGCGAGCGCTCCTGCCACTCGTCCGTGTAGTCCGGATGCGAGACGGCGACGCGCAGGGGTGCACCCGCTTCGGGGGAACCGGCGTACAGCGGCTCCCCGTTGAGCAGCACCCCGCCGCCGCGCCGCACCGTGGCGGCCAGGCCGAGGACCGGCGCCCGGATCCATCCGGCCAGCGTCTCGCCGTGGTGGGCGAGCGCGACCATGGTGCAGAAGCCCTCGCCGCCCGCGACGAACTGGCGCGTGCCGTCGACGGGGTCGATGATCCACACCGGGTCCGGGCCGGAGAGCGCCGTGTAGGAGGCCGGGTCGGCGTGCACGCCCTCCTCGCCGACCACCACGGAGCCGGGCAGCAACCGGCGCAGTGCGTCGCCCAGTTGCCGCTCCGCCTCCCGGTCGGCGACGGTGACCAGGTCGTGGCTGCCGGTCTTGGTGGTGATCTCGTGCTCGGCGAGTTTCCGCCAGCGCGGCATGACCTGCGCGTCCACGGCCTCGCGGACTGCCTGTTCCACCGCTGTCGTCAGCTCGTCGTCGATCACACCACCATGGAAGCACGCGTCCGCCGGTGCGGAGGCGAACTAGGCTGGCCGCATGGGCGAACGTGACAGCACGCCACGGACCAGGGAGCCCGCGGGCGGCACGCCCGGGGGCGGCACGCGGCTGGTGGCGATCCTCAGCGGTGCCGGGATCTCCACCGACTCGGGCATCCCCGACTACCGCGGGCCGCAGGGGGTGTGGCGCACCGATCCGGAGGCCGAGAAGCTGGTCACCTACGACTCCTACATGGGGGAGCCCGACATCCGGCGCCGATCGTGGCGGATGCGCGGCGAGAGCCCGGTGTGGGAGGCCGAGCCCAACGCGGCGCACGAGGCGGTGGCCCGGCTGGAGCGCTCCGGCACCCCGGTACGGGTCATCACCCAGAACGTCGACGGGCTGCACCAGGCCGCGGGCGTTCCGGACCGCAAGGTGCTGGAGCTGCACGGGAACGCCCGTACCGTGCTGTGCACGGAGTGCGGAGCGCGCTCGGCCATGGCGCGGGCGCTGGAGCGGGTCGCGGCGGGCGAGCCGGACCCGCCGTGCGAGACGTGCGGGGGCGTGCTCAAGTCGGCCACGGTGATGTTCGGGCAGCAGCTCGACGGGGAGGTGCTGGCCGAGGCGGTGGCGGTGGCCCGGGCCTGCGACGTCTTCCTCGCCGTCGGCACCAGTCTCCAGGTGCAGCCCGCCGCGTCCCTGGCCGGGCTGGCGGCCGAGTACGGGGCCCGGCTCGTCATCGTGAACGCCGAGTCCACGCCCTACGACCCGCTCGCGGACGAGGTGGTGCGGGAGCCGATCGGCACCGCTCTGCCCCGGCTGCTCGCCGCGCTGCACCGCTGAGGCGGGGCCGCCGCGCCCCGGAGACCGGGGCGCGGTCGGGGGCTCAGGCCGCGCGCAGCAGCCTGGAGGCGGTCACCGCTCCCGGGGCGGCGGCGCACAGCGCGTCGGTCAGGGCGCGGCCCGCCTCGCGCAGCGCGGTGTCGTCCATCGGGCCGAGGGCGTCGAGGAGGAAGACGGCGCGGGTGGTCCCGGTCGTCAGCCGGGTGCGGACGCACTGCCGCCAGTTCCAGCGCCGGCAGGTGACGCCCTCGTCGTCGCGCCAGATCACTTCCCCGGCCCGCGGGTGCTCCGTCACCGGCTCGCCGCCCGACATCAGTTCGAAGGGCTCGGTGCCGTCGGCGCGGGTGAGCCGGAGGGGCCCCGTGTAGCGGTCCAGGTCCTCGCCGCCGAGCGGGACGACGTGCGCCACGGAGACCGCGTTGTAGATGTCCGTGAGCCGGTCGATGCGGGGCAGGCCCTCGGGGGCGCGCCGCAGCAGCGCGTCGACGCTGGGCCGGGTGCGCTTGGGCTTGGCGCCGAAGGCCCGGAACGCCTCCCGCCACGCCGCGGTGTGCGGGTGCTGCTCGGGATCGCAGGCCGTCGCCTCGGCCTTGGCGAGGAGTTCTTCGCTGACGGCGTCACCCGGCCCGGGGACCAGCCCCTCCGCGACGATCAGCAGGGCGCGGTAGTCGGGGCGCAGGGCGCCGACCGACGGATCGATCCGGGCGGCCGCCAGCCAGTCCTCGGTCGTGCTCATCTCTGGGTCGCTCCTCGTCGTCACCGGCCTCACCGGCCTCACCGGCCTCGCCGTCCCCGGCACGCGGTCCGCGTCCCGGCGTGAGGCGCGGCCGAGGCGAGTGGTTCATTTCACCGTACTACGCAGTGCATCATACGCGACCTGAAGGGTGCCGTCCGAAGAGCGCCAGCACCGCGGAGAGCACGACTCCAGGATCGAATCATGTCAACCGGAGCACCACACGACGGACGGAATGCATCCATGCACAGCAGCGCACCGGACAAGCCCCTCGGCGGCAGGGCTGCCCTCGTCACCGGCGGCAGCCGCGGCATCGGAGCGGCCGTGGCCCTGCGTCTGGCGGCGGACGGCGCGGATGTGGCACTGACCTACGAGGCGAACGCGGAACGGGCCCGCGACGTGGCCGCGCGGATCGAGGAACTCGGCGGCCGGGCCTGGACCGTGCGCACCTCGCTGGACGACGCGGACTCGGTACGGGCGGCCGCGGACAGGGCGGCCGAGACGTTCGGGCGGCTGGACATCCTCGTGAACAACGCGGGGACCGGCAGCCAGGGCGAACTCGCTTCGGTGCCCGTGGCGGAGGTGGACCGGGTGCTGGCGGTCAACGTCCGGGGCGCCTACCTCGTGGCACAGGCGGCGGCCTCCCGGATGGCCGACGGCGGCCGGATCGTCAACATGGGCAGCTGCGTGTCGGCACACGCGCACTTCCCCGGGATGGCGCTCTACACCATGAGCAAGGCGGCCGTCACCGGGCTCACCAAGGCCCTGGCCCGCGAACTGGCGCCACGCGGCATCACCGTCAACCAGGTGTCGCCGGGTCCGGTCGACACCGACCTGAACCCCGCGGACGGGGAGAGCGGCGCGGCGCAGGCCGCCGCCACCCTGCTGGGCCGGTACGGGACGCCGCAGGAGGTCGCCGACTCGGTGGCGCACCTCGTCGGCGACGGCGCCCGGTACGTCACCGGTGCGCTGCTCGCGGTGGACGGCGGCTTCGCGGTCTGACCCGGCGGGGGCCGTCCGCGCGGACGGCCCCCGCCGAGTGGCCGCTCCCCCGGGCGCATGGTGCGCTGGTTGCGCGGCCTGCGGCGGGCCGCGGGACCGCGGGGCGACCGGAGGACCTTCATGCGGAAGACCAACAGGACAGCCGTGTACGCCGGAACTGCCGTGCTGTGTGCCGCGGCGCTCGGCGGCTGCTCGGACGGCGGCGGGAACGGCGGGTACTGACGCGAGTGGGCGCCCCGCACATGCGGACGGCAGGAGAGGAGCGGCCATGACCGCGCAGACACCCACGCCTCCACCGGCACCACACGGAGGCGCCTACCGCATCGTGCAGGGCGGCGCCCGGGTGCTGTCGGCGGGCGGACTGGTGGTGAACGCCTACCTGCACGCCGCCCTCGCCGACCAGTACGACGCGGTGGGCGCCACCATCAGTCAGGGCGACCTCTTCCGGGTCGAGGCCGGGCTGGCGTCGCTCGCCGCGCTGCTGGTCCTGGCCTGGTGGCGGATCCCCTCCGACGCGTTCGCCTGGCTGGTCTCCGCCGGCGGGCTGGCGCTGCTGCTCGTCTACCTCTACATCGACGTGGGGAAGCTGGGTCCGTTCCCGAACATGTACGACCCGGTCTGGTTCGACGACAGGAGACTCGCCGCGGTGGCCCAGGGCATCACGCTCGTGATGTCCACGTTCCTGCTGGTCAGTCACACCCGCCACGCGCGGCGGCTGGTCACCGACGTAGGCTGAGCGGCCGGGCAGGGACGGTTTGCGGACGGTTTGGGACGGGCGGTCGGCTCCATGCACGGCGAATACAAGATCCCCGGCGGCAAGCTGGTGGTGGTCGACCTGGACGACCGGGACGGCGTGCTGCGCGATGTCCGGGTGGCGGGCGACTTCTTCCTGGAACCGGACGAGGCGCTGGACGCCATCGACCGGGCGCTGGAAGGCGCCCCCTCGGACACCGACACGGCGGGCCTCACCGCCCGGATCGAGGCGGCGCTGCCGCCGGGCACCGCGATGTACGGCCTCACCGCGGAGGGAGTGGCCGTCTGCGTGCGCCGCGCGCTGACCCGGGCCACCGACTGGAGCGACCACCGCTGGCAGCTCATCCACGAACCACCGCAGTCCCCGGCGCTGCACATGGCCCTCGACGAGGTCCTGACCGCGGAGGTCGCCGCCAGACGCCGCTCTCCCACACTCCGGGTGTGGGAGTGGGATTCCCCGGCGGTGATCATCGGCAGCTTCCAGTCGCTGCGCAACGAGGTGGACCCCGAGGGCGCGGCACGGCACGGGGTCACCGTCGTGCGGCGCATCTCGGGAGGCGGCGCGATGTTCGTGGAGGCCGAGAACACCATCACCTACTCGCTCTCGGTGCCCGCCTCGCTGGTCTCCGGCATGTCCTTCGCGGACTCCTACGCCTATCTGGACGACTGGGTGCTCACCGCTCTGGCCGACATGGGGGTCAGGGCCTGGTACCAGCCGCTGAACGACATCGCCTCCAAGGAGGGCAAGATCGCCGGGGCCGCCCAGAAGCGGATCACCGCCGGCGGCGGTGCCGTCCTGCACCACGTGACCATGTCCTACGACATCGACGCCGAGAAGATGCTCGACGTGCTGCGGATCGGCAAGGAGAAGATGTCCGACAAAGGCACCAGGAGCGCGAAGAAGCGGGTCGACCCGCTGCGGCGGCAGACCGGCCTGCCCCGCGGCGACGTCATCGCGCGCATGGTCGACTCGTTCCGGGCCCGGCACGGGCTCGCCGAGGGCCGGGTGACCCCGCAGGAGGCGGCCCGTGCCGAGGAACTCGCCCTCACGAAGTACAGCAGCGAGGGGTGGACCGCCAGAGTGCCCTGAGGAACGCCGCGGCGCCCGCACTCAGGGTGGCCCGGCCGCGAACGGGCCGGCTACAGCACCTGGGAGACCCGGTAGGCGACCCCTCCCTCGACGAAGCGCCCCGAGCCGATGCCGACGGTGCCGTTGAGCCAGGCGTAGCGCTCGGCTCCGGTCTCGAACAGCGGGTTGGTCCGGAAGTAGTGGCCGGCCGGGTCGACACGGTGCCGTGCGGCGGGATCGCCCAGCGCGTCGCGTACCGCGGGCGGCGTGACCAGGCGGCCCCCGTAGGACATGTGCAGCAGCGCCCCGTCGTCGGTGCGCAGGGCCGGCCGGACGTCCAGGGTCATCGTCCCGTCCGGGCCGAACAGCGCCCGGTCGCCGCGACGACGCGGTCGAAGAGGTGTGCGGTGCGGAAGCCGTGCGCGGACGGGGCACCCTCGGCGGGCTCGGGGGACTTTGCGACGTCGGCGCGGCGCGCCCGCCGTCACCGGAAGTCGGCGGCGTGGTCCGCGACCCAGCGGCGGAAGTCGCGGGGCGGGCGGCCCAACAGCGCGGCGGTACCGGGGGCGACCGTCTCGGGCCGGGTCTCCATCACCTCATGCGCGTCGAGGATGCCGTCCGCGTAGGACTCCGGCAGCCCCGCCGCGACGAGATCGGCACGGGCTTCCTCACGCGTGATCTTCTCGACCGGTACGGAGCGGCCGAGCACCTCGCCGATGAGGGCGATCTGTTCGGCCTGGGTGAGCAGTTCGGGCCCCGTCAGCTCGGGCGCCGCCCCGACCAGGTCCCCGGTCAGCAGCGCGCGGACCGCAGCGGCGGCGATGTCGGCCTCGTGCACCAGCGTGCGGGCCGCCTGCGGCGAGGCGGTGCGCACGGGTGCCCCGGCGCGGATCTGCGGGGCCCACATCAGGGTGTTGCCCGCGAAACCGCCGGGCCGCAGCAGCGTCCACTCCGCCCCGGAGGCGCGCACGAGACGCTCCAGCGCGGCATGGGTGCCGAGGATGTCCTCGGCGGGCCCGGCCGTGTCGTCCTCCGGAACACCGCGGGCGGAGAGGTAGACGATCCGGCGGGTGTGCGCGGCCAGGGCGCCGACCACCTCAGCCGCACCGCGCAGACCGGCCAGGGGCCACACCAGGAAGACCCCGGCCACCTCCGCTCCCGCGAGGGCACGGGTCAGGCTCGCGGGGTCGGCCAGATCGCCGCGCACGGCCTCCACGCCGTCCGGGAGGCGGGCGGCCGCCGGGTCGCGGACGAGGGCACGCACCACGGCCCCTCGGGCCGCGAGCTGCGCCGCCACCTGTCCGCCGACCTTGCCTGTCGCTCCGATGACCACGAACACGCGCTTCTCCTTCATGACTGCGGACGGACGCCCCGGCCGCGGACGAACGTCCCGGGTGCGGACGGACGTCCCGGGTGCGCCGCGGTCCCGCCGGGTACCGGGGCGCCGGAAAGACTCCAGCCTGCAAGTTGAAGTGTCGTTCAAGTCAAGGCGAGGCCGGCGGCACCCGGACGGACAGGGACGGACCGGGCCCACTCCGATGGGCGCTCCTCCGTTGCCGGGAGCGGCCGGCCGGGCGAGGCTGGCCGTATGATCCCGGCGAACACGATCGGCGCAGGCGGCACGACGGTGATCTACGGGACCGGCCCCGAGACTCCCGAGCCGGGGCCGCCGGTGCTGGACCTCTACCTGGATCTGCGCTGCCCGTACTGCGCCCGCACGGAGAACACGCTGGGCGGCACGCTGCAGCAGCTCGCCGACGACGGCGAAGTGGTGCTGCACCACCACTTCGGCACATTCCTCGACGACCAGCTCGGCGGACGGGGCTCGCACCACGCGCTGGCGGCCGCGGGGGCCGCGGCCGACGTGGGCCAGGCCCAGTTCCTGGGCTATCTGCGGACTCTCTTCCGCAACCAGCCGCACGAGAGCCACGACGGATTCGCCGAGGACCGGACGCTGCTCGGCCTGGCCAACGACGTCCCCGGGCTGCGCCGCCACACGTTCGACGACGCGGTGCTGGAGGGCGCGTACCGCGTGTGGGCCAGGCGGGTCAGCCGCGTCTTCGACGAGAGCGGCGTCGCGGCCACCCCGACCGTGCTCTTCCGCGGGGAGCCCGTCGCCGTGCTCGACGACCGGGGGCAGGCCGTGGGGCCGGAACGGTTCCTGGCACAGATCCACCACACCGCCGGCTGACGGCCCGCGGCCGGGACGGCCGGGGCAGGAAGCTGCCGCGCCGGAGCCGGAACTGCCGAAACCGCCGGAAGCACCGGCAAGAACGAGGAGGGATGGCCGTGGACGAGCAGTTCGAGATCTCCGACAACACCGCCGAGGGCCGCTTCGAGGCCCGGATCGACGGCGCCCTCGCGGGCGTCGCGCAGTACCTGCGCGCCCCGGGCGTGCTCGCGGTGACGCACACCGAGGTCGAGCCCGCCTACGAGGGCCGGGGGGTGGGCGGTGCCCTCGCACACCACATCCTGGAGTCCGCGCAGGAGGCGGGCGAGAAGGTGGCGCCGGTCTGCCCGTTCGTGGCGAACTGGATCCGCAGGCATCCCGACTACCAGCCGCTGGTCTACGACAAGCAGCAGGACGGCGCCCGGTCCCCGGGGAACGGTCCGTCGCCTCAGGACAGCTCCGGGACGACCGAGGCGCCGTAGGCGTCGACGGTCGCCTCCTTCGCGTCGTGCATGGCGTAGAGGGCGAACTGGTCCACCCCCAGCGCCGCGAGCTCCCGCAGCCGCGCCAGGTGCGCGGAGACCGGCCCCAGCAGGCAGAACCGGTCGACGATCTGGTCGGGCACGAACGCGGTGTCGGGGTTGCCGGCCCGCCCGTGGTGCGCGTAGTCGTAGCCGTGCCGCTCCTTGATGTAGGAGGTGAGCGCCTCCGGTACGGCGCCGGAGTGCTCGCCGTAGCGGGCGACGAGGTCGGCGACGTGGTTGCCGACCATGCCGCCGAACCATCGGCACTGCTCGCGGGCGTGCGCGAGTGCTTCCGGGATGTCCTCGCACACGTAGGCGGGCGCGGCCACGCAGACGGTGACCTCCGCCGGATCGCGGCCGGCGCCCGCCGCCGCCTCCCGTACCGCGCGCACCATCCAGGCGGTCAGCAGCGGGTCGGCGAGCTGGAGGATGAACCCGTCCGCCTCCCGTCCGGCCAGGGCCAGCGCCTTGGGCCCGTAGGCGGCCATCCACACCGGGAGCCGGCCGCCCACCACCCACGGCAGCCGCAGCGCAGTGCCGTCCACCACGGTCTCGCGGCCTTCGGCCAGCTCGCGGATGGTCCGCATGGCCTCCCCCAGCCGGGCCAGCGTGGTGGGCGGGCGCCCGGCGACCCGCATCGCCGAGTCGCCCCGCCCGATGCCGCACACGGTGCGGTTGCCGTACATCTCGTTGAGGGTGGCGAAGGTGGAGGCGGTGACCTCCCAGGAGCGGGTGCCCGGATTGGTGACCATCGGCCCGACGGTGAGCCGGTCCGTCTCCGCCAGGATCCTGCTGTGGATGACGTACGGCTCCTGCCACAGCACCGGCGAGTCGAAGGTCCAGCCGTAGCGGAATCCGTTGCGCTCGGCGCGCCGCATCAGCCCGACGGTCGCGGCGCCGGGGGGATCGGTCTGGAGCACGAGTCCGAAATCCATGCGGTTTCCCCTCAGTTCGACGTGGTGCCGCCGCAGCGGCGGATGGGCGGTGCGGCGCCGTCAGCCGAGGAGCTGGCAGGTCCCGCGCGGGACGTAGCGGCCGTGGCCCGCCCTGCCGGTGTACCTGCCCCCCTCCAGCACGGGCTCGCCGCGGGAGAGAACCGTCTCGACGCGGCCGGTGAGCCGTTTGCCCTCGTAGGCGGAGTAGTCGACGTTCATGTGATGCGTCGCGGCGGAGAGGGTCTGCTCTGCGTGCGGGTCGTAGATGACGACGTCGGCGTCCGCACCGGGGGCCAGTGTCCCCTTCCTGGGGTGCAGTCCGAACATCCGGGCCGGGGTGGCGCAGGCGAGGTCGATCCAGCGGCGCCGGGTGAGGTGCCCGTCGACGACCGCCTGGTGGAGCAGGTCCATCCGGTGTTCGACCCCGGGCATCCCGTTGGGGATCCTGGAGAAGTCGCCGCGGCCCAGTTCTTTCTGGCCGGTGAAGCAGAAGGGGCAGTGGTCGGTGGAGACGACCTGGAGGTCGTTCGTCCGCAGGCCCCGCCACAGCGCCGCCTGGTGCTCGCGCGGCCGCAGCGGGGTGCTGCACACGTACTTGGCGCCGCCGAAGTCGGGCTCGGCGAGGTTGTCGGTGCTCAGGTAGAGGTACTGCGGACAGGTCTCGCCGAAGACGGGGAGGTCCTTGCCGCGGGCGATGGCCAGTTGCTCGACGGCTTCCGCGGCGGACACGTGGACGACGTAGAGCGGCGCCCCGGCGACCCGGGCCAACTGGATGGCCCGGTGGGTGGCCTCTGCCTCCAGCAGCGCCTTGCGGACCTCGCCGTGGTGGCGCGGGTCGGTGCGGCCCGCGGCGAGGGCCTGCTCGACCAGGACGTCGATCGCGATGCCGTTCTCGGCGTGCATCATCGTCAGGCCGCCGTTGTCCGCGGTGCGCTGCATGGCGCGGAGGATCTGGCCGTCGTCGCTGTAGAAGACACCGGGGTAGGCCATGAACATCTTGAAGGAGGTCACGCCCTCCTCGACCAGGGTGTCCATCTCCCGGAGCGTGCCGTCGTCGACGTCGGAGAGGATCATGTGGAAGCCGTAGTCGACGGCGCACCGGCCGTCGGCCTTGGCGTGCCAGCGGTCCAGCCCCTCGCGGAGCGCCTGCCCCTTGGTCTGCACGGCGAAGTCGACGATGGTCGTGGTGCCGCCCCAGGCGGCGGCCCGGGTGCCGGTCTCGAAGTCGTCGCTGGAGAAGGTCCCGCCGAAGGGGAAGTCCATGTGGGTGTGGGCGTCCACACCGCCCGGGAGGACGTACTTGCCGGTGGCGTCCAGGGTCCGGTCGGCGGTGAACGCCGCGGCGGCGGCGCTGTTGCGGGCGGCGAGGGCGGCGATCCGGCCGTCCTGGACGAGGAGGTCGGCCTGCGTCTCCTCGGCGTCGGTGACGACGAGGCCGCCCTTGATCAGGGTCGAGCTCATGCGGTCTGCCCTCCTGCCAGTGCGGACTCGGCGGTACGCAGGGCGCGCTCCAGTACGGTCGCGCCCTCCTCGGCCTCGGCGACGGTCAGCGTGAGCGGCGGCGCGATGCGCAGCACGCCGCCGGTGGAGTGGCCGCCGCCCTTGCCGAGCAGGAGCCCTCCCTCCCGGGCGGCTTCCAGTACGAGCGAGGCGGCCTCGGGCGAGGGCGTGTCGGTGCCGGGTTCGACGAGTTCGATCCCGATCATCAGACCGCGCCCGCGCACCTCGCGGACGACTCCGAGTCCGGCCGCGGCGGCACGCAGCCGCTCCAGCAGCAGGCCGCCGACGCGCCGCGCGTTGCCCTGGAGGTCGTGATCGAGGAGGTGGGCGAGGTTGGCGTTGGCAGCGGCCATCGTCACGGGACTGCCGCCGAAGGTGGACAGCGAGTTGGCGTCCAGGCAGTTCATGATCTCGGCGCGGGCGACGACGCCGCCGACGGACATGCCGTTCCCGATGCCCTTGGCGAAGGTGAGCAGGTCCGGCGGGCCGGCGGCGGCGTGCGCCTGCCAGCCCCAGAAGTGGTCGCCCGTCCTGCCCCAGCCGGTCTGCACCTCGTCGCTGATCCACAGGATGCCGTGCTGCCGCAGGACTTCGCGGAAGGCCGCGTAGAGCCCGTCGGGCGCCGAGGTGAATCCGCCGACGCCCTGCACGGGTTCGGCGATCAGCGCGGCGACGTCCGGGCGGGCCTGGCCCAGCATGTCGGCCAGGTCTGCGACGCAGGCGGCGGTGAACGCGTCGTCGTCCAGGTGCGCGAACGGCCCCCGGGTGCGGACCCCTCCGTGGACGTAGAGGGTCTGCAGGGGCGAGAGCGAGGTCGGCGACCAGGAGCGGTTGCCGGTGATACCGACGGCGGAGAAGGAGCGGCCGTGGTAGCTGTTGCGCATCGCCAGCACCTGGTTGGACCGCCGGTACGCCGTGGCCAGCAGCAGCGCGGTGTCGTTGGCCTCGGTGCCCGACGTGGTGAAGAAGACCCGCGCGTCGGGGATACCGGAGAGCGCGGCGATCCGCTCCGCGAGTTCCACCATCGGGCGGTCGAGGTAGAGGGTGGAGGTGTGCAGGATGCGCCCGGCCTGCTCGGCGACGGCCCTGGTGACCTCGGGCAGCGCGTGTGCGGTCATCGTGGTGAGGATGCCGCCGAAGAAGTCGAGGTAGCGGCGGCCCTCGGCGTCCCACACATGGCGGCCCTCGCCGTGGGTGAGCTCCAGCGGCTCGGCGTAGTAGAGGGCCAGCCAGTCGGGCAGCACGGCCCGGTGGCGGGCGAGCAGTGCGCGGTGGACGCCGGATCCCGCGGCGGCCGGGGCCGGTTCCCCGCGGCTCACGGCTGCACCAGTCCCTGGTAGGCGTCGGGGCGCCGGTCGCGGTAGAAAGCCCACTGCCGGCGCACCTCCTCGATCAGGCCCAGGTCCAGGTCGCGGACCAGCAGCTCCTCCTCCTTGTCGGAGGCGACGTCGCCGACGAACCGGCCGCGTGGGTCGACGAAGTAGCTCGTGCCGTAGAAGTCGTTGTCGCCCAGTTCCTCGGTGCCCACGCGGTTGATGGCGGCGATGAAGTACTCGTTGGCCACGGCGGCTGCCGGCTGTTCGAGCTGCCACAGGTAGGCCGACAGTCCGCGCGAGGTGGCCGAGGGGTTGTAGACGAGCTGCGCGCCGGCCAGGCCGAGTGCGCGCCAGCCCTCGGGGAAGTGCCGGTCGTAGCAGATGTAGACGCCGACCTTGCCGACCGCGGTGTCGAACACCGGCCAACCGAGGTTGCCGGGGCGGAAGTAGTACTTCTCCCAGAACCCCTGGACCTGCGGGATGTGGTGCTTGCGGTAGGTGCCCAGCACGGTGCCGTCGGCGTCGATGACGGCGGCGGTGTTGTAGTAGAAGCCGGAGCCGTCGGTCTCGAAGACGGGCGAGACGATCACCATGCCGGTCTCCCGCGCCAGCCGGCACATCCGCCGGGTGGTGGGCCCGTCCGGGACCGGCTCGGCCCAGCGGTAGTGCTCGGGGTCCTGGACCTGGCAGAAGTAGGGCGCGTTGAAGACCTCCTGGAAGCCGATGATCCGCGCGCCCCGGCGGGCGGCCTCCCGGGCGTGCTCCTCGTGCTTGGCGATCATCGACTCGGTGTCGCCTGTCCAGGTCGCCTGCACGAGTGCGGCACGTACGAGGTCGGGCATGAGCAGCTCCTTCACGAGGTGTTCTCTCGGGGCGGCAGCCTGTTCGACACGCGTAGATATACGTGAGGTTGAGACCGTAAGTCCCCTCTGCCCGCCTGGCAAGAACCCGTACGGGGCGGCGAGCACCCCACCTCTTTACCCGTCCGTAACCTACTGGTGGGTTACCCCCGGTAGCCCAACCCGCCTACTCTCCAGTCACTTTCCCCCACCCGGGTCGCCGACGACATCTGGAGCAGTGCATGCGTCCCTCCCCCACCTCCGTGCGTACCGCCTCGGCCCTCCTCGCCGGAACGCTCGCCGCCACCGGTCTGGCCGCCGCCCCCACCGCCGCCGCACAGCCGGCGCGGGCCCCGGCGGCAGCCTCGCTGCCGGAGTTCGTCGACATCGAGGGCGCCGGCGGCATCACCCTCAAGGCGAACGTGCTCCTCCCCGCGGGCGCCTCCGCCAAAGGCACCCGGCAGTACCCGCTGATCGTGCTGCCCACCAGTTGGGCCACCCCGCAGATCGAGTACTTCGCGCAGGCCCGCAAGCTCGCCGGCTCCGGCTATGTGGTGGTCACCTACAACTCGCGCGGCTTCTGGCAGTCCGGCGGCCGGATCGAGACCGGCGGACCGAAGGACATCGCCGACGCCTCCCGCGTCATCGACTGGGCGCTGGCCCACACCCCGGCCGACGAGGACCGCGTCGGCATGGGCGGAGTCTCCTACGGCGCCGGCATCAGCCTGCTGGCGGCCGGGCACGACCCGCGGATCAAAGCGGTCACCGCGCTCAGCGGCTGGGCCGACCTGATCGGCGCCATCTACAGCGGCCGCACCCAGCACCTCCAGGCAGCCGGACTGCTCGGCGGCTCGGGCGAACTCACCGGCCGTCCCAGCGCCGAACTGCGGGAGATCCTGAAGAACTTCCTCTCCTCCGACCTGGACAAGGAGGACGAGATGATCGCGTGGGGCGAGAAGCGCTCCCCCACGACCTACCTCGACCGGATCAACGACAACGGCGCCGCCATCATGCTCGGCAACGCCTGGAACGACTCGATCTTCCCGCCGAACCAGTACGCCGACTTCTACGAGAAGCTGCGCGGCCCCAAACGGCTGGAGTTCCGCCCCGGCGACCACGCCACCGCCGAGGCGACCGGCCTGCTCGGGCTCCCCAACGACACCTGGTCGCACGCCCGCCGCTGGTTCGACCGCTATCTGAAGGGCGAGCGGAACGGCATCGCCACCGAAGCCCCCGTCCAGCTCAAGTCCCGCTCCGGCGGCGGCTACGAGGGCTTCGGAAGCTGGCGGGAGGTCTCCGCCGGCAGCCGCTCCGTCCCGCTCGGCGGGACGAAGAAGCTGGCCACCGGCAAGGACTCCGGCGCCGACGGCGGCACGGTCCTGCTCACCGGCGTCCTCGACCAGTTCCTCAAGCTTCCGCCCCTGGTATACGTACCGCTGCTGCCGCGCTCCCGGGCCGCCGTATGGCAGTCGGAGCGCTATTGGACGAAGACCGCGGTGCGCGGCACGCCGACCCTGCACACGACAGTGACCAGCACCAGGGCGAACGGCACCTACTACGCCTACCTCTACGACGTCGGCCCGCTGGGCACCGGCAAGCTGATCACGCACGCCCCCTACACGTTCCACGACCGCACCCCCGGAAAGCCGTTCCCGGTGGATCTGGAACTCTTCTCCACGGCGTACGACGTCCCCCGGGGTCACCGGCTCGCCGTCGTCGTCGACACGGTCGACCCGTTGTACGCCGAGTACAACCCGGACGGCGCCCGGCTGGAGTTCACCTCACCCGCACACGCCCCCTCGCGGCTGACGGTGCCGACGGGCGCCGGGCGCTGACCTCCCGGCCCCGGCGGTCCGGCCCGCCGGGGCTCAGTCCGAACCGGCCCGGCGGTAGAGGCGCCCCGCCCCGCCGGACTCCCCGACCGGGGCGACCCGGATCGCGTCGTCGCCGACCGCGGTGATCCGCAGCGACTCGACCGACGCCGCGCACCCGGGCCCCGAGGCCCCGTCCACCCGGTCCGGCCCGTACGTCAGGGTGTCCCCCTCCGCACCGCCGAGGGTGTTCTCCCACACGCAGGGCACGCCCGCGTGCTCCCCGGCCAGCCGTATGGTGGCGGTCCCGACCCGGCCGCGGTGCAGGGTGAGGGTGCGCTCCTCGCCCTGCGCCGTGGTCCCCTGCCACTCGCCCGCCATCCCGCGGGGCACGGGGGCCGCGGGGTCGCCCACCTTGCGCAGCTTCGCCGAGAGCGACCCGCTCGGATAGATCCAGGAGAGGGTGCCGTCGGTGCGCAGCCGCAGCTTCTGCTCCTGGTAGGGGGAGCAGGACGTGGACGCGGGATGGCTGCCGGTGATCCGGCTGGTGATCCGCAGCCCCGTGTCGGCGCCCTCGAAGGCCACCAGTGTCGCCTCGCCCTCGCACATCATGTCGGCACGGATGTTGACGGTCCTGGCCACGACTTCGCCCTGCTCACCCTGCCGGATCTCGAACCGGCGGGTGATCGTGGAGCCGTCGGCGTCCTGGACACTGCCCTGCCAGGCGCCCAGATACCCCTTGGGCAGCGCGCCGCCCGGAGCCGGACTGCCGATGTCCTCCGGCGACGGAGTCCCCGGCCCGTCACCGGGAGACGCCTCCGCCGCGGCATCCGGCTGCTGCCGCTCGGTGTCCCCGCCGTCGTCGTACACGCGCAGCGCGACGAAGGTGCCGAGACCGGACCCCAGCGCCAGCACCACACCGAGCGCCCCCAGCAGCATGCCGCGCCGGTGCGCGCGTTCGGGCCGGACCGCACCCGGGCCGGGCACGGCGTACGGCGGCGTCGCGGGCCGGCCGGGCTCCGGGGGCTCGCCGCCGTGCGGAGGATGTGGTCCGGCGGGCGCCGGCGGCGGTCCCGTGACGGTCAGCATGCCGTGCATCTGCTCCTCGCCGGGCGCCAGGGGCGGCGCCCCGGCCCCGGACCCGGTCTCGCCGACCTCCGCGGCCGCTCCCCCGGTGCCGGACGCCGCGGGGTCGCCGGAAGCGGGGGTGTCACCGGGAGCGGGGGCTGCTGCGAAGTCGGTACCCGGCGGATGGGACGGAGTGACGGCGGTGGCCGGAGAGCCGGTCGCCGCAGTGGCCGCCGCCTCGGCACCGGCCGGATCGGGTCCGTCGGTCCCCGTGGCGCGCTCCTTCGGCTGCGGAGCGTCCGGCGCGGCCGGGGGCGGTGACTCCGGTGATTCCGGGTGTCCGGCGCCGGGAGCGGGCGGGACGGCGGGCGCCTCGGCGACCCGGGCCGCTGCTGCCCGGGCGCCGGGCACCTCCGCGTCCAGCAGGCGTGCCGCGTGCCGGCCCAACTGGGCCACCAGGCCCGCCGGGAGCCAGGGGTCGGCGGTCTCCGAACCGGACGCGCCAGGGCCGGGCTCCCCCTCGGGGTCCGCCGTCCGGTCCAGGATCTCCGACAGCCCCGGCCGCTGCGCGGCGGGCTTGGCCAGGCAGTCGGCGACCAGGTCCCGCAGTTCCCCGGGAACGCCCGCCAGGTCGGGCTCCTCCTGGGTGATCCGGTACAACTGCACGTGCCCGGCGGCTCCGTCGCCCCCGAAGGGAGTGCGTCCCGTCGCGGCGAAGGCGAGCACCGAGCCGAGCGAGAAGATGTCGCTGCTCCCGGTCACCCGGTCACCGCGCACCTGCTCGGGAGACATGAACCCGGGCGAGCCGACGACGGCGCCCGTCCGCGTCAGATGCGCGTCCGCCACGGTCTCCAGGGCCCGCGCGATACCGAAGTCGATAACGCGCGGGCCGTCGATGGTGACCAGGATGTTCGAGGGCTTCACGTCGCGGTGTACCAGCCCCGCTTCGTGGACGGCACCGAGCGCGCGGGCGAGCCGATTGGCCAGGATGCGGAGGGTGCGCGCGGGCAGCGGCGTCCCCCGGTCGGCGACGGCCTCGTACAGTGTGATGCCCGGTATGTAGCCGGTGGCGACCCAAGGCGGCTCGGCCTCGGTGTCCGCGTCCAGCACCGGCGCCGTCCACTCGCCGCCCACCCGGCGCGCGGCACCGACCTCCTGCTCGAAGCGGTGCCGGAACTCGGCGTGTCCGGCCAGCTCCGGCCGCACCAGCTTGACGGCGACGGTACGGCCGCGCGGGGACTGGGCGAGGTAGACGCTGCCCATTCCCCCTTCGCCGAGCCGCCCCAGCAGCCGGTACTGGCCGATGCGTTCAGGATCGTCCGCACGCAGGGACCTCATGCCCTCTCCCCCGGTCCGTTCGGCCGCGACGGGCCGTCACACAGCTTTGCAGAGCGATCGTACGGCCTGTGATCAGGCGGCAACCACGCACCGTGCAGGGCGGTCGGCCCCGGTTCGGCGCTTCCGGTCCTCCGGGCCTCACGGACCCGCGGGCGCGCCGGACGGGCTGGTACGGACGACGCAGGGGGATACGGGGCACCGGGCGGACGCGAACCGGGCGGCAGCGGCGGACCGGTGCGGAACGGGCCGCCGGACGCGCGGCGTTCGGCCGCCGACCGGAGCGGGACGGTGGCACGCGGCCGGGCGGCCGGCGCCCGGCGGATGCGGCGGGCGGGGCGGCATCGCGGCCCGCCCGCCGCCGGGTCCGTGCCGGTCCGTCAGCGCCGTGCGGGGTGTACGACCATCGCCGAACCGCCGCCGCGGCGCTCGGGCTCGGCCGCCGCGCGCCAGTGGCCCGACCCGGGCAGTCGCCGCACCCCGGTGACGGCGCCGATCTCCGCCGTCTCCTCGAACGAGTGCCCGAGCGCGGCCAGTCGGCGGCGTACCGGACTGTCCAGCAGCGCGGGCTCGGCGACGGTCCTCGCCGTGTTCCGCTGGCTGGCGCGGGGCGCGGCGATGGCGTCGACGAGCGGCATCCCGCGGTCGAGATGGTTGGTGAGAGTCTGCAGCACCGTCGTGATGATCGTCGATCCGCCCGGCGAGCCCAGCGCCAGCACCGGCTCGCCGTGCCGCAGGACGACGGTCGGCGACATCGAGGAGCGCGGGCGCTTGCCCGGCCCGGGCAGATTCGGATCGTGCACCCCGGGGGCGCTGGGCACGAACGAGAAGTCGGTCAGCTCGTTGTTGAGCAGGAACCCCCGGCCGGGCACGGTGATGCCGCTGCCGCCGGTCTGCTCGATGGTGAGGGTGTAGGCGACGACGTTGCCCCACTTGTCGGCGACGGTCAGATGAGTGGTGTTCTCGCCCTCGTAGGCGGTGGGCGCCGCCTGGTCGGCGTCCCCGCGCTCGCAGCGCTCCGGCCGACGCGGGTCACCCGGCGCCACCGGACTCCGGAGGGCCGCGGCGTCGTCGATCAGGCACTCCCGGGAGTCCGCGAACCGCTGCGAGGTCAGCCCCCTGGTCGGCACGTCCTCCTGGGCCGGATCGCCCACCCAGCGGCCCCGGTCGGCGAAGGCGATGCGGCTCGCTTCCAGGTAGCGGTGCAGATACGCCTTCCGGCTCAGGGAGCCCAGATCGCTGCGTTCGAGGATGTTGAGCGCCTCGGCGACGGTGGTGCCGCCGGACGAGGAGGGCGCCATGCCGTACACGTCCAGACCGCGGTAGGCGGTCCGGGTCGGGCGCTGGGAGAGCACCCGGTAGGCGCGCAAGTCCGCTGCCGTCAGATCGCCGGGCCGCACCGTGCGGTCCGTGCCCTCGGCGACGGGCGGCTTGCGCACGGCCTGTACGAGGTCGCGGCCGATTCCGCCGCGGTAGAGCGCGTCGGTGCCCTTGCGGGAGAGTTCCCGGTAGGTGCGGGCGAGGTCGGGGTTCCGCAGCCGCGAGCCGACCTCGGGCAGTTCACCGCCGGGCAGGAACAGCTTCGCTGTCGCCGGGAAGTCGCGGAAGCGGTCCTCGTTCTGCGCGGTCTGGTCGCGGAAGGTCCGGTCGACCGTGAAGCCGCGCCGCGCCAGTTCGGTCGCCGGACGCAGCGCCTGGGCCAGCGACTTGGTGCCGTAGACGCGCAGCGCCTTCTCCCAGGTGGCGGCGGTGCCCGGGGTCCCGACGCCGAGGCCGCTGGTGACGGCCTGGTCGAACGGGAGGGGTTGGCCGTCCTCGGTGAACAGGTTCCGGTCCGCGCTGCGGGGTGCCGTCTCACGGCCGTCGAGGGTGTGCACCCTGCGGGTGGCCGCGTCGTAGTACACGAAGTACCCGCCGCCGCCGATGCCCGCCGAGTACGGTTCGGTCACCCCGAGCGCCGCGGCTGTGGCCACCGCCGCGTCCGCCGCGTTGCCGCCGTTCCTGAGCACCCTGATGCCCGCCGCCGAGGCGTCCGCGTCGACGCTGGAGACGGCGCCCCCGTAGCCCGTCGCCACCGGTGACTTGCCGTGCGGGTGGCCGTGCCCGGCCGGGTGCCGGTCGGGCTGGGCCGGCCCCGCGCCCAGCAGGCCCGCCACCACGGCCCCGGTGCCGAGCACCGCGGCGAGACGGCGTGCGGTACGCCGGGGGCGGGCGGGTCCGGCTGCGGTGCGCCCGCCCGCGCGGGCGGGTGGGCCGTCGTCGGGGCGCGGCGGGTGGCCGGTGGGAGAGGGCGTCATGCGGGCCTCCTTGGGGCGTGCTCCGGGGAACGCGCGTGATCCGCGCAGCGTAGTGCGGTCGACTCGGCTGCGTCAGCACCCCGCGGCGGGCCGGCCGGACGGCCACCCGGCCGGACTCCGCCGTTCCGAGGGCCTACGCTGCGCCCCCATGGACGAGAACCTGAGAGAGATCGCACTCGGACTGATCGCCGCCGCCCTCACGGCAGCCGCGGGCTGGCTGGCCCGCAGCTCCCTGTGGCGCCGCAGACTCCACCGCAGGCAGCGCTTCTTCGGCATGCCGGAGAACTCCTCCTGCCTGCTCGTGGTCAACCGGGACCCGGGGGTGGAGGAGTGGAAAGTGGCGCCCGACGACGTGTTCGCGCTGCTGGAGCTGTCCGGAATCATCAAGGACTGCGGTGCCCGGGCGGACATCGTCGGGCACGACACGACCCGTCAGGGGTTCGGCGAACGCACCGAGTTCTGCCTGGGCGGCCCGGCCTCCAACCGGCGGACCGCCGCGCATCTGCAGTCGCTGCTGCCGGGGGTGTCGGTGGTCATGGAGGGCGAGGCGCCGGGGGTCTTCGCCATCGGCAGCGACCGCTACCGGGCGGAGAAGGGGACGGTCGAACATGTGCTACTGGCCCGGCTGACCGGGAACCAGGACGGGCCCGGGACGCGGCCGGTCTTCCTCATATGCGGCCAGCGGCCCGTCGACAACCAGGCCGCCGCCCGGTATCTGGTGCGCCACCATGCCAGGCTCGCCCGCAAGCACGGCCGCAACGGCACCTTCTGCCTGCTGCTGAAGGTCGTCAACTCGCAGGCCTACGGGCCGGACGTGGTCGAACTGGTCGCGGACGTGACCCGCGCGGCCACGACCGCGGCGGAGTGAGGCGGGCGGTGCTCACGGTTCGGAGCCGGGCATGGTGGGGGCGGCTTCGGCGGGAGCCACCGGGACGGCCTCGTTCTTGACGTTGCCGCGCTCGCGCCGTGCGACCCAGTTGGCGAACCAGGACAGCAGCATGCACAGTCCGATGTAGACCGTCGAGATCACGATCACGACGGGGATGAACGGCATGGTGTAGTCCATGTTGATGGCGATCAGCCGCCCCGCGTGCAGGAACTCCTCGTAGGTGATCAGGTATCCGAGCGAGGTGTCCTTCAGCGCGACGACGAGCTGGCTGATGATCGCCGGCAGCATGGCCCGCACCGCCTGCGGCACCAGGACATGCACCATGACCTGGGTCTTGCGCATCCCGAGGGCGTAGGCGGCCTCCCGCTGGCCTCGGTCGACGGAGAGCACACCGGAGCGGAAGACCTCCGCGAGCACGGAGCCGTTGTAGAGGGTCAGCCCGGTCACCAGGGCCGGCAGCGGCTGGACCTCCAGGGCGACGAAGACGAAGAAGATCATGACCAGTACGGGCATCGCCCGGAAGAACTCCACCAGCAGGGTGGCGGCCCACCGCACCGTCCGGTGCTCGGAGAGCCGTCCGGCGGCCAGCAGACCGCCCAGGGCCAGCGCGAGGACGGCGGCCAGCGCGAAGGCCTTCAGAGTGTTGCCGAGGCCGCGCAGCAGCAGTTCCTGGATCCCCGTGTAGCCGAAGGGCCGCCACTTGACGAAGGCGAACTGCCCGGTCACGACGAGCAGCTGGACCACCCAGGCCACCAGCGCTGCGAGGGCGAGAGTCGTCAGGACCCCGTAGAGCAGGTGCCGGGTCCGCGCCCTGGGGCCGGGGATGTCGTAGAGCGCGGAGGGCGCCGGCGGCGCGTGCCGCCGGGAGCGGAAGCGCGGGCTCACCGGGCCACCCCCCAGCGCCGCTCCAGGGCGTGGAAGAGCGCGCTGATCGACAGGGTCAGGATCAGATAGCCGACCGCGATCCACACGAAGCTCCAGATCACGCTGTACCCGTTCTCGCTGAGCGTCTTGTAGGTGCTCAGCAGTTCCACGACGCTGAAGGAGCCCGCGATCGCGGAGTTCTTGGCGAGAGCGATCAGAGTGGAGCCGATCGGCGCGATGACGGTGCGGAACGCCTGCGGCAGGACGACGGCGCCCAGCGTCTGCCCGAAGGTCATCCCCAGGCTGCGGGCCGCCTCGCCCTGCCCCACCGGCACCGTGTTGATGCCCGAGCGCACCGCCTCGCAGATGAACGCGGAGGTGTAGCAGCCCAGTGCCAGCACCGCGAACAGCTCGAACGGCAGCGCCACGCCGAAGCGGGGCAGCCCCAGCAGCAGGGCGAAGAACAGCAGCGTCAGCGGGGTGTTGCGCAGCACCGTCACCCAGGTGGTGCCGACCGCGCGCAGCGCGCGCACCGGTGCCACCCGGAACCCGGCCGTCAGCACACCGACGGCCAGCGCCAGCAGCGAGGAGTAGAGGGTCAGCCGCACGGTCCCCCAGAAGCCCTCGCCGTAGAGGGAGAAGTTCTCCGTCAGTACGTCCATGGGCCGTTCGCACTCCTCTCAGCGCGTCAGCGCGGGGTCGACACGGGGCGGCCACGGTGCGGGACGGCCGGAGAGCCCGAGCGTGACGTCGTAGGCCCGCTTCCAGTCGCCGTTCCGCTCCCGTGCCACCAGGGCCTGATCCAGCGCACGGGCCAGCGCCCGGTCCCGGCGGGGCACGCCGATGCCGTACGGCTCCTCGGAGAACGCCCTTCCGACGACCTTCAGATGCGCCGGGTCCTTGGCCGCGTAGCCCAGCAGGATGGTGTCGTCCGTGGTGACCGCGTCGACCTGGTGGTTGAGGAGGTTGTCCACGCAGATGGCGTAGCTGTCGTAGGCGACCGCGTCGGCACCGGGGTAGTCGGACTGGACGCGCTGCAGCGGGGTGGAGCCGACAGCCGAGCAGATCTTCCGGCCGGCCATCCCGTCGGGGCCGGTGAGCTGCTTCTCGTCGCGGCGCACCAGCAGCCGCTGCCCGGCGATGTAGTAGGGCCCGGCGAAGCCGACGAGTTTCTTGCGGCCCTCGTTGATGGTGTAGGTGCCGACGTAGTAGTCGATCTGGCCGTTCTGCAGGGCGGTTTCGCGGTTCGCTGAGGCGATGGCCTTGTAGGTGATCTGCCGGTCCGGATCGAACCCGAGCGAGGCCGCCGTCATCTCGGCGATCTCGATGTCGAAGCCGCTGTACACGCCGGTGGCCGGGTTCTTCTCCCCCATGCCCGGCTGGTCCTCCTTGACGCCGATGGTCAGCTTCCCGCTGCGGTGCGCGCTGCGCCAGGTGGGCGAGGCGGGCAGCGAGAAGTCCCGGTCGACGGCGTAGTGCGGGAGTCTGCCCGGTTGCGGGCCGCGGGCGGGAGGGCGGCCGGAGGCTCCGCATCCGGCTACGGCGAGCAGCAGCCCGGCTGCCAGGCAGCGGGCGAGGCGGTGCACGGCGCCCCGGCGGGGGGCACGGGTACCGCGGGACGGAGCAGGCACAGGCACGACCGGGCCCCCTCAGTGCTTGAGGATCTTGGCGAGGAAGTCCTTGGCGCGCTCGCTGCGGGGCGCGGTGAAGAACTCGTCCGGGGCGCGGTCCTCGACGATCCGGCCGTCGGCCATGAACACCACACGGTGGGCCGCGGAGCGGGCGAAGCCCATCTCGTGGGTGACCACGACCATGGTCATGCCGTCCCGGGCGAGTTGCTGCATGACCTCCAGGACCTCGCTGATCATTTCCGGGTCGAGCGCGGAGGTGGGCTCGTCGAAGAGCAGTGCCTGCGGATCCATGGCCAGGGCCCGCGCGATGGCCACCCGCTGCTGCTGTCCGCCGGACAGCTGCGCCGGGTACTTGTCCGCGTGCTCGGCCAGGCCGACCCTGCGCAGCAGTTCCCGGGCCTGCGCGTGTGCCGCGTACTTCTTCCTGCCGCGCACCTTCAGCGGCGCGAGCGCCACGTTGTCCAGCACGGTCTTGTGCGCGAAGAGGTTGAACGACTGGAAGACCATGCCGACTTCGCTGCGCAGCCGGGCCAGTTCCCGGCCCTCCTCCGGGAGGGGGCGGCCGGCCAGGGTGATGGTGCCGGACCCGATGCTCTCCAGCCGGTTGATGGTGCGGCACAGCGTCGACTTGCCGGAGCCCGACGGGCCGATGACGACGACGACCTCGCCGCGGCCGACGGTGAGGTCGATGTCCCGGAGCACGTGCTGCGTGCCGTAGTGCTTGTTGACTCCGCGCAGCTCGATCAGCGGTTCCATAGGAAACGGAAACTATCGGGGCGAATGGGTCATCACCGGGATGACACGCAGCAAGGCGATATACCGGTCGGCGTACGTCAGTCCTCGCTGACCTCGGCGTACGCCTGGGACAGCTCCGGCGAGCCCGTCTCGGCCCAGTTGGTGCCCTCCTCCAGCACGTCCGCCTCCCGGCCGGAGGGCAGCCGCACCACCGGCTGCCCGTTGGGCCACCGCACCCAGCGGGCTCCCGGCACCGACCGCACCATCACGGTCCCCAGGTAGAGCCCGGCGTCCGTGCCGAGCCACGGGGTGACCTCGGGGTCCTCGCGCCAGTGCGGCAGCAGCTGGTCCAACGCGGCCAGTGACTCCACCGAGTCGTCGAGTTCGACACCCGCCCCGCGCGCCTGCTCGCGCAGGAGTTCGCATTCGGAGAGGAGCTGTGCCGCGTCCTCCGGATCGTCCGACAGCCGGCGGCTCGATGCGACCGCCCCCTCGGCATCCGGGTGGGGCTTGCGCCAGTTGTCCAGAAAGGGGAAGTGCATGCGCATCAGCGTGGCATCCTCGCGCCCGTGGGCACTATAGGCGCGCTGGGTGCGAAGCCCGGCCGGTTTGGGCCGCCGGACACCTTGACGCCGCGTCAGGGCCTCTCTAACTTCACCCCGCCTCGGTGGAATCCGGGGTGCACGCACCGCAGTCGGAGTCCCACGAGAGGGCATCACGTGCGCAGACGTACCTGTACCCGGTCCCTCACCGTCCTGGTGGCCGCCGTGGCCGCGACGGCACCGACCCTGGTGGCGACGGCCACCGCGCAGCAGAGCACCCGGCAGACGGCGCCCGCCGGCCCCGGCGCCGAGCGGCCGCTCCCCCTGGAACGCCTCTACGACAACCGCGCGGTCAGCGACGACGCCGCACCGGATGCCGCCGACTTCGACGGCGCCGGACGCTCACTCTCCGCGCAGGACCTCAAGGCCGCGGGCTGGGAGCCCGGGGCCCGGCTGGACCTGGACGCGGCCGGACTCCGCTGGCCGGACCGGGCCCCGGGCCGCCCCGACAACGTGCGCGCCGACGGGCAGCGGGTGCGGGTCGGCGGCCGGGGCGAGGCGCTCACCTTCCTGGTGGCCGCGACCTCGCCGCACGGCCCGGCGGACGCCGCCGGCGGCGAGGGCACCGTCCGGTACCGGGACGGCTCCCGGAGCAGCTACACGCTCACCGCGGGCGACTGGCGCGGCGGCACGCCGGCCACCAAGGCCGTCGCACTGCCCCACCTCAACACCCGGCAGGGCGGGCAGCTCGCGGAGAAGGCGCGGCTCTACGCGGTGACCGTGCCCCTGGAGCGCGGCCGCACGGTCGGTTCGGTCACCCTGCCCCGGGATCCGGGCGCCGACGCCGATCTGCACGTCTTCGACCTGGCCGTGCGGCCCGAGGCCACCGGGTGGACGGGGACCTGGTCCGCCGGTACCGGCGGCTACACCGGCACCGGCGAGTGGCGGGACCGGACGCTGCGGCTGGTCGTGCACACCTCGGCGGGCGGTCCCCGGGCGCGGATCCGCCTGGAGAACACCTTCGCCGCGCAGCCGGTGCGGATCGGGCACGCCTCGATCGCCGTGCAGAAGAACGGCGCCGCCGCACACCGGCACCCGACCCCGCTCACCTTCGACGGCGGTCGTCCCGGCACCCGGATCCCGGCCGGGGCCCGCGCCGTCAGCGACCCCGTGGGCTTCGACGTGCCCTCCGACACCAATCTGCTGGTGAGCATCCATCTGCCCGGACCGGTGTCCGCGGCGCCTGTGCACAGCGAGGCGCAGCAGCGGTCGTATCTGAGCGAGGACGGCAGCGGCGACCGCACCGGCGAGACCGGCGGGTCGGCCTTCACCGGCTCGCTGTCCATGTGGCCGTTCCTGACCGGCGTCGACGTGCGGGGCGGCCCCGGCTCGGTGGTCACCCTCGGGGACTCCATCACGGACGGCGTCCGCTCCACGCAGGGAGCCAACCGACGCTGGCCGGACGTGCTGGCCGGGCGGCTGCTGGCGCAGAGCAGGGTGCCGCGGCTCGGGGTGCTCAACGAGGGCATCTCCGCCAACCGCATCGTCACCGACCGCTATCCCGGCGACGGTGTCAGCAGCGACACCGCGGGGGTGAGCGCGCAGCACCGGCTGGAGCGCGATGTGCTGGCTCAGACCAACGTGCGGACGGTGGTGCTCTTCGAAGGCATCAACGACCTGCGCTGGGGCGCCTCGGCCGAGCAGGTGATCGCGGGGATGAAGGCGATCGCCGCACGGGCGGCCGAGCGCGGGAAGCGGGTCGTGGTGGCGACGATCACGCCGTGCGAGGGCTATCACGACTGCACGGCGGAGGTCGAGGCCAAGCGGGCGAAGGTCAACGCCTTCGTCCGGGACAACGGCGGCCGCTTCGACGCCGTTCTGGACTTCGACAAGGTGGTGCGGGACCCCTCCCACCCGGAGCGGATGGCGCCCAAGTACGACTCGGGCGACCATCTGCACCCCGGTGACGCGGGACTGCGCGCCCTCGGCGAGTCGGTCGACCTGCGGCTGCTCGCGGACTGAACCGCACCGCGGAGACCTGGCCGGGGAGCGCGAGGGCGTCACACCTCCAGATCGACCACCACCGGAGCGTGGTCGGAGGCGCCCTTGCCTTTCCTGGCCTCCCGGTCGACGTAGGCGTCCGAGACCGCGGTGGTGAACGCCTCGTTGCCGTAGACCAGGTCGATCCGCATGCCGCGGTTCTTCGGGAAGCAGAGCTGCCGGTAGTCCCAGTAGGTGAACGGCACGTCGTACTTCAGCGGACGCGGGTGGACGTCCGAGACGCCCGCCGCCTCCAGGGCGGCGAGCGCCTCCCGCTCCCGGGCGGTCACATGGGTGGCGCCCTCGAACTCGGCGATGTCCCAGACGTCCTCGTCGGTCGGCGCGATGTTGAAGTCGCCCAGCACCGCGAACGGCGTCGCGGCCGAGGCGAACTTCTCCGCCGCGTCCCGCAGGGCCGCCAGCCACTCCAGCTTGTACTCGTAGTGCGGGTGCCCCACCTCGCGCCCGTTGGGTACGTACAGCGACCACAACCGCACCCCGCCGCAGGTGGCCGCGGCGGCGCGGGCCTCGACGGCGCCTTCCCAGGCGGGCGCGCCGGGCAGACCCAGCGCCGGGTCCTCGATGCCCACACGGGAGAGGACGGCGACGCCGTTCCAGCGGCCCTGGGCGCTGACGACCGACTCGTAGCCGAGCGCGCGCAGCTCCTGCTGCGGGAAGGTGTCGTCGGACACCTTGAGCTCCTGCAGGCAGAGCACGTCGGGCTGGGCGGACTCCAGCCACTGCGTCAGACGGGGCAGTCTGGCCGTTATCGAGTTGACGTTCCAGGTGGCAATTCGCATGCGGGACTCCGTCGGGGTCACGGGGGTCGTCCCCCGGCAGAATGCAGGCTACCGCGCCAGTCGGACACTCTCGCCGGGCCGGAGCTGGTTGTGCGCCGCGCCACCCGTTCCGGGGCCGCCCTCGCCGAGCATCCGGCCGAAGAACGCCAGCCCGAGGTCGCCCAGCAGGCCGTCGTGCACGTCGTAGACCTGCGCGGGGCTGACGGTGCGCACGTAGTCCAGCACCTCGGCGTACTTGTTCCAGGGCGCGTACACCGGCAGCAGCAGCGTCTTGACGGGCCGCTCGGGGACGGTGAGCGCGTCGCCGGGGTGGAAGACCAGCCCGTCGACGACGAATCCGATGTTGGTGATCCGCGGGATGTCGGGGTGGATGACGGCGTGCAGCTCCCCGTGCACCTCGACCTCGAATCCGGCCGCCTCGAACGTGTCACCGTGGCCCACGGTGTGGACGCGGCCCGGGAAGGCGCCGGAGAGCTGTTCGGCGACGCTGCGCAGCGTCCAGATCTGCGCCTCCGGATTGGCCTCCATGGCGGCGCGCAGCCGCAGCTCGTCGAAGTGGTCGGGGTGCTCGTGCGTGACGAGCAGCGCGTCCGCGCCCAGCCCGGCCTCCTGCTCGCTGTAGCCGCCCGGGTCGATGACGAGGGTGCGGCCGTCCTTCTCCAGCCGGACGCTGGCGTGGCCCTGCTTGGTGAGCTTCAGCGCCGTGTCGTTGGCATCAGTTCCCATGGGGCTCATTCTCCTCCCGGGGCTGCCGGTGGTCCTCCGGGGTGGTCTCCTCCCGGATCACCCGCTGGGCGACGGCGAACGCCGAGTTGGCCGCGGGCACCCCGCAGTAGACGGCGGTCTGCAGCAGCACCTCCTTGATCTCGGCGGGGGTCAGCCCGTTGCGCAGCGCGGCCCGGACGTGGAAGGCCAGTTCCTCCAGATGGCCGCGGGCCACCAGCGCGGTCAGCGTGATCACCGAGCGGGTGCGCCGGTCGACACCGGGACGGGTCCACACCTCGCCCCAGGCGTACCGGGTGACGAAATTCTGGAAGTCCTCGGTGAAGTCGTCGGCCTGCTCCAGGGAACGGTCCACGTAGGCGTCGCCGAGCACCTCGCGGCGCACCTTCATCCCCGCGTCGTAGGAGTCGGTGCGCAGCGCCGCCGCCGCGCCGGACTCCAGCTCGGCGACCGCGGACGCCTGCGGCGGTACGGGGCTGATGACGGGCGCCGGCGCCGGCGGGCCGGCGGCCGAGTCCTGCCAGGTGGTGGTGAAGTGCCGGATGAGCAGGTCCGTGACGGCCCCGGGCTGCTCGACCGGCGTCAGATGCGAGGCGCCGGGCACGATCGCGAGCCGCGCGTCGGGGATGCCCGCGACCAGCGCCCGGGCCTCGGCCGGCGGGGTGACCTGGTCCTCGGCTCCGGCCATGACCAGCGTGCCCACCCCTATGCGGTCCAGCGAGTCCTTGACGTCGAAAGAGGCCAGCGCCTCGCAGGCGGCGATGTAGCAGCCCGGGTCGGTGGTGCGGACCATCTGCACGGCCCACTCGACGATGGCGGGCTGCGCGGCGGCGAAGCCCGGGGTGAACCAGCGCTCGGGGGTGGTGCGGGCGATCGGGTCGAGCCCGTTGGTCCGGATGACGACCCCGCGCTGCCGCCAGCTGTCCGCGGTGGCGAACCGGGGCGAGGAGGAGATCAGCGCGAGCGAGGTGACGCGCTGCGGGGCCCGCAGCGCGAGCTGGACGCCGATCGCGCCGCCGAGGGAGCAGCCCGCGTAGCCGAAGCGTTCGATGCCCAGCTGGTCGAGGGTGGCCAACAGCCGCTCGGCGTAGGCGTCGGCCGAGTCGGCGGAGTAGGCCGGGGAGCCGCCGTGCCCGGGCAGGTCGAATCTGAGCACCCGCCAGTTCCGGGTCAGCTCGGGGATCTGCCGGTCCCACATGTGCCAGGTGGTGCCGAGGGCGGGGCCGAGGACGAGTACGGGCGCGTTGTCGGGCCCGTCGGTCCGGTGCTGCAGCGTCTGGGCGGGGGTCACCGTGCTTCACCTCGGGCTGACGTGCGGGACGGGTTGGGGGAGGGACGGCCGTTGCTCACGCGTGCACGCTATCGAGCGGCGGGCGGTCCGCACTCCTCGGGGGCGCCCGCTCCGGGGCGCAGGGCGCATCCGTGGCGGCAGCGTGCGCGGGGCGTGCGGAGCACGCGCGGAGGCCGTGGAGGAAACGTGCGGACTCAGAACTCGGCCGTGGAGACGACGTAGACCCGGGGTCTGCTCTGATACGTCGTGTCCACCGTGATCACCAGGTCGGGCTCGCTCCCGGGCTGGTCGAGGCGCAGGCTCCGGTAGTGGCTGCTGGGCTCGTCGAACCGCCAGCCGACCACTCTGGCCTTCCGCCCGCTGATGGCGACCTCGCCCCCGGTCATCTCGCCGCGGCTGCTCCCGATGTCCTCCAGGAACTCGGTGAGCCGCTTGGGGCTGGTGCGGAACTGCACCCACATGGTGCTCTTCTGCCAGGCGTTCGCCTCGTAGAAGGCCACCCGGGTCGAGGAGACCGGCACCGGGACGCTGTAGATCCGCTGGCTGACCTTGGGGGGCCGCGCGTAGGTGAGGCTGGTCGCGGCGGCGGCGCGCTCCTTGTCCTTGCCGCTGGCGCGGCTCTTGAACGCCGACTGCACCAGGTAACCGGCCGGCAGCGCGATGAGCAGCACCACGATCACCAGTACGGCGAGGCGGTGGCGGGGCCGGTGCGGAGGGCGCTCGCGGGGCTCGGAGGGGCGGGGACTGTCGTCGGTGTGCGGCATGGCGCTGGGCGTCTCGGAGAGTGTGGTGGATGTTCGGCGGGGCGGCGGTCCCGGCCCCGTCACTGACCGACGGCCCGGCGCAGGTTGTCCGCCGCCCGCTCGTAGCGCTCGTAGCGCTCCAGCCGGCGCCGGTTGGCACGCCGGAAGCGGCGGGCCACCAGCCGGGCCAGGTCCGCAGCACCGACCATACCCGCCTCGGGGCCCAGCTGCGCCTTCACGATCCGGGCCTCCGGCCGGTAACCGCGGCCGGTGAGCTGTCGCCGGAACGCCTCCCTGGCGGGTTCGATCAGCAGCTCGTCGGCCGCGCTCACCCCGCCGCCGACCACGAAGCAGGACGGGTCCAGGGCGGCCGCCAGATTGGCCAGACCCACCCCCAGCCAGGAGCCGACCTCGTGGAAGAGTTCCGTGCACATGGCGTCGCCGGAACGGGCGAGCTCGGTGATCAGCGGTCCGGTGATGTCGCCGACCTGGCCGCCCACCCGGTCGATGATGCCGTAGGCGACCGGAGACTCGGCGGCCGCCAGCTCGCGGGCCTCCCGGACCAGCGCGTTCCCGGAGCTGTACTGCTCCCAGCACCCTCTGTTGCCGCACGGGCACCGGTGCCCGCCGGGCACCACCTGCATATGGCCGAACTCGCCGGCCACCCCGTACTTGCCGCGCTTGACCCGGCCGTCCTCCAGGATGGCGCCGCCGATCCCGGTGCCCAGCGTGATCATCACCAGGTGGTCCTCGCCGCGCCCGGCGCCGAACCGCCACTCGCCCCACGCCGCGGTATTCGCGTCGTTGTCCACCATCACCGGCACCGCCAGCCGCGCCGTCAGCGCGTCCTTGAGGGGCTCGTCGCGCCAGGCGAGGTGCGGCGCGAACAGCACCCGGGAGCGGTCCGCGTCGATCCACCCCGCCGCCCCGATGCCGACGGCGTGCACGTCGTGCCGGTCGGAGAGGTCGAGCACCAGCTCCGCGATGGTGTCCTCGACCACCTTCGGGCTCTTCGACTTCTCCGGCGTCTCGGCCCGCACCTTCTCCAGGATCACCCCGTCGGCGTCCACGACACCGGCCATGACCTTGGTGCCGCCGATGTCGATACCGACGGTGGGAACGCGGGGCGCCGACAGATGGGAGCGGCGCTCACGCGTGCTGACGGTCCTCAGCACGCTCGGGCTGGGGCCCGTCCGCCGTCGGTGGACCCGGTCTGCTCGCTGAAAGCTGTCCGCGTTCAAGAGGTGGTCGTCTCTCTGGGAGGGGTCTCACGGGTGGCGCCCGCTGCTGCCAGGGGTCAACGGTACGTCGTCCGGCGCACGGGCGCTCGGAGTCCCGTGCACCTCCGGGCCCGCCCCGGCTGCGGCCGGCGGGCCCGGGGCACCGGGGCTCAGTCGCGCTGCAGTTCGTGGCTGAGCTGGTCCAGCTCCGAGCCGCCCGCCATCTGCCGCACCAGCTCCTCCAGCTCCAGCCCGTCCTTCACATAGGACCCGGCCATGGCGCCGCGCTTGAGCAGCACGAAGCGGTCCCCGACGAGATAGGCGTGGTGCGGGTTGTGGGTGATCAGCACGACGCCGAGACCGGCGTCCCGGGCCGCGGCGACGTACTTGAGCACGACCCCGCTCTGCTTCACCCCGAGCGCGGCGGTGGGCTCGTCCAGCACCAGCACCTTGGCCCCGAAGTGCACGGCGCGGGCGATGGCGACGGACTGCCGCTCGCCGCCGGACAGCGTTCCGATCGGCTGGTCGACGTCCCGCAGGTCGATGCCCATCCGCAGCAGCTCGCTGTGCGTGGTGCGCCGCATGCGCTGCACGTCGAGCCGGCGCAGCGGCCCGCGGCCGGTCGTCGGCTCGGAGCCGAGGAAGAAGTTCCGCCACACGGGCATCAGCGGGACGACGGCCAGATCCTGGTAGACGGTGGCGATGCCGCGGTCCAGCGCCTGGCGCGGCGAGGAGAGCCGGGTCTCCTCGCCCTGGATGCGGAAGGTGCCGCCGTCGTGCTGGTGCAGCCCTGAGATGATCTTGATCAGGGTGGATTTGCCCGCCCCGTTGTCACCGAGCACACAGGTGATCTCCCCGGGCCGCACCGTCAGGGAGATGCCCTCCAGGGCCCGGATGTTGCCGTAGAACTTGCTGACGTCGGACAACTCGACGAGCGCCCCGTCGTCGGCCGGCTGTACCTCGCTCATCGGGTCGCCTCCGCGCGCTTCCGGATCCACGCGTTCAGCAGCGTGGCGAGCAGCAGCATCGCGCCCAGGAAGAACTTGAACCAGTCCGGGTCCCACTGCGCGTAGATGATGCCCTTGTTGGCCATGCCGAAGATCAGTGCGCCCACGGCGGCGCCGACCGCGGAGCCGTAGCCGCCGGTCAGCAGGCAGCCGCCGATGACGGCCGCGGCGATGTAGATCAGCTCGTTGCCGACGCCCTCGCCCGACTGGACGGTGTCGTAGTTGAACAGCAGATGCTGTCCGGAGATCCAGGCGGCGAACGCCACGCCCAGATACAGGCCGATCTTGGTGCGGGCCACCGGCACGCCGACGGCGCGGGCCGCGTCCACTCCGCCGCCCACCGCGAAGATCCAGTTGCCGACGCTGGTGCGCAGCAGGATCCAGGTGGCCGCCGCGACCAGCAGCAGCCACCACACGATGGTGATCTGCAGATCGACGCCGCCGAGGGTGAGCGTGGAGGCGAAGACGGCCTTGGCCGAGTCGAAGCCCTCCATGTCGCTGATGCTCTTGGTGGTGACCGTGCCGCTGATCAGTTTGGTGAGGCCGAGATTGAGCCCTGTCAGCATCAGGAAGGTGCCCAGAGTGATGATGAAGCTGGGCAGCCTGGTGCGGGTGAGCATGATCCCGTTGAAGAGCCCGATGGCCAGTGTGACCAGCAGCGACACCCCGACACCGACCCAGGTGTTGGCCGTCATCTGGTAGCTGAACATCGAGGAGGCCAGCGCGGAGGAGGTCACCATCACGCCGGTCGACAGGTCGAACTCCCCGCCGATCATCAGCAGCGCCACCGGCACCGCCATGATCCCCAGGGTGGAGGAGAAGTAGAGGACCGTGGAGAGGCTGGAGGGGCGCAGGAAGCTGTCGGCGACCAGCGCGAAGAAGACGAACAGCGCGAGGGCGCCGACCACGGCGCCCAGCTCCGGACGCCGCAGCAGCCGCACCGCCAGCGGACGGTGCACCAGCCGCTCGTCGGCCGCCGCCGGGGCCGGCGGACGGGGGTCCTCCGGCTGCGGGGCGTCCGGGGCATCCTGGCCGCCGGACCGGGTCGGGGCCGTCATCGGGTGCCCCGCTTCGTCAGCTCGGCCAGCTTGCCCGCGTCCTTCTTGGTGAGGATCTGCGGCCCGGTGAGCACCGGCTTGCCGCCGCCGAGCATGTCGGCGTTGTAGCGGTAGAGCCAGAGCAGGTCGACGGCCTCGTAACCCTGCATGTAGGGCTGCTGGTCGACGGCGAAGCCGATCGTGCCGTCCTGCAGTCCGGCGGCGACCTTGTCGTTGAGGTCGAAGGTGTCGATCTCGGCCTCGCTGCCCGCGTTCTCCTTCGCCTTCGCCGCGGTGGCCGCGAACGGTGCGCCGAGCGTGACGACCGCGTCGACCTTCTTGTCGGACTGGAGCTTGGCCTCGACCGACGACTGCACACCCGGCATGTTGGTGCCGTCCACGTACAGGTTCTTGACCTTGCCGTCGAATGTCTTCTCGATGCCGTCGCAGCGCTGCTCGTGGCCGACGTTGCCCTGCTCGTGGATGAGGCAGACGGCCTTCTTCCTGCCCCGCTCGTTCAGCTCGCGGCCGACGGCCTCACCCGCGAGGACCTCGTCCTGGCCGATGTGGGTCAGCGCGCCGAAGTCCTGCGAGACCTCCTGGCCGGAATTGATGGTGATGACCGGAATGCCGGCCTGCACGGCCTTCTTGACCACGCGCTTCATCGCGTCCGGCTTGGCGAGGGTGACGATCAGGCCGTCGACCTTCTTGTCGATCGCCGTCTGGACGAGCTGCGCCTGACGGCCGGCTTCCTTGTCGTGCGAGTAGAGGAACTCGATGTTGTCCTTGGCGGCGGCCTGCTCGGCGCCGCTCTGCACGATGTCCCAGTAGGTGTCGCCGTCGCCGGAGTGCGTGACCATGGCGACCTTCCAGCGCGGGGTGGACACGTTGGCCTTGCCCGAGGCCGCCTGCTCGCGCGCCTCCTCCGCCCGCTTGCCGCCGGTGCTGCTGCACCCGGAGAGCGCGGTCAGCGCGACCACCGTCGCCGCCACCGCGGCCCCCGTCGTACGTATGGACCTGCGGAACCTTCGCCGGGACCTCTGCACGCTGGCCACCTGTCCTGCTCTCTGGGTAGGTATACGGTCGGGAACCGCCCTGGATCTTCGCACACATATCCGCCACGGTGGCCGGAAACCCCCAGCCCGGCCCGCGGCCACCCCCTCCGACCGGGATGTGTAGCGGCGAGCGGGACAGCCGTCAACGCAATCGACGTGATCGGCACGGGGCTCTCGCACAGGGCACCTCTCGAGGGCTCAGGGACGCACCAGGAGCTGGAAGTCGAAGGAGTAGCGGGACGCGCGGTAGAGGTGCGAGCCGTACTCGACGGCGCGACCGGTGTCGTCGTAGGTGGTGCGCTCCATCGTCAGCAGCGGAGCGCCCTCGTCCTCCCCCAGCAGCTCCGCCTCGGCGGCGTCCGCGATCCGCGCGCCCACGGACTGCCGGGCCGAGTGCAGCGTCACCCCGGCTCCGCGCATCAGCCGGTAGAGCCCCGTCGTCTCCAGCTCGCCCTCCCGCGGGGTGAGCAGATCCACCGGCAGATGGTTGCGCATGTGCGCCATCGGCTCCCCGTGCGCCAGCCGCAGCCGCTCCACCAGCCGCACCTCGGCACCCTCGGGCACTCCCAGCGCCGCCGCGACCTCCCCCGTCGCCTCCTCGACGCCGTGCCGCAGCACCCGGGTCGCCGGACGCTGGCCCGCCGCCTCCAGGTCGTCGTAGAGGCTGCTCAGCTCCATGGGACGCTTGACCTGGCTGTGCACGACCTGGGTGCCGATGCCCCGGCGCCGGACCAGCAGCCCCTTGTCGACCAGCGACTGGATGGCCTGCCGGACGGTGGGGCGGGAGAGCCCCAGGCGGCCGGCCAGCTCTATCTCGTTGCCCAGCAGACTCCCGGGCGCCAGCTTGCCGCGCTCGACGGCGCTCTCCAGTTGCTGGGCGAGCTGGAAGTAGAGCGGGACGGGACTGGCGCGGTCCACACTGAGCTGCAGGTCCACCGGATCATTCTTGGCCACGGACGGGAGCGTAGTGCCCTTCGGCGATCGCGTGAACCGTACATTCGATTGTCAGGACGAAAAGACGAAAAGGCAAAACGTTGACACCGCCGGACGCGCGGGCGAGCGTGGGCCCATGCGCATCGGACTCATCGGCACCGGCCGGATCGGCACCCTGCACGCCCGCACCCTCCACGCGCATCCCGAGGTGAGCGGACTGGTGGTCGCGGACGCGGACGCCGCACGCGCCCGCGAGACGGCCGCCGCCCTCGGCGCCACCGCGGTACCCGGCGTGCCGGACCTCTTCGACGCGGACCTCGACGCGGTCGTGATCGCCTCGGCCACCGCCTCGCACGCCGAGCTGATCCGCGCCGCGGCCCGGCGCGGACTGCCGGCCTTCTGCGAGAAGCCCATCGCCCTGGACCCGGCCGGCACCCGGGCCGCGCTCGCGGACGTGGCGACGGCCGGAACCCTGCTGCAGATCGGCTTCATGCGGCGCTTCGACGCCGGGTACACGGCCGCCCGGGAAGCGGTGCGCACGGGCCGCCTCGGCCGGCTGCACACGGTGCGGGCCATGACCTCGGACCCGGCGCCGCCGCCCGCCGCCTATCTGCCGCACTCGGGAGGGCTCTACCGGGACTGCCTCGTCCACGACTTCGACGCCGTGCGGTGGGTGACCGGGCGGGAGATCGTCTCCGTCCACGCCACCGGCTCCGCCGCGGGTCCCGCCATGTTCGCGGAGGCGGGCGACGTGGACACCGCGGCCGCGCTCCTCACCCTGGACGACGGCACCCTGTGCACGGCGACCGCGACCCGGATGAACGGCGCGGGCTACGACGTGCGGATGGAGCTCGCGGGCGAGCGGGACCAGTTCGCGGTCGGGCTGGACGCGCGCACCCCCCTCACTTCACTGGAACCGGCCGCTCCCCCGCCGCCGGAGCGCCCCTGGCCCGGATTCCTCGAACGGTTCGGACCCGCGTACGAGGCCGAGATCGACGCCTTCGTCCGCGCCCTGCGCGGCGAGATCCCCAACCCCTGCGACGGCCGGGAGGCCCTTGCCGCGCTGCTGGCCGCGGAGGCCTGCGAGCTGTCCCGCGCCACCGGCTCCCCGGTGGCGCCGGCCGCACTCGACGGCGCCGAGCCCTCCCGGGCCGGCTGAGCCGGGGCCGCCCGCCGGGGTGGGCACCGCGGCGACGGGCCCGCGGGCCACGCCGAGGCGCCGGCACGCCCCGTGAGCGGTCACAGCTTCTTGACCATGAAGAGGCAGGCGTCGGCCACCCGGTGGATCACCCCGGCGCCGTCCTGGTAGCTCCAGCAGTCCAGATACGGCACGGAGTCGCGATAGCCGAGGTGGCCGTAGAGCGCGCTCGCCCGTGGGTTGTTCTTCTCGACGCCGAGCCCCACCACGCGGCGGCCCCGCTCCGCGGCGAGGCGCTCCACCTCCTGGAGGAGCGCGGCGCTGATGTTCTGGGAGCGGAGGGCGCCGTGCCACACCCCGAGCCCGTGCACCTCGGGGCAGCCGGGATGCGCTGCCCGCACCTCCGGAGCCTCGCACCCCGCCCAGCGGATCTCGCAGCTGCCGACCGGCCGCCGGTCCTTCCAGGCCAGCAGGAACGTGGCGCTGCCCTGCCGTTGCCGCGCGTAGCGGGCCTCGTGTGGGGTGGCCGCCCCGCGCAGCGGCATGTGCGCCTCGAGGAGTTCGAGGTCTTCTTCCCGGCACTGACTGATCCGCATGCCGGTACCCTACGAGCCTGGTACGGACCTGTGTCCATGCTTCACAACACGTCCCCCGGCCGGGACCACAGCCCGCACCCGGCCGGGAACACACTGGTCAGCCGAACCGTACCGGCACGCTCTTCACCCCGCGCAGCACGGTGCCCTGCCGCCACTCCAGTGCGGCGGGACTGGCGTCCAACTCCAGCCGCTCGGTGCGCTCCAGCAGCATCCCGAAGGCGATCCGGGCCTCCAGGCGGGCCAGCGGGGCGCCCAGGCAGAAGTGGATGCCGTGTCCGAAGGCGAGGTGGCCGCCGCTCTCCCGGTGGATGTCGAAACAGTCACCTTCGGGGAAGCGCGCCGGGTCCCGGTCGGCGTCGGCCAGGACCGGCAGCACGAGCCGGCCGTCCCCGGGGATCAGGGTGCCGTCGATCTCCAGGGGTTCGCGGGTGAAGCGGTAGGTGGACATCTCGACCGGACCGTCGTAGCGGAGCATCTCCTCGACGGCTCCGTCGAGCAGCGCCGGATCGGCGCGCAACTCGGCGAGCTGATCGGGGTGGCACAGCAGCGCGAGCGCACCGTTGGCGATCAGCCCCACCGTCGTCTCGTACCCGGCCACCAGCAGCAGCCAGGCCATGCCGTGCAGTTCGCCGGTGGAGAGCCGGTCGCCGTCCTCGTCGCTGGTCCGGATCAGGAGGCTGAGCAGATCCTCGCCCGGCCGTGCGCGCTGACGCTCCAGCAGTTCGGCCAGATAGCCGCTCAGCGCCTCCACCGAGCCGCGCTTCTCCTCCTCCGGGGCCGCGCTCAGCACGTGGTCGCTCCAGGCGCTGAACCGCTCGCGCTCCAGGTCAGGAACGCCGAGCAGTTCGCAGATCACCGCGATCGGGAGCGGGAAGGCGAGGGAGTCGACCAGGTCGGCGCGCCCGTCGGGGCGGGCCAGCATCCGGTCCAGCAGCCCGGCGGTCAGCTCCCGGATCCGGGGTTCCAGCGCGGCGATCCTGCGCGGGGTGAACTGTCTGCTGACCAGCTTGCGCAGCCGGGTGTGGTCGGGCGGATCGCTGATCAGCATGTGCGTGCCGGGGGAGATCGCGAGGGTTTCTGCCTCCGGGGAGGCGTTGGCCCAGTCCTTGGAGAGCCGCGGGTCGTTCAGGGCGGCTCGCGCCGCCTCGTGGCCGACCACCAGCCAGCCGAGCGCGCCTTCCGGGGTGCGCACATGGTGCACGGTGCCGCGGCGGCGCAGCGCGGCGTAGACGGGGTAGGGGTCGCGGACGAAGTCGTCCCCCAGCACCGCGAGGTCGACGATGCCGTCCGTGTCCGGGCTCAGATCCAGCACGCTGCGGTCAGCCATGGGGGCGAGCCTAGAAGCGGGTACGCGACGGGTCACCGGGGCGTTTTCGGCCAGCGGACGGCAGCTCCGTCCCGCCGGAGGAGAGGCGGCCCCCCTTCCCCGTCGGACGGGCGGCCCGTTCCGGCCGGCGGACGGGGGCCGCCCCGGTGCGCGGCTCAGTCGGGTGCGGCGTCCTGGAGGCGCTTGAGGAGTTCGGCGACCCGCTTGGTGGTGGTCTCCCGGTCGTGGCCGTCGGTCAGCGCGGAGCCCATGCCGCAGGCGACGGCGCCCGCGGCGATCCATTCGGGCGCCTCGTCGAGGGTGATGCCGCCGGTGGGCAGGAAGGGCGCCTGCGGCAGCGCCGCGCGCACGTCCCGGAGCCAGTCGGGCCCGTGCTGCGAGGCGGGGAAGAGTTTGAGTCCGTCGGCGCCCAGTTCCAGCGCCCGGACGGCTTCGGTGGGAGTGGCGATGCCGGGGAAGACGGGAACCCCGTAGCGGTGCCCGGTGCGGATGACCTCCTCGTCGAGGGCGGGCGCGACGAGGAAGCGGGCACCGGCGTCGACGGCGAGGCGGGCCGAGGCGCTGTCCAGGACGGTGCCCGCACCGATCACCGAGTCCTCGCCGGTCTCACGGCGCAGCGTGCTGATGGCGTCCAGCGCGTACGGCGTGGTCAGCGAGACCTCCAGACTGGTGAGCCCGGCGGCGAGCAGGATGTCGGCCGTGGCGGCCGCCTTCTCGTAGCTGTCCGCGCGGACGATGGCGAGGACGCGCTGTTCCAGCGCCGCTCTGGTGATCTCCCAGCGGTACACGGCAGTTCGCCGCCTCTCTCGGTCTGTGGGATGTCGGCCGGCACCGGGCCGGACCCCGCGGAAGCGGGGCCGGGAGCGGGGTCAGCGGTGCACCGGGTCGGTGCCGTGGGTGAACGCCGCGAGCGCGCGGTCGCGGGCGGCGGCGGTGGGCAGTCCGTCGATGTCGCCGGGCGCCTGGACGACGAGCGCCGCCACGCACGCGGCCTCGGCCAGGGCCCGCTGGTGGTCCAGCCCGCGCAGCCGGGCCGAGAGCCAGCCGGCCGAGAACGCGTCGCCCGCGCCGACCGGGTCGGTGACCGGCACCTCGAAGGGCTCCTGCCGCCACTGGCCCTCGGCGGTGTGCGCGACCGCGCTGTGGTCGCGGTGCTTGACCACGACCGTGCCGGCCCGGCCGAGGGTCAGCAGGGCTTTGGCGCCCTCGTCCGGGCCCGCGCCCAGCAGGAGTTCGATCTCCTCCTCCCCGGCGAGGACGAGGTCGGCCTCGCGCAGCAGCGGCCCCACGCGCCGGATCCACTCGTGGTCGGTGCCCAGCTTGCGCCGCACGTTGGGGTCGAAGCAGACGGTGGCACCGGCCTGCCGGGCGCCCTCGATGAGGGCGTGGGTGGCCTTCTCGGCGTCCTCGGAGAGCATCGGGGTGATGCCGGTGACGTGCACGAGCCGCACACCGGCCAGTGCCTCGGGGGTGATCTGTGCGGGGCTGAGCAGCGAGGCGGCCGAACCGGTCCGGTAGTACTGCACGTCGACGGCGCGGCGGGGGTGGCTGTCGCGCAGCAGCAGTCCGGTCGGCGATTCCGGGTCCATCTCGGCGCAGGAGACGTCGACGCCGTCGGCGCGCAGTTCCCGCAGTACGGCCTCGCCCGCCGGGTCGTCCCCGACGCGGCCGATCCAGCGGGCCCAGTGGCCCAGCCTGGCGAGTCCGGCGGCGACGTTGGACTCGGCCCCGGCCACGGAACGCCGGAAGTGCGTCGCGCGTTCCAGGGGGAGGCCGGGTTCGGCGAGCATCAGCAGCATGGCCTCACCGCAGGTAACCGCTTCCGGGCCGTTTCTCACCGTTGACTCCCCATATCTACCGCCCGCGCATCACTCTCTGTGGGGAACGTTACCCGTTTACGCCGGGTAAGCCACCCCCGGGTGGGACGACACCTGAGGTACGGCGTCGCCTCACCTGGCGAGTCGAAGGTAGTCGATGGAGCTGGCGGCGCGCCGACTTCCGTCGCACTCCCTCCGGCCCGGGAGGACGGCAACCGCCGCCGGGGCGGCGGCCCCTGCCCGTGCCGCGCACGGCCCGACGGCGCGGGGACCCCGGCGGAGGAACGGGCACCGGGAGTCGATTCGCATATGCCTGGTATGGCATACGTCACGTGGCGGGGAGCGAGAGGCATAGACCTTCGAGGAGAGGCGGCATCGAAGCTCCAGCTCATGAACCGATACCGAGACGTATGCCACTACGGTGCGCCGCCTTGTGGCACCGCTGTGTGATTTTGATGCCCAACGGTATGCGTGTGTGCGGTGTTTCGGGGGTTGAGTGGTCGTCATGCACACGCGATACGACGTGACGTGCTCACAGGTTGTCGCTTCCACCCCTCGACGAAGAGGACCCATGAGCGAAGATGCCCACCCGCACATCGTCTTCGGCACGGCCACGGAGACGGCGCCGCTGCCGCTGCCGCTGGAGTTCGAGGCCCTCTGGGTGGCCAACCAGGCGGACTTCCACCAGTACGCCCGCGTGGTGTCCGGGAACTGGCAGGCCGCCGAAACCACCGTGCACCGCGCGTTCCTGGAGATCCTGAACCTCTGGGACGAACTGCTGCAGTCGAGCAACATGCAGGGCGAGGTCTGGGCGATCTTCCGCAAGACCGTGGTCTCCCAGGAGCTGAACTCCTTCCGGGAAGGCCTCTCCCGGCTGGAGCCGGACGAGGGGATCGGCCTCTTCCGGGCCCTGCGGAAGCTGCCTCCGCGCCAGTTCGACGCCGTCGTCCTCAAACAGGTGATGAACCTGGAGACCAGCAAGATCGCCTGGTACCTGGGGGTGACCACCCGCACCGTCGACTACCACTGCCGCAAGGCCAAGGAGCGCCTGGAGCAGGCCGTTCCCTCACATGTGAAGCAGCGGAGGGATCCCAAGTGACCGGCAGCCGCGTCGAGAGCATGCTGACCTCCATGGGCCGGGCGCTGCGCGCCGAAGAGCGCTCCTTCGACGAGCCCGCCGCGCTGCGCCGGCTCGCCGAGGACGCCGGACTGCTTCCGCTGCGCGACCTCCCCGCAGTGGCCGGGCAGCAGTTGACCGTGGTGGTGCACTGGGCGCTGGAACGCCCCGGGGCCGCCGCGCACCTGGAGCGGCTCGCCGAGGCGATCGGCGAGAAGAAGGACTACGGCGGTGAGCAGGACGACTGGATGCTCCTGGTCCGCGTCAGCGACCTCACCGAGATCGACGTGGACGGCGCGCACCTGTTCGCCTGCATGCTCTACCTGGCCCGGCATCACGAGAGTGCCCAGTTCTGGTGGCAGTTCGCCGCCGGTGCCGGAATGCGCGTCGCCGCCTTCTGCCTCCACCTCCACCACCTGGGGCGGGGCGAGACGCCCGAGGCCGAGCACTGGCTGGGGATGCTGAAGGCCATGGACACCCCCGAGAGGGTGGACGAGGAGTTCCTCCGCGGCCTGCGCAGGTTCGCCGCCTGGGAGTGGCGCAACGGGAACCTGGCGTCCGGGTATGTGGCCGCTCTGATCGACGAGGTCTACCGGCTGGCCACCATCGACCACGCGGACGAGATGCTGGTGTGCCGTCCCGACCACGAGCTGGCCCTGCGGCTGAACGGCTGCGGCTCGGTCTGATCCGGTTCGGCGCGCGGCCCGCCCCGCGGCCGGAAGGGAGCGGCCACCGCCCCGGTGCGGGACGGCGGCCGCCTGACGGCTCGATGTGGGGGTGAGTCCGTCAGCAGGTGTGGTCGACCAGGTCGAAGGAGGCGTAGTGGTCGGCGGTGTAGTAGTCCTCCGCCGCCTGCTCCCCGGTGACGATGCGTCGGGCGCCGCGGTCCTCCGAGCCGGGGGTCTCCACGGTGTACTCGTGGTAGTAGCCCTGCTCGTGGTCGGGCAGGATGCCCTCGCGGTTCTCGAAGACCGAGCCGTCCTGCGGATAGGGGTAGGGGCCGCCCTGCTCGATGAGGTCGAGGGTGTCGTGGGCCTCGGGCGGGAGCTCGGAGGCGCAGATGTCGCCGACAGCGGCGATCCGCGCCGCCGCGGCCGCGGGGTGCGCGGCGGGCGCTGCCGCGGCGGTGGTGAGGGCGGGGCCGCCGACGAGCATCGCGGCGGCGAGGGCTCCGGCGGCGCCGATACGGGTCCAGCGTGGGGGGAAGGTCATGCCACCCCATGGTGACGCGCGTAGAGGACCTGTCAATGCCAACTCGCGGGGTTTTGCCGCACGTTCACCGGTCCGCCGCCGGAGGGGTGCGTGGACACCCCTCCGGCGGCGGGATCAGCTCGACTCGGCGTGGCGGGCCGCCAGTCGGCGGGCGCCCTCGTCCGTCAGGGAGCCGTGCAGCCGGAGGCGGGCGACCGCACCGTCCGGGTGGATGTCCATCCGGACATGGGTGACGGCGGGCGCGTCGCTCAGCAGGAAGCGGTGGATGGTGTCGGGCTGGAGGCGGGTGCGCGGCAGCAGTTCGGCCCACTCCCCGGTCTCGCCGTCCTTGCCCACCAGGCTCACCCAGCCCGCCGCATTGCCTCGGTAGCAGGCGGTGTCGACCTCCACGGCGCGGATCCGGCCCTGTCCGGCGAGCGCGTAGGAGACCCAGTCGTGCCCCTTGTCGCGTCGGCGGCGGGTCTCCCAGCCCTCGTCCATCTTCTGTGAACGGCCCGGCAGGATGCTGTTGACCGGCGGAGAGAAGAAGCGGTCCGAGGCGTCCTCGGCGCGGCCGCCGTTCTCCAGCGCCACCAGGTCGAAGGTGCCCAGCGCCGCCAGCCATCCGGGGTCGGCGAGCACCTGGCCGTGCACCCGGAGCCGGGCGATGCCGCCGTCGGGGTACTGACGCAGCCGCAGGTGGGTGAAGCGGCGCTCCTCGGTGACGGCGAAGCCGTTGGCGGCGTGGCCGCCGACGCGGGTGCGCGGGACGAGGGTCGTCCACTTCACGTCGTCGGCGAGCAGTTCCCCGGGGGAGGGTGCCCCCGGCATGGAGGTGCCCTCGACGGAGATCTCGGGCGGGTAGTTGCCGCGGAAGTGCGCGGTGTCCACGACCAGGCCGCGGATCACACCGGGGGCGCCGAGTTTGATCAGCGCCCAGTCGTGTTCGTCCGCGGCCGGGTGGGGCTCGGACGCCGAGGCGCCGCGCCGGCGGCGGGTCTCCCAGCCGTCCATGACCTTGCCCTTGTGCTGGAAGGCGTGCGGATCGAACTCGGGGCGCTCGGAGTTGAGCAGGTTCTCGCGCTCGGCGAAGAACTCGTCGTTGGCCGCGATGACAGTGGCGCCCAGCCTGCGGTCGGCCAGGTCGGGAAGGTGGGCGAAGGGGAACCCGGCCTCCGGCGCACGGTAGTCGGCGTAGGTGTCGCCGCCCGAGTAGGGCGCGGCATCGCCCGTGTATCCGGTGGAGCTGGGTATGCCTGCGGTCTGCGCCGCTGTCATGCGGTCTTCCTTTCGATGAGCCGTCCGGTCTTTCCGGTGGGAACTCCGTGGTCGGCGACCCGTTCGCCGCGCAGCCAGGCGGAACGCACCACGCCGTGCAGGGTCCTGCCCGCATAGGCGGTCACCTGGTTGCGGTGGTGGAGCCGGGCAGGGTCCACGGTGAAGGTCTCCTCGGGCGCCAGGACCGCGAAGTCGGCGTCCCGGCCCGGGGCGATGCTGCCCTTGCCCTCCAGCCCGGCCAGCCGCGCCGGTTCCCGGGACATCCAGCGGACGACGTCGGTCAGGGCGAATCCGCGGCGGCGGGCTTCGGTCCAGACCGCGGGCAGGCCGAGCTGGAGGGAGGAGATGCCGCCCCAGGCGGTGCCGAAGTCCGGGGTCTTCAGGTCGGTGGTGCAGGGCGAGTGGTCGGAGACGACGCAGTCCAGGGTGCCGTCGGACAGTGCCTGCCAGAGCGCGTTCTGGTTGGCCCGCTCCCGGATGGGCGGGCAGCACTTGAACTCCGTCGCGCCGTCGGGGACCTCCTCCGCGGTGAGGGTGAGGAAGTGCGGGCAGGTCTCGGCGGTCAGCCGGAGCCCCGCGGCCCGGGCCTCGGCGAGCATCGGCAGCGCGTCCCCCGAGGAGAGGTGCAGCACATGGACGCGGGTGCCGTGCTCGGCGGCCAGCTCGATGAGCAGCGCGATGGCGTCGTTCTCCGCCGAGCGGGGACGGGAGGCGAGGAAGTCGGCGTAGGCGGGACCGTTCCGCTGCGGCGCCGCGGCGAGCCGGCCGGGGTCCTCGGCGTGCACGATCAGCAGCCCGTCGAACGAGGCGATCTCGGCCATCGCGGCGGCGAGCTGCGGGCGGTCGAGTTCGGGGAACTCGTCCACCCCGGAGGGCGAGAGGAAGCACTTGAAGCCGAAGACTCCCGCCTCGTGCAGGGGGCGGAGCTCGGCGACGTTGCCCGGCACGGCGCCGCCCCAGAAGCCCACGTCGATGTGTGCCTTGGGTCCGGCCACCTCGCGCTTGATCCGCAGGTTGCCGGCGGTGGTGGTCGGCGGGAGGGAGTTGAGCGGCATGTCGAGGAGCGTGGTGATACCGCCGGCCGCGGCGGCGCGGGTGGCCGTCCAGAAGCCCTCCCACTCGGCGCGGCCCGGATCGTTGACGTGGACGTGGGTGTCGACCAGGCCGGGCAGCAGCACGTCATCGCGGACGTCCTCCAGCGCCGCGCCCGGCGGCACGGGGGCTCCGTACGCCGACACCTCCGCGATCCGGCCGCCGCCGTCGACGGCGACGTCGGCGGGACGCTCTCCCTCCGGGGTGATCACGCGCCGGGAGCGCAGGACGAGCCGCACGTCGGACACACCGACCTCCTTCGTACTCCGCGGGCCCTGGAACGCGGACCCTCACCATCCTTCAACGTTCTGTTGAAAGACCGGCTGTACGAATCTTCATGCGAGGAAGGAGGTCCGTCAAGAGCCGACCCCTTGGAGAACTCCACAAAATGGAACTAGACTTTCGCAATACAGAAGAAGAGCGCCGCCAAGGCCGGGCGCGACAGCGAACGCGTCGCAGCAGGAAACCGGTGTCCGCGCCGGGGCGTGTACGAGAGAGGTGACCGCGCGGGAGACCGCCGCCCGGCCCTCCGCCCCCGATACCATGCGCCTGACCGCAGGCCAGGAAAGGAACGCGACGTGCCGCCGTCCGCAGAGCACACAACCACCCCCCAGGCTGCCACGCCGCCCGCCGCGACCGGCGGGGTGCAGTCCCTCGAGCGGGCCTTCGACCTGCTGGAGCGGATGGCCGACGCCGGGGGCGAGGTCGGTCTCAGCGAGCTCTCGACCGCCAGCGGCCTGCCGCTCCCCACCATCCACCGGCTGATGCGCACCCTCGTCTCCTGCGGCTATGTGCGCCAGCAGCCCAACCGGCGCTACGCCCTGGGCCCCCGGCTGATCCGGCTCGGGGAGAGCGCGGCCCGGCTGCTGGGCACCTGGGCCCGCCCCTACCTGGCCCGGCTGGTGGAGGAGACGGGCGAGACGGCGAACATGGCGCTGCTCGACGGCGACGAGGTCGTCTACGTCGCACAGGTGCCCTCCCGGCACGCCATGCGGATGTTCACCGAGGTCGGCCGCCGGGTGCTGCCGCACTCCACCGGTGTGGGCAAGGTCCTCCTCGCGCACACCCCGGACGACCAGGTCCGAGCGCTGCTGGCCCGGACGGGCATGCCCGCCGCCACCGAGAAGACCATCACCACCCCGGAGGGCTTCCTGGAGGCACTGGCACACGTGCGCGAGGCCGGGTACGCCACCGACGACAACGAGCAGGAGATCGGTGTGCGCTGCATCGCCGTCTCCGTGCCCGACTCCCCGACCGCCGCGGCCGTCTCCATCTCGGGCCCTGCGGGCCGGGTCACCGACGCGGCCACGGACAAGTTCGTCCCCCTGCTGCACGAGGTGGCGGGCGACCTGTCCACAGCCCTCGCCAGCTCGGGCAACGGCCAGTGACCGCTACCCGTCCTCCGATTCGAGCGCGTCGCGCCAGACCGTCACGTCCAGCTTGACGTAGTCGCTCGGATCGCCCTGCGGCGCATGGCCCCGGTAGGTGACCAGGGCGATGTGCCCGGAAGTCGTCTGCAGGCACAGCCGGGAACCGGGCACGAGCCGCTTCAGCGCGACGTCGTCGGTGAAACGCGTCTCGGCCCGGCAGGTCTTGAGCGAGCCCTTCTGGGACTTGTCCAGCAGGGCGAGCTTGCCGTTGGGGTCGTCGATACCGAGGTTCGCGCCGTCGACGGTGGTGTTGAGGTACGTCAGCTCCGAGGGAATCCCGCCGTCGTCCAGGTCCCGGGGCTTGAGGGGGTCGTCACCCATCGCCAGGAAGTAGCCGTCGGGCAGGTTCAGCCCCTTGTACGTCTCGGGCTTCGGGGCCCGCTTCGCCGCCCCGCCCTTCGCCTCCGACCCGGAGGAGCCCTCCCGGTCGGACTTGTCGGACCCCACGGAGAAGACGGCACCCCAGAAGAGCACCATGCCGCCCACGACCACGGCCGCGATCGTCTTGCCCCGGTCCCAACGGCGCCGGGGCGGCAGCGGCCGCGGGTGAGCCGGACCGTACGGGGCCGGACCGTACGGTCCCGGCCTGTAGGGGCCCGCGCCGGGCGGGGCCGGGTGGCGCGGGCCCACCGGGCGGGAGGCCATCGTGGGAGCCGCCGCCAGCGGCGGGGTCGGCGACGGCGCGGGCGGCACCTGGGCGGCCGGCGGCGTTCCGGCGAAGCCGGGACCGGCTCCGGGGGCCGCCGTCCGCGTCGGGGCCCCGGTCTGCGTCACGGGCGCCGTCGGTGGGGCGCCGGGTGCGGGTGGCAGCGTCTGCGGGGGCGCGGGTGCGGCGGCGCGGTGGGTGATGTCGGCGGCCACCGGCGAGGGCAGCCAATCCTCCGGGCGCCGCAACTCACCGCCGTCGGACGCCTCCTGGCACAGCCGCAGCACCTCCTCGAGCCCGGGCCGGTCGTCCGGACGCTTGGTCAGACAGCGGGTGACCAGCTCCCGCAGCTCGTCCTGGATACCCTCCAGCGCCGGTTCGGAATGCACGACACGATAGAGGACCCCGTGCGAGGTGCCCTCGCCGAAGGCCGGGGTGCCCAACGCGGCGTAGGCGGCTATCTGCCCCAGCGCGAAGATGTCGGTGGCCGACGTGACCCGCTCCCCCGCCGCCTGCTCGGGCGCCATGAACGAGGGGGTGCCGATCGTGACCCCGCTGCTGGTGAGCGAGGTGGCGTCGGCGGCGCGGGCGATGCCGAAGTCGATGACCCGCGGTCCGTCGTCCGCGAGCAGCACGTTGGAGGGCTTGAGGTCCCGGTGGACGATGCCCGCCTTGTGGATGACCTGGAGTGCCTCGGCGACTCCGGCGACCAGGAAGAGCACGGTGGACACCGGCAGCCTCCCGTGTCCGCCCACCGCGTCCGCGAGCGAGGGGCCCGGGACGTAGGCAGTGGCCAGCCAGGGCTGCGGGCCCTCGGTGTCGCTGTCGATCACCGGCGCGGTGTGCAGCCCCTGCACCCGCTCGGCGGCCCGCACCTCCTGCTGGAACCGGCGGCGGAACTCCGGGTCCTCGCTGAAGTCGGGGCGGATGACCTTGATGGCGACGGGACGCCCTCCCGGGGTGTAGGAGAGGTAGACCTTCCCCATGCCTCCGGAGCCGAGCCGGGCCGCCAACCGGTACCCGGCGACCGTCCCCGGATCGTCCGGCGCGAGCGGAGTGAAGACCTGAGCCGACGCCCCGTCAACCATGAACCACTGCCCCCGATAGAGTCGTTGCGCGTTGCTGACGCCCAGACACTATCGGTGTGACACTCAGTTCTCGGAGCGCGGGCCCGCCCCGAAGAGTTCGACGGCCTCCCGGACGCCGACCAGCGGGCGCGCCAGGGCGCTCACCGAGCCGACGGCGGCCGCCAGCAGCAGCAGCGGATACCGCAGCTCCTGGGCGGCGGGCGCTCCGGAGCGGACCACGGCCGTCAGCGCGTCCAGCCCGCGCTCGGCCTCGCGGCGGTCGGGCAGCTCGGCGGGGTGGGCGTCCAGCGCCCGCCGCATCCGCTGCACGGCCCGGCCCAGCGCCTCGACCCGCGGGTCGGCGCCGGTGTCGTGCCCGGCGGTCACGGACCGCCGCTCACCCACAGCCTCGCTTCGCACGTTCTCCCCCCACATGGGATGTCCCGCACCTTCGGGCACGGGATTTCCGCCTTCCTCCGAGGAAATGACCACTCCCGTCGGAGGTTCCGACAGTAAACGCCACTCTACGCGTGTGCCGCCACACGGAACGCAAGATTTCGGGTCGCCTTTCCGATGATCATCCCCAAGGATGACGGCTGCATCCCTCTTACGTGCGATATCCATGAACGTATGGCGCACAGCGGACAGACATCCCACGCCCCCGGGCGCGGCACGGCGCCCCGGGTGGCCGGGCTGCTGCTGGCCGCCGGCGCGGGGCGGCGGCTGGGCGGCCGCCCGAAGGCACTGCTGCGGCACTCCGGCGGACTGCTGGTGGAGCACGCGGCCCGGGTCCTGCGGGAGGGCGGCTGCGGACCGGTGTACGTGGTGCTGGGCGCGGCCGGTGAGCGGGTACGGGAGGCGGCGACCCTGCCCGGTTGCGTACTGGTGGACAACCCGGACTGGGCCGCGGGCATGGGGAGTTCCTTGCGGGCGGGACTGGCGGCCGTCTCCGCGGAGGGCGCCGGGGGTGACGGGGTGGAGCACGGCACCGCGGCGGTCCTGGTGTCCCTGGTGGACCAGCCGGGCATCGGCGCGGACGCGGTGGCCCGGGTCCGGGCCGCGTACCGCTCCACGGCCACCCTCGCCGCCGCCGCTTACGGCGGCCGCCGCGGCCACCCCGTACTGCTGGGCTCGGCGCACTGGACCGGCGTCGCGCGCAGCGCACGGGCGGACTCGGGAGCGCGCGGGTATCTGCGGGAGCGGCAGGAGGCGCTGACGCTCGTGGAGTGCGCGGACCTCGCCGATCCATCGGACATCGACACCCCGGACGACCTGCATCGCCTGCGGTAGAAGCCGCCCTCGGGCCCGGCGACGGCCGCACGGGGACACATGGGCCACGGGACGCCGGGGCGCGGGACCCCGGGGCACGAGGGGGCACGACGGGTGCCGAGGGCGCGGCCGGCGGAGGCGGGGCCTCGATGGCACAGGCGGCAGCCCGAGGGGGACGTGGCACCCGAGGACAGCGGAAGGACTTGTTCCGGGGGCGGATCGGGGTGAGAGATATCTCGACGTCAACAAACTCTTGAAGTTCCACTATGAGGAAACTAATCTCCACTGATCAGAAGCGTCTTCCTGTCCCGAAGGCGCCCAGGCCCGCGTTCCGTGCGCCAGGCACGGGTCGCGGCACCCCGTGCCGCCCCGCACCGGACCTCGCCCGGCGGCCTCTGCACACCGCTCGCTGAAGGAGTGACCCACCATGTCCGCACCAGCGCCCTCCCCGCTGGAAATCGTCGGCGTCGAGCCAGGGCAGCGGCCCGAGAGGCAGGACGAGGTTCTGACCGGTGCCGCGCTCGACTTCGTCGCCGCGCTGCACCGCAGGTTCGCCCCGCGCCGGGACGAACTGCTCGCCCGACGCGCCGAGAAGCGCGCAGAGATCGCCCGCACCAGCACACTGGACTTCCTCCCGGAGACCGCGGAGGTGCGGACCGGCGACTGGCGGGTGGCCGACTGCCCGCCCGCGCTGCTGGACCGCCGGGTGGAGATCACCGGTCCCACCGACCGCAAGATGACGATCAACGCCCTCAACTCCGGCGCGAAGGTGTGGCTCGCCGACTTCGAGGACGCCTCGGCGCCCACCTGGGAGAACGTGATCGGCGGCCAGCTCAATCTGAGCGACGCCTTCGAGCGGCGGATCGACTTCACGGACGAGCGCTCCGGCAAGAGCTACGCGCTGCGCCCAGCCGAGGAACTGGCCACCGTCGTGGTGCGGCCGCGGGGCTGGCACATGGACGAGCGGCACCTGGAGTGCGACGGGCAGCCGGTGCCCGGCGCGCTGGTCGACTTCGGGCTCTACTTCTTCCACAACGCGCAGCGGCTGCTCGACCTGGGCAAGGGGCCGTACTTCTACCTGCCCAAGACCGAGTCGCACCTCGAGGCGCGGCTGTGGAACGAGGTGTTCGGCTTCGCGCAGGAGTACTGCGGCATCCCGCACGGCACCGTCCGCGCCACCGTCCTGATCGAGACGATCACCGCGGCCTACGAGATGGAGGAGATCCTCTACGAGCTGCGCGAGCACGCCGCCGGGCTGAACGCGGGCCGCTGGGACTACCTCTTCTCCATCGTCAAGAACTTCCGGGACGCGGGTTCGCGGTTCGTGCTGCCCGACCGGAACGCGGTGACGATGACGGCGCCGTTCATGCGGGCCTACACCGAACTGCTGGTGCGCACCTGCCACAAGCGCGGGGCCCACGCGATCGGCGGCATGGCGGCCTTCATCCCCTCCCGCAAGGACGCTGAGGTCAACGAGGTCGCCTTCGAGAAGGTCCGGGCCGACAAGGACCGGGAGGCGCGGGACGGCTTCGACGGTTCCTGGGTCGCGCACCCGGACCTGGTGCCGGTCGCCAAGGCGTCCTTCGACGCCGTCCTCGGCGACCGCCCGCACCAGAAGGACCGGCTGCGCGAGGACGTCGAGGTGAAGGCCGCCGACCTGATCGCGGTCGACTCGCTGGAGGCGCGCCCCACCTCCGAGGGCCTGCGCAACGCCGTCCAGGTGGGCATCCGCTACATCGAGGCGTGGCTGCGCGGCCTGGGCGCGGTGGCCATCTTCAACCTGATGGAGGACGCGGCCACCGCGGAGATCTCCCGGTCCCAGATCTGGCAGTGGATCAACGCGGGCGTCGTCCTGGACGACGGCCGGCAGGTCACCGCGGAGTTGGCCCGGCAGGTCGCGGCCGACGAACTCGCCGCGATCCGCGCGGAGATCGGCGAGGAGCCCTTCGCGGCGGGCCGCTGGCAGGAGGCGCACGACCTGTTGCTGCGAGTGGCCCTCGACGAGCAGTACGAGGACTTCCTGACCACTCCGGCCTACGCGGCCCTGCGCGGCTGAGGCGACCGGACACGGTGCGGGGTTCCGGGCGGGAGCCCGGGGCCCCGCACCGGAAACCCGCCGGTCAGGGTGCCGGGGCCGGCGACCGTCACATCGTGGCGACCGTGGTGGCTGCCGTGGTCGCCGTCATGACGGCGACCAGGACCGCCTGCATGTCCTGGATGGCCTGGCGGATGTCCTCGGCCACCCACTGCCCCTCGGCGATGGCCTCCATCCGGGGAGCCACCTGCTTCCGGGCGACTCCCGGGAAGGCCACCGCGTGCAGGCCGGCGGCGTGCAGCAGGGCGATCAGCCCGGTCGTGCGCTCGTCCGGCTCCGCGCCGTAGCGCACGACATCCTCCAGCCGGTGCCGCAGCTCGCGTTCGGCCGTGCCGTCCACCTCGGGGTAGCGGCGGGTGGTGAAGATGCCGAGCGTGCGGTGCTTGTGCTCGGTGACGACGCCGCGTGCGCAGAGGTTCTCGACGGCCGCCTCGAGCGCCTTGGGCTGCTCCTTGCCGAGCCAGTCGCCGACCTTGGCCTTGCTGTCGCGCCCGGACCATTCGGCGATCTTCACCAGCCGGCCGTCCAGCAGCGCGTCGCCCGTCGGCGTCGGGTCGACCACGGTGAGCCGCTCGTCGACGACGGCGACCCGGCCGGCCAGTGTCAGGTCCAGCAAGACGCCGCCGGCGATGGCCCAGCCTGCGGCGGATCGGTTCTTCGCAGCCCCGGAGTGGTCGTCCAACGCGAGCAGCGCCACTTCCTCACCCAGTGTGACCGCCATGAGTCCCCCTTCGCGCGTCCCCGTACTCATTCGGTTTCCGCTGCCCACCCTCGGGCGGCGCAAACCTCGGCCCGCTACGTCAGCACCGCGCCCAGCGCCAGGAAGCCCGTGATCAGCAGCGCCAGCAGGCCCAGCAGCGGGAGCGCGAAGCGCAGGTACCGGTCGTAGCCGACCCTGGCGAGGGAGATCCCGCCCATGATGACGGCGGAGGTGGGGACCCACAGGTTCATCCAGCCGCTGGCCGCCTGCCAGGCGGTGACGACGACCGCGCGGGAGACGCCGGCGAAGTCGGCGAGCGGCGCCAGGACCGGCATGGCCAGGGTGGCGTGGCCGGACGTGGAGGGGATGAGGAAGGCGAGGGGCAGATTGACGACGTAGATCATGACGGTGAAGAGCGCCGAGGGGACCCCGGTGACCGCTCCCTCGATGGAGTGCAGCAGGGTATCGGTGATCTTGGCGTTGTTCATGATCGCCGTCACCCCGCGGGCCAGCACGATCACCAGGGCCGGCGGGACGAACTCGCCCACGCCGCGGACGAAGGTGCTGGTGAACCGCTGCTCCCCCATCCGCGTCAGCACTCCCACCAGGATCGCCGCACAGAGGAACAGTGCGGCCAACCGCGGAAAGGACCAGCCCAGTTCCCAGCTGTAGGGAGCGGTCCGGGCGTCTCCGGTGAGCGCACCGGACCAGGGGATCACCGAGAAGATCATGAAGGCGAAGACCAGCGCGACGGTCACCAGGACGAGGATGTGCAGCCCGGTGAGCGGCGGCGGTTCGGCCGCGTCGTGGCGCACCGCGGCCTGCTCCCGGTCGCCGGACCGGTAGCCGGAGAGGGAGCACTCGGGACGGTCCCGCACCCGGCGCGCGTACCGGACGACGTAGCCGACCGTGACCGCGGTCAGCACCACCCACATCAGCGCGCGCAGCGCGATGCCGTCGCCGAGTGAGATGTCCGCGGCCGAGGAGGCCACCCCCGTGGCGAAGGGGTTGACGGTCGAGCACAGCACCCCGATCCCGGCGCCCAGCACGATGGTGCCGATCGCCACCATCCGGTCGTAGCCCAGCGCGAGCATCAGCGGGACGACGAGTCCGTAGAACCCCAGCGTCTCCTCGGCGAATCCCTCCACGGTGCCCAGCAGCGAGAAGACCAGTATCACGCCGACGATCAGCAGTACGCCGCGGTCGCGCAGCCGGTGGGCGAGGCGGCCGATCCCGCGGTCCATGGCACCGGTCGCGAAGACGACGGTGATGAAGGCGCCGATGGTCAGGACGAAGAAGAACACCCCGGCGGCGCCGAAGAGTTCCCCGGTGAGGTCGGGGCCGATCTTGCCGGTCCTGGTGTCCCGCACGCCGTAGAGGCCGTTGACCGGAGAGAGGAAGAGGTCCGTGAACCGGTCCGCGAGGCCGAGTCCGGACGGCTCGCGGTGGTAGGTGCCCTGTACGGGCGCGCCGTCGGCGTCGCGGTCGTAGCTGCCGGAGGGGACGAAGAACGCCACCACCCAGACCAGCAGGGTCACGAGCGCGAGCACCGTGAGCGCGCTCGGGAAGGTGAAACCGCGCTGCGGCTCGGTCTCCTCCTGCGGCTCGGCCTCCGCCCGCATACTGTGCGCCCCTTCCTGGGTCACCCGTCGAACAAACCGCAGCATAACGGCCACAAGACGAAGAAGAGGGGCAGCACGGGCGGGGCATCGCCCCCGGTGTGCCGGGAGCCGACGCAGGCTCGGCGCGCTCCCCGGGGCGGCGGCACCGTGCGGGCGCCGATGGCTTCCGCTCGGTGCATCCGCCCACGTCGGTGGAGGTTTCTACGAGCCGGGGCTTCGGGCGAACGCACTGTAGGCAGCCGCGGATCCGGCTCCGTACGGTGAGCGAATGCACTACGGCACGTCACGGGGGAAGGCAGGAAGTTCGTTCGACGGCGCGGCCGCGCGGCGGCTGCGCGAGGGGTTGGGGCTCGCCGCGGAAGATGTCGCGTACGGGATGCGTGCCGCCTACGGCACCGGGGCCGACGCCCGTACGGTCGCGGCGTGGGAGGCCGGAGCGGCGGCGCCCGACGAACGGCAGCTGGCCGCGCTCGCGGGCGCGCTGTGGTGCTCGGCAGCCGATCTGATGGGCGACCCCGGCACGCTGCGCGAGTACCGGCTGGCGCGAGGTGTCTCGCTGACCGATGTCGCGCGGGAGATCGGCATGTCCCCGGAGGAGTACTCCGCCGTCGAGGAGTCCGGCGGCTGGCCGGGGAACGCCCGGCAGGCCGACACGCTGGGCGCGGTGCTGCGGCTGCCGGTACCCGCACTGATCGAGTTCACCGGGCGCGACGAGGAGCTCGCCCAACTGCTGCGGAAGGCCGCGGCGACCCGGTGGCAGGCGTACACGGATCCGGTCTGCGCGCTGGTGCCGCTGCCGCGCGAGTACGTCGCGGACGGGCTGCGGGCGCTGCACGCGGCGTACCACTCCACGACGGCCGCCTCCCTGGGCTGGGGGCAGCCGGCCTCGGCCTCGTCCCGCGACGCGGGCCGGGCCTTCATGGACGAGATCCTCGCGCACTTCTGGCAGGCCGTGGAGGGCTGACGTCCCCGGTGCGGGGCCGGCGGTCCGGTCGCGACAGTGCGGAAGTGGGGGGGGGGGGGGGGGGGGCGGGGGGCGGGGGGCGGCGGGGGGCGGGGGGGGGGCCCGCGCGGGGGGGGGGGGGCGGCCGGACGCGGCGCGCGCGGGGGGGCGCGGCGCCGCCGCGGGGGGGGGGGGGGGGGGCGGGCGGGGGCGGGGGGGGGGGCGGCCCCCCCCGGCCGGCCCCCCCACTCCCGCACTGCTGTGCCTCGGTGTCTCGGCGGTCCGCCTGAATTCCTGTGTCCCCGTGCGTCCGCGCGCGGTTCGGGCTACGCGGGGGCGCCCTCCCGCGGGTGCGGGATGCCCTCGCCGGGCTCCATGGGGTGGGCCACCACCTCGTCGTCGCGGCGGGAGCGGCCGAGATGGTTGAAGACCAGGTTGAGGACGACGGCGGTGACGCAGCCGGTCGAGATCCCCGAGTCCAGGATGATCTTCGCGCCCTCGGGGAACGCGTGGTAGAAGTCCGGCGCCGCGATCGGGATGAGGCCGACGGCCAGCGCCGTACCCACGATCAGCACGTTGTTGTCCTTGCCGAGGTCGGCCTTGAGCAGGGTCTGGATGCCGCTGGCGGCCACGGAGCCGAACAGCACGACGCCCGCTCCGCCCAGCACCGGCTGCGGCACGGCCGCGACCAGACCGGCGGCGAGCGGGCAGAGCCCCATGACGATGAGGATGCCGCCCCCGGTGGCGACCACGAAGCGGCTGCGGATGCGGGTCATCGCCACGAGGCCGATGTTCTGCGCGAAGGCGCTGCACAGGAAGCCGTTGAAGAAGGGGCTGACGAAGGAGCCGAGGGTGTCGGCGCGCAGCCCGGCGGCGATGGTCTGCTCCCCGGAGGGGCGGTCCACGACCTCGCCGAGGGCCAGCATGTCGGCGGTGGACTCGGTCATCGAGACCAGCATGACCACGCACATGGAGATGATCGCGGCGAGTGCGAACTGCGGGGCGCCGAAGTGGAAGGGGGTGGGGAAGCCGACGAGGTCCGCCTGCTCGACCGCGGTGAAATCCGTGATGCCGACCGGTATCGCTATCAGGGTGCCGACGACGAGGCCGATCAGCACGGCTATCTGCTTGAGGAAGCCGGAGGTGAACCGGCGCAGCAGCAGCACGATCAGCAGGGTGGCGCCCGCCATGCCGATGTTGTCGAAGCCGCCGTAGTCGGGGGCGTCCGCGTTGCCGCCCTGTGCCCAGTTGAAGGCGACGGGCATCAGCGAGACGCCGATGAGCGTGATGACGCTGCCGGTGACCACCGGCGGGAAGAAGCGGACGAGTTTGCTGAAGAACGGGGCGATGACGAAGCCGAGCGCGGCGGCGACCATCGTCGCGCCGAAGATGACCGGCAGCGCGTCGGCGGGGCCTTCGGACTTGTTGATGGCCAGCATGGGCGCCACGGTGGCGAAGGTGACGCCGTTGACGAACGGCAGCCGCGCGCCGACCTTCCAGAAGCCGAGGGTCTGCAGCAGGGTGGCGATGCCGGCCATGAAGAGGCTGGCCCCGGTGAGGAACGTCAGTTCGGACGGCGAGAGGCCCACGGCCGCGCCGATGACGAGCGGCGGCGCCACCACTCCCGCGTACATGGCGGCCACATGCTGCAGACCGGTGGTGAACAGCTTGAGCGGCGGCATGCCTTGGTCGACCGGGTGCTTCTGCTGCGCCGCGGGCCGCTGCTGGTCGGGGTCGCGCGAGCCGCGGCCCGGTTCGTCCCCACTGCCGTCCGCCGTCTTTCCTTGCCTGGTGAACCTGGGCGTCTTGGCCACGGGGTCCTCCTGTCGCTGTCTGCGCCGTATGGCACTCGTTTTCCGGAGGTGTTGCGCTGTGCAAGGTGGTGCTGTCGGTGCGATGTCCTACTGGTGCGCCCGTCATTGGTGTCCGGAACATGACAGGAGTCCGGATGGGGTGTCGAACCGGCCGGGAGCCGTCCCTCCCGGCCGGTGTCTGTGGGGTGGTACCGAAGCGGTGCTCCGGGCTTGCGGCGGGAGCGTCAGCCCGCGTCGGCCGCGATCCGGGCGAGGCGCCGCGCCTCGTCCCGTGCGGTGCCGGCGATCTCCTCCTCGTCGGCCCGGACGAGGTGACCGTCCTCGACCACCGGCCGGCCGTTGACGAGGGAGAGGGCGACCGGGGCCGCCGCGCCCAGGACGAGGGCGGCGACCGGGTCGGCGATGGAGGAGTGCCCGATGCCGTCGAGCTTCCACAGCACCAGGTCGGCCAGCTTCCCGGCCTCCAGCGAACCGGTCTCCTGGGCCCGGCCGAGCACTCGGGCGCCGCCGTGGGTGCCCAGCCGCAGGGCCGCGCGCACGGTCAGCGCCTTCTGCCCGCGCGGGCCGAGCCGGTTGATCAGCAGCGCGTTGCGCAGCTCGGTGTGCAGCTCGCCCGACTCGTTGGAGGCCGTACCGTCCACACCGAGTCCGACCGGGACGCCCGCGTCCAGCATGTCCGGGACCCGGGCGATCCCCGCGCCCAGCCGCGCGTTGGACGAGGGGCAGTGTGCCGCGCCCGTCCGGGTGCGGGCGAAGGCGGCGATGTCCGCGTCGGTCATATGGACGCAGTGAGCCATCCACACGTCCTCGCCCAGCCAGCCGACCGACTCGAAGTAGTCGGTCGGGCCCATGCCGAACAGCTCGTGGCAGAACTTCTCCTCCTCCGCCGTCTCCGAGCCGTGGGTGTGCAGCCGCACGCCCTTGCGGCGGGCCAGCTCCGCACCCTGCCGCATCAGTTCGGTGGAGACGGAGAAGGGGGAGCAGGGTGCGACGGCGACGTGCCGCATCGAGCCGAAGGAGGCGTCGTGGTGTGCGTCGACGGCCTTCTCGGTCTCCGCGAGCGCGCCCTCCAAGGTCTCCACGGCGAAGTCCGGGGGCAGGCCGCCGTCCGACTCGCCGCGGTCCATCGAACCCCGCGCCGCGGTGAAGCGGACGCCGAGCTCACCGGCCGCGCGTATCTCGGCGCCCAGCAGGTCGCCCGCGCCGCGCGGGAAGACGTAGTGGTGGTCCATCGCGGTGGTGACGCCGCCGCGGGCCATCATGCCGAGGGATCCGCGGGCTGCGGCGTGCACCATCCCCTCGTCGATGCGCGCCCAGACGGGATAGAGGGTCACGAGCCAGTCGAAGAGGTTGCAGTCCTGGGCCAGACCGCGGGTGAGCCACTGGTAGAAGTGGTGGTGGGTGTTGATCAGGCCCGGGGTGAGGAGATGGCCCGTGCCGTCGATGCGGCGGGTGACGTCCGCCAGGTCCTCGGGCGCGTCGCCCGGGCCGAGGGACTCGATCCGGTTGCCGTTGACGACGAGGTGGCCGCTCGCGTATTCGGTGTCCTCGGCGTCGACGGTCGCGATCGCGCACTTCTCGATGACGACGCGCCCGGTGGGTGGTGGCTGCTGTGGTCCGGTGTCGGCCATGGGGGTTCCTCGCTTGGGATCGGTCCCTGTCCCGCCCCCGCCCGGCTCCTCGGGGGCTCGGCCCCCCGAGGAGCGGGTTCCGGGCAGGGGCGGGGCAGGGTGAGGAAGATCAGAGGTTGGTCATGTCCACCGGGATGCGGGGAGTGGCCCCGTCCCGCAGGACCGTGGCCTCGATCAGGCCGTACGGCCGGTCCGCCGCGTAGTAGACGGCGCCGTCGGCCGCCTCGTTCTTGATGTCGAACGGCGACAGGTCCACCTTGAAGTGGTGCTTGTTCGGCATCGAGAAGCGGATCTCGTCGACCTCGGGCCGGCTGTTGATGACGCGCGAACCCATCTGGTAGAGCGTCTGCTGGAGCGAGAGCGAGTAGGTCTCCGCGAACGCCTGCAGCATGTGCCGCTTGGTCTGCGCGTAGGACTTGTCCCAGTTGGGCGTCCGCTCCCCCGCCGTGCCGGTCCAGTTGTGCCGCCACACGGCGGCCACCTCGGTGGCGAGGATGCGGTCGTAGTCCTCCTTGAGCGTGGTGTAGCGGTCCTTGATGTAGCCCCAGAACTCCGAGTTGGTGGAGTTGAGGACCGTCAGCTCCTTCAGGCCCGACAGCACCTCGACGCGCTCGCCGTCGAAGGTGATCTGGGCCGTGCGTATCTCCTGGCCCTTGCGCACGAAGGAGTGCTTGACCTCGTCGGCGCCGATGAACTTCGAGTTGGCGTCGGAGGTCTCGATGCGCTCCCAGTCGTACTGCTCGATGCGGATGCGCGCCGTGCTGATCGGCTCGCAGCTCTCCACGAAGTGCCGGGCCAGCAGGACACCGTACGCCTCGGCCGACTCGATCCCGTGCTCCTTCGCCTTGGCGAACACGGTGTTCTTGGTGGTGTCGGTCGGCAGCACATGGGCGTTGGAGCCGGAGTAGTGGACGTCGTCCAGATCGCCGCTGAGGGCTACAGAGACGTTGAGGTCCTTGATGTGGTGGGTGTCGCCGTCCCGCGTGATCTTGACGACGCGGTTCTCTGCCTTGCCGTACTGGTTCTGGCCGAGAATCGTGGGCATGGTGTCAGCTCCCTCGGTACACGGAGTAGCCGAACGGGTTGAGCAGCAGCGGCACGTGGTAGTGCTCCCCCGGGTGTACCGCGAAGACGATGGTCACCTCGGGGAAGAAGCTGCCTGGCGCGCTGTCCCTTACGCGGGGGGCGTCCTGCTGTTCCGCGGCTTCGCGCTGGCTGCGCGGATTCGAACTGTGCTCTGCCACCTCCGGTCGCTCCGAGTCGGACCCGCCGCAGAAGTACGGCTCCGTCTCGAACCACAACCGGACGTGGGTGGTGCCTTCCGGCAGTGCCGGAAAGTCCTTGCAGCGCCCGTCGGCGTCGGTCCTCGACGCCCCGTGCGCGACCCATCCGGCCTGCTCGTCGCCCTGGCGTACGGACAGCCGTACCCCGACCCCGGCGGCCGGGCGGCCGCGGCTGGTGTCCAGGATGTGGGTGGACACCGACGTGCTCGTCGCGTCGCTCATGCCGTGGGGGCTCCTTCCTCCGCGAGACGGGAGAGCCGGAGGCGGTTGATCTTCGCCAGCTCCCGCCGCACGATCTCCCGCTCCTGTTGCGGAGTGTTGTCGATCCGGTGACGAACGGCGTCCCTCATCTCCTCGGCACTCCTGCCGGTGGCGCAGATGAGAAAGACGTGCCCGAATTTGTCCTGGTATGCCAGGTTGAGTTCGAGCATCTCGGCCTTCAGCTCCCCGGAAGCCCCGGCCATCCCCCGCTGTTCACGGGAGGAGGTGGGGTCCCCGGGTTTCGGGCGGCCGATGGGCGGGTGCCCGGCCATGGCCTCGGCCAGCCCGTCGTCCGTGAGGGCCTCGGTGGCCTCGTCACTCGCGACACAGAGGGCTTCGACGGTGTCGTACGGACGCCGGGCGAGCAGCGCGCTCCCCCAGCTCCGGGCGGCGCACATCTCGTGGAGCGCGGCGCGCGCCTCGGCGTCCGCTGCGGAGTTGAACCAGGTGAGACCTGGCGTGGAGCGCGAAGTCACGGGACCTCCGTGGCCGTGGTGCTGTTCGGGCTGGGAATAGCTAAGTCCTCAGGCCACACCACGTCAACACTTTGTTGAATGCTTTTCGGCATCCCGGAAAACAGCACCCGGCATACGGAAGCCTCACCGGCGACGCCGCGGAAGCCCCGCACGCCCGCAGGAGAGCCTCCGCAGCCCGCCCCCGGAGCACGCGCACCTCAGTTCGTGGAGCGCCCGTTCTCCCGGTTGAGGTAGTTGTAGACGGTGAAGCGCGAGACGCCCAGCGCACCGGCGACGGTCTCGACACCGTGCCGGACCGAGAACGCCCCCCGGGTCTCCAGGATCCGTACCACCGACTGCTTGGTCTTGCGGTCCAGCTCCGCGAGCGGCACCCCGTGCCGCCTCTCCAGCTCCGCCAGGATGTGGTCGAGGGAGTCCGACAGATGCGGCAGCCGTACGGCCACCACGTCCTCGCCCTCCCAGGCGAGCACCACATCGTCACCCTGGGCCTCCTGCGGGGCGACCATGGCCCCGCCCATGGCGTCCACCAGCGGCTTGATCGCGACGACGAACGGATGCCCCGAGGCGCGCGCGTCCTCCCCCATCAGTCCTCGCCCTCCCCGATCACGTTCACCTGCAGGGAGACCCGGGTCGCGCCGGCCTCCAGCGAGCGGCGCAGCAGTGCGGTGACCGCGCCCAGCACCGCGTCGGCCGAGCCCTCGGCGGTGTTGCCGAACGGACCGACATCCACGGCATCCAGTGCCGCCGACTGGACGACCTCCCGCGCCACGACCGCGTGCTCCGGCGCCTCGTCGAGGTCGAAGGGCTCGGTGGTGAACTCCACTCGCAATCGCTCCATGACCCCACCGTATCCGGAAGACCCCGGCCCGCCGCAGGTCAGCGCAGCTCGGCGAGCATGTCCTCGATGAAGGCGACCGTCTCGGCGGGCTGCCGGGCCTCCGCGCACAGCCGGTCCATGATCAGCGTGTACTGGTCGATCTCCGAGGGCTTGTCCAGATAGACGGCGTTGGTCAGGTGCTCCAGATAGACCTTGTCGGGCAGATCGTGGTCCACGAAGCGCAGCAGGGTCACCGGGGTGCCGGCCGCGGCTGCCGTCACCTCGAACGGTGCGACCTGCAGCGTGATGTGCGGCAGTTCGATCATCTTCAGCAGGTGCTCGAGCTGCTCGCGCATCACCTCGGTGCCGCCGAAGGGGCGGCGCAGCACCGCCTCGTCCACGACGGCCCACAGCCGCGGCGGCTCGGACCGGTGCAGCAGCTTCTGCCGGGCCATGCGCAGCGCGACGATCCGGGCGACCTTGCGCGGCTCGGTGTTCGGATAGCCGAGCTTGCTGACGGCGTACGCGTAGTCCTCGGTCTGCAGCAGTCCGGGCAGGAACTGCACCTCGTAGGTGCGGATCACCGACGCCGCGTCCTCCAGCCCGAGGTGCAGCTCGAACCAGTCCTCCAGCACGTCCGAGTACTGGCACCACCAGCCGGGCGAGTTGGCCTGCCGGGCGAGGTCGAAGAACTCCTCGCGCTCGTCCGGGTCGTGGATGCCGTAGAGCGTCAGCAGGTCGCGCAGATCGCGTTCCTTGGCCCCGACCTGGCCGCGCTCCAGCCTGGTGATCTTCGCGTGCGAGCCGCGGATGGCCCGTCCGGCGGCTTCCCGGCTGATGTCCCGGTCCTGCCGGAGCCTGCGCAGCTTGACGCCCAGGATGATCCGCAGCGCGGTGGGACCGTTCGACTGCTCCTGCGCAGCCCCTCGCGACGCGTCACCGGACGGCTGGATCATGGCGGTCATTCCGACTCCCAAGGGTGTTTGGGCGGTCACAACAGTGTGGCACCGGTGTACCGGTCAGGTACAGGTACCTGGAGAATACGCCGCCGGCGCACGGGGGTTGCGCCCGGAACCCTCCGCGTTGCGCCGTCGCCGCCCCGGCAACAGGTCACCCCGGCACGGTAGTTGAAGAGTCCGGAGGCCAGGCGTCCGACCGCCGGCTCCGGCCCGGCAACGGAAACCGGCCCGGAGCGGCGCCGGCCCGCGGCGGCAGCCGCCCCCGCCTCCCCGTACCCGCGCTGCCCGGCGACCGGGGCCCGGGTCCGGCACAGCCGAGCGCGGCCCCGGCTCCGACGCGGCAGCGATCCGACCCCTGACCGCGGGGGCGCCCAGCGGGGTGGCGGCGGATCCGCTCTTGACAGAAACGGCACCGACCCCGCAATCTTCCAATAAGCAGAAAGCAAGTTTCACGATACGAAATTTCCTCTACGGTCCCCGACGGAAGGGAGGGCGGTCGCAGTGGTCTCCTCGGACCGGTTCACCGTCAACGCCTCGATCCTCTTCACCGAGCTGCCCCTGCTGGAGCGCCCGGCGGCGGCCGCCGCCGCCGGCTTCGACAAGATCGAACTGTGGTGGCCCTGGGTCGACGCGCCCGTGCCCGGGCCCGCCGAGCTCGACGCGCTGCGCGGCGCACTGGAGGACGCCCAGGTCCAGCTCACCGGGCTGAACTTCTACGCGGGACAGCTCCCCGGACCCGACCGCGGCGCCCTCTCCGTGCCCGGCGAGGAGTCGGAGAAGTTCCGCGCCAACATCGACGTGACCGCCGACTTCGCCCGATCCGTGGGGTGCAAGGCGCTCAACGCCCTCTACGGCAACCGCGTCGAGGGAGCCTCCGAGGCCGAGCAGGACGCGCTCGCACTGGAGAACCTCGGGCTGGCCGCGCGGGCCGCGGACCGGGTGGGGGCGGTGCTGCTCGTCGAGGCGCTGAACGCCCCCGAGTCGCCCAAGTGCCCGCTGGTGAGCGCGCCCCGCGCGCTCGAAGTCGTCGACGCGGTCAACACCGCCACCGGCCTGGACAACGCGCGGTTCCTGATGGACCTCTACCACCTGTCCATGAACGGCGAGGACCTGCCGTCCGTCATCGAGAACTCCCTCGACCGGACCGCGCACGTCCAGATCGCCGACAACCCCGGGCGCGGGGCACCGGGCACCGGGTCCCTGGACTTCGGCGACCTCTTCGAGCGGCTGGACAAGGCCGGCTACGGGGGCCTGATCGGGCTCGAGTACAAGCCCGGCGACAACGGCAGCGCCGCCTCCTTCGGCTGGCTGAAGTAGCCGAGCGCTCCCGCCCGGGCAGGGCGGGGCCCGGCACCGCACGGGGCCTTCAGGGGCGGCCCCGGCATTCGGAACTGCGAAAGGCACAACAGATGGCACACACCGCCGGCAACACCAAGATCGCCTTCATCGGGCTCGGCATCATGGGCGCGCCCATGGCCCGCAACCTGCTGAAGGCCGGGTACGACGTCACGGCGTACACGCTGGAGACGGAGAAGGTCGAGGCCTTCGTCAAGGACGGTGGCAAGGGCGCGGCGTCCATCGCGGAAGCGGTCGGCGGCGCCGACGTCGTCATCACGATGGTCCCCGCCTCCCCGCAGGTCGAGCAGGTCGTCCTGCACGAGGGCGGCGTACTGGAGAACCTCCGCGAGGGCGGCACCCTCATCGACATGTCGTCGATCACCCCGCAGACCTCCGTCGAGGTCGCCGAGGCCGCACGGGCCAAGGGCGTCAAGGCGCTCGACGCCCCGGTGTCCGGCGGCGAGGCGGGCGCCGTCGAGGGCGTGCTGTCCATCATGGTCGGCGGCGACCAGGAGACCTTCGACGCGGCCAAGCCGGTGCTGGAGGCGCTCGGCAGGACGATCGTGCTGTGCGGCCCGGCCGGCTCCGGCCAGACCGTGAAGGCCGCGAACCAGCTCATCGTGGCGGTCAACATCCAGGCCGTCGCCGAGGCGGTGGTCTTCCTGCGCAAGTCCGGCGTCGACCTGGAGGCCGGTCTCGAGGTGCTCAACGGCGGGCTGGCCGGCTCCACCGTGCTGACCCGCAAGAAGGACAGCATCCTGGCCGGCGACTACAAGCCCGGCTTCAAGATCGACCTGCACCACAAGGACATGGGCATCGTGACCGACGCGGCCCGCGCGGTCGGTGCGGCCGTGCCCGCCGGTGCGCTGGTCGCCCAGCTCGTCGCGGCGCTGCGGGCGCAGGGCGACGGCGGGCTCGACCACTCGGCGCTGGTCCGCGGCGTCAAGCGACTCTCGGGCGAGAACCCCGACGGCGCCAACTGAGGACCGCACTGCCCCAGAGACTCCGGGCGGCGGCGTCGACACTGTCCTGTCGCGCCCAGGCGCCGCCGCCCGGACACCACCTGCACCGAACCAGGAGAGGCCGATGGCTCGTATGACCGCTGCCCGCGCGGCAGTTGAGATCCTCAAGCGCGAGGGTGTGGACACCGCTTTCGGGGTGCCGGGTGCGGCGATCAACCCCTTCTACGCGGCCCTGCGGGCCGCGGGCGGCGTCGAGCACACGCTGGCCCGGCACGTCGAGGGCGCCTCGCACATGGCCGAGGGCTACACCCGCACGGCGCCCGGCAACATCGGAGTGTGCATCGGCACGTCGGGGCCGGCCGGCACCGACATGATCACCGGCCTCTACTCGGCGATCGGCGACTCGATCCCGATCCTGTGCATCACCGGGCAGGCACCGGTCGCGGTGATCGAGAAGGAGGACTTCCAGGCCGTCGACATCGCCTCCATCGCCAAACCGGTCACCAAGAAGGCCACCACCGTCAAGGAGGCGGCACAGGTCCCCGGTGTCTTCCAGGAGGCGTTCCACCTGATGCGCTCGGGCCGTCCCGGCCCGGTGCTGATCGACCTGCCGATCGATGTCCAGCAGACGGAGATCGAGTTCGATCCGGACACCTACGAGCCGCTGGTCCCGCACAAGCCCGCCGCGACCCGCAGGCAGGTCGAGAAGGCGATGGACATGCTGGCGGCGGCCGAGCGGCCGCTGATCGTGGCGGGCGGCGGCGTCATCAACGCGGACGCCTCCGACCTGCTGGTCGAGTTCGCCGAGCTGACCGGCATCCCCGTCGTGCCCACGCTGATGGGCTGGGGCGTCATCGGCGACGACCACCCCCTGCACGCCGGAATGGTCGGTCTGCAGACCTCGCACCGCTACGGCAACGCCACGTTCCTGGAGTCGGACTTCGTCCTCGGCGTCGGCAACCGCTGGGCCAACCGGCACACCGGCGCGCTGTCGACGTACACCGAGGGCCGCACCTTCGTGCACGTGGACATCGAACCGACCCAGATCGGCAGGATCTTCGCACCGGACTACGGCATCGCCTCGGACGCGCACGCGGCCCTGACCCTCTTCGTCGAGGTCGCCAGGGAGCGCGCCGCGGCCGGCGGGCTGCGCGACCTGTCGGGGTGGGCCGCCGGGGCGCGGGAGCGCAAGGGCGCGCTGCAGCGCCGTACGCACTTCGACGACGTGCCGCTGAAGCCGCAGCGCGTGTACGAGGAGATGAACCGGGCCTTCGGGCCGGAGACCCGCTATGTGTCGACCATCGGCCTCTCGCAGATCGCCGGTGCGCAGTTCCTGCACGTCTACCGGCCGCGGCACTGGATCAACTGCGGACAGGCGGGCCCGCTGGGCTGGACGGTGCCGGCCGCGCTGGGCGTGGCCAAGGCGGACCCGGAGGCGAGCGTCGTGGCACTGTCGGGCGACTACGACTTCCAGTTCATGATCGAGGAGCTGGCGGTCGGCGCGCAGCACCGCATCCCCTATGTGCACGTGCTGGTCAACAACTCCTACCTCGGGCTGATCCGGCAGGCCCAGCGCAACTTCGACATGGACTTCCAGGTCAACCTGGAGTTCGAGAACCTGAACGCACCCGAGCTGGGCGGCTACGGCGTGGACCACGTCAAGGTCGCCGAGGGCCTGGGCTGCAAGGCGCTGCGGGTGACCGAGCCGGAGCAGCTGCTGCCCGCGTTCGAGGAGGCGAAGAAGCTCGCCGCCGAGCACCGGGTGCCGGTCGTGGTGGAGGCGATCCTGGAGCGGGTCACCAACATCTCCATGAGCGGCAGCGACATCGCCTCGGTCAACGAGTTCGAGGAGCTGGCGACGGAGGCGGCGCACGCGCCGACGGCCACCGTTCCGCTGGGCTGAGGACGGCATCGCCCGCCCCCTCGGCCGCCCGCCCTCCGGCCCCCGGGAACGGTCTCCCGGGGGCCGGAGAACCGAGTTTCAACAAAGTGTTGACGCCCTGATGAGGCGTCCTTACGCTCCAACATGCGGAAACCGTTTTCCGTGAATCAGCCCCAGGAAGGTCGTCCATGTCGAAGTCGTCGAAGCCCACGCTGACCACCGAGGCGGGCGCGCCCGTCGCCGACAACCAGAACTCCACCTCCGCCGGCATCGGTGGGCCGCTCCTCCTCCAGGACCAGCACCTGCTGGAGAAGCTGGCGCGGTTCAACCGCGAGCGCATCCCGGAGCGCGTGGTGCACGCGCGCGGCTCCGGCGCCTACGGCTACTTCGAGGTGACCGACGACGTCACCGCGCACACCAGCGCCCACTTCCTCGGCGAGGTCGGCCGCCGCACGGAGACGTTCATCCGCTTCTCCACCGTCGCCGACAACCTCGGCGGCCCGGACGCGGCCCGCGACCCGCGCGGCTTCGCCCTCAAGTTCTACACCGAGGAGGGCAACTACGACCTCGTCGGCAACAACACCCCGGTCTTCTTCATCAAGGACCCGCTGAAGTTCCCCGACTTCATCCACTCGCAGAAGCGGGACCCCTTCACCGGCAAGCAGGAGCCGGACAACGTCTGGGACTTCTGGGCCCACGCCCCCGAGGCCACCCACCAGGTCACCTGGCTGATGGGGGACCGCGGCATCCCGGCCTCCTACCGGCACATGAACGGCTACGGCTCGCACACCTACCAGTGGACGAACGCCGAGGGCGAGGTCTTCTTCGTCAAGTACCACTTCAAGACCAACCAGGGCATCCGCTGCCTGTCCAGTGACCAGGGCGCCGAGCTGTCCGGCACCGACCCCAACAGCCACCAGACGGACCTGCTGCAGTCCATCGAGCGGGGCGTCTTCCCGTCCTGGACGCTGTACGTGCAGATCATGCCCGCCGACGAGGCCGCCGACTACCGGTTCAACCCCTTCGACCTCACCAAGGTGTGGCCGCACAGCGACTACCCGCTGCAGCGCGTGGGCCGGCTGGTGCTGGACCGCAACCCGGACAACGTCTTCGCCGAGGTCGAGCAGTCCGCCTTCTCGCCGAACAACTTCGTGCCCGGCATCGGCCCCTCGCCGGACAAGATGCTCCAGGGCCGGCTGTTCGCCTACGCCGACGCGCACCGCTACCGGCTCGGCGTCAACCACACCCAGCTGCCGGTCAACGCGCCCAAGGCCACCGAGGCGAACAACTACGGCAGGGACGGCCTGATGGCCGCCAACGCCTACGGGCGGCACGCCAAGAACTACGAGCCCAACTCCTACGGCGGCCCGGCCGAGAGCGGTTCTCCGCTGTCCGCACCGCGCCCGGTCACCGGGTACTGGGGCACCCACGAGGCGCCGCAGCACTCCAAGGACGACGACTTCTTCCAGGCCGGGGAGCTCTACCGGCTGATGTCGGAGGAGGGGAGGGGGCGGCTGGTCGCCAACATCGCCGGCGGCCTCTCGCAGGTCTCCCGCGAGGACGTCATCGAGAAGAACCTGGCCCACTTCAGCGCCGCGGACCCGGAGTACGGGCGCCGCGTGGAAGCCGCCGTGCGGGAGCTGCAGGAGGGCTGAGCACCGTCCGCCGCAGGGCGCGTCCCGACAGCGGGCGCGCCCGCGCGCGGCGCCCCCACGCGGGCGCGCCGCATCTCTCGCGCGGTGAACGGCGTACCGGGGTGATTGGGAGGTCGGCCCGGCACGCGCCCCCGTGCGGAACGGTCCTTGTGATGAGGGGTGACCGTTCCGCGCGGGGGCACACCCTTGTTCATCATCCACTCTCGTCCCCCCTCCCGATCCGCCCTCGTCCGCCCCTCGCGCACCTTCCCCGGCCCGTCCGGCACCTGCCCCTTCGGAAAACCCGCTCCATCGGCGACGATTGGAGAGCGGCCGGGCACAGCAGCCCCACCGTGCCCACCGGATCACCCGTGCCAGGAGCCGAACGATGGCCGAGAGAGTGCTTGTGCGCTGCCCCGTGTGCCGGCGTGAGCACAGCTACACCGCGCCCGTCTACCCCTGCGGCTGCGGTGCGCCGGTCGCCCTGCCGCTGCTCTCCTCCGCGGCCGCGATCCAGGTGCGGCACCGCACCTGGGCGGGCTCCTGGATCTCGGTGAGCTGCCCGGCCTGCGGGCGCGTGGACGAGTGGCCGCAGCCCGAACTGGGCTGCGGCTGCGGCACCACCCTGCGGGTGCCGGTCGCCCGCGGCAGGACCGGGGTGGCGGCGCCGTCCGCCGAGCATCCGCCGCCGGTCCCCCGCACCGCCGCGGGCGCCGCGGACCCGGCGCCCGCCGCCGGACCGTTCCCGAGGCCCGCCTTCCGGCCCGTCACCATCCGTACGGCGCAGGACGCGAAGCTGGCCGCGGCGCAGTATCTGCGGTGGCTCGGCTTCGAGGGGGTACGGGTCGCCGAGCGGACGCCCGCCTCGGGAGTGGACGTGCGCGGGCCCGGCGTGGTCGCGCACGTCGATCCCTCCACCTCCCCGGCCGCGCTGCGCGACGTGGAGACGCTGTGGCTCAACGGGCTGAACGACTCGGCCGCCGCCGTCTGCTTCGCCCTGGCCGGGTACGGCAAGGACGCGCGGGCCCGCGCCGACGAACTGCGGCTCCCGCTGTTCGTGCTGGACCTGACGGGCACCCCGCGGGCGGTGAACGAGGCCGCCGAGCAGCTGATCCGCACCCCGCGGTGACCCCGCCGCGACGCCGGCGCCGTGCTCCGGCCCGCTCGGCACGCTACCGGTCGCGATGCTCGGTCCCGGGCGTACCCGCCTCGCCCGCCGCGTGGGCACGCAGCTCGACGCGGCGGATCTTCCCGGAGATCGTCTTGGGCAGGTCGGCGAACTCGATCACCCGCACCCGCTTGTAGGGGGCGAGCCGCTCCCGGCAGTGCGCGAACAGCACGCCGGCGGTCTCCGCGTCCGCGGCGGCGCCGTCCGCGACCACCACATACGCCTTGGGCACGGCGAGCCGCACCGGGTCCGGCGACGGTACGACGGCGGCCTCCGCCACGGCGGGATGCTCCAGCAGGACGCTCTCCACCTCGAACGGGGAGATCTTGTAGTCGCTGGCCTTGAAGACGTCGTCCGCGCGGCCCACGTAGGTGAGGTAGCCCTCCTCGTCCCGCGCCCCGATGTCGCCCGTCCGGTAGGTGCCGTCGGCCATCACCTCAGCGGTGCGCTCGGCGTCGCCCCGGTAGCCGACCATCAGGCCGACCGGGCGGGTGGACAGGTCGAGGCAGATCTCCCCCTCCTCGACGCCGGTCTCGCCGGTGACCGGGTCGCGCAGGGTGACGTCGAAGCCGGGCGTGGGGCGGCCCATGGAGCCCGGCTTGAGAGGCTGGCCGGGAGTGTTGGCAACCTGGACGGCGGTCTCGGTCTGGCCGAAACCGTCCCGGATGGTGACGCCCCACACCCGGCGGACGTGCTCGATGACCTCCGGGTTGAGCGGCTCACCGGCGGCGACGACCTCCCGGGGGACGGCCGAGAGGCTGCTGAGGTCGGCCTGGATGAGCATGCGCCAGACGGTGGGCGGGGCGCAGAAGCTGGTGACGCCGCCGCGCTCCATCTCGGTGAGCAGCCGCCCGGCGTCGAACCGGCTGTAGTTGTGGATGAAGATCGTCGCCTCGGCGTTCCAGGGCGCGAAGAAGTTGGACCAGGCGTGCTTGGCCCAGCCGGGCGAGGAGATGTTGAGGTGGACGTCGCCCGGCCGCAGGCCGATCCAGTACATCGTCGCCAGATGCCCGACCGGGTAGGAGACGTGGGTGTGCTCGACCAGCTTGGGCAGTGCGGTCGTCCCGGAGGTGAAGTAGAGCAGCAGGGTGTCGTCGGCACGGGTGGCGCCCTGGGGGTCGAAGTCGGCCGCGGCCTCGTAGGCGTCCTCGTAGGCCAGCCAGCCCGCTGCCGGAGTGCCGCCGCTGCCGACGGCGATCCGGGTGTAGTCGCCCGGCACCTCGTCGGTGAACTTCCCGGTGTCCTCGGCGCGCACCACCACATGGCCCGCTTCGCCGCGGCTGATCCGGTCGGCCAGGTCGCGCGGGCCCAGCTGGGGCGTCGCGGGGATGACGACGGCGCGCAGCTTCATCAGCGCGAGCAGCGTCTCCCACAGTTCGACCTGGTTGCCCAGCATCAGCACGACCCGGTCGCCGGGCGCCACGCCCCGGCCGCGCAGCCAGCCCGCGACCTGGTCGGAACGGGTCCGCATCTGGTCGTAGGTGACGCGGCGCTCCAGCCCGTCCTCCTCGACGATGTGCAGCGCGAGCCGGTCGTTGCCCCGGGCGATGTGGTCGAACCAGTCCAGCGCCCAGTTGAAGTGCTCGGGCCGGGGCCAGTCGAAGGCGGCCCGCGCGGCCTCGTAGTCCGTCCGGTGCCGCAGCAGCGTGTCGCGGGCGGCGCGGAACTGATCGGTAGGCGTGGACGGGACCATGTTTCCTCCTGCTCAGGGGGTGCTGCGGGCGCTGGGAGCCATCGTGTACGCCCACCCGCGTGCCGCACCACCCCCGGCCGGGGGCTTACGCCCATGTGACGGGAGGTGCGGCATCATCGGAGAGATGTACACGGGGGCCGACACGCGCCGGGACCGGGGCGCGGCAGACGGTGGGACGCGCGGCGGCAGGCGCGCTCGGCGCCATCCGTTCCTGACCGCGCTGGCGGTGCTGACCCTGCTGGTGCTCAGCGTGGCCCTGGCCTTCCGGGCCGGGGACGAGGACGGGCCCACCCCCGTGCCGCAACTGCTGGCGTTCCTGCCCTGGTTCCTGGCACCGGCCTGGCTGGCGGCGCTGGTCGCGACGCTCTCCCGCCGCTGGCTGGTGCTGCTGTGGGCGCTGGCGGTGCTGGCGGGCACCGGCTGGTTCCTGCGCCCCTACGGGCAGCCCGCACCGGCGGACACGGCGGCCCGGCCGGCGAAGGCCCAGTTCCGGGTGCTGACGGCCAACCTGGACCACGGTGCCGCCACCCGCGACCTGGTGGCGGCGCTGCGCCGGGAGCGGCCGCAGGTCGTCTCGGTGCAGGAGTGCGACGCGCGGTGCGCGGCGGCGCTGCGTGCCCCCGCGCTGCGCGAGGAGTATCCGCACCGCATCATCACCGACGACGGCGGCGCCCGCGGCTCGGCACTGCTGAGCGTCTATCCGCTGGAGGGCCGGGGCGAGGTGCGCGGACGGCTGGCGATGCCGGGGGCGATCGCGGACATCCACGGCGAGCGGGTCGCCCTCCAGGTGGCGCACCCGATGCCGCCCGAGCCGGGCCGGACGGCGGCCTGGCGGGTGGAGCTGGACCGGCTGCGGGCCGCGGCGGCGGCCCGGGGCAGGCTGCCGACGCTGATCGCGGGCGACTTCAACTCCTCGCAGGACCATGCGGCCTTCCGGGCGATCCTGCGCACCGGCATGCACGACGCGGCCCGCATGCTGGGCAACTCGCGTACCCCCACCTGGCCCACCCGCACCACTCCGGTGCTCGGCGCGCAGCTCGACCACGTACTGCTGAGCGGTGCGATGCTGCCGGTGGACGGCGAGTTCGTGGATCTGCGCGGCACCGACCACCGCGCCCTGCTGGTGAACGTCAAGCTGTTCTGAGCCCGGCCGCGTCCCGCACGGGGCCCTCAGCCCGCGGCCCGCCCGGCGCCCTGGGCGATCGAGGCGGCGGGGCCGCCGTCGTGGTGGATGGGCGTGTGGGCGCCGTCGAGGGGGACACCGGTGCCGCCGTGCCGGGCGGCGACGATCTCCGCGGCGATGGACAGCGCCGTCTCCTCCGGGGTGCGGGCACCCAGGTCCAGGCCGATGGGTGAACGCAGCGCGGCCAGCTCCAGCGGGGTCAGACCCACCTCGCGCAGCCGCTCCAGCCGGTCCAGATGGGTGCGGCGGGAGCCCATGGCGCCGACGTAGGCCACCGGCAGCCGCAGCGCCCGCTCCAGCAGCGGGACGTCGAACTTGGCGTCGTGGGTCAGGACGCAGACGACCGTGCGCGGATCGAGGTCCTGGGAGTCGAGGTAGCGGTGCGGCCAGTCGACGACGACCTCGTCGGCCTCGGGGAAGCGGCCGGGTGTGGCGAACACGGGCCGCGCGTCGCACACGGTCACGTGATAGCCGAGGAACTTGCCGATCCGGGCCAGCGCTGCGGCGAAGTCGATGGCGCCGAAGACGAGCATCCGGGGCGCCGGGACGCTGGACTCCACCAGCAGGGTCACCGGCCGGCCGCACCTGCTGCCGTCGGCGCCGATGGTGACGGTGGCCGTACGGCCGGCGGTCAGCAGTGCCCGGCCCTCGGCCGCCGCGGTGGCGTCCAGTTCGGGCGCCCCGCCCAGGGCGCCGTGCGGCTGCCCCTCGGCGTCCAGCCGCAGGGCGCCGCCCAGCAGCTCAGCGGGCCCGTCCACGATCCGGACGAGGGCCGCGGTGCTTCCTTCGGCGGCCTCGGCCGCGATCCCGGCGTACACCGAGCGGGCCGCCGTTCCGGCGCGGACCGGGGTGATCAGGATGTCGACGGTCCCGCCGCAGGTGAGACCGACGGCGAAGGCGTCCTCGTCGCTGTAGCCGAAGGTCTGGCGGACGCTCGCGCCGGACTCCAGCACCTCCTGGCACAGCGCGTAGACCGCGCCCTCGACGCAGCCGCCGCTCACGCTGCCGACGGCCTCGCCGTCCGCGTCCACGGCCAGCGCGGCGCCCGGCTGCCGCGGTGCGCTGCCGCCCACACCGACGACGGTGGCGACGGCGAAGTCCCGGCCCTCCTGGCACCAGCGGTGCAGCTCAGCGGCGATGTCCAGCATGTGTCTCTCCTCGGCGGTGAAATACGGCCAGGTGGGAGCGGGAACGGCCAGGGGACCGCACCCGCTCCCACCTGAGCGGTTCGTGGAGGGCCGGCTACTTGACCCCCAGCCACTGTTCGATCGGGTTCAGTGCGAAGTAGGCCAGGAAGACGAGCCCCAGTACCCACATCAACCATCCGGGCTCACGAAACTTTCCCTGGACGGCCTTGATCAGAACGTAGGCGATGACTCCGGCGCCGATGCCGGCCGTGATGGAATAGGTGAACGGCATCAGCACGGTGGTCAGGAAGACCGGGATCGACGTGGCCGGGTCGGTCCAGTCGATGTGCATGGCGTTGGTCATCATCATCGAGCCGATGACGACCAGTGCCGCGGCCGCCACCTGCGGGGGGATCACCTGCGCGAGGGGGGTGAAGAACAGGCACAGTGCGAAGCCCAGACCGGTGACGACACTGGCCAGGCCGGTGCGCGCGCCGTCGCCGACCCCGGCGGTCGACTCCACGAACACGGTCTGCCCCGAGGCTCCGGCCAGCCCGCCGACCACGCCGCCGGCGCCGTCGATGGTCAGTGCCTTGTTCAGCCCGGGCATCCGGCCGCGCTCGTCGGCGAGTCCGGCCTGCTGGCCGATGCCGATGATGGTGCCGATCGCGTCGAAGAACCCGGCCAGGACGAGGGTGAAGACGATGACACCGACGGTGATGCCGCCGACGTCCCCGAGCCCGCTGAAGGAGACGTTGCCCAGCAGCCCGAAGTCGGGCGAGCTGACCAGCGATCCGGTGATCTCCGGGGCGTTCCTGCCGCCCCAGTCCTTCTTGTCCAGGCCGGCGAACTGGTGGACGGCCGCGGCCAGCACGGTGCCGCCGACGATGCCGATGAGGATCGCGCCGGGCACCTTGCGCACCTGGAGCGCGAAGATGAGCAGCACGGTGACGGCGAAGCAGAGCACCGGCCAACCGGTGAGCATGTCCGCGGTGCCGAGCTGGATCGGCTTGGCACCGGGCAGTCCGCCGGGGCCGGGCATCGAGGTGACGAAGCCGGCCTGGACCAGGCCGATGAGGCAGACGAACAGGCCGATGCCCATGGTGATGGCGTGCTTGAGCGCCAGCGGGATCGCGTTCATGATCAGTTCGCGGAGCCCGGTGACCACCAGCAGGATGATCACCGCGCCGTAGATGAGGCACATCGCCCAGGCGTTGCCCCAGGTCATCTCGGGCACGACCTGGAAGGACAGCACCGCCGAGACGCTGAGTCCGGCCGCCAGGGCCAGCGGTACGTTGCCGATGATGCCCATCACGATGGTGGTCGCCGCGGCGGCGAACGCCGTGGCCGTGGTGACCTGCCCGCCGTCCAGGGTCTGCTGATCGGCGTCGGGCACCGAGAGGATGACCGGGTTGAGCAGGACGATGTACGCCATCGCCATGAAGGTGGTGATACCGCCGCGTATCTCCCGGCCGTAGGTCGACCCTCTCGCGGAGATGTGGAAGTACCTGTCGAGCCAGGAGCGGCCCGCGGGGATGCGCGAGCCGGGGCCCGCGTCCTCCGCCGACGTCGTCGGCTCCACTGTGGAGTGGGTCATTGTGCTGACTCCCAAGGTTCAAAGGGGCACCTCGGCGACTGCCGAGGATTTGGGAAGCACGACCCGGGGGACGGCCCGCGTCCTGCCATGTCCTCGATCCCGCCCCGAGCGGCGGAGTGGCCGCAGCCGCTCCGCCGCTCGGGCCCGGGTTCCGGGGGCGGTGCCCCCGAAGCCCGGTGCCGGCGGGACCGGGGAAGATCACACGTCGACGATGTGCTCCGGCCGGACGGGTACGCGCGGAAGCGTGCGCCCGGTCGCGGCCCGGACGGCCGCCAGCACGGCGGGCGTCGACGAGAGGGTCGGAGCCTCGCCGGCGCCCCGCAGCCCGTAGGGCGCGTGCGCGTCGGCGAGTTCCAGCACGTCGACCGGGATGGTCGGCGTGTCGAGAAGGGTGGGGATCAGATAGTCCGTGAAGGACGGGTTGCGGACCTTGGCCCCGGGGTCGACCACGATCTCCTCCAGCAGGGCGAGTCCGAGCCCCTGCACGGTGCCGCCCTGGATCTGGCCCACCACGGCCTGCGGGTTCATCGCCTTGCCCACGTCCTGTGCACAGGCCAGTTCGACGACCTTGACCAGCCCGAGTTCGGTGTCGACCTCCACCACGGCGCGGTGCGCGGCGAAGGAGTACTGCACATGGCCGAAGCCCTGGCCGGTCCGCAGGTCGAAGGCTTCGGTCGGCCGGTGCCGCCACTCGTCCTCGGCCTCGACCGGCTCCTCGCCGAGCACGTCGGCCAGCGATGCCAGCACCTCGCCGCCGTCGGTGACGATCTTGCCGCCCTCCAGCAGCAGCTCGGCCGTCGCCCAGGCGGGGTGGTGGGTGCCCAGCCGCTCCCGCCCGCGTTCCAGCACCTTCTCGCGCACCAGGGCGCACACGTGCTGGACGGCGCCGCCGGTCACATAGGTCTGCCGGGAGGCGGAGGTGGAACCGGCCGAGCCGACCCGGGTGTCGGCCGGCTGGATCGTCACCTGAGTGACGCCCAGCTCGGTCCGGGCGATCTGGGCGTGCACGGTGATGCCGCCCTGCCCCACCTCGGCCATGGCGGTGTGCACCGAGGCGACCGGCTCGCCTCCGACGACCTCCAGCCGCACCCGCGCGGTGGAGTAGTCGTCGAAGCCCTCGGAGAAGCCGACGTTCTTGATGCCGACGGCGTAGCCGACGCCCCGCACGACCCCCTCGCCGTGTGTGGTGTTGGACAGCCCGCCGGGCAGCGCCCGGACGTCCGGTGCACCTCCGACAGTCTCCCACTGCGCCTCCGGCGGCATCGGCCTGGCCTTGACCCGGCGCAGCAGCTCGGCGACGGGCGCCGGGGAGTCGACGGTCTGCCCGGTGGGCAGCACGTCGCCCTGCGCCATGGCGTTGAGCTGCCGCAGCTCGACCGGGTCCATGTCCAGTTCGGCGGCGAGCTTGTCCATCTGCGCCTCGTAGGCGAAGCACGCCTGCACCGCACCGAAGCCGCGCATCGCCCCGCAGGGCGGGTTGTTGGTGTAGAGGGCCAGCGCCTCGATCTCGACGTCGTCGACCACGTACGGCCCGACGCTGAGCGAGGCGGCGTTGCCGACCACCGCCGGGGAGGCGGAGGCGTAGGCGCCGCCGTCCAGCACGATGCGGCACTTCATGTGGGTGAGCTTGCCGTCCCGGGTGGCGCCGTGCTCGTACCGGAGCTTGGCCGGGTGGCGGTGCACATGTCCGAAGAACGACTCGAACCGGTTGTAGACGATCTTGACCGGCCTGCCGGTGGCCAGCGCCAGCAGACAGGCGTGGATCTGCATGGACAGGTCCTCGCGGCCGCCGAAGGCGCCGCCGACGCCGGAGAGCGTCATCCGCACCTTCTCCTCGGGCAGCCCGAGGACGGGGGCGATCTGCCGCAGGTCCGAGTGCAGCCACTGGGTGGCGACGAAGAGGTCGACCCCGCCGTCCTCGGCGGGCACGGCCAGCCCGGACTCGGGCCCCAGGAACGCCTGGTCCTGCATCCCGACCTCGTACTCGCCGGTGACGACCACGTCGGCGCGCCCGGCCGCCGCCGCGGCGTCGCCGCGCACGATCGGCTGGCGGTGCACGATGTTGGGGTGCGGCACATGGCCCGCGTGATGGTCGTCCCGGCCCGGGTGGAGCAGGGGCGCGTCCGGGGCCGTCGCGGAGTCCTCGTCGTGCACGACGGGCAGCTCGCGGTACTCGACCCTGATCTTCGCGGCGGCGCGGCGCGCCGTCTCCGGGTGGTCGGCCGCCACCAGCGCGACGGGCTCGCCGTGGTGCCGGACCCGGCCGTGTGCCAGGACGGGAGTGTCCGGGATCTCCAGGCCGTAGTTCTTCACCGCGGCCGGGAGGTCGTCGTGGGTGAGCACCGCGTGCACCCCGGCCTGCCGCAGCGCCTCGCCGACGTCGAGGGAGACGATCTCCGCGTGCGCGTGCGGGCTGCGCAGAGTGCAGCCCCAGAGCATGTCCTCGTGCCACATGTCCGAGGAGTAGGCGAACTCCCCGGTCACCTTGAGGGTGCCGTCGGGCCGCAGCGGCGAGTCGCCGACTCCGGCCCGGGTGCCGACGCCCTGGTCGAGGGTGGACTGGGCCCCGGTGGGGCCGCTCGCTGGAGCCATCTCAGAGCACCTCCCGGGGGCCGTCGGCGTCGGAGCGGGCGGCCGCGAGCCGGACGGCGTCCATGATCTTCTCGTAGCCGGTGCAGCGGCACAGGTTGCCCGAGAGTGCCTCGCGGATGTCCGCGTCGGAGGGCTGCGGGTTGCGCTCGATCAACTCGTCCGCCGCGACCAGCAGGCCGGGGGTGCAGAAGCCGCACTGCACCGCTCCGGAGTCCAGGAACGCCTGCTGTACGGGGGCCAGATCGCCGGTAGGCGCGGTGCCGTCCCGCTCCCGCGCGTAGTCGGCCAGTCCCTCGACGGTGACCACCTCGCGGCCCTCGGCCTGGCCCGCGGCCACCAGGCAGGCGCAGACCGGCTCGCCGTCCAGGCGGACCGTGCAGGAGCCGCATTCGCCCTGTTCACAGGCGTTCTTGGAGCCGGGCAGGCCCATCCGCTCGCGCAGCACGTACAGCAGGGACTCACCCTCCCACACGTCGTCGGCCTCGTGCCGGCGCCCGTTGACGGTGAATGTCACGCGCACTGTGCGCCTCCTTCGGTGGTGCTGCCGTTCCCGGTGGCGCGGTAGCTCTCCCAGGCCCAGCCCAGGGTGCGGCGGGCCATGACGCCCACGGCGCGGCGCCGGTAGGCGGCACTGCCGCGTACGTCGTCGATCGGGTTGCAGGCGCCGGAGCACAGCTCGGCGAACTCGCGGGCGACGGCCGGCGGGATGGTTTTGCCGCTGGTCCAGAGGCCGCCCTCCGCCAGCGCCGCCGCCAGGAAGTCCTCCGCGACCCGGGCCCGCAGCGGGGTCGGCGCCGCCGAGCCGATACCGGCGCGGACGGTACGGGTCGCGGGGTGCAGCGCGAGGCCGAAGGCGCACACGGCGATGACCATGGCGTTTCGGGTGCCGACCTTGGAGAACTGCTGCGGCCCGTCCGCCTTCCGGATGCGGACTGACCTGATCAGCTCGTCCTCGGCGAGCGCGTTGCGCTTGACCCCGGTGTAGAACTCCTCGACGGGGATCGACCGGGTGCCCCGCACCGACTCCGCCTCGACCTCGGCGCCCGCTGCGAGCAGCGCGGGGTGCGCGTCGCCCGCAGGGGAGGCGGCGCCGAGGTTTCCGCCGACGCTGCCCCGGTTGCGGATCTGCGGGGAGCCGACGGTGCGCGAGGCCAGCGCGAGGCCCGGCAGCTCGCGGGAGAGCCCGTCGATGATCCTCGCGTAGGGCACGGCGGCGCCGAGCCGGACGGTCTCGCCGCCGGTCTCCCACTCGTGCAGCTCCCGGACCCGGCTCAGATCCAGGAGATGGGTGGGACGGCGGTGATCGAAGTTGATCTCGACCATGACATCCGTGCCCCCCGCGAGGGGCACGGCCGAGGGGTGCTCCGCCTTCGCGGCGAGCGCCTCCTCCCAGCTTGCCGGGCGCAGGAACTCCATGGTGTCTCTTCTCGGTGTACTGGCGGGGGGGTGCTGGCAGATGCCTGCGCGGGGTGCGACGCGGCGGGGCGGTTCCCAGCGGATGCGGCCCGGGAGGGGTGTGTTCCGGGTGCGGGGGTCGCTGTGGATGCTGTCGGGGGATCGAGGGAATCCGCGGGTCTCGAGGGGTGCGGTCAGTACACCGAGAGGTACCCGCCGCGGTGCAGTCACCGAAAACATGAAGCGTTTGGCTGGTCGGCCACCCCGTCTTGTAGATTCAGACGAAAGCAGGGAAGCGGTAACCTCACGGCTTTCTCCCGGTCACACCCCGGTGCCACGACAACGTGCTGCGCACGACCCACCCACCCGGCAGACGAAACACGAACGGCAGGCGACGAGACGATGCGGCTGCGCGCCCTCCTGGAGAACGACTCGCTGGGCCTCCGGCTCCTCGGCGGCGACGACGAGCTGGACCGGACCGTACGCGGCGTGATGACCACCGACCTGCGCGACCCCAGCCGCTACCTGTCCGGCGGCGAACTGGTGCTCTCCGGGCTGGCGTGGCGGCACGCGCCGGAGGACTCCGAGCCGTTCGTCCAGATCCTGGCCACCGCGGGCGTCGCGGGGCTGGCCGCGGGCGAGGCGGAACTGGGTCCTGTCCCGCAGGACCTGGTCGACGCCTGCGCACGGCACCGGCTGCCGCTGTTCGCGGTGACCGAGTCGGTCGCCTTCGCCACCATCACCGAGCACGTCGTCCGGCAGGTCTCCACCGAGCGCGCCGGAGATCTCGCCGCCGTCGTGGACCGGCACCGGCGGCTGATGTCCTCGGGCCCCGCGGGCGGTGGACCCGACGTGGTGCTCGACCTGCTCGGCTCGGACCTGGACCTGGCGGCCTGGGTGCTCTCTCCCACCGGCCGGCAGATCGCCGGCCCCAGCGAGGGACCGGGACTGCCGCACGCCACCGCCGCCAGGCTGGCGGGCGCGCATCTGGCCGCCGTCCGTGCCGGACGGCGCGCCCCGCACCGGACGGCCGAGGACGGTGCGGCCTACTCGCTCTTCCCCGTCGGCCGGGGCACCGGCGACCCGCGCCGCACCGTGCTCTCGGACTGGCTGCTGGCCGTGGCCGACGACACCGGCGACTGGCCCGCCGAGCGCCTGGACCTGCTGCACGGCGTCACCCAGCTCATCGCGGTCGAACGCGACCGGCGGGACGCAGCGCGGACCGTGCGCCGCAGGCTGGCGCAGGAGGTGCTGGAGCTGGTGCAGACCGGCGCGCCGCCCTCCGAGATCGCCGCGCGGCTGCGGGTCGCCGCGCCCGTCCTGCTGCCCGGGCAGGGTTCGGCTCCCGCCTGGCAGGTGATCGTCGCGCGGGTGGAGTGGGACGAGCCCGACCCGGCCCGCGCCCTGGACGGCGGGGCCGTCGCCCAGTCCCTGCTGGAGGAGCTGCTGGTGGACCCGCGCAGCGGTGGCCCGGACGGCTCGGACCGGATCGCCGTCGCGCACGTCGACGGCGAGGCGGTCGCACTGGTGCCGCTGACCGGCGAGGCCCCGGAGGACGACGCCCAGGACGGCGCCGGGGCGCACGGGCCAGCGGCCACGGGCGGCGAGACGCCGGCGCACGCCGGGACGCGTGCCGGCGAGGGACTGCACGCGGAAGCGTTGCTGGCCGAGGCCGGGGAACCGCTGGGGCGCGCCCTCGCCGACGACGGACGGCTGACGCTGGGGGTGAGCGCCGCGGTGCACTCCGCCGAAGGGCTGCGGGGCGCCCTGGAGGAGGCCCGGCACGCCCGCCGGGTGGCGGCGGCGCGCCCCGGTGCGGTGCGCGCGGCCGGGCACGAGGAACTGGCCTCGCATGTGCTGCTGCTGCCGTTCGTCCCGGACGACGTACGCCGCGCCTTCACCGCCCGGCTGCTGGACCCGCTGCGCGAGTACGACCGCAAGCACCGCGCCGAACTGGTGCCCACCCTGGAGGCGTTCCTGTCCTCGGACGGCTCCTGGACGCGCTGCGCGGGCCGCCTCCATCTGCACGTCAACACCCTCCGGTACCGGGTCAGCCGCATCGAGCAGCTCACCGGCCGCGATCTGTCCCGCCTGGAGGACAAGCTGGACTTCTTCCTCGCGCTGCGGATGAGCTGAGCCGACCGGCCGGAAGCCGCCTCACCGTTCGGAGGGGATTCTCCCGCCGGAGGGCGGAGCCGCCGGTACCGCCGCGCCGGTTCCGGCAGCGGCGCCCGGGCCGGCCCGGCGCAGGTGGGCGAGGACGGCCAGCACCCGGCGGTGATCGTCGGGCGCGGGCGGGAGGTCGAGCTTGGCGAGGATGGAGCGGACGTGCTTGACGACCGCCGCCTCGCTGACGACCAGCGCGCGGGCGATGCCGCCGTTGGAGCGCCCCTCGGCCATGGCGGCCAGCACCTCCCGTTCCCGGGCGGTCAACCGCCGCAGCGCGGCCGGTTCGCGGTCCGGGGCCAGCAGCCGCCGGACCACCTCGGGGTCGATGACGGTGCCGCCGGCCGCCACCCGCCGCAGCGCCTCGACGAACTCCGCGACCTCGCCCACCCGGTCCTTGAGCAGGTAGCCGACACCGTCACCGGTGGCCAGCAGGTCCGCGGCGTAGGAGTTCTCGACGTACTGGGAGAGCACCAGCACCGGCAGTCCGTGGTGTTCGGCGCGCAGCCGGAGGGCGGCGCGCAGCCCCTCGTCCCGCAGGCCCGGCGGCATGCGCACATCGGTGACGACGCAGTCCGGCGCGTGCGCGGCCACGGCCTCCAGCAGCGCGGGCGCGTCGCCGACGCCCGCGCACACCTCGTGGCCGAAGCGGAGCAGGAGCTGGGTCAGCCCCTCGCGCAGCAGTACGGAGTCCTCGGCGAGCACCAGCCGCACAGCCGTTCCCCCTTTCGCTGGTTCCCCGGTGCACCGGCGGCCCCGCGATCCCGACGGTTGCCGCCGCAGCACATCATCGCCGATGTGTGCCCCCGTCGGTCCAGGGCAGTTCCATCCGCAACAGCGTCGGGCCGCCGGGCGGGCTGGAGAGACGCAGCCGCCCGCCGTGCGCCGCGAGCCGGTCCGCGAGGCCCGTCAGACCGGTGCCGCCCGCCGGGTCGGCACCGCCCCGGCCGTCGTCGCGGACCTCCAGTGTCAGCGTCCGCCCGCCCCCCCCCACGGTCACCTCGGCGTGTGCGGCGCCGCTGTGCTTGGCCACGTTGGCCAGCGCCTCGGCGGCGGCGAAGTAGGCGGCCACCTCCAGCGCCTCGGTGGGCCGCCGGGCACCGAGCCGGTCCGTCACCCGTACCGGCAGGGGCGCCCGTTCGGCCAGTGCGCCGAGCGCCGCGCCCAGCCCCCGGTCGGTGAGCACCGGGGGGTGGAGCCCGCGGACGAGGTCCCGCAGGTCGCCGAGGACGGCCCGGGCCTCCTGCTGCGCCTCGACGACGAGCGCGGGGTCGGCGTCCAGCCGTGCGAGCCCCAGCTTCATGATCAGTCCGGTGAGCCGCTGCTGCGCGCCGTCGTGCAGATCGCGTTCGATACGGCGCCGCTCCCCCTCGAACGCGTCCGCCAGCCGGGCCCGGGAGGCGGTCACCTCCGTCAGCCGCGCGTCCAGCTCCCGCTCCCGCCGCGGGCCCACCAGCACGGCCCGGGCGAGCGCCACCCGCATCCCGGCCAGGCACGCGAGGGTGTAGCAGGCGAGCACCGCGAAGACCGGTGTCAGCAGGAGCCAGGGCAGCACCTGGACCGGTTCCGTCAGCACGATGCCCGGCCCGTACATCACCCGGTCCCCGTCCGCGACGGTGAGCAGCGCGAACGGCTGGCTGACGACCAGTCCGAGCGCCAGCAGGACGGCCAGCAGGTCCAGCAGCGCCAGCACCGCGTTGAGCAGGGCGAAGCCGAACTCCGCCCAGGTGACCGGGGAGGCGGCACGCTGCCGCAGCCCGCGCAGCGCGCGCCGGATCGCGCCACCGCGCGTGCTCCGGTCCGCTCCCGCGGGCGTGCGGGAGCGGGGCGGCCGGGTGTCCCGCGGGCCGGGCAGGCGCAGCCGGCGCCGTTCCAGTTCGGCGAGACCGGCGGCCGAGGCGGGGACGCCCAGCAGCACGACCGCGCCGATCCCGACCGGCAGCAGGAGCATCCCGGACACCGTGAGCGCGACCGCGAGACAGAGCCAGCCAAGCCCCAGCACGCCGCCGGCCAGCAGTTGGCGCACCGCGCGCAGCGGCCACGTCGAGCACAGGAAGGCCCGGGGCCCGCCCGCCAGCACCTGCCACACTCCGAAGTCGGCGGCAGCGTCCGGCCGACCGGCAGCCGCTCCGCCGGTTCCGGGGTGTGCGAGTGCCCCCGGTCCGGCCCGGCTCCCCGCCTCCCGGCCCCTCTCGAACAGCGGCTTCCCTGCCGGTTTCTCGCTGGTCACCACGGACCGACCGTACGCGACAGCAGGGCGCGCAGCTGCCGGACCGCGGACTCCCAACTCCACTCCGCCGCCACCCAGGAGCGGCCCGCCGCTCCCATCGCGGCGGCCGCCCGCGGGTCGGTGAGCAGGCCGGTGAGGTGCTCGGCGACGGCCCGGACGTCGCGGCCGTCGACGAGATACCCGGTCTCACCGTCCCGGACCGCTTCCGGCACCCCGCCTGAGTTCCCGGCCAGCACGGGCAGTCCGGCAGCGGCCGCCTCCAGGCAGACGATGCCCAGCCCTTCGGCCTCCAGGCCGAACCGGCGGGTGCGGCAGGGCAGGGCGAAGACATCGGCTGCCGCGTAGTAGGGCGGCAGGTCGCCGTGCGCCCGGGACCCGGTGAACACGACGGCGTCGTCGGGCAGTTCCGGGAGCCGCCGCGCCAGCCCGCGCAGCGCCCGTTCGCGGGGCCCGGAGCCGACGATCACGAGCGTCGCCCCGGGCACCGCGGCACGCACCCGGGGCATGGCGCGGATCAGGGTGTCCTGCCCCTTGCGCCGGACCAGCCGCGAGACACTGAGCACCACCGCCTTGCCCTCCAGGCCCAGCCGGCGGTACACGGCCCGCTCTTCGCCGTCCGGCCGGAAGCGCGTGCTGTCGACTCCGGGCACCAGCCGGGCCGCGCGGGGGTGCGGGCCGAACGCCCGGGCCGTGCGGGCCCGGGAGTGCGCGGTGAGGTGAGTGACCGTGTCGACGCCGTCACCGATCCGGCGCAGCAGACCGCGGGTGCCGGGGAGCGCGGCCCACCACATCTCGTGCCCGTGGGTCGTGGCGACCGAGGGCAGTCCGAGGCGTCCGGCGAGCAGTCCCAGCGGGGCGGCGGCACCGAACCACACGCGGTCGCATCCGTAGCGGAAGGCCAGCGCCCGGGCCGTCGCGGCCACCCGCGGGGTGGGCAGCAACGTCCGGGCCCGGTCCCGGACGACGGGGAAGGGCTGCGCGGCGTCGAACGCGTCGGAGCCGGGCTGGGCCGCCGTGTAGACGACGACCTCGGCGGGCGGGAACCGGCGGGCGATCTCGTGGACGAACGTCTCGATGCCGCCTCGGCGGGGCGGATAGTCGTTCGTCACGATCAGCGTGCGGCCGCGCTCCGCGGAGGGGGGCCGGTCCCCGCTCCGGGGCGGGCCGACGTCGGCAGCCGGGGCAGCGGGTTCCGGCGGACCGGGTGACGGATCGGGGTGGGGCGCGGGCGGGATCGGGTCGTCGGGCATCGGCAGCCTCCGGAAGGCGCCCGCAGGGCGGGCAGGGGGACGTCGTACTCCTGGCACGGGTGGGTCCGTGAAAGCGCGCACGAGAGGCGCGCGGGGCCGCGCCGAGCGGTGGCACACGCCGAAGTGCGGGCGCACGCACGCTCTTCGGCCGTCCGGGCGGCGCCCGGGACGTGGCGGCGGACGGCCGGCGCGGCGGCGGTCGGACGTGGCCGCTGTCCGCGGGCGCTCCGCGTCCGCGGACAGCGGCGCGCGGCTGGGAGCACGCAGACGGGCGCGCAGACCGTGCGGGGCCGACGCGGCCACCCGCCGGCACCGGGCCCGCGGGGGCACCGCGACCTGCGACGATGGGTTTCACTCCGTCAGTCAACCGCTGATCGGCGGGGAGTTCACTGCAGCAGGTTGCCGACCCGGGGTAGAGCAGGCACTACCCCGCCGCTCCCCCGAACCGCCGGGAGCCGGGCGCTTGTCACTCCGTCGCCACCGGTAAAACTTTGTGAACTGATTCACACCACCCCCTTGGCCGGGCGGCGCAACCCGTGCTGTGATGCGCTCACATCCGGCTCGACGGCGCGCTTGGGGAGGGCACTGTGGCGGACACCGCCATGTCACGTTCGGAAAGGCTGGATCCGAGAGGCCCGACAGGTCATGGTGGCCCCACGGGCCCCGGCATGAGCCCGGACAGCCCGCTGGGACAGGCGGTGTGGCGGCTGCGCTCGCGGGGGTGCTGGGAGGACGCGGCGGCGCTGCTGGAGCCGTATGCGCAGGAGCATCCGCAGGCGGCGGTCGGACGGGCCGGACTGCTCGTCGAACGGTGCATGTACACGGGGGACGGCTGGCCCGCCGCGGAGGACGCGCTGCGGGTCGCCGAAGCGGTGGCACGGGTGGACGACGACCGCGGGGCCGCTGCCTGCGAACGCGGCCAACTCGCCTACGCGGCGACCGTGCTGGGCGTCCGTGACCGGACCGACGAGGCGCGGGCGGCGCTCGGCCGGGCCGCCGCCCTCCTGGAGCCGGGCGCGCCCGGCCGGGCGCTGCTGGACTTCCGGCGCGGACTGCTGGCGGAGAACCTGAGCGACACCCCGGAGTCCGCACGCGCCGCCTACCGCAGGGCGCACGCGGGCGCGACAGCCCGCGGAGACCTGCTGCTGTGCTCCTCGACCTGGCGGCATCTGGCCGGACTCGCGGCCCGCGAGGGAGAACTGGCCGAGGCCCGCCACGGTTTCGCCGAGTCGCTCCGGCTGCGGGAGGAGCTGGGGTTCCTCGTCGGCATGGCGCCCGCTCTGGCCTCGCTCGCCGAGGTGCAGCCGGAGCCGGAGGCGACCCGGCTGCGCGAGGAGGCCGGGCGGCTGTTCCGGCTGCTGGGCGGCGTGCCCTCCTGGCTCGCCGACCGGCTGCCGGAGTCCGGACGGGGCGAGGAGCGGGGCGAGGAGCCGGATGGCGCGGCCGGTGCGGAGGCCGCGACGGCGGTGCCCCCGAACCGGGCGTGACCCGCGCCCGGGCATGCGGCGTCTCGTGAAGTGGTCGCCCCTCGGAAGCACCCGCGCCCAGAAGCGGCGGCGGAAGTACCCGCGCCTCAGAAGTGGCCGCGGACCAGTCGCTCGACGGCCGGATAGTCCTGGTCGGCCAGCGCGTCCAGCAGCGCGAGGTGGTCGGCTGCCTCGGCGAGCAGGTCGGTGGTGCGCGGGGCGGGTGCCGCCCGCAGGGCCGACAGCTGCGCCCGGCGCTGCACGTCCTCGGCGACGGCGACCAGTTGCCGGTTCCCGGTCGCCTCCAGCAGGGCGCGGTGGAAGACGAGATCGGTCTCGGCGTAGGCGGTTCGGTCCCCGCACGCCGCCGCCTGCAGGGTGTCGTCCGCGAGCGGCCGCAGCTCGGCCCAGTACCCGGGGGGCAGGGTCCGCGCGAGCCCCAGGACTGCCGGGACCTCCAGCAGGGCCCGGACCTCGGTGAGTTCGGCCAGGTCGCGAGGGCTGTGCGCGGCGACGCGGAAGCCCCGGTTGGGCACCGTCTCCACGGCACCCTCGCTCGCCAGGAGCTGCATGGCCTCCCGTACGGGGGTCGGCGAGACACCGAAGCGCTCCCCCAGCACGGGCGCGGAATAGACCTCTCCGGGGGCCAGCTCGCCGGAGAGCAGCGCACCGCGCAAAGCTTCGAGGATCTGGTCGCGTACGGAATGGCGCTGCGGCACCACCTTCGGTGCCGCTGGTTCGCAGTGGGTGTGCTCACCGCGGGCACTGCCCTCCGTCCGCCGGGCGCGGGCGGCGGACGGCTCGGTGGCGCGCCGGACCGGTCCGGGGACGGCCGGGGCGAGGGGCCGGGGCACGACGGCCGGCGGGCCGGCCGCCGACGGGACGGCAGCGGGCCCCGCAGGTGACTCCGCTCGGCTCTGCTCCATAGGGCCCCCAGCACTCTGCGTACATGTCTTCGCCATGCAGGCTGCCGTGCACCCTAGGCCGCGGCGACACGAGATCAAACCTCGGACGTGATCAGTTAAGGTAAGGCTTACCTGCTGATGCTCGTCGATTCGGTGGTCCCCATGACCGTGCCCACCCTCGCCTCCGTAGCCTCTGACGTCTCCCCTTTCCATACGCCCTACGCCCGGCTGACCGAGGTGCTCCCGTCGCTGGGTGTGACCGAGACCACGACTCGCGAACCGCTCCCCGCGGGACCCGGCTGGGTGCGCGCCGCAGCGCTCGCGGACGGCGGCGAGGCGCTCGACACGTTCCTCGCCTGGGACGAGGAGCAGATCCTGCGGGACCACGGGCGGCCCGGACGCCCGGATGTCGTCGCCAGCTTCGGGCTGCACCGCTACGCCTGGCCCGTCTGCCTGCTGTTCACCGCCCCGTGGTTCCTCCGGCGGCGGGTGCCCCGGCTGCCGGTGGAGGCCGTGGCGGTCCAGCGGTCCCAGGGGCGGCTCGCGGTCCGGATCGAGCAGTTCGCCTGCCTGCCGGACGACCCCGCGGCGACCGCACCGGGGGCGCGCGTGGTGCCCGGCGAGGAGGCGCTGCGGGCCGAGGTGCGTGCCGCGGTGGCCGCCCACCTCGCGCCGGTGCTGGAGGGGTTCGGGCCCCGGATGCGGCGCGGCCCGCGGGCGCTGTGGGGGATGGTGACGGACGAGATCACCGAGGGGCTCTGGTATCTGGGGCACCTGGTGGGCGAGGAGCCGCGCGCCCGGGCGGAGGCCGAACTGCTGCTCCCCGGCGCGGTCGCGCCCTTCGCCCAGGGTGCGGGCTTCCGCGAGCTGCCCGGCCCCGGAGGAGCGGCGCTGACCACCCGCGACCGGGCGAGCTGCTGCCTCTACTACACCCTCCGGCCCGAGGACACCTGCGTCACCTGTCCCCGGACATGCGACGCGGAGCGAATCGAGCGAATGACCGTGGTCCGCTGAGGTGTTCGACCCTGGGTCCCTCTCCCGGCTCCCTGCGCCCCCTTTTCGCGTGCTCTTCCCCTGAAACCCCCCGGCGGAGTGGCGCCCTCCCGTAAGGATGCTCGGGACGAAGCAAGCCAGAGCGCGAGCGCGACACCGCCTCGCACGCGACGGGGCCTACTCGGCGTCCCCGGCGTGCGCCCGCGGTACGCGCGGCAAGGGGCACCCCGATGAGACTGACCGACATACCGCTGAACTGGGTGCTGCCGAGCGCCGTACTGCTCGTCGGCACTCTGGCCGCGGTGCTGGTGATGGCGCGCTCGCGCCGGCACGGCTCCGCCTCCGAGAGCGAGAGCGCACACGGACAGCCCGACTCCGCGGAGCGAGCCGAGGAGCGGCGGCGCCGCAAGGAGACGCTCTACGCGACGGCCGCCTACCTGCTGCTGTTCTGCTGCGCCGCGGTCGCCGCAGCCCTCTCCTTCCACGGGCTGGTCGGATTCGGCAGGCAGAACCTGGGCCTGGGCGGCGGCTGGGAGTACCTGGTGCCGTTCGGGCTGGACGGAGCCGCGATGTTCTCCGCCGTGATCGCCGTCCGGGAGGCCAGCCACGGGGACGCCTCGCTGGGTTCGCGCCTGCTGGTGTGGATCTTCGCGGGGGCCGCGGCGTGGTTCAACTGGGTGCACGCGCCGCGCGGCACCGGGCACGACGGAGCGCCGCAGTTCTTCGCGGGAATGTCGCTCTCGGCCGCGATCCTGTTCGACCGGGCGCTCAAGCAGACCCGCCGCGCGGCGCTGCGCGACCAGGGCCTGGTGCCGCGTCCGCTGCCGCAGATCCGCATCGTCCGCTGGCTGCGGGCCCCCCGGGAGACGTTCGGGGCGTGGTCGCTGATGCTGCTGGAGGGGGTGCGGACGCTGGACGAGGCCGTCGACGAGGTGCGCGAGGACCGGCGGCAGCACGAGCAGGAGCGGCAGCGCCGCAAGGACCAGGAGCGCCTGGACCGGGCCCGGGTCAAGGCCATCAACCGGCAGCACCGCCGGTGGAGCCGGGGACGCGCGGCGGCGGCACCCCATGTGGAGGTCGAGCTCGGCGCGCCCGCGCCTTCCGCGCCCTCCGGCGGGAGTGAGCCGTCCGGCGAACTGCCCGCGGTGGCTGCCTCACCCGTGCCGCCCCGCGGCAGGCCCGCGCTGCAGGCCGTCGGGGACGACAGCGCCTCGGCGCGCGCCCGCCGGGACGGCGAGCCCGCGGGTGGCGAGTCCGGCCGGGAGGGCGGCGAGAAGAGCGCGGCCAGTCCGCGGCTGGACACCCTGGAGGAGAAACTGGCGGAGATCGAGCGGCAGTTCGGCTGACGGTCCGGCAGTCCGCCGGTACGGCGCGGAAGCCCTGCCAGGGCTCCTCTCCGCACCGGCGGTGCCGGTCGTCCCGCTGGTGCCAGGCGCCTCAGCCTCCCGCTCCGGTGCGCCGGGCGGTGAAGCCGCGGCTTCGGGCCGCGTACACCAGGGCCAGCACCGGCAGCATGAGTGCCAGGACGCTCCACGGGAACGACGCGGCGCCCAGGGCGTCCAGCAGCACCCCGCCCACGATTCCCCCGCCTGCCATGGCCGCGTTCCACAGCGTGACGAGCATCGCCTGCGCGGCGTCCGCGGACTCGCCGCCCGCCTCGCCGACGGCCGTCTGCAGCAGCGTCGGCGCCCCTCCCCAGCCGAGGCCCCAGAGCGCGACCGCCGCATAGACGAGCGGTGTGCAGTCGGCCGCCACCGCCAGGACGGCTGCCGCCAGGGCGACCAGCAGGGCACCGCCGAGCGTCAGCGCGCGCAGCCCGCGGCCGATGTGCGCGCCGACGAACCAGATGCTCAGCAGCGAGGCGGCGCCGAACACCAGCAGGACGCGGTCGGCCGAGCCGCCGAGGCCCGCGTGCTCGAGGAAGGCGGCGATGTAGGTGTAGAGCACCGTGTGGGCGAGTACCCAGCCGAGCGTGGTGAGCAGGACGGGCAGCACTCCGGGGATGCGCAGCACGGCGGCCATGGGAGTGCGGTCGTCCGGCTGCTGCCCGGGGTGGTCGGGAACGGCGGCGGTGATCCAGCCGAGCAGGACGGCGGTCAGCGCCGTCATGGCCCAGAAGGCGGTGCGCCAGCCGAGTGCGTTGCCCAGGAACGTGCCCGCCGGAACGCCCAGCGACAGCGCGACCGGGATACCGGCCATGGCGATCGCGATGGCCCGGCCGCCCAGGTGCGCGGGGGCCAGGCGGCGTGCGTATCCGGCCAGCAGCGCCCAGGCGAGCCCGGCCGCCACACCGGCGACGAAGCGCGCGGTCATGGTGAGGGTGTAGTCGGTGGAGACGGCTGTGACGGTGTTGGCCGCGGCGAAGCCGGCCATCGCGGTCAGCAGCAGCCGCTTGCGGCGCCATCCGGCGGTGAAGGCGGTGAGCGGGACGGCCGTGAGCGCGGTGCCGACGGCGTAGATGGTGACGCTCTGGCCCATGGCGGGCTCGCCGACGGCGAGGTCGCCGCTCATCCCGGGCAGCAGGCCGGCGGGCAGGGTCTCGGTGAGGCTGGTGATGAAGACGGCGGTGGCGAGCGCCAGCAGGGCGGCGAGCGGGAGCGCGCCGCGCTCGGAGCCGGCGGGTTCGGACGGCCCCGGAGCGCCGTCCGGGGTGAGCGCGTCATGCGCGGTGTCGGTTCGCATGACCGGTATGCTCGAACCCTCACACGGATGTGAAGGTCAAGTCGGCGGCTGCGGGACGTCCTCGGAAACGGAGCCGGAGCATACCCGGGGAGGGTGGGAGGCGGCCTGATGCGGATCGGCGAACTCGCGGAGCGGACGGGGACACCCCGGCGGCTGCTGCGCTATTACGAGGAGCAGGGGCTGATCGCCGCGGACCGGGCCCCCAACGGCTATCGCGACTACGACGAACGGTTCGTCGACCGCGTACTGCAGATCCGGGGGCTGCTGGACGCCGGACTGCCCACCCGGATCATCAAGCAGATCCTGCCGTGCCTCGACCAGCCCCGGGTCATCCACTTCCGGGACGCCACCCCGGAGATGCTGGCCACTCTGGAGGACCAGCTGGAGCGGATGACGGCCCGGGTACAGTGCCTGGCCCGCAACCGGGACGCCATCGCGGCCTACCTCGCAGAGGTCCGGGCCACCCGCGCACCGGAGCACGGGGAGGTCCGGGGCGCGGACGCCCCGGACGCGGGGCAGCCCTCCGCACCGGCGCACCCCACCGGCCCGGAGCCCGGCACCGCACCGGCCCCCGGCGCCGGTCCGCGGACTCCGGCGACGGCCCGCACGGCACGACGCAGCCCCCGCGTCAGCTCTCCCACACCGTGACCGCGGTGCGGTCCCCCGAGTGCCCCTCGAGCGCGCACAGGAGGCCGTCCAGGTAGGCCGCGGCACCCGGAGGACCACCGTCCGCACCGGTCCAGCGAGTGGCGAGCCGCTCCCCGAAGGCGGGCTCGGCCCGCAGCGGTTCCGCCACGCCGGGACCGCACAGCAGCAGCACGTCTCCCGGCTCCGCGGTCCGGGAGCGGAAGTGGAACGGGGCCGCGGCCGCCTCGGCGGTCCGCTCGGCCGGAGCGAAACCGTCCCGGGCCGCCGCCGCGCCCGCGGTCGGATCGCGGCCTGCCGGAGTGTCCGGAGGCGGTGGCGCGTGGATACCGACGGGCTCGATGTCCTGCCAGCCGTCGCCGCTGCGCCGAAAGGCTCCGCCCGCACCGGCGCCGAAGAGCACCCGGGTGCGGCAGCGCGGGTCGGCGGGCAGCAGCAGGCAGCGCAGGTCGACGGTGTGCCGCTCGGGTTCCAGCCCCAGGGCAGCGGCCTGGGCGCGCAGCCTGCCGAAGGCGCGGTCCGTCAGCCGGTGCAGGCCAGGTTGCAGCGCACTGGTGCGGTCCTCCCGCAGGTCCCGGGCGAGCCGTGCGCTGCTGCGGCCGACCGCTTCCCCCACCGCGTGGCACGCCTCGCGCGCGGCGCGGTGCCCGCCCGGCCCCGACCGTCCCCCGGCCGCGACGGCCACCAGCAGCAGCCCGTCCTCCTCGGCGCCGAACCGCGCGGCCAGCAGCGCGTCCGTCCGCGGGCGCCCCTCCCGCCGCCCGGCGGCGCCGCGTACGGAGACCGCGTGCAGCTCCGCGGACCCGTACCGCGCCGACTCCAGCACGGTCTCCGGCACCCACTCCCCCGGCGCGTCCGGTGCGGCGGGCGGCAGCACCCCGGCCGGCAGCGCGGACACCGGCGCGGCGGCGGACTCCGGTCCGGGCGGGGCCCCCGCGGCCGCGGGGTCCGCGCGGCCGGGCCCCGGCGGGTCGGTGGGCGGGCCGGTCAGCGTGCGGCTCACCGAGCGATAGCGCTCGTCCAGGGTGTCCCGGGCGCCTGCGCGGCCGGTGTCCGCAGCGTGCGGATCGTACAACTGGGCCCACCAGTCGCGCTGTTCGCCTGCGTCCTGCGCCCCCTGTCCACTCATCGACTCATTGTCCCGCGCACGGGCCGGCTGGGAAGGGCCTGCGCGGGACACAGTCCCGGGGCCGCATGTCGAACACCGGAACCAACAGCCCGTCGGCGGCTCTCAAGGCTCCGCAGGCGGCGGTGCTCCCCGGCCGGCAGGCATGGCCGGTGCCTGCGCCCGCTCCAGCCGGAATACGGGCTCGCGGGTGCCGGTTGCAGCACACCATGCACCGTCCACAGGAGCCGTCCAGCGGCATACACCCCCTGCTCGCCGGGCGCTTCAGCCCCTATCGGTTCGACCCGGCGGCGGCTGTCGACGACCATGCCCTGGGGCTGCTGCTGGAAGCCGCGCGGTGGGCGCCGTCGGCGGGGAACTCCCAGCCGTGGGGCTTCTTCACCGGCAGGCCAGGTGAGCCGGAGCACGACCGGATACTCCCCCACCTCGCGCCGAGCTCGGCCCGCTGGGCGACGGACGCGGGCCTGCTCGTCGTCACGCTGACCCGCCGGTACGTCGATGACACGCAACTGCTCTACTCCGAGTTCGCGGACTACGACCTCGGCCAGGCCATCGCCCACATGACGGTGCAGGCCCAGGCCATGGGGCTGGCCGCGCACCAATTCCGGGCCTTCGACCTGGAAGGGCTCACCAAGGAGCTGGACCCGAGCCCGGGCTGGGTGATCGTCTCCATGGCCGCGGTCGGCGAGGCGGCCGACGGACCTCCGGAGGGCCGTGCCCGGCACAGCGTCGCGCGGTTGCGCTCCGCGCCCTGGTCTGCGGCGGAGTAGCAGCGAAGCCGGTCCCGTCGAGCAGTGGGGATGCCCGCACAGCCGGCGTCACGGCAGTCGACAGTGCACAGTCGCGGGTCGCGCGGACGGCTGACCAGACCCTCGCGGCAGTGGGTGGTGCAGAATTCACCGCACCCGGAGATGAGACTCTCCGGCGTCTCGCCCGAAGAAAATCTGCACTCGCGAGAGTAGACATTGCAGGACGCCGGAGGTAGTGTTCTTCTCGTACTCGCAGAGATCAGTTCGGCGGGGCAGATGACGCAACTGCCCCGCACGCAGGTCGAGGAACGGCAGTCGAGCGGTGTGGCCGGACGTTGGGGGCTCCACCGTTGACTGCCGGGCCAGGCGGCCCTCGGGGCCGCAGGCAGTTCTGCAAGATCAAGCAGCGCATGACAGAGCAGTGGAAAAGGAGGAGAGAGCGCCATCAGGATCGCCCGGGCAGGGCATACCGCCCGGGTACCGCAGACCCCGGATTGGAAGGTGGTCCCCGGTCACGCAACCGCGATCCCTGCGCCGCCGTCCTGTCAGACCGCGGCGCGGAATACAGAAGCCGGCACAGGCAGCCGGTAGATGGTGTTGATCCCCTCGGGGCCCTGGTGCCGCATGGCACCAGGGCCCCTCGACGCGTGAACCGAGAGGTGCCAGTGGCCGCAGACAAGCCCACCCCGTCGAGCAACCTCGACGACGACGACTACCCCGCCTACACCATGGGGCGGGCAGCCGAGATGCTCGGCACCACCCCCGCCTTCCTGCGAGCCATCGGCGAAGCAAAGCTGATCGTGCCGCTGCGCTCGGAGGGGGGCCACCGCCGCTACTCCCGCTACCAGCTGCGGCTGGCCACCCGGGCCCGCGAGCTGGTCGACCAGGGAACCTCCGTGGAGGCGGCCTGCCGCATCATCATCCTCGAGGACCAGCTCGAAGAGGCCCGGCGCATCAACGAACAGCTGCGCGACGGGATGTCCCCGGACCCGCAGACCGACGTCTGAAGCCTCCGCCGCACCCTGCGCATGCCCTCCGGGGCGCCGACGGGCAAGCGCCTCCCGCCCGAGCGGTTCATCCGGCCACTGAGGCGGAGCCCCAGGGTGCACCGAGGAGACCGGGGCCGGCCGGCGGCGAGCGCCCCGCCTTTGGCCACGCCGGCAATTCCGTCAACTGCCCGGACACCGAAATCTATTTCCGCCGCTACAGAAACTTGAGTAATGCGCGAGGAGAAGTTTTGCCCCGGCGGACTCGGGCGCGAGGAGCGGTCGTAACCCGGGGAGTGGCCGTGCTACGGTTACGTCCAGTTGCAGTTGTGGTTACCTGAAACTTCAAGCGCTCCTCCGGATCCCGGAAAGAGCCTTGCGTTTATCCGGTGCACGGAGGGTTATCATCGCGGCAACCCTGGTTCCCGCGCAGTGCGGGCTCCGGGCACCGCCTTGAAGGAGATATATTTTGGCTACTGGCACCGTTAAGTGGTTCAACGCGGAAAAGGGCTTCGGCTTCATCGAGCAGGAGGGCGGCGGCGCAGACGTGTTCGCCCACTTCTCGAACATCAACGCCACCGGCTTCCGTGAGCTGCTCGAAGGCCAGACAGTGAACTTCGATGTCACGCAGGGCCAGAAGGGCCTCCAGGCGGAGAACATCGTTCCCGCCTGACGCTGACATGCACGACGAGCTGGGGCACGCGCTTGCGTGCGGCCCCGGCTCGTTGCGTTGTTTCCCGCTCACCCCGATAGTGACATGTGAGCGGCAGCGCCATCAGTCGTCACGTCGCCGAACATGGAGCGGCACCTGCCCCGCTCTTCACGGCTCACCCGCACCGTTGTTTTCCGACCGCCCCCGGCGGGCAGCGGACCGGTGCGTTTCCTGACGACTCCGTAGCTATTTTTGTCACGGATTGTTCGTCTTTCTTCGGCTCGGTCTTGTGAATCCTTGTGCGGCGCATGCTGCGTGAATTCCTCGATTCGTGCCGCATCGAGGAAGGTTCTGCATGAGCCGTACTGCTCGCACCACTGCCGGCTCCCCCCGCGGACGCGGCCGGGACAGCCGCCGCTCGCAGGCCACCCACCGGGCCGGGCCCCCGCGTTCGGCCAAGCGCCCGGCGCAGGGACGGCCCTCGGGCCCCCCGAAGGAATTCGCGCTGCCGGTCACCCACACCCCGCCGCTGCCGGCCGTCGAGACGTTCGCCGGCCTCGACATGCCCGACCGCCTCAAGACCACGCTGCGCGCCCAGGGAATGAGCGCCCCGTTCCCCATCCAGGCAGCGACGCTGCCCAACGCGCTGGCCGGCCGGGACGTCCTGGGCCGCGGCCGCACCGGCTCGGGCAAGACCCTCGCCTTCGGTCTCGCCCTGCTGGCCCGGACCCATGGGCAGCGCGCCGAACCCCGGCACCCGCTGGGACTGGTCCTCGTTCCCACCCGGGAACTGGCCCAGCAGGTGACCGCGGCACTCACCCCCTACGCACGCCCGCTGCGGCTGCGGCTCACCACCGTCGTCGGCGGCATGTCGATCAGCCGTCAGGCACGCGATCTGAAGGCCGGCAGCGAAGTCGTGATCGCCACCCCCGGCCGGCTCAAGGATCTCGTCGAACGCGGCGACTGCGCACTGGACCAGGTGGCCATCACGGTGCTGGACGAAGCCGACCAGATGGCCGACATGGGCTTCATGCCCCAGGTCACCCACCTGCTCGACCAGGTACGCCCCGGCGGGCAGCGGCTGCTGTTCTCCGCCACCTTGGACCGCAACGTCGACCTGTTGGTGCGCCGCTATCTGAGCGACCCGGTGGTCCACTCCGTCGACCCCTCCGCGGGCGCGGTGACCGCCATGGAACACCACCTGCTGCATGTACAGGGGGTCGACAAGCAAGCGGCGGTCACCGAGATCGCGGCCCGCGACGGGCGGGTGATCATGTTCCTGGACACCAAGCACGCGGTGGACCGGCTGACCCGGGATCTACTGGCGGTCGGGGTGCGCGCCTCCGCGCTGCACGGCGGGAAGTCGCAGGCTCAGCGCACCCGGACCCTCGCCGGGTTCAAGTCCGGTCACGCGAACGTCCTGGTGGCCACCAACGTCGCGGCGCGCGGCATCCACGTCGACGATCTCGACCTCGTCGTCAACGTCGACCCGCCGAGCGACCACAAGGACTACCTGCACCGCGGCGGTCGCACCGCCCGCGCCGGTGAGTCGGGCACCGTCGTCACCCTGGTCCTTCCCGCACAGCGGCGTGGCATGAACCGCCTGATGTCGGACGCCTCCATCACGCCGGAGCAGACCCGAGTCCGCTCCGGCGACGCCGACTTGGGGCGCATCACCGGTGCGCGGACGCCTTCTGGCATCCCGCTCACCGTCGCGGACACCGAACCGCCCAAGCCCGCCCCCACGCAGCGGACGGGGCGTGGGAGGTCCGCCGCCCGCCGGGGGCGCCGCTCCTCCTTCAGGACGGCCGCGTAGTCCCCGCCCTGGCCCTCCGGCAGGCCGCTTGGTCACGGGGACGGCGAAGGGGGGCAACGCCCGTGCCGTGGATGAGCAATCGGCCTGCTGAGAGGGAGCACACCGGACCACCTCATCCAGGGCGTCCGCCCCTCGAGGGTGCTTGCTGCCGGTGTCCGCGGACTACAGGACCGGAACGGCACCGGCCGCGGTCGCAGGTCCCAGAGCGGAGGCCGGGTACGACCGGCGTCCGATGCGGGTCCGAGCGCGGCGTGTGACGCTGCTCGTATGACGGAGACGAGACCCGCCGGCCCTCCCGGCACCCCGGGCGACCCCCGTGACCAGGCGTTCGACGCCGCCGAGTGGGAGTATCTGGCCTCCCAGCGGCTGGGGCGGCTGGCGACCGTGGACTCCCGCGGCCAGCCGCAGAACAACCCCGTCGGCTTCTTTCCGCAGCAGGACGGCACCATCCTGGTGGGCGGCTATGCGCTGGGGACGACGAAGAAGTGGCGCAACCTCCGGGCGCAGCCCCGGCTCGCCCTCGTGGTGGACGACATCGTCAGCTTCTCGCCGTGGCGGGTACGCGGCGTGGAGGTGCGGGGCGTCGCCGAACTGCGCGAGGGGCCGCACGGGCTGGGCCCGCACTTCAGCGAGGAGCTGATCGTCATCCACCCGCGCCGGGTCCTCAGTTGGGGGCTGGAGGAGGCGTGAGTCCGGTCGTGTGCCACAGGTGGTGCAGCGCGTAGGAGCGCCAGGGGCGCCACCGGTCGGCCTGCCCGGCCTCCGCACCGATCAGCGCCAGCCCGTGCCGCACTCCCGCGTCGCCGGAGAGGAAGACGTCCGGGTCGCCCAGGGCGCGCATCCGGATGTAGCCCGCAGTCCACGGCCCGATTCCGGGAAGCGCCAGCAGGGCGCGTTCGGTCTCCTCCCGGTCGGCGCCGGGGTCGAGCACGACGGTGCCGTCCGCGAGTGCCGCCGCGACGGTCCGGATGGTGCGGCGGCGGGTCCGCGGCATGCCCAGTTCGCCCAGCGGCGCCTCGGCGAGCGTTCCGGCGTCCGGGAACAGGTGGGTGAGAGTGCCCTCCGGGGCCGCCAGCGGTTTGCCGTAGGCGGCGACCAGCGCGCCGCCCAGCGTCCGGGCGGCACCCACGGTGACCTGCTGGCCGAGTACGGCGCGAACCGCCAGCTCGTGCGTGTCGGCGGCGCCGGGCGAGCGCAGCCCGGGCGTCCGGGAGACGAGCCGGCCCAGGTCCGGCTCGCCACCGAGTCGCTCGCCGACCGCGTAGGGGTCCGCGTCCAGGTCGAAGAGGCGCCGCACGCGCTGCACGGCGGTCGTCAGGTCCCGCAGGTCCCCCAGGTGCAGCCGGCAGTCCAGCCAGCCCTTGCCGCTGCGCGCCGCGCACTCGTCGACCTCGGCGATCCCGATGCCGTAGGGCAGGTTCAGGGTCCGCCGGTAGGTGCGGCCGCCGGGGGCACCCCGCACGTCCTCGACGCCCGGTACGGCGCGGCGGGCCAGGAAGCCGAAGACCTGTCCGGTGTCGTAGCCGCCTCGGTAGGCGAGCCGCAGCGGCACCCCGGCGACGGCCGCACCTCCGTGCGCCGCCGCCTCGCGCGCCTCTGGGCGGCCCGCTGGGCCGTGTCCGCCGCGTGCGGAGGCCGCGCGCAGTGCGCTCGGGGTGCGGGCGTAGATCTCGCGGACGGTGTCGTTGAACTGCCGCACGCTGGCGAATCCGGCGGCGAACGCGATCTGGGTGACGGGCAGCGGCGTGGTCTGGAGCAGCACCCGGGCGGTGTGCGCCCGCTGGGCCCGGGCCAGGGCCACGGGGCCGGCGCCGAGTTCGGCGGTGAGCTGGCGCTGCACCTGGCGGGAGCTGTAGCCCAGTCGGCGGGAGAGGCCCGCCACGCCCTCGCGGTCCACCACCCCGTCGGAGATCATCCGCATCGCGCGGCCCACCAGGTCGGCGCGTACGTTCCACTCGGCGGATCCGGGCACCGCGTCCGGGCGGCAGCGGCGGCAGGCGCGGAAGCCCGCGGCCTGGGCCGCCGCCGCGGTGGGGTAGAAGCGGACGTTCTCCCGCTTGGGGGTCACCGCGGGGCAGCTCGGCCGGCAGTAGATCCCGGTGGTGCGCACTCCGAGGAAGAACACTCCGTCGAAGCGCGCGTCTCTGCTGCGTACCGCCTCGTACCTGCTGTCTTCTGTCGTCACGTCCTCCAGTGTGGAAGAGCGCCGGGCCAGGAGCTAGCGGGAATCGGACGCGGCTGTCGGTCCGTCCTCGGGCGGCTGCGGACCTACCGGGAGGCGTTGCAGCAGTCCCCAGGTGAACTCCGCGACGACCGCGTGCGAGGTGCCGGCGCGGTCCGGTGCCGTGCAGGCGAGCCGCTGGCGGTTGGGGGCCGAGCCCTCGCGCGGCTGCGCGGGCTGGAAGGCGCGGGCGGCCTCGTCGACGGTGCAGGACCAGGGGACCAGGTCCTCGACGGTGCGCAGCCGGGGCCCGGGGGCGCCGGGGGCGCGCACCAGCCACGCGTTCCACGCGGGCCCCCCGCCGGGCGCGCTCAGCACCTCGAAGCGCAGGTCGGGCCAGAGCGGCAGGGTCCAGGAACGCGCTCGGCACACCAGGTCCCCGAGTCGGCGCTGCTCGGTGCTCCCGGGCGGGCCGAGGACCGCACGGTAGGGCGCGGAGGTGCCGCGGGGTGCGTGGAGCATCCCCTGCCAGCGTTTGTTGGCCTCGCGCATGGCCGCCCGGTCGACGCCGAGTTCCCGCAGCGCCGCGTCCACCCTGCCGGGCTGGAAGTCCGCCATCCTGCGCAGCAGCACGAGCTGGAACTCCAGCGCGCCGAACGCCGCCGGGGGGCCGGTCGGGGGGCCCATCAGGCGGGTGGGCGGGGTGGCGGGTGCGGCGGCATGGTGGGGACGGTACCAACCGTCCCCACCATGGCTCTCCGGGCGCTACGCCTTGCGGCGCGGGCCGCGCTTGCGCTCGCCCAGGTGGCGGCCGAGCTCCTGGCGCTGTTTGAACAGTTTGCGCTGCTGGGCGCGCAGCCGCGCGTCCGTGCGGGCGGCCAGCCGGGTGTTCTCGCGCAGCAGCTTGCGGTAGCTGTGCAGGCGCCGTTCGGGCAGCGTGCCGCTCTCCACCGCGGCGAGCACCGCGCATCCGGGCTCCGCGTCGTGGGCGCAGTCCTGGAAGCGGCAGTCGGCGGCGAGCTCCTCGATCTCGGAGAACGCCTGGCCGAGCCCCTCCCCGGCGTCCCACAGCCCGACACCCCGCAGACCGGGGGTGTCGATGAGGACGCCGCCGCCGCGCTCCGCGGCCAGCGGCAGCAGATTGCGGGTGGTGGTGGTGTGCCGGCCCTTGCCGTCCTGGTCCCGGATGGCCTGGACACGCTGTGTCCGATGCCCCAGCAGCGCGTTGGCCAGCGAGGACTTGCCCGCTCCCGACTGGCCGAGCAGTGCTGTGGTACCGCCCGCGAGGGAGGCCGCCAGGGAGTCGAGCCCCTGGCCGGTCCGCGCGCTGACGGGCAGCACCCGGACGCCGGGCGCGGAGGTCTCCGCGTCGGCGACCAGGTGCGCGACGGTGGCCTCGTCGGGTACGAGGTCCGCCTTGGTGAGGGCGAGCAGCGGCTGCGCGCCGCTGCTCCAGGCCAGCGAGACGAACCGCTCGATCCGGCCCAGGTCCAGCTCCGCGTCGAGGGACACGGCGATCAGCGCGTGGTCCACGTTGGCGGCCAGGACCTGGCCCTCGGAACGCTTGGAGGAGGTGGAGCGGACGAAGGCGGTACGCCGGGGCAGCAGGGTGCGGACGTGGGGCGGGGCGCCGGTGGCGTCGACGACCGCCCAGTCGCCGGTGCACACGACCCGCATCGGGTCGCGCGGGACGACGTACTCGGTGTCGGCGCGCAGGGTGCCCGCCGGGGTGACCAGATCGCACTGGCCGCGGTCGACCCGCACCACCCGGCCGGGCAGCGGGTCGGGCCCGGCGGCGGCCGGGTTCGCGGTCGCCCGCAGGAAGTCGGCCTGCCATCCGGCGTCCCAGCCGTAGGCGGCCAGCGCCGGGTGCTCAGGGGGTGCGGGGGTGTCGGTCGTGCTCGGTGACGTGCTCTGCGACAAGGGAGGACCCTTCACATGGGTGGCCCCGGCCCGGCGCAGGAAGGGTTTGCCGGTTCAGCCGGTGGCCACGGAGGTGGGTGTGACGGACTGGATGCGGGCAGGGCCCGGCGTGGTGACAGCCATCGGTCGCACCTCCGTGCTCGTCGCAGGGACACGGCGGTCGTGGTGCCGCCGTGCGGAATGCGAGGACAGTAGCGGGCTCCGACATCCGCCCGCCACTGTTTTTCCGGCTTCCCTCCCGCGTGTTCTCCGGCGCCCCTTCCGCGTGCCGCCGCCGCGCGGCCGCCTGCGCCCTCCTCGGCGGTACCCGGCCGGCCCGGCGGTCAGGTGCCGGTGCCCCCGCTCCCGGAGTCGCGAGCGCGGGTCAGGTGCCGGTGCCGCCCCTCCCGGCGTCGCGCCGGGCGGACTCGGCGGGTTCCTTGAGGTCCTCGCGCTCGTGCCCGCGGGGACGCAGCAGCCGGCCGCGGACGTCGGACGGAGGCAGGAACTTGGTCCAGCGCTCCGGGAACTCGGCGGGCGCGTCCTGGTCGAAGGGGTCGTCGTCCTCGATCTCGTCGCTCTCGTCCCCGGTGCGGCGACGGCGCCGGGCCTGGACGGCGGCGACGACCTCGGCCGCGGCCTCCTCGCGGCGGCGCTCGTTGGCGCGCCGTGCCGCCGCGGTGGCCACCGAGGGCCACACGTGGTCGATGGCCGCGTTGACCGCGGCCCCCACCAGCACCGCGAACGCCGAGACGCCGATCCACAGCAGCACGGCGACGGGTGCGGCCAGGGAGCCGTAGATCGTGGGTCCCTCGACGGTGTTGGTCAGGTACAGCCGCAGCAGGAAGCTGCCGAGCACCCACATCACGAGCGCCACCGACGCCCCGGGGATGTCTTCGCGCCAGGGGGAGCGCACGGGCACGGAGACGTGGTAGAGCGTGGTGAGGAAGACGATGGACAGCAGCAGGACGACCGGCCAGTAGAAGGCGCTGACCAGCCACTGGGCCTGTGGCACCAGGCGCAGCACCGCGTCCGGTCCGGCCACCATGAGGGGCAGCGCCACCGCGCCGATCACCAGCGCGACGAGGTACAGCACGAAGGCCAGCAGCCGCGTCTTGACGATGCCGCGCCGTCCGTCCAGCCCGTACATCACGGTGATGGTGTCGATGAAGACGTTCACCGCGCGGGAGCCTGACCACAGGGCCAGTGCGAAGCCGAGGGAGATGACGTCGGGTCCGCCGCCCCGGATGACGTCGTCGATCAGGGGGCGCGCGAGCTGGTCGACGCCCCGGTCGGAGAGCACGGTGGCGGAGGCGTCCAGGAAGTTCTGCCGGATGGTCTCGATCGTGTCGGCGCCCACCCAGTCGAGGTAGCCGAGCGAGCCGATCAGGCCGAGCAGCAGCGGGGGGATCGAGATCAGGGTGAAGAACGCCGCCTCGGCGGCCAGCCCCAGGACGCGGTACTCCATGCAGGAGTTGACGGTGTCCTTGAGCAGCAGCCAGGCCATCCTCCTCTTGGGGACGTCCCGGTACTTCACCCGTGCCCTGCGGAACTGGTTGCGGGACCGGCGGGGAGCCCACTTCAGGGCCCGTCCGGCGGTCTGCTCAGGGGTTTCCTCGACTGCACGCACCTCTTTAACGTATCGGTATGCCACCCTCGACACACACCGTGACCAACCAGGCCTCACCGCTGACCGACTACGACGTCTTCGCAACCGACGCCGCGCTGGCCGAGGGCGTCGCCCGGCACATCGCCCCCGAGCAGGCCGAGGAGGCCCGGGCCGAGCTGGCCGGGCTGGGCCGTGCGGCGGGCTCCGCGCAGGCGCAGGAGTGGGGCAGGAAGGCGAACGAGAACCCGCCGGTGCTGCGCACCCACGACCGGTTCGGGCACCGGATCGACGAGGTGGAGTTCCACCCGGCGTGGCACCACCTGATGGAGCGGGCGGTGGACGCCGGGTTGACGGACGCCTGGTCGCGGCCCGACGGGCAGCTCCGCCGCACGGCGGGATTCTACGTGTGGTCGCAGGTGGAGGCCGGGCACAGCTGCCCCGTCTCGATGACGCACGCGGCGGTGCCGGCGCTGCGCAAGGAGCCGGAGCTGGCCGCCGAGTGGGAGCCGCGGCTGAGCTCGCACCGCTACGACTACGGCCTGGACCGGCCGGCGAGCGCCAAGCTCGGGGCGATCGCCGGGATGGGCATGACCGAGAAGCAGGGCGGCAGCGACGTCCGGGCCAACACCACCGAGGCCGTGCCGCTCTCCGGCGAGGGCGAGTACACGCTGCTGGGGCACAAGTGGTTCTGCTCGGCGCCGATGTCGGACGTCTTCCTGGTGCTGGCGCGGACGGCACCGGCGGCCGGGGACGGCGGTCTGACGTGCTTCCTGGTGCCGCGGGTGCTGCCGGACGGCACCCGCAACGCGTTCCGCATCCAGCGGCTGAAGGACAAGCTGGGCAACCGCTCCAACGCCTCCGGTGAGATCGAGTTCGACGGCACGACCTGGGCGCGCCGGGTGGGCGAGGAGGGCCGCGGGGTGGCCACCATCATCGAGATGGTGGCCGCGACCCGGCTGGACTGCGTGACGGGCTCGGCCGCGCTGATGCGGCAGGCGTTGGCTCAGGCCACGCACCACACCGCGCACCGTTCGGCGTTCGGCAGGCCGCTGGTCGAGCAGCCGCTGATGCGCAATGTGCTGGCGGACATGGCGCTGGAGTCGGAGGCTGCCACCACGCTGGCGCTGCGGCTGGCCGCGGCCTACGACAGCGCGGCGGGTGAGGGCCCGCAGGCGGACGCCGACCGCGCGTTCCTGCGGCTTGCGCTGCCGGCGGCGAAGTACTGGGTGACCAAGCGGTGCGTGCCGCTGACGGGCGAGGCGCTGGAGTGCCTGGGCGGGAACGGCTATGTGGAGGAGTCGCCGATGCCGCGGCTGCTGCGCGAGGCGCCGCTCAACTCGCTGTGGGAGGGCTCGGGGAACGTGCAGGCGCTCGACGTGCTGCGCGCGCTGCAACGCTCGCCGCAGTCGCTGGACGCGTTCCTGACCGAGATCGGGCGGGCGCACGGCGCGGACCACCGGCTGGACGCCGCCGTCAAGGACGTGTTCGCGCAGTTGGCGGACCTGGAGGGGATCGAGGCGCGGGCCCGGCGGCTGGTGGAGCGGATGGCGCTGGTGCTGCAGGGCTCGCTGCTGGTGCGGTTCGCACCGACGGCGGTCTCGGATGCGTTCTGCGCCTCGCGGCTGGGCGGCGACTGGGGGGCGGCCCTCGGCACGCTGCCCTCGGGTGCCGATCTGGCGGCGCTGGTGGAGCGGGCGCTGCCGCAGATGTAGCCGCTCAGTTCCCGGGTGCGGTGCCCGCCGGGGGTGCCGCGCCCAGCATCCGGTCCAGGGCCCGGCGGGTGCGGGCCGGTGCGGTGGCGTCGGCGAAGAGCTGCAGTTCCTGGTTGAGTCCCATGTAGAGCCCGTGCAGTTCGAAGGCGAGCTGTTCGGGATCCTCGCCGCGGCCGAGTTCTCCCACCTCGACGGCGATCCGCAGGTCGTTCACCAGGAGGCGCCGTCCGCGCAGCATGAACCGGGCCACGGTGTCGTGGACGGGGCCGCCGCGGGTGTCGAACTCGACGGAGGCGGCGGTGAACAGGCAGCCGCCGGGGAAGGCCGTGCGTTCCTGTTCCAGGTAGCGGATCCACGCCTCGCAGAAGGCGCGCAGCCGGACCAGGCCCGGCTGCAGGTCGGCGACGGGTTCCCAGACCAGCCGGGTGAAGAGTCCGGAGGCGCCGTGCAGGGCGGCGAGTTGCAGCGCCTGCTTGGTGCCGAAATGTCCCAGCACACCCGCCTTGCTCATGCCGAGGTCGGTGGCGAGCCGTCCGATCGTCAGCCCCTCCAACCCCTCGACGGAGCCGATGGCGACGCTGCGCTCGATGATCCGCTCCCGCGTGCGACGGGCCTCGGCGGCGGACTTGCGTGGGCTCATGCCTCCATCGTATCCGGCCCCCCATTTAACTTCCGATCGATCGGTTGCTATATTTCCGGCGCCGGACCCGCATCGAGAACGTCCGGCGCCGGACGTTCTCGGCGCGCAGCCCCCTACGCCCGGCTCCCATCCCCCACAGCGAGGAGAACACCACCGTGCCGGGAACCCGCATCGCCGCCCTGGGCCACCACCAGCCCGACCGCGTCCTGACCAACGACGACCTGGCGGGCCTGGTCGACACCGACGACGCCTGGATCCGGCGGCGCACCGGGATCGCCACCCGGCGCATCGCGGCCGAGGGCGAGACGGTCGCCGACCTGGCCGCCCCGGCCGCGGGCAAGGCGCTGGCCGCCGCCGGACTCGCCCCCGAGGACATCGGCCTGGTGGTCCTGGCCACCTGCTCGGCGCGGGACCGCTGCCCCAGCAACGCGGCCCAGGTCGCCCGCGCCCTGGGGATCCCCTCCGCGGTCGCCTACGACCTCAACAACGGCTGCGCCGGCTTCTGCACCGCGCTCGCCTCCGCGAGCCACTCGGTGCGCGCGGGCGCCGCCCGGCACGCGCTGGTGATCGGCGCGGAGAAGATGTCCGACGTCACCGACTGGACGGACCGCAGCACCTGCGTACTGCTGGGGGACGGCGCGGGCGCGGCGGTCGTCAGCGCCGTCCCGGACGGCGACGCGGCGGCGGAGCGGGGACCGGAGGGCATCGGGCCCGTCGAGTGGGGCTCGGACCCGACGCGGGGCGAACTGGTGCGGCTGCTGAACGACTGGCAGCCGTACTTCGCCCAGGAGGGGCAGGCGGTCTTCCGCTGGGTCACCACCGAACTCCCCGCCGTGGCCCGCCGCGCCTGCGAACGGGCCGGGCTGGCACCCGGCGACCTGGCGGGGGTGGTCACCCACCAGGCCAACCTGCGGCTGATCGAGGCCCTGCTGGAGCGGCTGGGCCTGCCCGAGGACGCGGTGGTCGCCCAGGACGTGGTCGAGTCCGGCAACACCTCCGCCGCCTCCGTGCCGCTGGCGCTGGCCAAGCTGGTGGAGCGGCGGGAGCTCGCACCAGGCGCCCCGGTGCTGCTGTTCGGCTTCGGCGGCGGCCTGTCCTGGGCGGGCCAGGTGGTGCGCTGCCCGTGACGGCGCCTCCGGCGGCGACTGGCAGGATCGACCCCATGGACACCGAAACCGTCGAGGATGCCGCCACCGAACTCGTCGTCGCGGCGGCCGCCGTCGTCGAGCGGGGGAGGCTGCTCGTGGTGAGCAAGCACGCCGCGCCCGACCTGTTCTATCTGCCCGGCGGCAAGCCGGAGCCCGGCGAGAGCCTGCGCGTCGCGCTGGAGCGCGAACTGCGTGAGGAGCTGGGCGTCCCGCCGTCGTCCGCCACCCCGCTCACCGAGGTACGGGCGACGGCGGCGCTGGAGGGGGTGCCGATGCGGCTGGTGGTCTTCCGGGCCGACCTGGCCGGACGGCCCGCGCCGGCCGCAGAGATCGCCGCGCTCCGCTGGACGGGCGCGGCGGTCGACCCGGGGCTCAACCTGGCCCCGGCCGTGCGGAACCACGTCCTGCCGCTGGTGGTGTGAGTCCGAATCTTCCCGCCGGTGGTGCAGCTCAGTCCGCTGCCAGATCCGCCGCCCAGGGCGGGTTCGCGCCGCGCACCGAGACGACCGCGGCGGCGACCCGGACGCCGAACTCCAGCGCCTCGGTGACCTGCTGCCCGGTGAGGCCGCCCAGCCTCCCGCCGAGTGCTCCTGCGGCCCGCAGGGCGTGCAGGAAGCCCGCCATGAACGAGTCACCCGCACCGACCGTGTCCACGACCGGGGTGGGCGGGGTCGGGACGCGGACCCGGGCCCCGTCCAGCGAGGCCAGCACGCCCTCGGCGCCGAGGGTGACCACGACCAGCGGCACACCCTCCGCGTGGAAGGCGTCGGCGCCCTCCTCCGGGGTGGCGCCGGGCCGCAGGTGGGCCAGGTCGTCGTCGGACAGCCGCAGGATGTCGGCCGCCGCGCACCAGCGGGGCAGCGCCGCACGGTAGTCGGCGGGCTCGACGAGCAGCGGCCGGACGTTGGGGTCGACCGAGACGGTGGCCCGCTCGCGTATGTCCGCCAGCAGGCGCTCCACGGCCGCCGCGCCGGGCTGCCGGACCAGGGCGAGCGAGCCGGTGTGCAGGCAGCCGACGGGATCGGCGGTGGCGGCGGCGAGTTCGGCGTCGGTCCACTGCCAGTCGGCGGTCCGCTGTGCGTGGAAGGAGTAGTCGGCGCTGCCGTCCTCGGCCAGATCGGCCACGGCCAGGGTGCTGGGCTCGGGCGCGGCGCGTACCGCGTGGCCCAGGTCGACGCCGGACTCCGCGAGCCGGGAGGCGAACAGCCGCCCGAAGACGTCGTGCGAGAGCCGCCCCAGGAAGCGGGTCGGGGTGCCCAGCCGGGCCAGCGCCACGGCCGTGTTGGCGGGCCCGCCGCCGGGGAAGACGTCCAGCGCGAGCGGCGCCGGGGCGGCGTCCCCCAAGCTGCGCGGTTCGGTCACGAACGCGTCGGCGACGCACTCGCCCAGCACGGCGATGGGAAGTTCAGCGGTCATCTCGGCCCTTCCGGTCTCACAACTCGGCGCCTCTCCGGCCCTGTCGGCACCACCGTACGGTCACCGGGTCCGGCGGGAGCGGCCCGGCAGGGCCCGCAGCTCCGGCACCCCCAGCAGCCGCCCCAGCACGAGGTAGCCGGCGGCCAGCGCGAGGACGCCGGCCGCCAGGGACAGCGCCGCGGGCAGCGTGCCCCCGCCGAGGGTGCGCCGCACCGCGTCCGCCGCCGCCCAGCCGAGCCCGGCGGCCAGGGCCGACGCGAGGGCCACCTTCCGGTACGCCCGCGCCAGTCCTCCCGAGCCGTCGAGCGGGCCGGACAGCCTGCGGCGCAGCAGCCGGAGCGTGAGCAGCAGTCCGGCGGCGTAGGCCAGTGCGTAGCCGGCGGCCATGCCGGTCACCGACCAGCGGGGCGGCAGCAGCAGATGGCAGCCGGTGGCCAGGGCGATGTTCACGGCCGCGATGAACGCGGCCGTCCAGAAAGGGGTGCGGGTGTCCTCGAAGGCGTAGAAGCCGCGCAGCAGCAGATACTGCGCCGAGAAGGGGATCAGGCCGAGTCCGAACGCCTGGAGCATCTGCCCCAGGGGCCGGGCCGATTCGGCGTCCGCGGCGCCGTGTGCGAACAGCAGTGCGGCGATCTGCGGGCCGAGCGCGAGGAAGAGGAAGGCGGTGGGGACGATGGCGGCGCCGGTGAGCCGGAGCCCGCGGGCCAGATCGGCGCGCAGGTCCGCGTGCCGACCCTCGGTCACCGCGCGGCTCATCCGGGGCAGCAGCGCCGTCACCAGCGAGACGGTCACGATGGACTGCGGCAGCATCCAGATCGTCTGCGCGTAGGTGTAGGCCGAGTATCCGGCGCCCGCGTCGGGGAGCGCCTGGTCGGCGGCGTTGGCGTAGTTGGTGACGACGGTGAGCGCGGCCTGGTTGGCCAGCACGAACAGCAGCGTCCACTTGGCGGCGTGCGCGCTGCGGCCCAGGCCGGTGCCGCGCCAGTCGAAGCGCGGCCGGAAGCGGAATCCGGCGGCGCGCACGAACGGGACCAGCGCGAGGGCCTGCAGGGCGATGCCGCCGGTGGTGCCCAGGCCCAGCAGCCGCACCTGGGTGCCGGTGATGTCCGCGACCCGGTCGGGGACGGTCATCATGCCCAGATAGACGCCGAACATCGTGATGAGGACGACGTTGTTCAGGATCGGCGTCCACATCATCGCGCCGAACTTCTCGCGCGCGTTGAGGACCTGGCCGAGGATCGCGAACAGCCCGTAGAAGAAGATCTGCGGCAGCAGGAAGCGGGCGAAGACGACGGTCAGCTCGAACGCCTCGTGCTGTGCGGGCGTGTCCCGCATGTAGAGGCCCACGATCTGCGGCGCCGCCCAGACGGCGAGTGCCGTGCCGAGTGCGAGCACGGTGACCACGAGGGTCACCAGACGCTGCTCGTACGCCCTGCCGCCGTCGGCGTGCGTGGCCCGGGCCCGCACGAGTTGCGGCACCAGTACGGCGTTGAGGGCCCCGCCGATCAGCAGGGTGTAGAGGCTGGTGGGCACGGTGTTGGCGGTGTTGTACGTGCTGGCCAGCAGCCCGGTGCCGAGCGCCGCAGCCTGCAGCACCTGCCGGATGAGTCCGGTGGCCCGCGAGACGACGGTGCCCGCCGCCATCAGCAGCGACGAGCGGGCGAGCCCCGTCCGGCCGGGGGCTGTCGGGGACTCGGGCGCTGTCCGCGCAGCGGCCACCGGCCGCGTTCCGTCTGCCATCCGGACAATCTAAGGGCAGTTGATCACCTTCCGTGAATCACCGCTGCGGGGCATGGGCGCGCCCCCCGCCTCACGGACGGGCCGCGCGCTGCGTCCCCGGTGCGCCGCTGCCGGGCGGATCGGGGTCAGCCGGTCGCGCCCGCGCGGCCGGCTCCGGCGGGCAGCCGGTCGGTGCGGGTGTGCCGGTAGGCGTGGACGGGCTCGCCCGTGCCCGGTTCGAGGGTGTAGGCGTCCACCACGACCTGCCGGGCGTTGACGGTGAGCAGCATGAAGCCGAGGGTGTCGTACGCCTCCCAGAACGCCCTGTTGCTCGGCTCGTCCGCCCGGCCCTTGGTCTTGGCCGCGGCACCGCAGACGATCTGCTGGGTGCCCTGGTACCGCTCCGCGGTGTCCAGGATCTGCAGAGTGTGGTCGTGCCCGCCCAGCAGGAACTCCGCCTTCCCGGCCACGACGTCCTCGTACAGCTCCTTGACGTGCTTGCCGCTGAGGTAGTCGCCGCAGGAGATGCCCTCGTACTCCCCGGCGTTGCGGTGCGTGCCGTTGTTGCGCAGCGGGTGGTGCGCGAAGACGAACTTCCAGCGGGCCCGGGAGGCGGCCAGCGACTGCTGGAGCCAGGCGCGCTGTTCGCGCGCGAAGGGACCGTTCCAGTAGTACTCGGGGTCGGTCTGCAATACGTAGGAGGCCAGCGGCGTGGTGTCGATCGCGAAGAACTCCGCCACCGGCTCGTCGGCACCGCCGGGCACGGCGACCGAGTAGTAGCGGCCGGGCATGTACCAGCGGGCCGAGTGCGCGTGGTAGGCGACCTCGTGGTCGCCGCGCGAGGGCCACCCGCCGCTGCCGGGGATGATGCCGCTGGTGTCGTGGTTGCCGAGCACCATCAGCCAGGGCACGTCGATTCCGGCGTTGGGGCGTTCGAACTTGGACTGGAACTCGTCGTCGGTGTCGCTCTCGGGGCCGTTCTCGTAGATGTTGTCGCCGAGTCCGATCGCCAGGTCCACGCCACGGCGGGCACACACCGTGCGGGCGGCGTCCGCGACCTGCCACTGGCCGTCCCCGCCGGTGCCCGCGTCGCCGGTGAGCAGCACGGTCAGCTCGGCCTTGTCGGGTATCGGCAGCTTGTCGACCCCGGCGGCGAGCGCCTGCGGCACCGAGGCGCCGCCCAGTACGGCGGCCGCCCCCACCCCACCGGCTCCCGCGAGCACCGTCCGCCTGCTGACGCCGGTGCCGGTCCCCTGAGTTCCCATGCGTCTCTCCTCGTGTGTGTCTGGCACAGACACCACCCCCTGCGGGTGAAGGTGACATGTACACGGCGCAGCTAAGACTGGGCGCGGCGAGAAACACTGTCAACTCGTCGGTAACCACGAATTCCCCGGTCGGAGCCGAGGTGGACGGCCAGCAGCAGACCGGTGGCGGCCAGGAGCGCCAGCACGGTCAGCGCCGGTCCCATCGCCGTCAGGAACCCGGCGCCCGCCCCGGACCGCCGCCCGGGCGTCCAGAAGGACAGCAGCGTCGTCGCCAGCGCCACTCCCGCCGCCGGCCCGACATTCATCGCCGTCTGCTTCACCCCGCCCGCCACCCCGGCCTGCTCGGCCGGAGCCCGCCCCACGACCACGGACGTGGCCGTCACCAGCACCGCGGCGAACCCCGCGCCCAGCGCGAAGAACGCGACGCCGATCCCGCCGGCCCCGGCGTCCGCACCCAGCCGGGACAGCAACAGCACACCGGCCGCCAGCGACGCGGCGCCCGCCCCCGCCGTACGGCGCGGACCGCAGCGCCGCAGCAGCACGGCGCACAGCGGCGCGCCGAACACCATCGTGGCAGCGAGCGGCAGCGTGCGCAGTCCGCAGACGAAGGGGTCGAGACCGAGGACGTCCTGAAGGAAGAAAGTCCCCACGAACAGCGTCCCGAACAGTGCCGCCGAGGAGACCACCAGCAGTGCCAGCGCGGGGGCGATGCCGGGCGCACGCAGCAGTCCGGCGGGCACCAGGGGGTGCGCTGCGCGGCGTTCGTGCCGGACGAAGGCGGCCGCCGCGACCGCACCACCGACGGCCAGGCAGGCGTTGACCGCCGTCCAGCCGTCCCGGGCGGTGACGACCAGTGTGTGCACCGCGCCCAGCAGCGCGCCGCCCCACAGGCAGGCGCCCGGAAGGTCGAGGACCTCGCGCGGCGAAGGTTCGGGCCGGCCCCGGCGGCCGGCCAGCAGCACCAGCGGACCCACCCCCGCCGCGGGGACGTTGAGCAGGAACACCGCACGCCAGCCCGGTCCCGCGACGAGCAGCCCGCCGAGCACCGGCCCGCACGCGGCGGCGAGCCCGATCACGCTGGTGCGGACCGCGATCGGCGTCGCCAGCCGTCCGGGCGGGAACACGGCCCGCAGCATGCCGAGCGTGGCGGGTTGCAGCAGTGCACCGAAGACGCCCTGGACGACCCGCAGCGCGACGACCCAGCCGATGCTCCCGCACAGCCCGATCCCCGCCGAGGCCGCCCCGAAGCCGAGCATCCCCAGCGCGAACAGGCGCTGATGCCCGTACCGGTCGCCGAGCCGCCCGGCGAAGACCAGCAGACTCGCGACGGCGATCAGATACCCGGTGCTCGTCCACTGCACCTGCACGAACGTGGCGCCCAGCTCCTGCTGCAGCCGGGGCTGGGCGACGGTGAGGACCGTGCCGTCCAGCGCCACCACGGCCGCCCCCGTGACGCTGCCGAGGAAGGTCAGCGCCCGCGCCCGGCGCTCCGGCGGCGCGCTCACCCGCCCACCGGGCCCAGATGGGCGTCCAGGGCCGCCTCCAGCACCTCGTCCTGGCCCGCCGCGGTGGCGAGCGGAAGGCTGCGCCAGGCGCCCAGTTGGGCGATCCCGTGCAGGTTCGCCCAGAGTGCTCCGGCCCGGGCCCGCGGGTCGGCCCCCGCACCGTCCCCGCTCTCCCGGCCCGCGCGCACGACGAGGTCCACCAGCACCTCGAAGAGCGGCAGGCTCACCTCCCGCAGTCCCAGCTCCCCGCTCTCCAGCAGGTCGTGACGGAACATCAGCTCGTACATGCCGCGGTGGTCCCGGGCGAAGGCCAGATAGCCGCGGGCCAGCGCGGCGAGCTGGGCGCGCGGGCCCTCCTGCGTCCGGTCGGCCGAGACCTCCCCCACCACGGCTGCCAGCCGGCCGAACCCCTCCCGCGCGATGGCCGACAGCAGCGCGAGATGCGTCGGGAAGTACCGACGGGGCGCCCCGTGGGAGACCCCCGCATGCCGGGCGATCTCCCGGAGCGAGACCCCCCGGGCCCCCTCAGCGGCGACCAGTTCGACTCCTGCGCGGACGAGTCGCCCGCGCAGCCCGGCGTCCGTGTTCGGTTCATCCATGGACAGTGTCTACCAGGTATCAGTAGACACTGTCTACGCTCCTCATCGATCCTCGTTCCCGCAGGCCAGCTCGCACCAGACCGTCTTCGCGTAGGCGCCCTGCTCCACGCCCCAGCGCAGCGCGAGCGAGTCGACCAGCGCGACCCCTCTGCCGGACTCGGCCTCCGGCGCGGCGGCCAGCAGCAGCGGGAGCGGCCGCGGGTCCGGGTCGGTCACCGCGAGCCGCACCCGCTCACCGCCGCACCATGTGACCCGCACGGTCACCGGGACCCCCTCCCCCACGTGCACGACCACATTGGTGAGCAGTTCACCGATGCAGAGCGCCATCGCGTCCGCCGCTCCGCGGGCACCCCACTGCGTGCAGTGCCCGGCCACCTGGTGCCGTACCGCGCCGACATCCGCGGCCCGCGCCAGCAGCGCGAGCGAGAGCGCGGGACGCTGCGGCGCCTCGGCGATCCGCCAGGTCTGGGTCCTCACCCTCCCGCCTGCCTCTCCCCCGCCGCGGTACGCAGCACCGCCGCGAGAGCGCGGGCGGTCTCGACGTTGCAGTTGCCGAGCGAGACGAGCGGGCGGGGCTGCCGTCCGGCATATGTCACGGGATCGACGCCGAGGGACGGCAGTGTGAGCCCGTGCGCGCGCAGCGCCGCGCCCAGTTCCGCAATGCATTCCTCACCTTCGTCGCCGTATTTCGATCGCCCGTACGCACACTCGTTCATGTGTCGCACCTTCCTTGAGCAGTGTGTGACTGACACCCCACACAATGGCCGGAGGGCGGGTAACGTTGCGGCCGATCGGGCTTCCGCAAGCGAACTGCCCATCAGCTACGACCAATTGCGGACCCCCGGGGAATGGCTCCCCAGCGAGCGAAAACAGCCAGCACTCTCTCGGCGGTGAACCGTGCCAGGACCCAAGGACATCGACGGCTCGGCGGGCGTGCCCACCTTCTACGGCAAGGAACTGCGCTGGAAGCGCGAGCAGGCCGGACTGACCCAACCCCAACTGGTGGAGGGCAGCTTCTACGGCCACAGCCACCTGAGCGAGATCGAACGCGGCGAGCGGCGCATGCCGCCGGACCTCGCCGCGCACGTGGACAAGGTACTCAAGACCGACGGCTTCTTCAGCCGCCGCTGCGAGGATGTGCGGAACGCGCGATTGAGGGGGCACGCCCCATACTTCGAGCGGGTTCTGGAAACCGAAGGCAGCGCTCTCTCCATCGATCAGTGGAGCCCCACTCTCGTCCCCGGCTTGCTGCAGACCGAGGCATACATGCGGGCGGTCATTCGCTCCACTCACCCTCAGGATCTACCGGAAGAGGTGGATGGGAAGGTGCGAGCCCGGCAAGCCAGGGCCGAGCTCTTTGAGAACCCCAAGACACCGGAGTACTGGGTGATCATGCACGAAGTCGTGCTGCGTGAGCCACTGCTGGAGCCGGAGGAGATGGCTCTGCAACTCGACCACGTTTCCGGATTGGCAAAGCGACGACGCATCGTTCCACAGGTTCTGCAGTGGAATGCCGCGACCCGAGCACTGATGACCGTCACTCTGACGTCGTTGGAGTTCGCTGATGCACCGCCACTTGTCTACGCCGAGGGGCCATACCATGGTCACGCCATGGAAGATCCCGGATCAGTGAGGCAGTACCAGAAGGCATACGATCGCTTGAGGGCCGCAGCGCTTTCGCCAGACGCGTCCCTCGCACTGATCGAAGCAGCTGCAGAGGACTATCGAAGTGGCAGACGTCCGGTATGGCTTGAACGCAGCCTGGCGCAAGAGTAGCTACAGCAACGGCGACGGAGGCGAGTGCGTCGAGGTCGCCCTTCCGGCGCACGGTGGTCTCGTCACGGTGCGGGACACCAAGGCAGGGCCGGGAGGCCACGTGCTGACGTTTCCCGCGTCGCAGTGGCGGCGTTTCGTGGCGAAGGCCCGCAGTTCGGCGGGCCACGTGGATGTTCTGAGGGAGATCGAGCCGTTCTCCGACTGACCTGGGCAGTTCGCCGAGCCGGTGGCGCTGGTACGACGCCGCGACAGCGAGGTCCAGCGCCGCCGTCGGTGGGCGACCGCTCCGGTGGGCCGGGGACCGGTAGGGGCAACGGACCGGCACGCACCGCTGCCGGACGTCCGCCGGTCGACCCGGCCCCGCGCCGTCCTCAGCAGGTGATGCGGCGCTCGGCGCTCTCGTAGATGCCGAGGTTGGAGTCGACGGCCACGACCGTCTTGTAGGTGTAGGTGCCGGAGCCCGTGCAGTTCCACCACGCGATCGGCGAGCCGCTGTAGAGCGGGGTCCAGTCCATCTCCTGCCAGCCGTACCAGCGGTGGCGCTGGAGAGAGATCGTGGCGTCTTCGCAGCTGCTGCGGGCCTTGCTGGCCCCGCCGATGACCTCGCTGATGCCCTTGTAGGGCGCCGTGATGTGGTAGCAGCTCCGGTCCCAGTCCGAGGCGGCGGCCGGCGTGGTCGGCATCAGCAGGGTGGCGGCGAAGGCCAGGGCGACAGCGGCGGACGTCTTTCCGGCGAGCCCGAGAGATCTCATGGCAGAAGCTCCTGTCTGCGGTGTGCACGTAACCGACGGAGGAACTTTTCCATCAGGAGCGAGACGAATCAATAGTCACATCGACACCTGACGTTCCATCAATCTCCGTCGTCACAGGCATTTTTGCTCCTCGAGTCCGGTCAGAACACCGGTGGGCACCGACCAGGTCTTCGGCACCCCCCGCGCGGCCGGCCCTGAGGTATCCGCTCCGCCGCCTCGGCGCCCGGCGGGTGAGACACCCACCGCGTTCGGCTGGGTCGGTGGTGGCAGCAGCGTCCGAGCCGACGCCACCACCGGCACGTCCTTCGCCATGGCCAAGAGCCGTCTCACTCCCCACTTCGACAGCGCACAGCGGCCCGCGGACCTGAGCCGCGGCCGCGCTCGGCCCGCCCGCTTGAGCAGCGGCGCCAGGGAGCGTGCACTGCGGGTCCCGCGCCATGGATGCGGCGGGGTCCGGCCGGACGGCACCCGGCGCGGCTGCTGCGGTCTCCGGCAGGCCGGGGCGGCCGGTGGGACAGCGGTCGGCGGGCCGGGTGCCCCGGCCGGACCAGCGGTGCTGCCGGAGCATCCGCGCACGCGACGGCGGTCGGCGGCCCGCTTGTTGAGCATCTGTCACACCCATGGGTTCACGGGTGTGACAGATGTACATAGTCCGTTGGACGCGTGCCGTTCTACCGTCGGTGTGCGCGAGATCTCACGCCGGGTGACCCTCGGCTTTCTCGGTCGGCCGCCCGGTCTGCGACGGACGGAGGGAGGTTCCGTCCGCGCTGTCTGTAGCCTCATGCGCACGCCGGTACACCCCGGCGTCGTCGGGCGACGTCCGAAGGCAGCGGCGCCGACCGGGCGGCCAAGCGCCGCACTCCCCGGTTCAGGGGACTGCGCGGCGGAGAGTCCGCGCCCCCGCCCCGAGACCGCGAGCGCGTCGTGCGCGAGCGCGTCGTGCCGGGGCCCGGGAGAACCGGAGGGAAATGGTCCGGTCAGAGCCGTGCCGCGAACTGTGGAAAATGGGCACGGAACTCACGAGTAGTCACCGGAAGCAGAAAGCGAACACGCCCGAATCACCCACTTCCTCCCGGCCCGGGAGCCTTGTCGGGGGGCGAACCGGATGGAAATCGGGCGCCGCCGCCCGCCCGAAGTGAATTGCCCACCCGAGTTGTGTGCAGCATGATGCTTGGTGCAGAGCCCACCAGCGGAAAGCCGAGCACGCGCAGAACGCAGAAGCCGTACAACATTCAAGAGAATCCTCTGACCAAGGCGTTCTCCTGTTGCACGCGGTGAGGCGCCGGCACAGTGCGGCAATACCGGGGGCACCACATGTGCCCATTCCGCACCTGGACCGGACCCTGACGGGTGCGCCGTCGACAGCGCCCCGTGTCCCCGACGTTCCGCGCCACTGCGATCGGCCTTTCCAGAAAGGAAGGCAACATGCCCATCACGAGGGAATCCCGCGCCGCACGCTGGGCGCAGGAGAACGCCGGGGAGTGGTGCGGGCACCGCGTCCCGGAGGCCGACGAGGCCGTGCCGGTGCTGACCACGCCCATCTTCGCGACCTTCGCGGTCGCCGGTGCGGCCGGGGCCGGCCTGGGCGCCGCCCGGGTCGTGGGCGGGATCACCGGCCACATCGTGGGCGCCGTCCCGCCCCCCGGCAGCAACGAGGTCTCCGGCTACCTGGAGGCCGGACGTCCGGTGAAGGAACTGCTCGCCAACCACCCGGCGATCTGATTCCGGCGGGGCCGGTGCCCGGGCGCCGGCCCCGTTCCCCGACATCCTGGAGATGGATGACTTTCGAGATGTCAGACGAACTGGACTCAGTTTTCCGCAAGGTCGAGTTCATGACCTCGCTGGGCGCCACCATCGGCTCCCTGGAGCAATTGTCCGACCCCGAGGTACTCGCCGACGACCATCTGCTCGGCTGGAACGTCACCAGACTGCGGGGGCCGAAACTGTGGCGCGATCACAGTGCGCCGGCCGAGAAGATACTGGCCTATCCGCAGATTCTTTCGTTGTTCGGCGCCCGCGCGCTCTCCGGAACGTCCCTGCTGCTTCCCGGAATCAGCCGCACCCATCGCGGTGTGCTCTGCGGCTTCATGAGCGCGAGCAGCTACGCGAGCCAGACCAGAATGGTCTACGGATTCGACGGTTCGGATCACTTCGCGTTTCTGAACTACGCCTGCTCGGCCCTGGAGAAACTCTACTCGCACGACCCGCGCGCCCGCGAGGAGATCGCGCTCTTCCTCGCCCTCCAGAGCTCCTTGTCCTATCTGGTGGCCGGGGCCTCCAAACTCATGTCGCCCTCCTGGCGGGACGGCAGCGCCATTCCGGGGATCTTCCGCACCTCCACCTACGGGGACGCCGGGTTCCACGACGCCGTGCGCGACCGCCCCTGGCTGGCCAAGACCGTCGCCTGGGGGACCATCGCCGGGGAACTGGCCTTCCCGCTGGCCCTGGTGGCCCCCGCGCCCGTCGCGCGGGGCCTGATGGCAGCGGGAGCCGGGTTCCACCTGGGCAACGCCCGCTTCATGGGGCTGAACCGCTTCCTCTGGTCGTACTGCGCCACCTACCCGGCCGTCGAGCACGTCGGACGTGAGGTGCGCGCCGCACGGGCCGCACGGCGCCCTTCCGGCCCGTGCCTGCCGGCCGGCCGGACAGGGACCGGCCCCCGCCCCGCGCAGCCGGCTGCGGGAGGCGCCGCCGCCCTGCACCGGGCGGCCGGGTGGCTGTCCCGCCCGGAGGTCGCCAAGAGCGTCACGGCCGCGGGCGCCGGCCTGCTGGCCCTCGCGGGCGCCGGCGCACTGCACCGCAGGAACCGCCGCCGCCGAACGGTCCGCGCGTGTGTCCCCGGGCGCCTGGTGCGCCTCTCCGCGCGCTCCGTGCACGTACTGGACCGTACGCGCGGCGACGGACCCACCGTGGTGTTCGAGAACGGCATGGCCTGCCCGTCGACGGAGTGGGGCTGGGTGCTGCGGCAGCTCCCCGAGCACGTCCCGTACGTGGCCTACGACCGGCCGGGCACCGGATGGTCGCCGTCCGCGGGCGGGCCGCGCGACGCCGCGCGGAGCGCCGCGGATCTGCGCGAACTGCTCCACGCGGTGTCCGCGCGCCCGCCGTTCCTCCTGGTCGGCCACTCGGTGGGCGGCCTGCTGATCCGCAGCTTCGCCGCGCGCCACCCGGACGAGACGCACGGGCTGGTGTTCGTCGACTCCTCGCATCCGCAGCAGCTCGAACGCTCCCCGCGGCAGCGCCGCACCACACCCGTCGTCCGTCAGCAGATGACCACCACCTGGCTGCGCACCGCGTTCACGCCGGTGCGGGGCAGGCAGAGCCGCGACAGCCCCTTCGACACGCTGCCCGAGCACCTCGTGGGGCCGACGAGGACCTGCCTGGAGGACCCCGGGATGTGGCTGGCGGCCCGCCGTGAGATCGGCCGGTGGCTGGGTTCCTGGGCCACGGACGCCGGACGGCTGACGGAGGCCGGGACCCGGCCGGTGTCGGTGCTGACGGCCGGCCGCACCTCCCGTACCGACCCCGTGCACCTGGACCTCCAGCGGGACCTGGCGGGGCTGTCGCCCGTCTCCCGGCACCGCCTGGTGGAGGACGCGACGCACGAGTCCCTGGTGATGTCCGCCGAGCACGCGGGCGAGATCGTCCAGGCCCTGGCCTGGGCTCGGGAGAAGGAGGGCGTACATGTCCGCGACTGACACGGTCGCCCGCGGCGCCGGGCCCGCGGCCCGCTGGGCGCTGCGCGGACTGCTGACGGGCTGGTTCTCGCTCACCGTCGCACAGCAGTTCAAGAAGCGCCCCCGGAGGCTGACGGCGGTCGACCCGGTGAACGTCCTCCTCCCGGTGTCCACGTTCTTCGCCCCGCACCCGGGTATCGACGACACCCATCTGCTGCTGCGCGAGCAGCTCGCGGACGGCACGGTCACCGACTGGGCGGAGGAGGGCGTCGTCGAGGCGCGCACACTCCGCCAGATGCTCTGGCACCCCGTGCGGCGCAAGGAGAAGGTGCTCTTCGACGTCGCGGCCGAACTGAGCCGGATCGTCCGCACGGAGCGGCGGATCGAACATCTGCAGCTCGCCCTGCCGTACCTGAGCCTGCTCAACTTCGTCACGCACCGGTGTCCGCACCCGCCGGACGCGCGGAAGGTGCAGTTCATGCTGGTGACGTCCGCGGGCCGGGAGCAGACCGAGGCGCCGCGGGCCGTCTTCACCTCGGCCTTCCACGAACTGGAGCACGACCACCGGTCCGACGGCCACCCGGCCCCGTCTCCCCGAGGAACCGCATGACCTCCACCACTCCGGACGGCGCCGGGAACGCCGAGAGCTCTGTCGACAGCACCCGGATGTCCCTCGTGATGGGTTTCGCGCTGGCCCAGGTGACCGGGACGATGGCGCGGCTCGGCGTACCGGACCGCCTGGCCGGCCGGCCCGCGACCGCGACAGAGCTGGCACGGGAGTGCGGAGCAGACCCGGGGCGGCTGGCCCGGCTACTGCGCGCCGCCGCGGCGCTCGGACTGCTGTCCGTCTCCGACGGCGTCCACCACCTGACCGCGCTGGGCGAGGAGTTCCGCTCCGGGCGGCCCTCACGCACCGTCGTCGAGCTGTACGGCGATCCGGCCGTCTGGGAGGCGTTCGGCGCCCTGGAGGATGCCGTACGCGGTGGAGCACCGGCGTTCGACCAGGTGCACGGCACCCCGTTCTTCCTGGCGTGCGCGGAGGATGCCCGCCTGGGCGACCGCTTCACCGCGGGCATGGCGCTCTCCACCTCCGTGATGATCCCGGCCATCGTCGACCACTGCGACGTCGGCGGATTCCGCCACGTCGTCGACGTCGGAGGCGGGGACGGTGCGCTCCTCGCCGCGCTCCTCCACGCGCACCCGGCGCTGGAGGGCACCCTGCACGAGCGCCCGACGGCGCTCCGGGCGGCGGAGCACACCCTGGCCGGAGCCGGGGTGGCCGACCGCTGCACGCTGGTGGAGGGCGACTTCTTCACCTCCGTGCCCGCGGGCGGGGATCTGTACGTCCTGAAGAACGTCCTGCACGACTGGGACGACGAGGACTGCGTCCGGGTGCTGCGCCACTGCTCCGACGCTGTCGCGGGATCCGGCGGCAGCGTGCTGGTGCCCACGCTCCTCATGCCCACCGCGGAGGAGATCGGGTCCGCGCAGGACGCGCTGATGGTGGCGATGAGCGATGTCGAGATGATGGTGCTCACACCCGGCCGGGAGCGGACCCTGGCCGAACACGAGGAGCTCTTCGCCCGCAGCGGGCTGCGGCTGACGTCCGTCGTCGCACTCCCGGGGCTCGCGCATCACGCGGTGCTGTTCGCGGCCCCGGAGCCGGGCGCCGACGGGTAGCGGACGCCGGTGGCGCCGGGCTGCCCGCCGCCTGTCGCCCGCGGGGCCGCGCCGCTCACGTCAGGGCGGGCCGCTGCCGCCTTCGCGGTCGCGTTCGCGTGCGGCGATGCGGGCCAGCTTGGTGAGCATCATGCCGTTGCGGACCGCGACGACATAGTCGACGGGAAGCCCGTGCATCCGCGTACCCGGACCGCGCAGCGGATGCCATTCCAGGACGACGAGGGTGTGCTCGCCCCAGGGGATCAGCCCGATGGCGATGCGGTGCACCGGGATGCCGGGTGTCCAGGAGTTCAGCACCACCGCTCCGCGCGGCGCCGGCCGGGGTGATCTCACACTCGTGCTGAGGCCTCCGCGGCGCGGGCGCCGCGGAGGCCTGTTGCCGCCGGCGTGTTGTCAGCAGGACGAGCGGGGCCGGGGAGTCACGGAGCGAGTCCCCGGCCGCCTGTCAGGTGAACCGCCACTCGTGGTCGTCCTTCGGGTAGCAGTTGGCGACGCCCAGGCGCGCGGCGTCCTTACCGGCTCCGAAGGTCTTGCCCCACACGTCCAGGCACATGTTGCGGCTCTTGTAGTTGCGGATCCAGTACTTGCCGTTGCCCCGCCCCTGCAGCCACCACCGCTGGTTGTCGTCGGCATTCTTGACGCACTTGTACTGCACGACGCCGGTCGCCCCGGGGACCGCGCCCTCTCCCGGCAGGTCCAGGCAGAGGTCGTCCTTGACGTTCTTGATCACATAGAGATTGCGGCCACCGGGCCCCTTGCCCTTCTGCTTGACCACGAAGTCCCAGACCTGGTTGTCGGCACTGCGGTCCCGGGCGCAGGGGAACTGCATGAGCTTGCCGCCGGACTTGCCCTTGCCGAAACCCGAGATGTCGACGCACTGCCCGGTCATGACGTTCCGGATCTGCTTCTTCTTGAACAGCCCCGGGCCGTGGGCCCGATAGAGCGAGCTGGTCTTCTTCTCGTCCTTGTCGGAGTCCTCGTCGGAGTCCTTCTCGTCCTTCTTCTCGTCGGACGCCGACTCGGCGTCGGTGTCCGACCCGGACGCCTCGTCCTCGTCCTTGTCCTCCTTCTTCTCCTTGTCCTTCTCGTCCTTCTTGTCCTTCTCCGCCTTTGGTGACGGCGACCGGCCCTGGTAGGAACCGGGGGCGTCCTCGTCGGCGTCCCCCGGGAGGGTCACGCCGGAATCGGCCGCCGCGTTCTTCTTCTCGTCGTCATCGTCGTTCGCGCCGAGAGCCATCAACGGCACGGCTATCAGCAGCACACCGCCAATGGCGGCCGCGGCCCGCAGCGCCTTGGTGGGCTTCCCGGAGGGCGGATCCCCGGCGGCGTCCGTCGCGGTGCTCGCGGACGGCGGGTTGCCGCCGGAGGTGGCCACGGCGGTGAGGCCGGTGGCACCCCCGCTCGGAGGCCCGGAAGCGGCGGAGGCCGCGGACCCCTCGGTGGTCGTCGCCGTCGGGGCCCGGACCGCCGCGGGATCCGCGGCGGTCTCCGACGAGCTGTCCGAAGCCGAAGAAGCGGGGTCCGCGGCCGAGTTCGCCTCGCCACCGTTCTCCGGGCCGTTCCCCGATTCCCGCTCCGGCTCCGGCGACGCGGAGCCCTCGGGCCCGGCGGCTCCGGAGGCCGCGTCCGGTCCGGGCGACGTTTCGGCTTCCGGAGCGTCCGGCTCACCGGCGGCGGGTCCGGACGAGGACACCGGCCGGGACTCCGGAGCACCGGACGACGTGTACGAGGCCGGTGCGAAGGACTCCGGCGGCTCGGGAGGCGCCGCCGGGTCCCCTCCCGTGGTGGCAGCGCCGACCGGCCGGCTCGGCTCCTCCCCCTTCGCGCGCAACTCGTCCGGCTCGGGGGTGCCGGCGGCTCCGGGCAGTGGCACGGCACGCCGCACCACCGGTTCCCTGGAGCCGGGTGGCTCTTTGTCGGACATCGTTGTCTCCCTTTCACGCTGATCGGATCGGTCGATGGTCATCAGGAGCCGTCGTACGCGTCCCCGTTCCGTCCCAGCGCCCCGGCGCACAACCCCGGCCACTGGAAGGGCCCCGGGGCCAGCGGATGCCGGCGCAGCGCCTGGTCCAGCCGCTCCAGCGCGGCCCGGTCCTGGTCGTCGAGTTCGGTGCTCTGCCGGAGGCTCCCGGCACCGCCGGGAGCCGAGGAGACCGGCACTTCGCGCAGCAGCACCAGCGGAGCGCCCTGCTGGACGCGCACCTCCAGCACCCGCAGCAGGGAGCCGGGGGCGAAGACCACCTCGTCACGCCTGCGGGAACCGGCCCGGCCCCCCGTCAGCTCGCGCACCCGGCGCCCGGTGGCCGACCAGATCGCGTACTGCGGTCCCCCCGGGCGCGGAGCGCCGGTCCCCAGCGGCAGGGCACCGACCGGGCCGGGGTCCCGCAGCAGGTTCCCGGGCACGAGCCCCGCGTCGGCGGTGTCGGTGCCGCGGAAGGCGAGCCCCCGGTGCGAGGGGAGCCGCCGCAGTGCGGAGGCGACGCACGCCGCATAGGACAGCATCCGCTGATCCCCCGCCCGCAGGCCCCGGTCCAGTTCCTCGTGGGACAGCGGGCCTTCGGTGGAGTTGAGGTAGGCGTGCAGCGCGATCAGGTCGTCGACCACGTCCTCCTGCTGCGGCCCGCGCAGCGCGGGCATCCGGGTCAGCGCTCGGGTGACCGCGGAGGCGTGCCGCTCCCACGAGGCCTCCGCCAGGCGCCGGACGGCGGCCCGTTCCCCGGGGGTGCTGGCGTGCCCGGGCAGGAAGGGAACCGGCGGGAGCGGGCCCGCGGGAGCGGGTGCGGGGCCGTCACCGCTGTCCGAGGAGGCGGGGGCGCGCTGTGCGGAGGGCGCGGGCTCCGCGGGGTCCTCGCGGTTCGCGGGGTTCGCGGGGTTCGCGGGGTTCGCGGGGTCCTCGCGGTACGCGGGGTTCGCGGGGTCCTCGCGGTACGCGGGGTTCGCGGATTCCTCGGTCGGCGAGGCTCCTTCGGGCCCCGCCTGCGTCGAGACCGGTGCGGGCGTCGGGACCGCCGCGGGCTCCGCGGGGTCCTCGGCCTTCCCGGCCTCCGGGGACTCCGCGGACGGCAGGGTGGCCCCTTCCCGTCCCTCGGGCGCCGAGCTCTCCGGCGCGGGGGCCGGGTGCCCGTGGACCGGTGGCGGGGGCGCGGGCCCGGGACGGGCCGGGGCATCGGGCGCGGCCTCGGGCCGGACGCCCGCCGGGCGGGCACCCGGGGCGCTGCGGCCCGCCGTGACGGGGTCGGCCTCGCGGGAGTCCTGTGACTTCCGCGAGGGGCGGACGGCCGCGCCCGGACCGCTGTGCTCGGCGGCCGGGGGTCCCGCCGGTTCGGGCTGCCGGCTCGGTTCCGGACGCACCACGGATCCGGCCGCGGGCGCGGTCGAGTCGTCCGGGGCCCCGGGCGGGGACGCCGGGCCGGGGCCGGGCGCGGTCGTCGGCGGGGCGGCGGGCATGGGCGGGAACGGCGCGACGGGCGACGCGGCGCCGGAGGAGGGCGCGCTGCCGGAGACCGGCTCCGCGCCGGCCGGGCGTGCGGACCGCTCCGGTACCTCGGCGGCGGCGAGCTGCTCCGTCACCTCTGCGGCGGCCTCCCGCGGCGCGGAGGCAGCACTCCGTTCGGCGTCGGAAGGACGCGGGGCGGGTGCCGAGGTGGTGCGCACCCCTGCCCGGAAGCCGGGCGGAGGGGGGAACTCCGGTGCCTCCTCCCCCGACGGGTTCGCCGCCGGGCGGGCGGCCGCCGTCGACGAGGCGGCGGGCGCGGGACGGTCCGGGGGCGTCTGCGGCATCGGCGGCTGCGGCCGGCCTCCCGGCGGCACGGCCTCGGGCTTCGCGGCGCGCGCGGCGGACCGGGCGGATCCGTTCGCCGGCCCGTTCGCGGATGCGGCCCCGCGGCCGGCCGCGGGGGCGGGCTTCGAGGGCTGGAGACGTATGGACCTCAGGCCGTGTTCGGCGGCTGTCCGGCGCAGTTCACGGCCGCCGTCCTGGCTCGTTCCGTGCACCAGCAGCCGCGCCCGGCCGCGGACATCGGGGTCGAGTCCGGCGAGCAGCGTGGCCAGTGCGGCGGGCAGGGTTCCTTCGAGGATCTGGCCGGGGCGGCCCACCTCGATCGACGGGCCGTCCGCCTCGGTGGGCCTGGTGGCCGCCGGGGGCTGTGCCTCCGTGATGTCGGAGACGTAGACACCCGCCCGGGAGACGGTGGCCCGCCAGCGGTCGGAGAGGCGGACGACGCCGTGTTCGGCCAGGGCCCGGTCCACGGTGGTCCGGTTCGCGACGAACTGGCTCCAGCGCAGCGGGCGCGGCATCCGCGGCGGTGCGTTCGGCTCGGCGGGAAGGCACATCACCGCGTCCAGGAACGCCTGCCAGCGAGGTGCCCCGTCCGCTCCGACCAGCACCGAGCGCAGGCTCGCCGGGCCGCCGGTGTTCCCGGGGGCCAGTAGCGGCATCCCGGTGTAGACGACGAGTTCGATACCCAGCGTGTCGGAGACCGCCTGAGCGGTGGGCAGGATGTCGCGGGGACCGCCCGGGGCCAGCCGCACCTGCCGGCGCACCGGCTCGGGCAGGGCCGCGAGGAGTTCCAGGACGCTGTCCGCCGGGACCTCGCCGGCGTCCGGGGCGCCGAGCAGCACGGTGGGTCCGTGCGGGTCGGCGGGCACCGCGTAGCACAGGTCGCCGAGTCGGGGCGGGGTGGCGTCCGCCGGGCGGGCGAGCACGCCGGCGGGGATGCGGTCGACGGCGCATCCGCCCGCGATCCGGGCGGGCAGCGCGTCCACGGACTGCTGCCAGGCCGGGGCGGGTTGCCGGGCACCGACGAGCCGGGGCTCGGCGCGGGGCGGGAAGCGCCACCAGTTGCCGCGTTCCACGCCGCTCCCGGCGTCCTGGCCGGCGCCCGGGTGCCGGGCGGGGACGAACAGTCCGCCGCCGGGCACCACGAGGGAGAGCCCGTCGGGGGCGATGACGTCGAGATCCCAGGAGTCCGCGATCCGGCGGCCGAGTGCGGGCGCGCCGGGCCGGTCGTCCCCGGCGGCCGTCATGACGAGCCGCACCGCGCGGACTCCGTCCGCGCGCAGTTCGTCGAGCAGCGCACCGAGCCGGGTCCACAGCTCGGCCGAACGCGCCGCGTCGGCCCCGGTCATGACCGTCACCGTCGAACGGTCGGCGGAGAAGGCACGGGCGAGATCGGAGATGTCGGTGTCGCCGAGGGAGTCGTCCGAGAGCGTGCGCAGCAGCCGCAGCCCGTCGTACTCCTCCACGAGCAGCCGTTCCCCGGAGCCGGGTGCCTGCTCGGCGGAGGCCGGTGGCGACCCGGCGGTCTCCGGTGCCGGTACGGCGGGCCGAGAGGACTCGGGCAGGTCCTTGCGTCGACCGAGCCACCGCCTCCGACCGCTGTCGCTCCGGTTCACGCCTCATCTCCTCGATCGGGGGACGACCGGCGGGTCGCGGTCCCGGCCGTCCGGCCCGGACCCGTCGGCGACGCACCGTGAACCAGGTCGCCGGTCCGGTCGTTGTCACCTGTTGGAGTGCACATGTTCTGAAGTTCCGTGGGGGGCACAGTAGGGAATCGAGTTGAACGGGAGGCCTGCGGGACCGGAACAGTGCGGACGGATGTCGGCGCGCCGACCGGTGTGGAGAGTCCCCGCGATGAGCATCCCCTGACCATGTGATGCGTCCGCCGCCGGGAAAGTTCACGCACCGAGGGGACGATCCGAAATCCCCCTCGCGGGGCCGCGCCGTAGGGTGCGGCCCCGGCCGGGGTTGCTACTCCTCGGTCTTGTCGGTCTTGCGCTTCTTGCCCCGGGCCGGCTTGCTGCCCGGTTCGGTCTCCGCAGCGGCCTCCGCCGCCGGCTCCCCGCTCGTCCCGGAGGTCGGCTCCGCCCGCGACCGCGTGTCGCCCTCGGGCAGCGGGAGATCGACGATGCCGTCCGCCCCCGTGTCCGAACCGTCGGGGCCACCGCCGTTCACGGAACCGTCCACCTGGGCGGACTCCGTGGCGACCGCGCCGGGACCGGTCGGCTGCGACCAGTCGGCACTTCCGGAACCGGGTCCGTCGGCGGGCTGTGCCGCCTCCTGCGTCCCGTCCTCGGAGTCCGTCGCGGCAGCCGTCAGCACATCGTCGAGACCGTCCGTGGTCATCACCATGCTGACCGGGCCGGAGCTGTTGATGCAGAGGCTGTGCCCCTCGGGAATGCGGTCCTGGAAGTCCGGTATCCGCACCGTCTCGAAGCTCAACCGCCCGGCGAGGTGCAGATACTTCGGCGAGCTGTAGACCAGCACCACCGGGGTGCCGTCCGGGGCGGCGGCACGCACCGGGTCGCCGTCCGCCGTCGTCAGTACCGCCACCTCCGCTTTGGCCAGGGCCTTGGTGACGTCGTCCGCGGGGCCGTACCCCGTGGTCGCGAGCTGGATCGCGGCGTCCACCTCGTCGGCGGGCTCGGGCCAGCCCATCGCGGACGGGGAGGGCCGGTAGTCCTCGTTGTCCTGCCACTCGACGATCTCGCCCTCGGCGTCGGAGCGCCACTGGCCCACCACGGCCCACTCCGGGGGCGGACCCTCCTCGGACCAGGTCGGGTCGATCAGGTACAGCCAGTGGTCGGGCGCGAGCTTCGCGGCCTCGACGAACTCCTCGGGAGGAGTCGGGTCGATCGTGTCGGTGGCGACTCCACCGTCCGGGTCCGTCGCCGCGGGGTCGGTGGCGGCGCGGGCTTCGCCGCTGGTCTCACTCATCTTGTCCTCACTCACTGGTCTTCCCGGCCGTGCGTTCAGGTCTCGTCGCGTTGCTGCTCGTTCCGGCCCTGTCCCCGATTGTCCTCGCCGCCCTCCCCGAAGTGCGGGTTGGGGAGGAAGTCACCGACCGGCTCACCGTTCTCCAGCAGTTGCGCACCCCGGATGAAGCGGCGGTCGACACCTCCGGGGAAGAGCACTTCGAATCGGTCGGGGAAGGGGGACGCGAGACCCAGGGTGGCGTTCACGTCGACTCCGCCCGGCGCCTGGAGGAAGACGCGCCAGCCGCTCCCCGCGGCGGGACCGGCGTGCGGATCCGCTGTCGTACCGACCCACGCCGAGGCGGCGCCGTCACCGGCGACGACATGCTCGATCGGGTGAAGCAACTCGTCTCCCTCCGGCAGCAGTCCCTGCTCGAAGACCTCTTGCGGCAGCTGAGAACTGAAGGTGTGCAGGGGCCCCTCGTGAACGCGCCAATGGACATCGAGGAGCTGGAGGTCCGGCCCGCCGAGGAGGTGCTGCACTGCCGCGACGGTGACCGGGGGTACCGGTGGCGTCGCGCTCACGGGGCCGGAGGCAGGCCATGCAGCAGGCACCGGCACAACACCGGGATCGTCCGCGGTCCCCTCGACGTCCTGTGCCAGAAGAATCGTCCGCAGCCTGGAGGAGGCGACCAGACCGCGTCCTGCCAGGTACCAGTCCCAGGCAGGGCCTTCACTGTACAGGCGCCCGTCCGCATCCGTCACCTGGCCGGCCGACGGCCCCGCCGGGTTGTACTCACCACGCAGCCCCAGCCCGGGCAGTTCGGCCACGAACATGTGCAGGTCCGGATCGGCGTGCCCCTCGCCCCACACCGTGCTCCGCTCCGTGGAGGTGGCCAGCGGGGACGGGAAGTGCTCCCGGGTGGCAGCGAAGCTCTCGTCGAACCAGCCGTCGACCGAGTACGGCACCTCACGCCCGGGGTGCGCGGCCCGCCCGGTGGGGGGTGTCCCGGCCGCCCGTGCGCCGGACGAGGCGGCGGGCCGGGTGCGGTGCCAGCGGCCCGGGGCACCGGTCGACCGGTCCGGCAGCGCGGTCAGCCAGCTCGGCTCGGACGGGTCGCCCTCGGAGAGGAGGAGCGCCCCGCTGTAGCCGATCGCGGTCCGGTTCTCCCGCTCGGAGTACGCCTGTTGTTCGGTGGCCCGGGATTCCGCGGCCGGACCGCCGGCCAGCAGCGCGACCCACCGGTCCGGGCCGGCCTCGCGCAGCTCCGGGTCGGCGGCCAGCAGCGCGAACAGTTCCGCTTCGGAGACCCGTACGGTGCCGCCCGGCAGCCGCAGGACGGTGCCCGCGCCCGCCTCGTCCGCGTCGGTGCTGACGAAGTACGGGAGGGGGCCGCCGTCTGCGGCCCACGGGGTGAACTCCAGCTCGGTGGTGTTCCCGTCGGGGCCGGGCCGGACCGTGTACATCCGCAGCGGCTCCAGCCCGCCGGGCGTAGGTGTGCTCCCGTAGTTGCGGCCCTGGTGGTTGCCCTCGGAGTCCACGATCCGGGTGGCCGCCGAGAACGCGCCGAGTGCGGTCAGGTGCAGGAGCGCGAGCACCGCGGGGTCGGCCGGGTCCTGCCCGGTGGCGACGGCCTGCTCCTCCAGCCGCGTCAGTTCGGCCTGCTGCTCCGCGTCCCACACGGTGTCCGGGTCCAGATGCAGCGCGGCACGGCCCGGTTCCTCGCGCGCGCGGACGTCCTCCTCCGGCGGTGTCACCACGATGTCCGGTACCGATTCCTCGCCCGACGGCGTCGGCGCGGTCCAGGACTCGGACTCGTGCTCCGGCCCGGACCGGTGCTCCGCCTCGCGGGCGTGCGCCCGGTCGGACTCCGTCCGCGACTCCGACCGGGACCCCGAGCGGGACTCCAGATCCAGATCCAGCTCCGAGACACCGGAGTAGTCGGACGGGTCCAACGGCACGGACGGCACCGGGGGCAGCGGCGACGCCGGGTGTTCCGGCTCGGGCGGGTCGACCGTCACGTTCGCCGGCTCCGTCCCCGGCGGGGAGAAGGGCAGATGGACCGGCCCGCCGGGCGTGCGCAGCACCAGGGTGACCGGCCGGAGGGCGAGAGCGGCGGCGTGGGCCGCGGCGCCCATGAGGTTCGAGAAGGCTTCGGGGAGCCGGGCACCGGCGGCTTCCCGCGCCCCGGCGAGCGTGCCGCCGGCCAGCAGGGCGGTACGCGCACCGAGCAGTGCGTAGCGGGCGGCCGTCGGGACGTCACCGGGGTCCAGCCAGACCTGGGGGGCCGCGTCGTCCTCGGTGAACGCTCCGGCGAGCAGGGCGCCGAAGTCCTCGGAGGAGACGGCGCTCCAGTCGCGGGGGCCGCTCTCGGCCACGACGGACAGCGCGTCGTAGACGTTGGCCGAGGGCCGGACCGGTGTGAGGCCGTTGCCGAGGACGTCCTCCAGGGTGGCCCGCACCACGGCGTTGCCCGTCACCCAGCGGGTGCCCTCGGGCCCGGAGACCTCCAGCGCGGTGTGCACGGTCAGGGTGTAGCCGAGTACCCCGCTGTCGTCCTGCTCCTCGTCCTCGTTCTGCGACAGGCCGGTGCCGTACTTGAGGATCTCGCGGCGGTAGCTGGAGACGCCGGTCGACTTCCCCGTGGTGATGTTCTCCCCCGCCACGGGGACCGCCCCGCCGAGGGTGTCGGTGTTCCCCTCCGTCAGTCCGCCGCTCAACGGCACGTTCGCCGACGGCGAGTACGTCTGGCTGCCCGAGGACGAGGCGCTGCGGATGTTGACGCGGATTCCCATCAGGACGAGGGTCCGGCTGGAACTCTCGGTCTGCGGCCGGTAGAGGTCCAGCCGGACCGAGGAGGAGCTGCCCGACGGCCGCTTGCCGGTGAAACGGGACGCCTGCGCTGCGGTGAGCGCCACCTTGCCGGAGCCGACGAGGTTCCCGATGCGGAGCATCGTGGACTCCTGGGACTCGGAGGTCTTCGGCAGCCCCCCGTCGCGCAGGGCGGGGTCGACGGCACGGAGTGCGTCGGCGAGTTGGTCCACCGCGTCGAAGTCACCGACGATGAGCGTCTGCTCGGGTGTCCAGCGGGCGCTGGCGCCCAGCGGCTCCGGCGCCGGTGCCGTTTCCTCCGCCGAACCGGTCGCCGTGTCGGCGGGCGTGCCGGTGGCCGTCTCGGCGGCCAGGTCGGTGGCCGGTTCCGGGAGGGGCCGGGCCTGGCGGGGGTCGCTCTCGTGCAGCTGGGGGGTCAGCAGCTCGGGCGCGGTGGACCAGTCCACGGTGCCGTCAGCGCGCTCGTACGGCGTCTCGTGCGCGGGAAAGCGCAGCTTGACGGTGAAGGGCGTGCTGGAGACGGGGGCGCCGGGACGGGGCTCCTCTTCCGACTCGGTGGCCTCTTCCGACTCGGTGGCCTCGGCGGGCTCGGTGGACCCGGCCGGATCCGGTTCGGCGCTGTCCCTCTCCGCGGCGGGGGTCCCGTCCACCGGGGCGCGATTCCCCTCGGTCCGCTCGCCGGACGCGGTCAGCGTATCGAGGGGAATCGCCTCGCCTGTCGCGCCCGTCGCAGTGACCGGAGGGGGCAGTGTCCCGGCCTCCGCCGCGGCGTCCGGAGTGCGGCCGAGGACGGCCGCCAGCGCGCTCGGCAGTTCAGTCATGCCGTCGGCCATGCGGCTCAGCAGCCGTCGCAGCCCGAGGGTCTCGCTCGCCGACAGCCCGCCCTCGACCAGCAGCTCGGTCAGCTCCTTCAGCGAGACGACCTGGTTGACGAGGAAGCCGGGCAGCGTGTCCGGCAGCAGTTCGGCGGAGGCGGTCGCCCGGAACTCGTACGCCACGTCGAACTGCGCCGCCGGCGCGTAGGTCCGCACCCACTGCTGGCGGGTGGGCGAGAGGGTCAGGGAGGTGGAGCGGGAGCTGTTCGAGGCGAAGGACGCCGAGACTCCGGCGCTGCCCGCGTTGTCCGTTCCGACCACGACGGGGAACCCGGCCGACGGGCTGAGGCTGAGGCTGAAGGTGCCGGACCGGGAGGCCGTGCGCGTCACCGAGCTGGGCGTCGAGGAGTAGATGTTCTCCAGGCCGGACTTCGGGCGCAGCGCGCCGCGCACCTCGCCCAGGTCTCGATCGGGCGCCGGGCGGGCGTTGACCGACAGCGTCACCCGGTACAGGCCGCCCCAGACACCGGGAGCGGACTCCCCCCGGCCACGCCCTCGGTACACGAAGGTGATCGGCTTCAGCCACCTGTCGGCGCCCGCGCCGACCAGTGCCCGGGTGCCGATGGCCGAACCGGTCTGCGTGATGCGGGAGTCCAGACCGTAGACGTAGCTGCCGCTGCCCGGCGTGAGCGAACCGGGCGCCACCCGCTCGGCCTCGGCACGGAGCGCCTCGACGAACGCGTCCAGCGGGCCGTCCGGAAGGGTTTCGGGCACGGTGGCGGGACCGAGGGCCCGGCCGCCCGAGCGGACGAAGAAGGGCGGGAGGCGCCGGTCGAGGGTCGGTTCGTGCGGAGTGAGCCCGGCCAGCTCCGCCAGCCGCGGGTCCTCCCGGACGCCGGTCTCCGAGACCCAGAAGACGAGGGCGCCCGGCACATGTGCCGCGAGGGTCCGGACGGTCTGCGGGCCGACCCCGAGGGCGTTGGCGAGCGCGTTGACGTGCCCCACGGAAAGGGAGGACAGGTAGGTGAAGTCGGCGCGGAAGGCGTGGTGCGGTTCCCTGGCCTCGACATTCATCCGGTCGCTGAAGACGGAGTCGGTGTCGCTCACGCTCCACGAGACGGCGAAACTCTGGCTTCCGCTGCCGGTGACGCTGCCCGACACGTCCCCGTCCGCGCGGGTGACCGAGCCGCTGAAGCCGAGCTGCGCGGTGCGCTTGCCGCCGCGGCCCCGCCAGGCCGCGTCGGTGGCGGTGACGTCGCTCTCCATCCAGTTCCCGGACCCGGTGAAACCCTCCTCCGGCGGGGTGCCGACGCCCAGGTACTGCACGTCGTGCAGATAGCCGCGCACTTCCCCCTGTACTTCGGTGCCCATCAAGGAGCCGGCCGAGCCCGCGTGGTAGCTGTAGCCCCCGCGCGCGATCTGGACCGCCAGGGCGAGGAGGGACGTGCTCGACAGGGCGGCCCGGGCGGATTCCTGGGCGGGGTTCTCGGGGTAGGCCAGGGACTGGCCGAACGTCACGTCCTTCAGCCACTGCGCCGGCTGGGTGACGAATCCCGGCAGCAGCGCCCCGACCTGGCTGCCGTGCTCGGCGGTCCAGTTCAGGATCCTGGCCAACGCCCCGGGGGCCGGGGCGTCCGCGGTGTCGTCCCCGGGGCTGCCGCCCGTGAGGAGCTGCTGGAAGGCCGAGATCAACTCGGCGCTGCCGATGGCCGAGTTCACGTGCGCGTGCGCCGGGAGCAGTTGCGCCCCTTCCGGCCGCCGGCCCTCCTCGTCCGGCTGCATCCGGGCCAGCCGGTGGTCCTCGTCGGTGGCGGGACGGATGGTGGCCGCCGGGAGCAGTGCGGGCCGCTCCGCGAGGGTGCGGGCCAGTGGGAAGGTGGCGGCGAAGTTCCCGTCGCTCGGGTCGGAGACCCACACCGGATCGGTGCCCCCTCCGAAGAACAGCTCGGCGTCGTAGGTGACCGGGATGTCGTACTGGGCCAGGCCGGTCTGGGTGTAGAGGAGCTTGTCCAGAGCGTACCCGGAGGCGGAGCCGGCGGTTTCGGTGCGCTGCCCGCCGGCCGAGAGGCTGTAGGGGATGCCGCCCTTCATCGTCGTGTCACCGGAGACCGGTCCGTGTGCCTCGCCCGCGAACGCGCCGGTCAGCGTGTGCGAGGAGGTGAAGGACTCCCCGCCGGCGGTCGCCATGCCGGTGGCGTTGAGCGAGGACCAGCCCGGGAAGTTGCGGCGGTGCCGCGGAGAGGTCCCCTCCTGCGGCTTCATCCGCAGGACCGCGCACGCACGCCAGTTGTCGTATTCGTGCGGCAGGTCGAAATACATGTGGTGGCCCGCGCCCACCATGTCGCGCGAGGCGCAGCGCAACCCGACCTGCGAGCGGGCGAGGGACAGCTCACGCTGGTTGGCGGCCCACGCCTGGAGGGTCTTCTTGCGGCTCACCTCGTCCATCCAGTTCAGCGAGGTGCGCTCCACCGGGGGCAGCAGCCCGAAGGACCGCACCTTGTTCTCGATCGCCTCGAACTGAGCCTCGGTGCCGGTGAGTTCGAGGGGGGTCACGGACACCCCGAGAGCGCGGAGCCCGAGCACGTCCGGTGGCAGGTGCCGCTCCTGACCCGGCGGGACGGGGACGCCCTCGACCTCGGCCCTGCTCGGCACCCGCAGGAGGTGGCTCGCGGGGCGGCTGAAGGTGAACGGTTCGGAGCGGCCCCCCTCGGCGGAGACGAACACCGCCTCGAACTCGATGTCCGCCTCGACCAGGAGCTGCGGGTTCTCGGTGGCGATGCCGAACCAGTTGTACGCCGTCCCGCCCGAGTCGAAGCCGTGGTCGCGCTGGTACTGGTAGGCGCCGGAGAAGGCCGGGCCACCGCCGACCCCCGAACCGTCGGGGTCCGCGAAGGCCGGGGCGAAGGAGAAGCCCGGCTGCACGGCGTTGGACACCGTGTAGGAGTTCTTGGCTCCCGCCGTGTAGAGCAGGCTGTTCTCCAGCACCACGTTCTTCGACCTGACCAGCACATCCGGGTTCAGCCACCTCAGCCGCGCCCTGACCTCCAGGAAGCCCAGCGTGTCCCCGGCACGGTCCCGCAGCACCGGTGAGGGGTAGGCACCCGCCAGCATCAGCGGCAGTCCGGAGCGCTGGTTGTTCTCCGAGAGGAACTCGCCCAGGTCGTCGGCCGACTCGGAGGAGAGCCTGCGCAGGTGCGGACGCAGCTCGTCGGAGGCGACGATCTCGTCGTGCAGCGCGGCGGGGTCCCGGATGGTGTCCATGCGGATGGGCAGGAAGCCGGCGGAGAGGGTCCGCGGCTCGGCCGGCAGCTCCTCGTCGGATGCGAAGAGCGTGCCGTACGGAGCCGGCTCCGGGGGACGCGTGAGGTAGTCCGGGAACCACGCGGCGACCCGGCCGGGAGCGGTCGCGGGCGGGATGTCGCCCCAGCCGTCGTCCCGGGACGTGTCGTCGGTCGCGGCTTCGGACGCGTTGTCGGACGCCTCGTCGGACACGGTCTCGGACGCGGCATCGGACGCGGCTGCGTCCGCGGACGTGGACGTGCGCCCGGACCCGGTCGGGTCGGCCCCGGAGGACTCCTCCGTCCCGGTCCCGGTCTCCTCGCCGGGCGCCGGCCCGATCGCGCGGGGCGGAGCCGGGGCGTCGAGTGCTTCGACCTTGATCTGCGAGACCATGCCGTAGTCGTAGAGGGACGAGGGCTCCATGCCGAAGGCCAGCGCCGACATCGCCATGTATTCCTTCGCGACCGTCGCCGAGATGCCTTCCTGGTTGTGCAGCAGCGTCAGCTTCGGGGTGATCCCCAGGGAGGCCAGCGACGCCAGCACGGGATTCCCCGTGCGGTCCATCGCCCACGTGCGGCCGTAGGAGAGCGGGAAGGTCCGCACGGTCTGCCGTCCGCCGTTGCTGCTGGAGGTGACGGTGGTCTTGTTCCGCTCCTCGACCTGGATCGTGCGCCCCTCCGCCACCTCGGAGGCCATCGTCGGCGCGAGCCGGGCCTCCCCCAGCTCCAGGCGCCAGGACACCTGGTAGCGGCGGCCCCGGTAGGTCACCGTCCGCACCATGCCCTTGGTGCTCAGCACATACGGCAGCGACTCCAGGACGGGGCTCTGCGCATACGCGGTCGCCACCTCGCTCAGCAGCGCCGCGTTGCCCCGCTGGTCCTGCGCCTCCAGATCCTCGGTGGCCGTCCCCACGTCCGCCCGGTGCCGGGCGCGTACGGCGGTGCCGATTCCGGCGTGCAGCCACTCCAGCGTCTCGTCCGGGAACGGCATGACGTGCACCGATCCGAGGAGTCCGCGGTGGCCGTGGCCGAAGTTCTCGACGAAGGTGGAGAACCCGTCGGAATCGGAGCCGGTTTCGGAGAGCGTGTCCGCATCGGAGGACGAGTCCGCGTCGTCTCCGTCTTCCGACCCGGACTCCGCCGCCGATTCGGCGGCCGGCCGGGACTCGGGGACCGGCTCGGAGCCGGAGTCCGACTCGAACCCGGAGGCGGGCTCGTAGTCCGAGACGGCTGCACGCTCGCGGTCCGAACCGGAGTCCGGCTCGGAGACGGCACGCTCGTAGTCGGAACCGGAGTCCGACTCGGTCCCGGCAACCGGCTCGGAGACGGGCTCCGGCGGCTCGGGGGCCGGCTCGAAGTCCGACTCGGAATCGGAGCCGATCTCGGAGTCCGCCTCCGAGTCGGCCTCGAAGCCGGAGTCGCTCTCGGCCTCGGGAACGGTGGCCGCTCCGCGGCCGGGCGCCCGGTCCCGGCCGGGTCCCTGTCCGGTTCGCCCGCCGGTGGGTGGCGGCGTGCCGACAGTCTCGGGGTCGGTGTCCCGCTGCTCGTTCCCGGCCGCATCGGAGGCCACCAGCGCGTCGTGCACCCAGGCCGACGACCGCGCCTCGTCCCCGGACGGCGCGGCCGGCTCCGGCTCGCTCACCGTGCCGTCCGACGTGTCCCACTCCGAGTCCGCCGGGGCAGTGCTCCGCGGGACGCGCCTCGCCACCGGGACCCGCGTCTCCTCCGGGAGTTCCGGCAGGGGCTCGATGGTCAGCGGCCCGGCCGCTGCGGCCGCTTGCGGCAGCGACGTCGCGAGCGGCAGCGGGTCCGGCACCGGGCTCGGCGCGTACACCGGCTCGGCCGGGCCGCGCGGCGCGCTCCGCGTCCAGGTGGGCTCGGTGTCCGGGTCTCCCGCCGAGGGACGGAGGGTGAGCACGGAACTGCCGTCCCGGCCGCTGCGGTTCAGACCGCTCGTGGCGGCGGTCGACCAGATGCCGCGGCCGAGCAGCTGCGCCAGGTCGTCGGCCAGGCCCGGCGCGTACCGGTCCAGCTCCGGAACGTCCAGCACGAGGTCGACCGCCAGGTCCAGGGCCTGCAGGGCGGGGTCGGCGGCCAGCAGGTGCGGGAGCTCGCTGTGCGGGGCGCGGTGCGTCGTCCCGTCCGGCAGGGTCAGCAGGAAGTAGCGCCTGTCGGCCCGGTCCAGCGTGCCCCGGACCAGGCTGGGCGTCGGGCGGCTCGCCTCCCCCTCTCGCGGGGAGAGCCAGGGGGCCTGCTGCGGCGAGCCGTTCACCTCGACCGTCGTCAGGTCCACCACCGGCAGCACCGGCAGGCCCGTGAAGTCCCGCGCGGTGCCGGTCCCGTCGCCGCTGCCGAGTGTGCCCGCCGTGGTGGCCTCACCCAACAGACCGGCCTGCTGGAGGTGGTGGGCGGCGGCCACGTCCGGGTCCACCGCGGCCCCGAGCGGGTCGGTGGCGGCGCGGCCCTCGGCGAAGGCCCGGGTGAGCACCCGGCGCAGCTCCTCCTCGCGGGCCGCGTCCACGGTCTCGTCCGGGCCCAGGTGCAGCACCTTGCGAGCGACAGCCGCCACCTCGGCACCGGCCAGCGCGTCGTACGTCTTCACCCGCGCCCAGAACATCCAGGAGCGCAGGTCCTCCCCGGTGAAGGGGGAATCCGGTGCCTGCGCGGTCAGCGTGTCGGCGCCCGCCTCGCGCAGCCACCGGAGGGCCTGCTCCACGGCGGGCATGGACACGAAGGCGCTCAGCGGGACGTCGGGGCGGGCCCGCGTGGCAGCTGCCAGCACCGCGCGGTAGCCGGCCTGGTCGACGCCCTGCCGCCCGGCGGGGTGTGCCGCAACCGTCCGCTGGAGGGCGTCCAGCGTGAACGGGCCCCACGCCCCGAGTGCCGGATCGTTGCGCCACATCCCCTCCAGGGCGGCGGCGCCGCGCAGCAGTTGGTGGAAGTCCGCCGCGTCCTCCACGTCGCGGCCGAAGGTGATCTTCAGTGCCCGCACCAGCTCCAGGGTGCGCTGCCGCACTGCCTCTGACGACGGCCGGGGACCGCTGTGCAGCCCGGCGATCCGCGCCAGTCTGCCCAGTTCCGACGAGGTCGGCTCGGGGCGGAAGTACTGCCACCGGGTGCGCCGCCCCCGGGCGTCGGTGTAGAGCGCGTGCAGCTGCCGGCCCGCGCCGTCCCGGACGACGGCGTGGATGTGGTCCGGGGCCCGCACCGGCAGCCGTCCACCGTTGGCGGCCCGCTGGCCGGCGGAGATGTGCCGGAGCGGGTTGACGACGAACGGCATCCCGGCGGCCTCGCCCCGGCCGGTGCGGCCACGGGCGCCGTCCAGGTCGAGCGGGGCCCCGCCCCAGCAGGACACCAGACTGATCCACCGGGCGCGGCTGCGGCGCAGGAGCCTCGCGGCCCAGCTCTCGATCCCGCCCTCGTCGAGCATGCGGTACGTGCCGTCCGGCCGTGCCTGGGCCACCCGCCCCGGCAGGGAGTGCCCGAACAGGTGCTCGGCCTGGTACTCGGAGCCCTGCAACGCCGGCCCCCGGAGCGGAATCTCCTCCGACATCTCGCCCGTGGCCGGGTTGTAGTGCACGAACCCGGTCTGCTGGGCCAGGGAACGACTGAACTCCTCCCGGGCGCCTGCCAGATCCGCGGGCGAGTAGAAGCTCGTGCCGGTCCGCCGGTGGGCGTGTCCGCCGACCACGGGGCGCAGGTACGCCTCCCGGTCCCAGCCCTGGCCGGCCTTCGCGGGCGCGAGCGGATCGTGGGCTCTGACGGCCAGCCAGTCCCCCTGTGGCCGCCCTTCCTGATGCACCACCCGGATCACGTCGGAGCTGGGTCGGAGGTCCGCCATGCCGGTGTGCACCCACACCGTTCGGCCGACGAGGTTCGCGAACAGCTCGATCTGGGCGAGATCGGCATCGCCCGCGATCCGGGTGGGCCACACGACCGTGACGTCGCGGCCCAGCCCTTCCCGGGCCATGTCCGCACGCACGACGGCGGCGGTCTCCTCGATGCTCTGCTCGCGCAGTGCGCCGTCCGGCCACCGCAGCCCGACCAGACCGTCCCGCAGAGCGGCCGAGACGGGGTAGCTCCGTCCACCGGACCAGGGGGCCGTCCGATGGGCGTCGCCTCCCGTCAGGGAGCCGTCCGTCGACGCACGCAGGATGTCGAACTCGGCCGGGTCGAACTCGGTGACCGCCTGCTCTCCCCCGTTCAGCCCGGGGATGCGTTCCCCTCGGTGGGTGAAGTACCGCGTCCGGCCCGCTGCGGCCAGTCCGAGCCGCTCCAGGACACCGGGCTGCCCGAGGTGGAAGGCGGCCAGCGCACCCGTCGAATCCGCCTGGCCGGCCGCCCTCGCCTGCGCGACCAGGGTGTACAGCGCGCCGAGCACCGAGGGGCCCACCTCGGCGTCGTCGGCCAGATGCAGCACCTGACGGGCCTGTTCCTCGCGCGACATCCGGGGCCGGCCGAACCGCTCGGCCTCACGTGCCGCCAGCGCCCTCAACGCCTGCCGCGCGTCCGCGACCGACGGTCCGGACACATCGATCACCGTGTGCCGCGCGGCTTCGCCGGTACGCGACGGACCCTCGGCGCCTCGCCGTCCGCCGTACCGGGCCCGCACCGGGACGTCCGCTGCCCGCAACGGCCGCTGCCCGGCCGGGAGACCCGTTTGGAGTCCGGCCAGCTCCCGCTCCAGAGCCCGCCGGAAGACGGCGGCCACCTCCCTCGCCCGCGCCGTGCCGATCCGCTCGGCTCCCCACGCCGTGCCGGGCAACCCCTCACTGTGGCCGACGATGTCGACCTCCTGAGGGGAGACCCCCAGTTCGTGGTGCGCCACAGCGACCCGCGCCACGCGGCGAGCCGACTGCTCGATGGACGACCACTCCTTGCGCGACAGGTGGGTGGAGGAGCGCCAGAACGGCACGAACGTGGTCGAGGAGCGGGCGGGCGGCGCGGAGACCGTGCCCGTGCCGCGGGTCGGCACGGCGGCCGGGGCGGACGGGGTGCTCCCGACCGGTGCGGTGACCGGGGCCGCGAGCACCTGCCCGGCGGACGCCGGGACCGGCGCGGCGCTCGACAGCGGTGCCGGCTCGGCGCGCAGCGCGGACTTGAGAGGCGGAGCGGAGGGTCGCCGCCGCGCGGGGTCCGCGGAGGAGTCCGGGACGACCGCGGCCTCGTCGTCCGTGTCCGCCGATGCGTCCGCGTCCTCCGGGGCGAGGACCTGGGCGGGGACGTCCGGGGCCGCGACGCCGGGGCCCGGCACCGCACGGACAGCCGCACGTCCTGCGGAAGAGGGCACCGGCTGCGGGGCGGAGCCGGACGGCGCGGCCGCCGGAAGGGCGGGAATCCGCGGCTGCGTCTTCTGCCAGGCGTCCGCGGTCGGCGCGGGCGAGCCGGCGGGGCCGTCCGTCAGCTCCAGGAAGGACAGGTCACCGGCGTCCGCCTTGGTCAGGTTCACCGGCAGACTCGTCCACCACACGTCCCGGCCCAGCCGGTCGGCCAGCCGCTGCGCGAGTGCGGGGGCGAGTCGGCCCAGCTCCGGGAGAGCCAGCACGACCGGGACGGGTTCCGCGCGGTTCATCAGGGAGCGGTCGGCGGCCACCAGCTCAATGAAGACGTCGAGCGTGACGCGCCGCTTCTTCCCGGCGACCTCCACCGCGATGCGGTCGGGATCACCGGGGTCGGGGTCGGCCACCACGAGGTGGGGGCTGGGCGGCTGGGGGCCCTCGGCCCACTTGGCGGGCTCCCGGCCGGCCGGGGTCCGGATCTCGGACAATTCCACGTGCCTGTGCTGTCGTTCCGGGCCGTAGTTCCGCCCGGAGCCCCAGCCGCCGTCCAGCAGGACGATCTGGCGGGTGTCGTCGGCCGTCGCGCCGGCCAGCTCCAGTTCGTGCGCGGCGACCACCGCGGGCTCGGTGGCGTCCCGTCCGGCGGCGAAGGCCCGGGTGTAGGCGTTCCACAGCGGCGCGTGCGAGTACCTCGGTGGCAACTGCACGGGATAGCCGAGGACTTTTCTGAGCAGGTCGGGGACGTCCACTCCGGGCGCGCGCAGCGTCTCCTCGGCCTTGACCCGGGCCCAGAACAGTCGCGAGCGGTCGGCTTCCGTCACCTCGTCCGGCTGAATGTCCAGCGCGACGGCCGCCTGCTCGTCGAAGTCCGTGCTCTTCCGCCACGCCAGGGCATGGTCGACCGCCGCCGGTGCCGAGACGAAGTGCGCGAGCGTCGCGCCGGGTCCGGCGAACGCGGCCTCCGACAGAACCCTTCGGTAGGCCTCCCGATCCGCGCCGGGCCCGCCTTCGGGCCGCTCCGCGACCACCCTGTCGAACATGTCCATCGTGAACAGGCCCAGCCCGGTGAACCGGTCGTCGGCCTCCCACATGTCGTCCAGTGCCGCGAATCCGCGCAGCAGACCGAGGTAGGCGTCTCTGGGCTCCGTCCGCTCGACGTCCTGGCCGAAGGTGAGTCGCAGGGCCCGCACCGCACGCAGTGTCCGCAGCCGTTCCCATGCCCGCTCACCCTCCGTGTCGGCGTGCCGTCCCACCGCGTCGGCCAACAGGTCGAGTTCGTCGGCCTCGGGCTCCGGCAGGAAGAACTGCCACTCGCCGGGCCGGCCCCAGGCGTCCGAATCGAGGACTCGGACGTACCTGCCGTTCCGTTTCGTCACTCCCTGGGGGCGGGTGGCGGCGCGCACGCCCTTGCGGGCCGCGTTCGCGATGCGCTGGCCCTGCGGCTCCTCCGCGAGCGGATCGGGGACGAAGGGCTTCTCGACATGGGTGGTGAGGTTGCTGATCCACGGCACGGACGCGTCCAGATACGCACCGACCGAGCACCCCCCGATCGAGATCCAGCTACCGGTCACGCTCTTGCGGCGGTACCAGGCACGCAGTTCCGCGCGTCCGGCGAGCACGAACCCCCGGCCGTCGAGTGTCTTCAGCTTCTGCCCCTCGGGGCCGGCGTGCGTGTCCTCGTGGGTGGCGTCGCTCTCGTCGCCGAGCCCGGGCAGCGGCAGCTCGTCGGAGTACTCCCCGGTGACGGGGTTGTGATGGACGAACGTCGTGATCTGGTCCAGATACCGTTGCTGGTCCTCGAACCCGTTCCACACCATGTCGTGGGTGTCGTGCGAGGAGCGGCCGATCTGCAGACCGGTGGTCCGGCTGATCACGGCGTGGGACCGTACGTGGCGGAACCAGCCCAGCGCGTCGCCGTCCCGAGGATCCCATGCCGTACCGGGCAGGCTCTTCACCCAGTCGCCCTGCCGCCGGCCCCATGCGTGCCACGTGTCGACGGTGAACTCACCGTGGGTGTTCTTGCCGAGCAGCACCTTCCCGGTGTGGGCCCACACCGTCCGTCCGGTCCGCTCGGCCAGCAGCCTGGGCAGGTCCAGCAGCACGGCACCGGCGTCCGGGACGGCGAGCACGATCGGGCTGTCGGGCGGCAGGGCCCGCAGCGCCGGGTCGGCCGCGATCAGCTCGACGAATTCCTCGTAACCGACGGTCAGCTCGGAGCCGTCCGGAAGGCTCACCACGACGTGCTGGGGTCCGCCCACTCCCGCCACCACGTAGGGCCTCGAAGCCGGGCTGTCGTCCCAGGGGACCGTCGGCTCCTGGCTCGTGTTGCGCGCGGGAGCCGGGGACACCGCGCCCGTGGGGGACGCCGCCCCAGCAGGCGACGCCGGGATCGTGGGCGACGCCGTACCGGCGGGTGACGCCGCGCCCGCAGGCGACGCCGTACCGACGGGTGACGCCGTACCGGCAGGCGAGGTGGCGCCCGAGGCGGGTACCGACCCCACCGGCGAAGCCGTACCCGAAGGAGAAACCGCCAGCTCCCAGTGGGTGAACCGGATGGCCGTGTTCAGCTCGACGCTCTCTATCGGAGTCCAGTTCAGGCCGGGAACCCGAACCCCGCCCATGGTGAAGTGCTGCTTCCGGCGCGGGTCCAGGACGCCGCGCTCTTCCAGGTCGAAGGCCGCCAGCTGGGCGAATCCGTGAGTCCTGCCCGCCTTCAGGGCGCGGCCGACCAGGGCCAGCAACCGCTCGCGGACCGCGGCGTCGACGACCGCGTCCTGCTCCAGATGCAGCACCTGCCGGGCGAGATGGTTCAGATCCAGCGGCGCCCCGTCCCAGCGCCGGTCGCGCCGGTGCATCCCGTTGAGGAGCTCCACCGCCTCCGCCTCGGGGGGCAGCAGCACCTCGAAGGTGGCTTGCCGGTCCCTCGCCGCGTGCAGATCGACCCGCGACGGCAGCGTCCGGTCCCAGACGTCGTCCGGGACGCTGATCCCGCCCCGGGAGGTGATGATGAAGTCGTCGGCCCTGAGCGGGCGGACCCCGGCCGGCAGACCGCGCTGGAGGTCCCACAGTTCGGTCTGCAGACGGCGCCGGAACTCCTCGACCGCCCGGTCCGCCCGCCGCTCACCGGATCGTTGTGCCGCCGCTCGCCATCGCCTGTCCGAGCCACTGTGGACGGCGTCGGCGCCGTACGCCGTGACGTCGATGCCCGGCAGCGCCACTCCGAACTGGTGATTGCGCAGCCCGACCCTGGCCATGTGCTGCGCGAACCGCCCGATACCGGCCCCCTCGTCGGCGAACTGCTCGCTGGCGGGTGCGAACGGCGCCATCATGGCGGCCGGTACCGGACGTGGCGGCGGGAGGGTCGAGACTCCAGGGGCCGGCAGTGCCACCGTCGGTACCGGCACGGGCGACGCCGGGGCAGACATCGACGCGACGGGCGACGCCGGGGCCGGGGAACTGGGAGCGGCCGCCCCCAGTCCAGGCATCCGCTGTCCCTGCGAGGAGCGGGTCAGCTCCCGTGCCCGACGTCGGCCGAGCGCCTCCTCCCGGCCGTGGTCCCCCCGTCGGCGGACGGCGGCCGGGGACCCGTCGCCCGGGCCGACGGAGGAATCGTCCACCGAGGTCGCGAGGGTGTCCGCCGCCGAGGCGACGGAAGAGCCGTCGTCCGAGAGCACGGCCTCGTCCTCGGATTCCGCTTCCGATTCCGGGTCGAAGACGTCCCGCGCGTACAGCTCGTCCGCGGTCACCCCGCCCAGGGCCGCGCGCACCCCGGCGCGTGCCGGGTCCGACGACACGGAGGGCGCGGTCGGCGAAGCGGACGAGGGACCCCGCGAGGTCTCGGGAGCGGACGACGCCGCCGAGCGCGGCACGGACGACGGCCCGCCCTGCGTGCCGCGGCGACGCGGCAGCGTCCGCCGCCAGCCGCCGTCCGGGGGCACGGACGACCCCGGCGGGCCGGGGCGCACCGTGAGCACCGGCAGTCCGCTGTCACCCGTCTCCGACAGGTCCACCGGCTCTCGCGTCCACCACACCGTTCGGGCGAGCCGGTCGGCGAACCGCCGCGCCGTCCTCCCGGCATCGGCGTCCAGCCCGGTCAGCGCGAGCACGATCGGGACATCGACCTCGGCCTTCATCAGCTCGCGGTCCGTCGCCAGCAGTTCGAGGAAGACATCGAGCGACACCTCGTGGTCCACGTTGTCCAGCCGGACGCGGAAGATGCCCGGACGGCCCGGGTCGGTGACCGCCCGGACCAGGACCGGCTTCGGGAACGTCGTCACGTTGTCCCGCGGGGAGATCCATTTCGTGTTACCGAGCCCGTTCGGTGTGTGGATCTGGGACAGGTCGACCCTGGCGGGCTTCGGTTCGGGCCCGAAGTCACGTCCCAGTCCGTCGTACAGATCGGAGGAGAAGTCCTCGGCGCGACGCCCGGCCCGCCGGTTGTCCTCGCTCTCCTTCGTCAGCATGTCCAGCGTCTCGGCGGTGTTGGCCGTCCGCAGTTCGGTGTCCGTGCCGTGGGCCCCCAGCCGCGTCAGCCGGTAGGCGGCGACCACGTCGGGGTCGGACCCGTCCCAGCCGGCCGCGTACGTGGCGGTGAAGGCTCCGCGCATGCTCGCGCGCAGCGTCTCGTCCGGCGCGACGGACGGGTCGGTGCCGAGCACCTTCGGGATCAGCGCGTCGACGTCCTGCGCCCCGAGCCGCTCCAGCGTCTCCTCGGCCTCGACCCGCGCCCAGAAGATCCGCGACAGCGCCGCGGGCCCCACCTGGTCCTCGGTCCGCCGCAGCGGGTCGGCGGCCTCGGCCCGCAGATTCACGCCCGGATCCCGCGTCCAGGCGACCGCCCGGTCCACCGCGGCCGGGAGACCCGGTGCGAAGTCCCGCAACGACGTGCCCGGCGGCTGCGCCCGGGCCGCCGACAGCAGCGCACGGTAGGCCGCCGCGTCCGGATCGGCACCGCCCTCCGGCCTGGCGGCCACCACTCGGTGGAACATGTCCATCGTGAACCGGCCCACGTCCGCGAACCGGTCATCGGCGCGCCACATGTCGTCCAGCGCCGCGAACCCGCGCAGCAGTGCCGCGTAGCCGCCGTGGTCCGCCGCCTCGGCCTCGACGTTCCAGCCGAACACCAGACGCAGTGCCCGCACCCCGCGCAGCACCCGTGCCCGTGTCTCCGCGGACGCCTCCCCCCTGCCGTCGTGCCAGCCGATCGTCTCGGCCAGCCTGTCCAGTTCGGCGCCCTTGGGCTCCGGCAGGAAGATGACGATCCGGCTCTTGCGGCCCCACGCGTCGGTGTGCAGCACCCGCACCCAGCGGCCGTCCCTCTCCTCGAGCGCCTCGGGTCCGGTGCTGGCGCGCACCGGCATCTCGAGCTCGTTCGCGACGCGCTGCCCATAGGGGACCTGCGTGAGCGGATCCCCGACGAACGTCTCCTCGGCGGTGTTGGCATCCCGCACGGCCGGTACGGAGACATCCCGGTACTCACCCGTCCGGCATCCCTGGATGTCCAGCCAGCGGCGGGGCCGTTCTGTCACACTCTTGCGCCGGTGCCACCGGGACCAGCTCTCGCGCTTGAACAGTTTCCTGGTGAGGCCGTCGCGCAGGGCGAGGACCAGCCCACGCGGATCGCCGTGGGTGTCCTCGAAGAACGCATCGTCCAGGCTGCCTGGGGCCTCCATGGTGAACGGGTCGAAGTACATCTGCGCGACGGGGTCGTAGTGCACGGCCTCCGTGATCGTGTCGAGGTGCCGGCTCGACTCCTCGTAGCTGTCGTCGACGAGGTTGTGCGCGTGGAAGGAGCGTCGCCCGATCTGCAGACCCGTCCGCAGGCTGATGATGGCCTGGGTCAGCGCTTGGCGGAACTCGGCCAGCGGATCGCCCTCGCGCGGGTCGAGTCCCAGGCCGGGCCGGCTGGGCACCCAGTCGCCCGTCGGCTTGCCCTGGTGGCGGACGACGACCACCGCGGACGCGCCCTCCGCCTCGGTCAGCCGGGCCTCGCCGCTGTGCGCGTGCACCGTCATCCCGGTCCGGTCCGCCAGCCGCCGCGGTCCGTGGTGCAGCAGCCCGTCACCGGCGTGGGGGACGGCCAGCACGATCTCGGTACCCGGCGGCAGCCTCCGGGCCCGCACGTCGAGCGCCACCAGCTCGGTGAGCTCCTCGAAGTCGATGAGCAGTTCCCGGTCGTCGTCCAGCCGGACCGCGAACTTTCCGTCCCGCATGTCGGCCGCCACGACATAGGGCTGCGGGTGCTGCCGCCACGGTGTCCTCGTCTTCCAGTGTTCCGCGTAGGCGGAGGTCCCGTCCCGGTCGCGCAGCCGGAGCCGGCTGGTGTCCAGGTGGGCGACCTGCTGCTCGCTCCAGTTCAGGCCGCGGAGCCGCTGCGTCGAGGTGGCGTTGCGGAAGTGGCGCCTGCGGTCGGGGGCCAGGACGCCCAGCCCGCGCTCCAGGTGCAGGGCGGCCAGCCCCGCCATGCCGGTCACCTGGTCGGCCCGCCCCGCGGTCCAGCACAGTTCGTACAGCTCGGCGCGCTGTTCCGCGCTCACGGCCACGTCGTCGGCCAGGTGCAGAATCCGCCGCGCCGCCTTGTCCAGGTCCAGCGGTGCGCCGTCCAGCCGCCGGTCGGTCCGGCGCAGCTCGTCCAGCATCTCGACGGCCGCCGCGTCCCGGTCGTGCTGGAACTCGATCGTCACCTGCCGTTCGATGTCCTCGCTCCCGGCCACGTCCGCCAGCTCGGTCAGCACCGGGTCGCCCTGGTGCACGCGGGCCCGCCCGGTGGCCACCAGCAGGAAATCGGCCGCCTTCAGCCGCAGCTCGCGCGGCACACCGGACTGCCGGCTCGTCAGCTCCTCGTCGAGCAACTGCAGGAACTCCTCCTGGGCGGCCTCCGCGCGCTCGGTCCCCAGCCGCTCTGCACCGCGCAACGGGGTGCGGCCGGTGCCGCGCGGCGCGTCGGCCCCGTACCCGGTGACGAAGACATCCGGCAGGGAGACCCGCAGCGCGCGGTTGCGCAGCCCGGTCATGGCCACCTGGGCCGCCAACTGCCGGTTGGCCGGGGAGTCCTGGGGAGTGGCCGAGCCCGCGACGATCGGCATGACCACCGCCCTCGGCAGCGGCTGCACCGGCCTGGCGCCGACCGGCTCGGTGTGCGGCGCGGGAGCAGGGGCGGGACTCGGCGCACCGCCGGTCGTCTCCAGGCCCTGCATCGGTTCGCCGGTGCCGGACCGGGTCATGGCCGCCTTGCGGGCGGTCGCTCGCACGTCGGGCCCAGGCCCGGACGAGGCCGACGAGGAGCGGGAGGGCCGCGAGAAAACGGAGGAATCCGAGGACTCCGGGGCCGTGGACACGGTGGACGCTGTGGAAGCGGCGTCGGACGACGTGGTGACCGAGCGTCCGCGATCCGCGGGACCCGGCGAGACATCTGCCGTCCTGGCCATGGTGATGACCCGGGTGGCGGCCATGCTTCCCGTCCCGGAGGCGGCCGGTGCGGCGGGCGCCGTCGGGGCCGGGCGCCGCGGAAGCACGGCGGCGGGCTCGCCCGGCAGCGGCGCGTGTTCGGGCACCGGGTCCGGCACCGGGCGCGGGGCCTCCACCGGCTCCGCCGGGTCGACGGGCACGCTCTCCGTCCAGGCCGGGACGGAGGCGGTGCCGGAAGCACCGGACGGGTGCCGCGTGCCGAGCAGCGAGCTGCCGTCCCCGCCGCTCCTGGAGAGACCGGTCGGCAGCGCGGTCGACCACACGTGCCGGCCGAGGTGCTGCGCGATCCGGCTCGCCAGCCCGGGCACCAGCCGGTCCAGTTCGGGGATGTCCAGCACCAGGCCGGTGCGCAGTTCCTTCGCGCGCAGCACGAGGTCCGCGGCGAGGAGCTCGACGAACTCGCCGTGCGTCACCCGCAGGGTCATGCCGCTGTATTCGAGGAGGAGGTGCCGTGTGTCGGCCGGGTCGACCACGGCACGCACCAGGTAGGGCGGCGGCGTGTCGTTGGCGTCCGGGCCCTTGCCGGTCCACGGGGCCGGCTCCTGGGTGCCGTCCCCGCTCTCGACCCGTGTCAGGTCCACACTCGGCGCCTCGTCGCGGAAGTCGCGCCCTTCCCCGGTCGTGCCGTCGGTGTACCGGGTGGGGGGCAGCGCCGTCCCGTCCTCGACGAGCCCGCCCTCGTCGAGGTGGTAGGCGGCGGCCACGTCCGGGTCCGCGGCGTCGCGGCCATGCGCGAACGACCGGGTGAGCAGGGAGCGCATCTTTCCGACGTGCGCGTCGTCCGCGGTCTCGCCCTGGGCGTCCAGGTGCAGCACCCTGCTGCTGCGGGCCTCCAGCTCCTCCTGGCCGAGCCCGTGCAGCACGTCGTGTGTCTTGACCGCCGCCCAGAACAGCCGGGAGACCTCCCGTACGCCGGTGTCCGCCGGGCGGAGGACCGTCCTGGTCGCCGACTCGTAGGAGCCCCACTCCCGCGTCAGCCAGGCGGCGGCCTCCGTCACCGTCGGCAGCGGCGCGAACGCGGTCAGCGCGGTGTCCGGAGCGGCTTCCCGGGCGGCCTCCAGCACCGCGCGGTAGCCGACCCGGTCCACGCCCTGCCGGCCCTCCGGGTGAGCCGCGACGGTCCGCCGGAAGGCATCGAGAGTGAAGCCGCCCGCGGCACCGAACTCCGTCTCCCACATCCGCTCCAGCGCCGCGACGCCCGCCAGCAGGTCCGGGAACCCGTCCGTGTCCTCCACGTCCCGGCCGAACGTCAGCTTCAGCGCCCGCAGCAGGACCAGCACCTGCTCACGCACCTCGGCGGTCGCCTCGCCGCTTCCGGTGTGCAACCCCAGCTCCCGGGCCCACGCGTCCAGTCGGGTACCACTCGGCTCGGGCCGGAAGATCTGCCAGCGCCGGCGGCGGCCGCGGGCATCGGTGGACAGACCGTGGGACCACTCGCCGCCGCCTCGGTTGAGAGCAACGTAGAGGCCTTCGGCACCGCGCACATAGCGGCGCATGCCGTTGGCCGTCCGCTGGCCGGCGGAGAGATCGCGAAGCGGATCCACGACGAACGGCACCGGCGCGGACTCCCCGTGTCCCCGGCTGCCGCCGGGAGCGCTGACGTCGGGGGCGACAGCCGCCCAGCAGCGCATCATGCCGTGCCAGCGTCCCTTGAACAGCTCGGCGAAGCGGGCGGCCAGGCTCTCGATCCGCTGCCCGTCGACCTCGACGGAGCCGCCCCGCCACAGGAACTGCTGCAGCACGCCGGGGCTGCCGTGCCCCTCCTGATGGTCCGCGTCCTTCTCCGAGAGGCCCGGCGGCGTGGGCAGCGGCTCCTCGGTGAGCAAGGTGCCGGTCGCGGGGTTGAAGTGCCAGAACGTCTTCTGCTGATCGAGCAGGGGGACGAACTGCTCCAGTTGCGCGTTGTGCGCTTCAGGGTCGAGCGACGCTGTCGCGAGCGGCCGCCCCGTCTTCTCGCTGGTGATGACCTGGTTGCGCTGCTCCCAGTACCAGTCCTCGGCCGGCGGTGTGTCGCCCGGGGCCGGAGCCATGGCGGGCTCCACACCGATCCAGTCGCTCACGAACTGACCGGCACGCAAGATCACCCGCAGCCTGCCGCTGTCGTAGGAGAAGGTCATCGTCCCGCTGTGGGCCCACACCTGGTGGCCGGTCTCGCCCGCGAGCATCCGCAGCAGCATCAGGTCATGAGCGGTCGCGAACGGGGTGACCACCACCAGCGGGACGCTCTTGTCGAGCTTCTCCCGCGCCACGTCCGCCGCCACGACCGCGACGGCCTCCTCGATGCTCAACTCCCGGACCGACCGGTCCGGCAACCGCATCGCGACCGCGCCGAGCCGCCCGTCGGCCACCAGGACGTAGGGCCGCATCCGTGTGTTCCAGGGCAGGGTGTCGGAGTTGTTCCGCCGGTCCACCACCCGGCCCTCCGCCGACAGCAGCCACGCCTCGATCTCCGTGGCGTCCAGCCGCACCTGCTCCCGGTCCGGGGTCTCGCGCGCGCCGAGGCTGCCCGCACCCGCTTCCGGGCGGCCCCAGTTCAGTCCGGGGACCCGGACGCCCAGCCGGTTGGAGAAGCGGCGCGCACGCTTCGGGGCGATCCAGCCCAGCCGGTCGAGCACCCCCGGCTTGCGCAGCACATAGGCACCCAGCTCACCCAGGGTACGGGCCTGTCCGGCCGCTTCGGCCTCCCCGAGCAGAGCCGCCAGCGCCCGCTTCGTCGAGTCGTCCACCACCGCGTCCGGGGGCAGTTGCAGCACCCGGCGCGCGAGGTCCGCCGGACTGGACGGCGCCTTGCCGTACATCCGGGGGTCGGTGCGGTCCAGCGCCGCCAGCTTCCGCTCCGCCTCCTCGGCGGAGACCGTGACCACCCGGATCAGCGCCTGGTCCCGTTGGTCGCCGTCGGCCAGCACCGGCGGGACGGCCCCCTGCTCCGCGCCGCCGTCGCGTACGGTCACGACCGCCGCCACCCGCTGCCGGACCTGCGCGGGCGACCACTCAGGCCGGCGTGCGGCCAGTTCCCGCTCCAGCGCCCCGGTGAACGCGGTGCGCACCGCCTCCGCCCGCTCTGCTGCCCGGTTCGGCACGGACCGGCTCCGCGACGTGCGCGAACCGCTGCCGTAGCCGGTGATCTCCACGTCCAGGTGGTTGGCCGGGTCGAGCGCCGCCACCCGGCGCGCCAGCTGGACGATCGACGCCTCCTGCTCCCGGGTCAGCCGCGCGGAGGAGGACGCGAAGGGCAGCAGGGTCAGCGCCGCCGGCGGGGCCGGGCGCGGAGCCGGACGGGACACCGCGGCCTCGGCTGCCGGATGCGGGGCCGCGGCCTCGGTGACGGGTACGGGCCCCGCCACGGGCGCCATCGGGATCGCGCGGACACCGGCAGTCGGCAGGGAGGGCCGCGCGGGGGCGGTTCCCTCCTCACCCGGCAGCGACGCGTGCGGCGGGACGGGGTCCGGCACCGCGCGCGGGGCCGCCACGGGGTGGGCGGGATCGACGGGCTGGTACTCCGTCCACATGTCGTCCGTGTACGGGGCGTCCAGGCTGAGCATCGAGGTGGCGTCGTCGGCCTCGGCCAACCCGATTCGCGCCTTGGTGGCCCACACGCGTCGGCCGAGGTGCTGGGCGAGGCTTGCCGCCAGCCAGGGAGCCCGGTCCCCCAGCCCCGGGATGTCCAGCACGACATCGACGGTCAGCGAGGCGTCTCCCACAGCGGGGTCCTGCGCACCGGTCAGGGCGGGGTCCAGGGCGAGCAGCGCCATGAACTCACCGTGGGTCACCCGCCGGGTACCGTCCTGGCCGGTGAGGAGCAGATGGTCCCGTTCGGCCGGGTCCGCCTTCGCCCGCACCACGTAGGGCACCGGGCGGGGCGCGCCGAGCCGGCTCCGGCCCAGCCACGGGGCGGGGCGCCGGCCCTCGCGCGTCCCGATCTGCCGGAGATCCATCGTCGGTTGCGGCACCTCTCCGGTGAAGTCGCGTCCCGCCCCCCGGTGGTCGTCGCGGCCCACGGTCGACAGCGCGGTGGCAAGGCTCAGCAGGTCCTGACGCTTGAGCGCGTACGCGACGGCGACGTCGGAGTCGGTGGCGTCGTGGCCTTCGGCGAACGCCTGGGTGAGGAGCGTGCGCACCCGGGCCCGGTCCCGGTCGTCGACATCGGCGGCCGCCTCCATGCCGAGTATCCGCCGGGTGAGCAGGGCCTCGTCCGCGCCCGGCCGCCGCAGCAGTTCGTGCGTCCTGACCCGCGCCCAGAACATCCGGGCGGTCTGCGCCGGTCCGCCCAGAGGCGTCCGCAGCACCCTCGTGACCAGGTCGTGCGAGCCGCCGGGCCATCCTTCGGTCTGCAGCCACTGGAGGGCATCCTCCACCGCGGGCATCGCCACGAAGCGGGTCAGCGGAGTGTTCGGCATCACGAGCCGAGCAGCACGCAGCACCGCGCGGTAGCCGGCCTGATCCACACCCCGGCGGCCCTCGGGATGCGCGGCGACGACGTGCCGGAAGGTGTCCAGCATGAACGGGCCCAGGCGGGCGGCCCGCTGGTCCTTCGACCACATCCGCTCCAGAGCCGAGATCCCGCGCAGCAGATCCAGGAAGTCCTTCTCGTCCTGCACGTCCCTGCCGAAGGTGAACTTCAGCGCGCGGAGCAGGACCAGCACCTCCTCGCGGACCGCGGGCGTCGCCGGCTCCCCGGCCTCCAGCCGCCCGAGCATCCGGGCCCAGGACTCGACCCGCCTCGCCTCCGGCTCCGGGCGGTCGATCCGCCAGCGCGGGCGCCGCCCCCGGGCGTCGGTCAACAGCACACGCTGCCGCCTGCCCTGCGATCCGGAGATCCCTTCGGCCGAACGCACGAACTTCTGCGTCCTGTTGGCCGCCCGCTGTGCCACGGAAAGATCCCGCAGCGGATCGGCGACGAACGGAACGGCCGCGCTCGTCCCTTCGTAGCGTCCCGCCCGCACGCTCGATCCGCTGCTGTCCGGGGCGGTACCCGACCACCAGCGGTCGAGGCTGATCCATGCCCTCTTGAGCAGACCCTCCAGACGGCCCAGCCACTCGTCGAGCTCTCGCCCGCCCACGTTGCGGAAGCGGCCGTCCAGCATCGCCAGCGACACCTGGCCGGGCAGCCCGTGTCCGGCCAGATGGTCTGCGCCCTCCGGAGCGGCACCGTCCGGGACCGGCAGCTCGTACTCGGCCGAGAGCGTGCCCGTCGCGGGGTTGTAGTACGAGAACGCGGTGACGCGGCTCCGGGAGCGGACGTTCTCCTCCTTCGAGCCGGCCAGTTCGCCCGACGAGAAGCTCGTGATACCGATCTGGCGGCCGTCGGCGACGACGGGCCGCTCGTCGGCCTGCAAGTACCAATCCGGCGCGGCCTCGTCCAGCGGTGTGTCGGGCCCGAGGGAGATCCAGTCACCCTGGGGCTGCCCCGCACGGTGGACCACCTGGATGGCGCCCGTGGCAGCGTCCAGCTCCACCTCGCCGCTGTGGGCCCACACCGTGCGGCTGGTGCGGTGCGCGAGCTGCCGCATCAGCATCCGGTTGTGGCGGGTTCCGTAGGACAGCGCCAGAACGATCGGAGCGCGCGGGTCCACACCTTCGTGCTCCAGGTCCCGTGCGAGATGCTCGACGGTCTCCTCGATGCTCCACTCGCGCGAGGACCCGTCCGGGTGGCGCATGCGTACCGTGCCCGACAACCGGCCGGCCGCCAGCACATAGCTCTGCTGGGGCCCCGTCCAGGGGGCAGCCCGGAGAGAGGCGGCGTCGACGTTGCGTCCGTCGGCGTCCCGCCGCTGGACGGCGACCGACGAACCGGCCCTCTCCACCGGCCCGGCGACCGCGCCGTTCAGGCCGAATGTCCGGCGACCGTCCTCGACGAAATGATCCGGGCGGTTGTCGGCGAGGACACCCAGCCGCTCCAGCACACCGGGCCGGCTCAGGTGGAAGACCGCCACCTCGCCCATGGTCCTCGCCCGGCCTGCCGCCCGGGCCTGGCCCACCAGCGCGTACAGCGCGTCGCGGATCCCGTCGTCCACAGGCCGGTCCGGAGCCAGATGGAGGATCCGGCGTGCCTGCTCGTCCGCGCTCAGCCGCTCCCCACCGAACCTGGCCTGCTCCCGTTCCGCCAGTTCGGTCAGCGTGCTCGTCCCCGCGAAGCTCTCGGGCCTGATCATCGCTCCGGCGTCACCGGAGCCCGGGCCGCCGTACCAGGTGTTGGGCTCGGCCCGGACGGGGAAGTCCGCCACGGTCAGGGGGGCATGGCCCGTCGGGCGATTCTGCTGCAGGGCGGTCAGCTCCGCCTCCAGCACGGACAGGAACGCGGCCTTGACGGCCGCCGCGCGCCGCTTGGCGAGCGGTCTCCGGCTGAGACCACCCAGTCCGTTGCTGTAGCCGGTGATCTCGATCGGCGAGGGTGCCACACCCAGCATCCAGTGCGCCCAGCCGACCCGCGCCGTCTGCCGGGCGTAGTTCTCGACCTCTTCGCGCTCATCGGCCTGGAGATCGGCGGAAGCGGTCCGGAAACGCAGGGTCGGCAGGTAACGCGGCAGCCGCGGGGTCGGGTCGGCGGACGGCGCCGGGGCGGGAGCCGCCGGTGCGGTGGCGGGCGCGGTGAAGACCGGGCCCCTGGCCGTGCCCACCGGCATCATCTCGGGAGCCACCGGGACGGTCGCCGGGAACGCAGCATCCCCAGGCGCCCGCTGAGTGCTTCTGCCGTCGGCCGCTCCGTCTTGATCGGCGGTTTCGGCGTCCGGCTCGCTCTCCGTGTCCGTGCCGGAGGACGGGTCGGAAACAGAGTCGAAGACAGAGCTGACTTCGCTGTCCCTGTCCGACACACGGTCCGAGTCGTATCCGGCTTCCGCGTCGGTCCCGTTGCCCGCGTCGTCCCCGCCGGCGAGGTCGAGGCCGGTGGCCTGGCGCATGCCCGGCTCCTGGGCACGTGCCCCCGCCGCCGGCGGAGCGGCGGGGCGGGCCGGGCTCTCCTCGCGGGGCAGCGGCGCGTGCGGCGGCACCGGGTCCGGCAGGGAACGCGGGGACTCCACCGGCTCGGCCGGGTCCTGCGGCACGCTCTCGGTCCAGGCGTCGGGGGACGTGCCGGAAGCGGCGCCCCGGTCCGGCACGCCGAGTATCGAGCTGCCGTCCCGGCCGCCCTCGTGCAGCGAGGTCGGCAGGCCGGTCGCCCACACGTGCCGGCCGAGCCGCTGGGCGAGGAGCCCCGCCAGTTCGGGGGCTCGCCGGTTCAGCTCCGGAATGTCCAGCACGACGTCGACGCGCAGGGACGACCGCCTGGGGAGATCGTCCCGAATGCTCTGCAGGACCGTGTCCTCCGCGATCAGTTCGACGAACTCCCGCTGCGTCACCCGCCAGGTGCGGCCCCCGGCCGCGAGCACGAGGTGGGCCGGATCGGCCGGATCCAGCTCGGCCCGGATCAGATAGGGGTCAGGGCGCAGGCTCTTGACGCCCTCGGTCAGCCACGGCGCGTCCGACTCCTGACCGCCGGTGCGGAGGGTGGCGAGATCCACCGGGCCGGTCGACCGGCCGGAGAAGTCCCGTGCCCGCTTCGCCGTGCCGGTGAGGCCGAGCGTGGTGGAGGAGGTGGCACGGCCCAGCAGCCCGGAGCGCTGGAGGTGGTACGCCGCGGCGACATCGGGGTCGGCCCCGTCGCGTCCCTCGGCGAACGCCCGGGCCAGCGTCCGGCCCAGCTCCTTCAGCCGCGCCGCGTCCACGGGCTCGGCGGGGTCCAGGTGGAGCACCCGGCGGGCCAGCGCCGCCTGGTCGGTGCCGTCCCGGCCCAGCACCTCCTCGGCCTTGACCCGCGCCCAGAACGCTCCCAGCACCTGTGCCGGCGTGGGCTTCTCCAGCCGCTTGCCCAGCAGTTCGCTGACGGCGGCGGCTGCGTCCCTGTCGTCCAGCCACCGTAGAGCGGCCTCCACCGACGGCATCGTGACGAACTCGGTGAGCCCGATACCCCGCCGGGCCCCGGCGGCGGCCAGTGCGTCGCGGTAGCCGGCCTGGTCCACACCCTGCCGGCCGGCCGGGTGTGCGGCGACCGCCCGCTGGAAGGCGTCGAGCGTGAAGAGCCCCGCCTCGCTCAGCCTCGGGTCGCCGCGCCACATCTGCTCCAGCGCCGCCGCCCCCCGCAGCAGGTCGAAGAAGCCCTCCGTGTCTTCCACGTCCCGGCCGAACGTCAGCTTCAGCGCCCGCACCAGGACCAGCACGCGGCCCTGCGCGTGCTCGCGCCGGATGTCGGTGTCGACGGGCATGCCCAGCTCGGCCGCCCACCGGGCCAGGTCACCGGCCGACGGCTCCGGGCGGAAGAGTTCCCACCGGGTACGCCTGCCCTGTGCGTCCGTACGCAGGCCGTGCACCGGCTTGCCGTCCGGGCTCTGGCTCGCCACATGGACTCGTTCGCTGGCCCGCACCCACAGCCGGGACCTGTTGGCCGCCCGCTGTCCCGGGGAGATCTCCCGCAGCGGATCGGGGACGAAGGGCGCGACCTGGGAGTGTTCCAGCCCGCGGGTGCGTCCGGGCGTGCTGCCCTGCCAGCAGCGCGCGATGCTGATCCAGCTGCCCTTGAACGACCGTGCCAGATGGTCGATCCACTGGTCCTGTTCCGCCTCGTCGAGCCGCCGCGAGCTGCCGTCCAGCAGCCGGACGCTCAGCGTGCCGTCGGCGCTGCCGTGCCCGAAGTCGTGGAGGGCCCCGGCCTCCGTCTCGCCCGGGGGCGTGGGCAGCGCACTCTCCCCGGAAACGGTGCCGGTCGCCGGGTTGTGGTGCGCGAATGCGGTTGCCGTGTGCATCGTGCGGCTGAACCACTCCCGCCGCGACGTGTCCCCGGTGTTGAAGCTCATGCTGCCGGTCGGCCGGTGCGAGGTCTCGCTGACCGCGGTCCGGGTGTCGACCTTCCAGAGCCAGTCCGCCATCTCCTCGTCGACCGGCATACCGGGGTCGATGCGTATCCAGCCGCCCTCGGGCCGCCCTTCCCGGTGGGTGACCTCGATCAGGCCCGTTCCGGGGTCGAAGGCGGTCTCACCATTGTGCGACCACACCGTGCGGCCCGTACGGTTGGCGATCATCCGCAGCAACAGCTCGTGATGGAAGTGCGCGGGAAGCGCGGACACCACGATCGGGGCATCCTGGTACCGGCCCTCCTGCTCCAGCCGCTCCAGGTCCTGGCCCACCAGTTCGGTGACTTCCTCGAAGGTCGCCGGACGTTCCCAGCCTGCCAGCCGCATCATCAGGTGGCCGGACTGCCCGTCGTCCACCAGCGCATAGGCGTCGCCCGACCAGGGGCCGTCTTCGAAGGAGACGATGTCGGGGCCCTTCGCGGCGGCGGTCGATTCCCCGTACTGGGACGGGTTCAGCTCGGCCCGCTCGTCCCGCGTCCAGTTCAGGCCCGGAACCCGGACCCCGTCGCTGGTGAAGTGGCGTGCGCGCTGCGGCGCGAGTACGCCCAGTCGGTCCACCACACCGGGCTGCCGGAGGTGGAAAGCGGCCAGCTGTCCGAGGGTCTTCGCCCGGCCTGCCGCCTCGGCCTGGGCCACCAGGGCGTACAGCGCACTGAGCGCCGCGTCGTCCACCTTCGTGTCCGGGTGCAGGTGCAGGATCCACGACGCCTGCTCCTGGGGGCTCAACGTCTCCCCGCCGAACCGGCGCACGTCCCGCGCATCCAGGGCGGCGAGCGTCTCCTTCGCCTTCCTGTTGGGCGGGCTGACGAGGTGGATCGCCGTCTGCCACCGGGGGTCCGCCCCCTGTGCCGGGTCCGCGGGCGCCTCGTCGGCGAGGACCGTGAGCGTGAAGTCGTCCGCCGTCAGCGAGGGCAGGCCGTCGGGGAGCTGCTTCGCCCGGGCGGCCAGCTCCCGCCCCACCTCTTCCCGGAAGGCCGCCGCCACCGCTTCGGCCCGCTGCCGCCCGGCCTCCGGGGCCCGCCCGTCGGCGTCCTGGGGCAGCCCGTTGCCGCGGCCGACGATCCGCACCTCGTCGGGCCGCACGCCGAACTTCCAGCGCGGCAGCGCCCCGGCGACGGACTTGCGGGCCAGCTTCCGGACCGACTCGCGCTCGTCGGAGGACAGTTCGAGAGCACCGTCCCGGAACGGCAGCAGCGTCGCCGAGCGCGGCGTGGCCGGGGCGCGCCGGGCCGCCGCCGGCCGCGGCTCCGAGCCGGTGGCGGGTGCGGTGAACACCGGGCCGGCGCTCGTCGCCACCGAGGAGCCGGGCAGCAGTGCCGGGGCGGAAGCGCCGGGCACCGGCCGGCCGATACCGGGCACCGGACGCGGTCCGGCCGCGGTCGCCTCGGCGGGCAGGGGCGCGTGGTCCGGCAGCGGGTCCGGTACGGAGCGCGGCGCCGGCGCCGTCTGGTCCGACCAGCGGGGGGTGCTCCGGTTCCAGGTCAAGGGTGCGTCCGGGGTGTCGGCCGCGGGCAGCAGTTCGAGCACGGCGGTGCCGTCCCGGCCGATCGCGGAGACCCCGGAGTCCTGCGCCGTGGAGTGGACATGCCGTCCGAGCCGCTGCGCGGCGGCGTCGGCGAGTCCGGGGGCGCGCCGGTCCAGTTCCGGGATGTCGAGCACGACACCGGTGCTCAGTTCTTCGGCCTGCAAGGCGGGGTCGGCGGCGAGGAGTTCGAGGAACTCGGCGTGGGTCGCGCGCCAGGTCGCTCCGTCCACGGTGAGCAGGAGGAAGTCCGCGTCGGCCGGGTCCAGTTCGGCCCGCACCAGGTAGGGCGCGGGCTTGTCGTTGCCGTGCCGGTCCTTGTCCCCGGCCCAGGGGGCGGCCTTCCTGCCGTCCGCCCCGGCGGTCTCGGTCAGGTCCACCACCGACCGGTCCGCGTCGCCCGTGAAGTCCCTGCCCTGCCCGGTCGCACCGTCGAGGTAGCGGGTGCTCAGCCGCGTGGAGTCACCCAGCACGCCGCTCTCTTCGAGGTGGAAGGCGGCGGCCACCGCCGGGTCGGAGGCGTCACGGCCCTCGGCGAAGGCCCGGGTCAGCAACCGGCGGGCCGCCTCCTGCCGCGCCTCGTCGAGCGGCTCGGCCGGGTCCAGATGCAGCAGCCGCCGCATGAGGGCGGGTTCGCCGGAGCCGGCGCGGGCCAGCAGTTCGTGCGCCTCGACCCGCGCCCAGAACATCCAGGAGACCAGCCGCCGGCCCGAGAGCCGGGTGCGCGGCGCCTCGGCGGTCAACCCCGCCGTGCCGGTCCGGCCGAGCCAGGCGAGCGCCGCCTGCAGCGCAGGCGTCGGCACCGTCGGCAGGAAGTCGGTCAGCGTGGTGTCCCCGGCCACCCGGGCAGCTTCCAGCACTGCCCGGTAGCCGGCCTGATCGACTCCGCTCCGGCCCGCCGGATGTGCCGCGACCATCCGCTGGAACGCCCCCAGGGTGAACGGGCCGGCGACGCTCAGCCTCGGGTCGGTGCGCCACATCCCCTCCAGGGCAGCGGCGCCCGCCAACAGGTCCGGGAAGCCGTCGGTGTCCTGCACGTCCCGGCCGAAGGTCAGCTTCAGCGCCCGCAACAGGAGCAGGGTCCGGCTCGGCACGGCCGGATCGACCGCGCCGTCTCCGGTGTGCAGTCCCGCCTCCCGCGCCCACTGCTCCAGCGTCTTCACCGGGGGTTCCGGACGGAACAGCTCCACCCGGGGGAGCCGCCCTTGGGCGTCGGTGTACTGGGCGTGCACGAGGCGGCCGTCGTCCAGTTCGCCGACCAGGTGCGTCCGCTCGAAGGAGCGCACCCACATCTGCGTCTCGTTGGCCGTGGCCTGGCCCTCGGACACGTCCCGCAGCGGGTCGACGACGTACGGCGGAGGCGCGGCGTGCGCCATGTTTCGCGCCTGTCGGGTGATGTCGGGCGCTGTGCCGTGCCAGCAGCGCGCGACGCTGAGCCACTTGCCCCGGAAGAGCTTCGCGAGACGGGCGTTCCAGGCTCTGCGCTGCTCCGCCGCGAGGGCGAACCCGGAGCCGTCGAACCGGCGGATCGCCGTGATGCCCGGCCCGCCGTGCCCGTAGTCCTGGATCGCGTCGCCCTCGGACATGCCGGGAGGTACCGGCAGTGGGTGCTCCGCGGACAGCGCCCCCGTGGCGGGGTTCTGATACACGAACGTCTTCTGCTGGTCCAGCGTCCGGCTGAACCTCTCCCTGACGTGGACCAGTTCGCCGGACCGGAAGTGCATCGCCCCGGTCCGCCGTCCGGTCTTCTCACTGACGACCGTCCGGACGTCGGCGCCCCAGAGCCAGTCCGGCACGTTGTCGTCGAGCGGCAGACCCGGCTCCACGGCCACCCACGTGCCGACCGGCTGCCCCTTGCGGTGCACCACCTCGATGCGTCCGGAGCTGCTCACGCGGGGTGTCTCGCCGCTGTACGACCACACCGTGCGGCCGGTGCGGTTGGCGATCATCCGCAGCAGGAGCTCGTTGTAGCGGTTCGCGAAGGGGACGAGGAGCACCACCGGGTCGTTCGTGCCCAGCCCCGCCTGGGCCACCTCCCGGGCCGCGACCTCGACGGCCTCCTCGATGCTCAGCTCCCAGAACGCCTCGCTCGGCAGCCGCATCACCACCTGGCCGGGCAGGCCCAGGCCGGCGATCACCAGAGGGTTCCCCTGCCAGGGGACGCTGCTGCCTGCCGGACCGGCTCCCGGAGTGTCGAGCCGGGAGGTGTCGAGCTTCGCGACGGGGCGGTCCGTCCAGTTCAGCCCCGGCACCGGCCCGCCGTCGCCGGTGAACCGGCGCGTCCGGGAGGGGTCGGTCACTCCCAACCGGTCCAGCACCGTGGGCTGCTGGAGGTGGAAGGCCGCGAGCTGCCCGAAGGTCGTCAGCCGCGCGTTGCGCTCGGCCCGCTCCATCAGCACGGCCAGCGCCGCCCGCTCGGTGTCGCCCACCACGGTTCTGGAGGGCAGGTGCAGCACCTTGCGCACCTGGTCGTCCGGGCGCGGCTTCGGCCTGCCGAACCGCTGCACATCGTGTTCGGCCAGCTTGTCGAGCCGTTTCACCGCCCTGTCGGCGGACGGACTGGGGACCTGGATGGTGGTCGGTCGCGGCCGGGCCGGCCGCGGGGAACCGTCGTCCAGGCTCATGGAGAAGGAGAAGTCGCGCAGGGTGAGCGCCTGCCGTCCTGGCGGAAGGCTCCGCTGGAGCGCGGCCAGTTGCCCGCGCAGTTCCTCGCGGAAGACAGCCGCCACCGCGCGCGCCCGCAGCTCCGCGATCCGCTCGGACTCCGAGCTGTCCCGTTCCGCGGCGGGGTGGCCGTCGGCGAACGCGACGATCTTGACCCGCGGGGGGCCGACCCCCAGCCGCCAGTGCGACTCCGACTCGACCGCGAACTTCCGGGCCATCTCCTCGACGGCAGCGCGCTCGTCGGCGGTCAGCTTGACGCGGCCGCCGGAGAACGGGACCGCCGTCTCCCGGCGCGACGCGGGCGCCGCCGCGGTCACGGGCGCGGCCTGTACCGGAACCGTGGCGGGTGGGGCGTTGGTCGGCAGCACGGATGAGTTGCGAGTGCTGACTGGAGGCAGGTTCGGGCGGGGCGGGTCGCCCTCGTCCGGAGTCGTCTTCCGCCACGTCACCGGGGCGGCGGTCGCTCCGTCGCGTTCGGGGTAGACCGCGACGGTGTAGACCTTCGTCTCCGGGTCGAAGTACAGCCCGACCGGCCCGTCGGAGGTCCAGTTCGACTTGGCCGTGTTGCGGGCGAACTCCCCCGGCAGACTCCCGAGCACCGGATCGTGCGGGGTGCCGTCGGGGAGGGCGTGTGCGAACGCCGCGATCATCGGGGTGTTCTCGAGCCGCTCCAGCAGCTCCGGGTCCCGGCCCGCAAGGTGGGCCAGCTCCTTGTACGGCGCGGTGCCGTCCTCCGCTGTGTACACGACCGGCGGCGGGGTGTCCTGCTGCCCCTGCTGCTCCCTCTCCACCTGCCAGGGAGCCTTGTACGTGCCGCCGGGCACCAGCGACTTCCCGTCCTCGCTGCTCTTCAGCAGCGTGACGACGGTCGGGTCGAACCGTCCGGAAGGCTCGGGGGCCGAGGCGCCGACGCGGAGCCTGCGGCCCCAGAACCGCCCCGCCTCGTCGGTCAGCAGGGTGTGCGAGGACAGCGCTCCGCGCTGCTCCAGGTCGAAGGAGGCCAGCGCGTCGAAGTCCCGCTCGTCGCGCCCGGCGGCCACGGCACGGCGCACTGTGTCGACGGCCCGCGCGTACTGCGTCGCATCCGGAGCCGGCAGGTGCAGCACCTCTGCGGCGAAGGCCGCGTGGTCCGGATACCTGCCGCGGAGGCGTTGGGTGGAGTGCTCCGCCCACAGCGCGTCGTGCCAGTCCGCCTCGTCCAGCGCCTCGTCGGGGGCGAGACCCAGCGTGTCGCGGACCCGCGCCTCCGCCTCCGGCCGGGTCCCGCGGTGCAGCCACTGCTGGGCGTCGTCCAGTTTCTGAAGCTCCAGCCAGGCGGTGAGCGCCTCACGCCGGCCGCCGTCCCACCTGCTCGCCGCGTCCCGCAGCAACCGCTGATATGCGTCGCGGGGACTGGACGGCGGCCCGGCCGCTTGGTTGTGCTGCCGCTGGAGACGCCTGTGTTCCGCTCCGAGGGACTCCAACAGCTCCCTGGTGAAGCGGCGGGTGCCCGGGCGGTCCAGCGACGGGTCGGCCCTCCGCATCCGCTCCAGCGCGCCCATCCCGCCGAGCAGCCGGCGGAATTCGGGGTGCCCCGGCTCGGGGTGGTCGGGGCGGCCCTCCACGAAGGGGCCGAAGACCAGGCGCAGCGCGTGCACCAGCCGCAGGGTCTGCTCCCGGACCTGCGGGGAGGCCGGGCCGGGGCCGTCGTGCAGGTGCGCCGTGCGCGCGTAGTCGTCCAGCGTGCGGCCGTCCGGCTCCGGCGCGGCGATGTCCCAGCCCGCCTCGTTGCCCCGCTCGTCCGTGTAGACGACGGGCACGGGTTCGTTGGTGCTGCCCAGCGACGTGACTTTCAGCTTTCGCACGGCCGCCATCTTGTTCCGGGCCGCGTAGACGATCATTCCGGTGTCGGTGGAGGAGAGCTGCGCCACGGTCCTGGGCGCCAGCGCGTCGAACCTGGCGCGTCGCGCGCCCTGGACCGACGGGGACTCCGGCGTGTGTCCCCCGCCCAGCCCTCTGGCCCGGGAGCCGTAGCAGTTCATCAGCACGAGAGGCGTGCGCGGCGGCAGCCCGGCCTGCTGGACCATGGAGGCGATCCGGCGTGCCGACTCCACCTCGTCGGCCTGCTCGTATCCGCCCTCGCGGGTGGCCCAGAAGGTGACGCCCGGCTTGCCGTGCATGATCGCGAAGAACGGCTGGGAGAACCCGGCGCCGCGGTACGGCAGCTTCCGCAGGATCGGACGCAGGGCCCGGCCGAGGAGGCGGACGAGGTACGAGGACGCCTCGCCGAGCCGACTGTAGACCTCGGTGCGCTGCCAGGCGTGGTCCCGCCCGGCGGCTACGGGCAGGGAGACGAAGCCGTTCACGCGGCCGCCCGCGTCGGCGAGCGGGAAGGCGGTCCACGTCCGGTCCCGGTCGAAGGTCCGGCCACCGCGCTGGGCGAGCGCGGCCGTCGCGGTCCCCGGGTCGCGCATCAGCCAGCTCGGATAGGTACCGACGCCCTCAGGGGCCCGCAGCACGGGAGCGCGACGGCCGGCGAGACCGGGGAGCGGCTCCCAGGCGAACAGGCCGTTGGTGGCGTGCACTTCCCGCTGCTGCGCCGCCGCGAGCCCGTCCGTCAGGTCGAGGTCGTGCGCGGCGCCCTCAGACATCGCCAGCAGATAGGGCAGGTGTTTCGGGACGTCCTCGCCGTCCCGCATCGGATCCAGGCCCTGCAGCGCGAGGAACACCTCGGGCGGCACGGCCCGGCCGAGCATCCGGAGCGCCGCCGGCTCACCGGTGAGCTCCGACGCGTTGTCGGCGGCCAGCACGTAGGCGTCGGAGCCCCATGGGCTGAGCGTGACGCCCTGGAGGGTTGCCTGCCCCCGGGCGCCCAGCACCTGCACCGCGGTCTGGCTCAGGTCGGCGTCCTTCGAGCGGCCCCCCGCGGTCCAGTCCCAGCCCCGGGGTCGGTTGCGGCTGTCGGTACGGAGGAACTGCGGCTCGAACGCGCCCTCCCGGTACAGCCGGACCGCCGACAGCTCCGCGAGGCTCTTCGCGTCCCGGGCCAGGGGGTCCCGGACGAGCTGGAGCAACTGCCGTTGCGCAGCCGGGGTCACCTGTTCGTCGGGCCGCAGCAGCAGTACCCGGCGGGTCAGCTCGTCCAGGTCGAGGTCCCCGCTGCTCAGCTCCCGGTCCGTCGAGCGGAGCGTGTCCAGCCGCTTGAGCAGCGAGACGGCCCCGGCCGGGACCTCGCTGCCCTCGAATGCGGGGGTGAGCAGCGCGCGGTGGTCCGGTGCGGCGGTGCCCGTTGCCGCGACGGGCACGGTCACCGGGGCCCGACGCGGCCCGGTGGCGGGCTCCGGGCCGGAGCCGGGCGGGGGCGCGTTTGTCGGCCACACGGGCCGCCGCCCGGCGGCGGGGGGCGCGGCGCGGCGCGGCCCGGACGCCGGGGCCGCCGCGGGCCCTCCGCCCGGCTCGGAGTCGGAGTCGGAATCCGATTGCGCGTCGGAACCGGAGCTGGACTCCTCGCCGGAGGCCGCCTCTTCCTCGGAGCTGGACTCGTACTCGGAGCTGGAAATGGACTCCGAGCCGGAGGTGGACTCGGCGTCGGAGTCAACCTCGTCGCTCGACTCCTGCACCGGTCGCGCCGGGATGTGCGCCGCGGTCCCCGAGACGTTCGTCGGAATCGACGTCGTCGGGCCCCGCCCCGATGCCGGGCCGGCGACGACCACGGGACGGGCCCACGGGCCGGACGGCTCGTGGTCCGACTCGGTGTCGGAATCGGACTCGGAATCCGTCTCCGATTCCGACTCAGCGTCGGAGTCCGCCGTCTCCCCTGTCCAGCGCTTCGGCAGACCCAGCGCGTCGCGCCGCAGCGTGTCGGCCAGTTCGGCGGCCGCCGCCAGGTCCGGCCTGGTCTGGTTCAGCAGGTGCTCGGCGACCAGCCGGACCGCGGCCCGGAAATCGGACCCGGCGTAGCGGGAGTCGGCGCGGACGTCGTGCAGCTCCAGCGGCAGCACCAGGGAGACGGCGGCGGTCCAGGCACGGTCGATGTCCGTCTGCGTGACATTGCCGGAAGCGGTCTCCGCGAGCCGTTCGTCCGCGAACTCCTGCCGCGCCGCGTCCCACAGCCTGCGGGCCGTGTTGGCCGCCGCCGTGTTCAGCGCCTCGGGCCAGGTGCCGGGGCGCAGCATCCGCAGCTGTGCCTGCGGCAGCGGCGCGAAGCCGCTGAGGAGGACACGGTCGCCACCGTTCAGGTCCCGTTCCAGCCGCTGGCTGACGGACAGCTCGACGCCCGCCGCGTCCACGTCCGCCTGTTCGACGGTCTCCTGCGGCGCGGCCGGGGGCAGCCCGGCGGGCAGGTCGGCACCGGTCAGCTCGCGGGCCAGCCACTCGAGGTGTGCCCGGTCCCTCGGCACGAGGGGGTCGCGAGCCGGGCGACCGGGTCCGGCGCCGATGTCGGTGGCGGCGTCGCCGGTGCTGTGCCCGTCGTCGGAGGAGCGGGCCGCGACCAGGTCGGCCGGGGGTACGCCCAGGTCCAGCAGGCGCGCCTCGGCGCTCTCCACGTCCGCACGGGCCCGGGCCACGGCGGTCCAGGCCGCCGCCGTCGTCGCCTCGTCGGTGCCGGCCCGGGTCGCCGACTCGGCCGCTGCGACAGCCTCCCGGAGGACGGCAAGCATCCGCTGATGCCCGCTCCACACGGCGTCGAGCACGGGATCGGGCGCGGGCTGCGGGGGAAGCGTGTCGGGCAGCGACGCGGTGTCCGGCAGGGACGCCGTGTCCGGCAACGACGCGGTGTCCGGCAACGACGCGGTATCGGGCAGCGACCCCGTGTCCTGGGGCGGCAGGGTGTCGGGCAGCGACTCGGTGTCCGACGCCGGCTCGGTGGGCGTCCCCATGGCCGCCTCGGCCGCTTCCCCTTCCTCGGCCGCTTCCTCTTCCGCGGTCAGCGGCCGGATCCGCGGCTCCGGCAGGCGTGGCGGCGCACCCTCCTCCGGGAGGATCTCCTGCCACGGGGCGGGCCCCGCCTCGGACTGCCCCTGCTCCGGATAGAGCGCGACCGTATAGCGCCCGGTGGCCTCGCTGCGGTACAGCCCGACCCGCCCCGCGGTGAACCATGCCGGCCGGTCCGCGCCGCTCGCCAGCAGGCCCGGGCCGCTCCCGCGGACCTCGGCACCGGGCGTCAGCGCGTGGGGCAGCACCATGATCACGTCGACGTCCCAAGCCGGCCTGCGCAGCTCCGGGTCGCGGGAGAGCAGCTGGGCGAGCTGCTCGGCGGGGACGGTGGCACCGTCCTCGCCCAGCGCCGCGGGGTCGACGACGTACACGAAGGGCGCGGGCCGGTCGGGCTGGTACCAGCGGGCGCCCACCCGGCCGCCGGGGACGTACTCGCCGGTCTCGGGGTCCTGCTCCAGCAACGTGACCCAGCGGGGGTCGAAGTCCCCCGGAGGATGGGGACCGCCGGTGAGGAACCTGCCCCAGGACGGCCTCGTGGCGGGGCGCGGCAGCGGGGCGGGCATCAACCACGGGGGCGGCTGCAACGGTGGGGGCTGCTGCTGGGGCTGCGGGGGCGGCGGGTCCTGGTCGGGTTCGGCCGCGCGCAGCAGCGTGTCCGGTGCCAGCGCACCGCCCCTCTCCAGGCCGTGCGCGGCCAGCGCATGGATGTCCCCGGGGTCCCGGCCGGCGGCCAGTGCCCTGCGCACCGCGTCGACGGCCTCCCGGAAGCGCGTCGCGTCCGGGCCGGCCAGGCGCAGCATGTGCTGGGCGATCTCGCCCCTGCCGAAGCGGCGCCGCAGGGCCCCGACGGTCCGGACGGTGCTGATCTCCAGCCAGAGCGCCCGGGACCGCTCCGTGTCGCCCACGGGCTCGGTCGGCCGCATCCCCAGGCTGTCCCTGATCCTGGCGTCCAGGTCGGGGACGGAGGCCATCCGCGCCAGCATCCCGGTGATGCGCGGCAGCGGCAGGAAGCCGGACAGCCGGGGCGGGGTCTCGCCGCGGCGGACGGCCCAGGCCCGGGAGGCGTCCGCCAGCAGCCGTTCGTAGCCGCGGCGGTCGAATCGCGGTATCGGCGAGGCGCCGGTGCGCGGGTGCCTGCTGCGGTGGTGCGCCCGTCCGAGGGCGGCGAACAGCTCGGCGGTGAACCGGCCGGCGCCCGGCAGTCCCGGCGGATCGAACGCGGGGTCGGCCTCCCGCATCCGCTCCAGGGCGCCGATGCCGTCCAGCAGCTGCGGGAAGTCGGGGCGGCGCTCGACGAAGACGCCGAGGGCCAGCCGCAGGGCGTACACGAGCCGCAGGGTCCGGGCCCGCGCCTCCTCGCTCGCCCTGCCGGGGCCGAGGTGCAGATGGGCCCGCCGCGCGTATGCGTCGAGCACCGCCCCGGTGGGTTCGGGCCGGAAGGTGCGGATGCCCGACCGGCGCCGGTCGCGGTCCCGTCCCTCCTGGAACTGGACGAGCACCGGAGCGTCGGAGTCGATCTGCGGCCATACGTCGCGTGCACGGCCCGCGCCGGTCACGTCCTCGATGTAGTACAGCGTCCGGCCCGCGTCGTTGGCGGCGAACTGGCCGACGTGCCAGGGCGTGAGCATGTCGACCCTGGCGGGTGGACGACCGAGCGCCGGCAGATCCTGGAGCTGACGGTCGTGGATCCCCGGCCGGCTCTGGTGGGCGGACAGTATGACGGCGGGATGCTCCGGCGACAGCCCGGCGAGCGCCACCTGATGCGCGATCCGGCGCCCGGACTCCCTGGCTGCGACCCGTTCCGTCCCCTCGCCCGGGGTGAGCCAGGCGGTGGAGTCCGGCACGCTGCGCAGGTCCACGAGGACGGGCCGACGCGGCGGATCGGCCGACCACGGGACCAGGCTGACCAGATCGCGTCCGGGGCGCCCGCCGACCGCACGGACGACGCGCAGCGCGATGTGCGCGAACCGGCCGGGGAGGAAATCGGTGTCGGTGTGCGGGGACCGGGAGACGAAACCCCAGAAGCGGTGGTCGCCGCCGATGACCGGTCGGGCGATCACGTTCCGGTTCCAGCCGGCCGGAGCGCCTGCCCGCAGCCGGTCGGCGGCGTACACCGTGGCCGGGTCCCGCAGCAGCCAGCGCGCCCGGACCTGTCCGTGCTGGTGCCGCAGGGTGAGCACGGGGGCCGAGCCCTCGGCAGGAGCCGCCCAGCGCGGCACGCCGTCGGTGGACCACGCCGCCCGGCCGTACCGGCGCACCAGCCCGTCCTGGAGGCCCAGTTGCCGGGTGGCGGTTTCGTGCCCCGGCAGCAGGAAGGGCACCCGGCGCGGGACCGTGGGCAGCACCGGGTCGAATGCCAGCAGTTCGACGAGCACGTCGACGGGTACTCGCGGCAGGGTCCCCCAGGGGCCCGTCAGGGAGACGTGGCCCGTACCGCTGCCGCCCACCCCGACGACATAGCCGCCGGTTCCCCACGGGGCGGACTCGACCCGCTCGGAGACCGGCTCGCCCGACCGGTCCCGCACCTCGGTCGCCGTCCTGCTCAGGTCGGCGTCGGACGGTACGCGCCGGTGGGTCCACTCCCAGCCGCGGTGGCGTCCCCGGGCGTCGAGTGACCGGGCGCTGTCGTCGAACGCGCCCCGCCGCACGAGATGGACGGCGGAGAGCACGGCCGGGCCGCGCGCGCCCTGGGAGCGGGAGTCCCGGGCCACGCGCAGCAGTTCGTGCTGGTGCGCGGGCGTCACCGTCGCGTCCGGTCCCAGCATGAGCACATGCCGGGCCAGCGCCGCCAGGTCGAGTGTCCCGCCCCGCAGCTCCGGTACCTGCTCGCGCAGCCGGTCCAGCGCGGCCAGCGCCGTGTACGCGGCGTCCGGATAGTCCGCGCGGCCCCTCGGCGGCCCGGCCATCGCCCGGAGGGCCTCGGCGTAGATCTGCCGCTGCGTGCCGGTCAACCGGGGTGCGGTACTGGTCGGCTGCGGTGCGGGAGCGGTCGGCCGGGCCTGCCGGGAGCCGGACGGCGCCCCGGCGGCGGACCCGTTGGAGGCAGCAGCGGCTCCGTCGGACACGGCGGCGACGGGACGCGTGACCACCCGGCGGGAGGGCGCCCCGTCTGCGGCCCCCGTACGCGACGGCCCGGCGTTGGTCGCCGGAGGGGCGGTCCGCGGAGCGGACGAGGAAGCCGGGAGGGGGCGGCCCGACATCGAGTCGCCGAAGTCCGCCGTGGCCTGCCGCCAGGTGCCGGTCGGGGCCGCGTCCTGACCGTCCGCGGGGAAGACGGCCAGGGTGTGGACGCCGCGTGCCTGGTCGAAGTACCGGCCGGCCGGGTTCGTCGAGCCCCACCAGGTCTTGCCGGTGTTGCGGGCGAGCTCCGGGAGGACGCCGAGCGGCAGCGTGGTGATCACCGGCGTGTCCTCGGGGCGCTTCCGCAGCGCGGGGTCGCGGTAGGCGAGGTCGGCGAGCGTCCCCAGGGGAGGCACGCTGCCGGGCCTTGCGCCGTACACGAAGGGGGGAGGGAAGGCCGTCCCGTCCGGCCGCTGCGCCGCCCAGGGGGAGTTCTCCGTGGCGTACGGCTCGAACCCGCCGCTTCCGTCCCGCTTCCGCCTCATCAGCGTGACCACGGTGCGGTCGAAATCGGCGGGCGGATCGTTCTGGACGCCGAACGTCCTCGCCCATGCGGCGCCGCTGCCGTCCTTCGACAGCGTGGCGTCCGACAGGGCACCCGCCCGCTCCAGGCCGTGCGAGGCCAACTGCGCGATGTTCCCGGGATTCCGGCCCGCGGCCACCGCCCGGCGCACAGCGGTGGTGGCCTCGTCGAAGCGTTCGGGCGCGGGGCGGGACAGCAGCAGGACGTGCTGTGCGAACGCCCCCCGGTCCTGGACCCGGGCCAGCAGCTGGTCGGTCCTGATCCGCGCCCACAGCGTGCGGGACCGCTCGTCTTCCGTGACCTCGGCGGCGGTGTCCAGACCAAGGGCGTCCCGGACCACGGCGTCGGAGTCGCCCAATGCCGAGGTGACGTGCGGCAGCGGCAGCCAGCCCGACAGCGGCAGCCCCCGGGCCGTGGACCGCACCCGCGCCGCGTCCGCCAGCAGCAGCGCGTAGCCGTCCGCGAGCGAACCCCGGGAGACGCCCGGACCCCGCAGCCGGTGGTGGGCCCGTGCAAGCTCCTCGAACAGCTCGACGGTGAACCGGAGCGCGCCCGGCTGGTTCAGCGCCGGGTCCCGGAGGCGCATCAGCTCCAGCGCCCCGATGCCGCTCAACAGTTCCCGGTAGTCCGTCCGGTCCTCCACCCTGGCGCCGAAGACCAGGCGCAGCGCCCGCACCAGCCGCAGCGTGCGCTCCCGCACCTCCTCGGGGGCCGGCCCCGGGTCCTGATGCAGACCGGCAGCCCGCGCCACGGCGTCAAGCGCGGCGCCCTTCGGTTCGGGGCGGAAGACCATCCACTCCGCCGCCGGCTCCCGTTCGTCCGTGTAGAGCGAGAGCACCGGCTCCTCGGCCCGGGAACCCGGACGGAGCCTGTGCATCTCCACGACCGCGTTCACGTAGGGCGTGGCGTACACCGTGCGGCCGGTCTCGTTGGCCACGAGCTGGCCGTAGGCCACGTCGGCGAGCGGATCGGCGCCGTCCGGCCGGCCGCCGGTCACCGTCGGGTTCGGCAGCGATCCCCGCGAGGCGGACAGTCCGCCGTAGCAGTTCAGCAGGACAAGTGGGTGATCCAGCGGCAGACCGGCAAGCGCCGCCTGGTGGGCGACGCCACGTGCGGACTGCTCCCCCGCCACGCGGACCTGCCCGGAGGGCGTGTACCAGAAGGCGAATCCCGCTCCCCCGTGGTTGTTCCCGAAGAGCGGCGGCGGTGTCCCGTCCTTGATCCAGGGCAGTTCGTGCAGTGTGGCGCCGCCGGTGTTCCGTCCCGGACGGTGGCGGTAGTAGCCCCTGGCTTCCCTGAGCCGGCTGTAGAGATGGGTACGTCCGGCGCGCAGGGCCTGCACCGTGTTGAGCTCCATCGAGATGTAGCCGAAGTAGCGGTGGTCCTCGCCGACGAGAGGGAAGGCGATCTCGCGGCGGCTCCAGTCCACATCGGCCCGGCCCGGCCTGGCTGCCCGTGCCGTCTGCGGGTCCCGCACCAGCCAGCGGGAGCGGATCTGTCCGCGCAGGCCGGACAGCACGAACGTGCGGCGCGGCGGCACCCCGGGGTCCGTGAGGCTCAGCGCGCCGGTGGGTGCCCAGACCCGCCGGCCGTGCCGCATGGCGAGCCCGTCCGGGAGGTGGACGTTCCATCCGGCGACATCGGGCGCCGCCAGCAGGAAGGAGGCGCGGGCCGGCAGTTTCCGGTGTCCCTCGTCCAGTTCGGTCAGCTCGACGAACACCTCGTGCGGCACCGCGCGCACGAAGTCCCCCCGGCCGCTGATCCACACGTGCGTCTGATCGCTGCCGGCGGTCGCGTACACATACGGCGTGGGCTCCCCGCTCCAGGGGCTCTCCTGCAGCAGCGTGCGCTGCGCGGCCGGGTCGCGTACCGAACCGGTCAGCGTGCCCGACCTGCTCAGGTCCAGGTCGGCGGGCAGCCCGGTCCAGTCCCAGCCCTGGGGAACGGTCTCGGTGCCGCGGCGGAACCGGGGATCGAACACGCCCTGGCGCACCAGGTGCACCGCGGACAGGACCTCCAGGTTCCGCGCGTTGCGTGCGATCGGGTCCGCCACTGTCAGCAGCAACTCGTGCGCCTCGGCCGCCGAAACGGGTGCGTCCGGCTCCAGCAGCAGCACCCAGCGGGCCAGCGCCTTCAGATCGAGAGGGCCCGAGCGCAGCGCGGGCACCTGGGAGCGGAACCCCTCGAGGCGCGCCAGCGCCGCCCGCGCCTGGGGCGAGAAGTTCTGTCCCGGTGGCGGCGTGCCGTACAGCGCCGCGAGGATCGTCTCGTGGTGCTGCGCGACATTCTGCGGCAGCGGCTGGAGAGCGGGCGCGGACTCCTGCGCGGGCCCGGCGGTGGACGCGGCAGCCGGGCCCTGCCGGGAGCCGCGGCGCGACACGCGCCGGGTGTCGCGGGAGGACCTCCGCCCGGCCTCGCCCGCGGGCGCGTTCGTCCTGCCCAGCGACGGGATGACGGGTTCGGCTTCCGTCGTGCTGTCCACGGGGCGTGCGAACACCCGCTGCGGCGCTGCCGCGGGGGCCTCACCCCGGGCGGTGTCCGCTGCGCGGGCCGCCCCGTTGGCCGGCGGCACGGGCAGCTCGCGCGGCGCGGCGCGCCGGATGACGGTGGGAGCGGGGCTCGGGGATTCCGACTCCGCGAACACCGGCTCCGCGGTCTCCGGAACTGGACGCGCCAGGTTGGCGGGGGCGTTGCCGCCGCCCGGCGTACCGGCGGGAGTCGCGGGCCTGCTGGGCGAGGAGGCGGGATGATCGGCGTGCGCGGGATGAATGGGGGCCCAGGAGTCCTTGTGGGCTGCCTGCCCGGTCGGGCTCGGGTACACCGCGATGGTGCGCACGCCGGTCGTCGGATCGGTCCACACCCCGGTCGGCAGCTCGGACCCCCAGACGGGCTTGCCCGTGTTGCGGGCTATCGCACCCGGTCCGTCGGCCCAGGGGTCGGAGCCGGGCGGTATGGCCTGCTTCCCGGCCAGTACCACCGGGGAGCCGTACTCCCGCTGCCGCAGCTCCGGGTCGTGGTAGGCGAGTGCGCCGAGTACGTCGTCCAACGGCTGGTCGTCGGCCAGGTCGTAGAAGAAGGCGGGATCGGTGTCGCCACCGGACCAGGGGGCGGCTTCGGTGTCGAAGGCCTCCAGCGTCCTGCCGTCGGGCCCCAGGCGCAGGAGCGTGACGGTGGTGGGGTCGAAGGGTCCGGAGCCCTGGGCCTGGCGTCCGAAGGACCTGCCCCACGGCATGTCGTATTCGTCCGTGTTCAGAGTCGCCGGGTCGAGCTCGCCCCTCCACTCCCGGTGGAAGGCGATCAGGTCGTCCATGTCGCGGGGGTCGCGGCCGGCTGCCAGCGCGTCGCGCACCACCAGCTTCGCCTCCGCGACCCGCCTCGGGTCCGGGCCGGGCAGCTGCAGCAACTTCGCGGCGAACCCCCCCTCGTCCTGGATCGACCGGAGGAACTCGGCGGTCCTGGCTTGGGCCCACGCGGTCCGCGACCACTCCGCCTCGTCGACCGGCCCGGCGTCGTCGGGCAGGTCCAGCACCTCCCTGACCCCGCCTTCCGGATCCGGAGCGGACGACAGCACATCGAGTGCGTCGGTCAGGTCGCGCAGCGGGAGCCACCGGGTCAGCGGCCCCTGCCGCCCCTTGTCCCACTGGTTCGCCGACGCCTTCAACAGACGGGTGTACTCGGCGACGGTGGCGCCCGCGGCTTCCGGCCCGATACCCGCGTGCTCGCGCACCAGGGCGTCGAACAGCTCCATGGTGAACCGCATCCCCCCGGGGCGGTTCAGCGCCGGATCGGCCTGCCGGCGCGCCTCCAGCGCTCCGATACCGCTCACCAGCTTGCGGTAGTCCCCGCGGCTCGCCACATCCGGACCGAAGACGAGCCGCAGTGCCCGCTCCAACCGCAGGGCCCGCTCCCGCACCTCGTCCGGCGCCCGGCCCCGGCCGTCGTGGAGGTGCGCCCACCGCGCGATCCGGTTCAGTTCGCGGCCTGCCGGCTCCGGCAGGAAGAGCGTCCACTCCGCCCCGTCGCTGCGCTCGTCCGAGTACACGCGGATGAACAGCTCGGCGGGATGCCGACGGGCCACGAGACCCGGCGCGCTGCTGAGAGCGTTGGAGTAGTTGGTCGTGTAGACGGCCCGTTCCGCCTCGTTCGCCGCGTACTGCCCGACGGCCGGATCGGAGAGCGGATCGGCACCGACGGGCCGCCGCAACCGGTCGGCCGGACTCGGACGACCACCGCGCACCGGAGGATTCGGCGTCGTCCAACGGTCGCGGCCTCCGGGCATCGCTCCGAAGCAGGACAGCAGGACGACGGGGTGCTTGCGCGGCAGACCGGACTCTGCGACCTGGTGCGCAACCCGGCGCCCCGACTCGGGCCCGTCGACGATCTCGACGCCGTCGTGCGTGAACCAGGCACTCCATCCGGCGCCACCGTGGAAGTTCGCATAGAGCGGGCGGGGCTGCTGCTCCTCGACCCACGGCAGGAGGCGTGCGACATACGGCTTCTGACGGCCGGTGCGGAAAGGGATGTACGACGTGACCCTGGTGAGCCAGCTGTAATGCCGACTGCGTGCGGCCCCCTCGTCGGGCTCGGCCGCGAGGTCCATCGAGATGAAGGCGTTGAGGCGGTGGTCCGCGTCGGCCAGCGGGAAGGCGATCTCCCTCCGGCTCCAGTCGATCGCGCCTCCGTGCGGCAGCGCCGCGGCGGCCCGCACCACGCCCGGCTCCCGCCGCAGCCACTGCCCGTGGAAGCCCTTCCCCTTCTGGATCTGCCGCACGAACACATGCCGGTTCGGGTCGCCGGTCGTCGCCGCCCATCGCGCGGCGCCGGTGGGAGCCCACACATCCCGGTCGTGACGGAGCGCCAGGGCGTCCTGGAGATGGCGGTTCCAGGCGCTGATGTCGGACATCGCCAGCAGGACGGGCACGTCCCGGCCCACCGTGGGCAGTACGGTGTCGAACTCCATCAGCTCGAAGAACACCTCGGAGGGCACGAGCTGCGAGAAGCCCTCCTGTCCGCGCACCACGACGCCCGCCTGGTCCGACTCGGCGGTCAGCAGATACGGCTCAGGTCCCCGGCTCCAGGGCGCGGGGCCGTCATCGGTGAAACTGGTCGCCCCACCGTCGGGATCGACCACCTCCAGCGCCGACCTGGTCACATCGGCGCTGACCGGCACACGTGGCCTGTTCCAGTCCCAGCCCCGCGGCCTGCCGCCGGCGCCCCACCGCCGGAACCGGTCGTGCAGCACCCCGTGCCGGACCAGGTGCACCGCGGACAGACCCGCCAGGGTCCCCACCCGCTCCGCCCGCGGGTCCGCCGCCACGCGCAGCAGCGCGTCCAGCTCGACCGTGGTGACCGGTGCGTCGGCGCTCAGCATCAGCACCCGCTCGGCGAGCGACGCCAGGTCCAGCCAGCCGCCCCGCAGCTCCGGCACCTTGGCGCGCAGCCGCTCCAGCCGGGCCAGCGCCGCACGGGATCCGGCCGGATAGGACTGCCCGGCGGGCAGCGGGCCGTAGAGCCCCCGCAGCAGCGCCTCGTGGTGCTCGGCGACTCCCCGCGGCATCGGCGCGGGCCCGAACCCGGGCGCGGCCGGGACCACCGGTGCGGTGGCGGGCCCAGTCGGTGGCCCCTGACGGGAGCCTCGGCGCGGCATCCGCTGCCGGGTACCGCGGGGGGCCTCCGGCCCGGCACCGCGCGTGGGCATGTTCCGCCCGTCCGGCGGCAGCAGCGACGGCCTGCCGTCCGCCGAGCCCTCCACCGGCCGCGCGAAGACCCTCGGACGGGGCTCCGCGCGGGGCGGCGCACCGGCCGCGTTCGGCGGTTGCAGGGCAGAGGTGTTCACCAGGTTCGGCACCGGGGACGACACGGACGACGCCGGAGCGCCCTGCGCGGTGACACCCTTGCCGGGAGCGGCCTTGTGCCAGGTGCCCGGTACCGCCCTCTGCGCTCCGGGCTGCGGGTACACCGCGAGGGTGAAGACCTTGCGCTTGTCGTCGTACCAGAGCCGGGTCGGGTGGGCGGACCCCCAGAACGTCTTGCCGGTGTGGTCCGCGAGGAGCCCGAGGTCGGCGGCGGGTACGAGTGTGGAGACCACCGGGGACAGTTCGGCGCGCAGGCGCAGTTCCGGGTCGCGGTAGGCCAGGTCGGCGAGCTGCGCGGACGGGACGCCGCCGCGCCCGGCGTACACGAACGGGTTCTGGCCGCCTTCCTCGTGCCAAGGAGCGGCCTCGGTGCCGAATGCCTGGAACCCGGTGCCGTCGGCCTTCCGCTCCAACAGCGTGACCGTACCGGCGTCGAAGCCGCCGGGGCGGAACTCCCGCTGGTGGAAGAGCCTGCCCCACTGCCGGCCGTCGCGATCCTTCCGGAGCGTGGCGCCGGACAGCGCGCCCGCCCGCTCCAGCCGGTGGGAGGCCAGCTCGTGGATATTCCTCGGGTCACGCCCGGCGGCCAGCGCCTTGCGCAGCCCCGCGACCGCCTCGGCGAAGCGGTTCGCATCGGGCTCCGGCAGTCCCAGCATGCGCTGGGCGAAGCTCGCCCGGTTGGCCGTCCGCTGCCCCGGGTCCTGCGCGAACATACCTGCGGCCGGGAGCAGTTGCTCGGTCCTGACCTGGGCCCAGAGGGTCCGCGACCACTCGCGCTCCCCGACCGGCGCCTCGAAGCCGGAGTCGGACTCCGCGTCCGAGTCCGAGTCGAGGTCGGAATCGGAGTCGTCGTCGGATTCGGAGCCGGTGGGGAGTCCCAGGACGTCCCTGACCACTCCCTCGGCGTCCGGCATCCTGTCGAAGGCGGCCAGTGCCTTGGTGACCGCGGGCAGCGGCAGCCACCCGGTCAGCGGGCCCTGCTCCTGGGCTGTCCATCGGTCCGCCGCGCTGGTCAGCAGACTCAGATAGCCGCTCTGCGGAACCGGCGCGATGCTCTGCGCGGCGCCGGAGTGCTGCCGCGCCAGCGCTTCGAACAGGTCCATGGTGAACCGCATCGCCCCGGGGCGATTCAGCGCCGGATCGGCCTGCCGACGCGCCTCCAGCGCCCCGATGCCGCTCACCAGCTTGCGGTAGTCCGCGCGGCTCGCCACATCCGCGCCGAAGACCACTCGCAGCGCCCGCACCAGCCGCAGCGCCCGCTCCCGGTCCTCCGGGGAGGCCGGATCGGGGCCGTCGTGCAGATGCGCCCACCGCGCCACCTCGTCCAGCGCCGCGCCCTTCGGCTCGGGGTGGAAGAGCAACCATTGGGCGTCGCCGCCGCGGATGTCGGTATAGGCGGCCTGCAGCGGCGGACCGGACTGGCCCACTCTGAAGAGGGTGGAGTTCCAGAAGACGGTGGCGTAGACCGGACGGCCCGTCTCGTTCGCGATGTGCTGGGCGCCGGCCATGTCCTCCAGCGGATCGGCCGCGTCGGGTATGCCACGCAGGTTCGGCGGGTTGGAGGTGACGCCCTCAGGGGCGAGCATCCCGCGGAAGCACTCCTCCAGCACGAGGGGATGCTCCATCGGCAGCCCGGACAGCGAGACCTGGTAGGCGACCCTGCGGGCGTGTTCCTCCAGGCCGACGCCTTCCACACCGTCCCGCGTCAGCCAGACGGCCGCGCCCGGCGTGCCGTGCATGGACGAGAAGAACGGCGCGGGCTTGCCCTCGCCCACCCAGGGCAGCTTCCGGGAGGCCTGGTAGCGCAGCCGCCCCGATGTGACGACCAGGTAGTTCTCCGCCTCGCGGATCCGCTGGCCGGTGTGGGACCGGCGCCAGTCCGTTCCCTTGGTGAGGTCGATCGAGATGAACCCGAAGACGCGGTGGTCCGAGCCGACCAGCGGGTAGGCCACTTCCCGGCGGTGCCAGTCGACGTCGGCGCCGTCCTGCCGCGCGCCCCGCGCGGTCTGCGGATCCCGCACCAGCCAGCGGGAGAGGATCCGCTCCTCCCGGCCTTCCAGCACGAACACGCGCCGGTCGCTCTCCCCCGGCTCGGAGACGGACAGTCCGCCGTTGGGAGCCCACGCGCTGCGGTCGAACCGCAGGGCGAGCCCGTCCGGGAGGTGGAGGTTCCGCCCGGCGGCACCAGGGACGGCGACCAGGAAGGGGACGTCCTTCGCGAGCTTCCGGTGCCCCGCGTCGAACTCCATCAGTTCGGTGAACGCCTCGAAAGGCACCTGCCGCCGGAATCCCCTGAGTCCGCGCACCCGGACCCGCTCCGGGTCGCTCTCCGAGGCGGCGAGGACATACGGGCTCTCGGCGCCGCTCCACCCGGCGGCCTCCGTGGCGAGCGGGGTGCCGACGGATCCGGTACGTGTCGCCCACGTCCTCAGGTCCAGGCCGGCGGGCAGCCCCTCCCGGGTCCAGTCCCAGCCGCGGGGACTGCTCTCGGTGCCCAGGCGGAAGCGGCCGTCGAGCACTCCCTGGTCCACCAGGTGCAGCGCGGACAGCCGCGCGAGGCTCCGCGCCTCCGCCGCTCGCGGATCCCGCACGAGCCGCAGCAGTTCCTCGGCCCCCGCGGGGGTGTCCGGCTCCCCCGGCTCCAGCATCAGCACATGGCGGGCCAGCGCGAGCGGGTCGAACACACCGTCCCGCAGGCCCGGGGTCCGGACGCGCAGCCGGTCCAGCCGCCGCATCGCCTCCAGCGACCCCGCGGGGATCGTCCTTCCCCGGTAGAGCATCGTCAGGAACCGCTGGTAGTCAGGCTGCCCGGCCCGTTCCGTCGAGGTGGGTACGGTCAACGGGGCGCGCGGAACGCCGGATTGCGAGGCCTGCCCGGAGTCGGGCGACGGCGCGTGGGCCAGCTCCCGGAGAGAGGTGAGCGTCGCCGCGTCGAACGTCCCGCCGTCGGTCGCGTCGTCCACCGGGCGTGCGAACACCCTCCGGCGGGGTGTCGGGGCGCCGGGGTCGGCCGCGAGCGGGGCCGTCGTGCGAGCCGCCCTGCTGGTCGCGGGCGGCACGGGCGCATTCCCCGGGGCCGGGGAAGTGTCGCGGGTGCGGAAGCCGCCCGGCGTGCTGGCGGGTGTCGCGGTCCCGCTGGGGGTGAGCGGCGGCGAGTCCGCGTCCTCGGGGTGGGCCACCTGCCAGGAGCCCCGGGGCGCGGGCTGTCCGCTCGCGTCGGGATACACCGCGAGAGTGCGGACACCGGTGGCCGGGTCGGTCCACACCCCGGTGGAGAAGTCCGACCCCCAGGTCTGCTTGCCGGTGTTGCGGGACAGGATCCCCAGACCGCCGTCCGCGGGGTGGAATCCGTTCAGCGGCGGCTGCTGACTCGTCACGACGAGCGGCACGTGGTGCAGCCGTGCGCGCACTTCGGGATCGTGGTAGGCGAGTGAGCCGAGTACCTCGTCCACCGGTTCGTCGTCGGCGAGGTCGTAGACGAAGGGGGGACTGTCGGCAGCGGACGCCCAGGGGGCGGGTTCGGTGTCGTGGACCTCCAGCGTCCTGCCGTCGGCTCCCAGGCGCAGCAGCGTGACGGTGCTCAGGTCGACGGGGTCGGCACCCTGGGCCGGCAGGCCGACGGACCTGCCCCACGGGGTTCCGTTCTCGTCGGTGTTCAGCGTGAACGAGGACAGCTCGCCCTTCCACTCCCGGCGGAAGGCGATCAGGTCGTCCATGTTCCAGGGGTCGCGACCGGCGATCAGCGCGTCGCGCACCACCAGCCCGGCCTCACCGAATCGGCTCGGATCCGGGCCGGGCAGCCGCAGCACCTGCTCGGCGAACTCGCCCTCGTCCTGGACCGTGCGGAGGAACTCGGCGGTCCTGGCCTGCGCCCACGCGGTGCGCGACCAAGCAGCCTCGTCGACCGGCTCGCCGTCGTCGGGCAGGTCCAGCAGTTCCCTGACCCGGCCCTCCGGGTCCGGAGCGGCCGCCAGGTCCGCCAGCGCGCCGGTCAGATCGGGCAGCGCCAGCCAACGGGTCAACGGCAGCCGCCGCCCCCTGCCTCCCTGGTTGGCCGCCGCCTTCAGCAGACGGTCGTAATCGCCGACGGTGGCCCCCGGTTCATCCGGGCCGACCCCCGCGTACTTCCGGACGAGCGCGTCGAACAGGTCCACGGTGAACAGCCGCGCCCCGGGATGTTCTTCCAGGGCAGGGTCGGCCATGCGGCGCATCTCCAGCGAACCGATGCCGCTGACCAGCTTGCGGTAGTCCTTGCGGCTCGCCACGTCCGCGCCGAAGACCAGCCGCAGCGCCCGCACCAGCCGCAGCGCCTGCTCCCGCACCTCGTCCGGCGCCCGCCCACGTCCGTCGTACAGATGCGCCCAGCCCGCGATGCGGTCCAGGGCCCGGCCCTTTGGCTCCGGCAGGAAGCGTGCCCATTCCGCGCCGGGACTCCGCTCGTCCGTCATCAGGCTGATGACCATCTCGTCAGGATGGTTCGGGGGGATGAGGCCCTGGGCGAAGTCCGTGGAGAGCACGTAGTTGGAGGCCCAGACCTCGCGGTCGGCCTCGTTCGCCGCATACTGCCCGGCGGCCGGTTCGGAGAGCGGGTCGGCCCCTGCGGGCCTCCGCAGCGGGTCGGCCGGACGGGAACGGCCGGTGTGCACCGGAGGATTGGGCAGGCTGCGGTCCGTTCCCCCGGGCATCGCGCCGAAGCAGGAGAGCAGGACCAGCGGATGCCTGCGCGACAGGCCGAACAGCGAGACCAGACGCGCCACCCGGCGGCCTGTCTCCGGAGCGTCGACCTCTTCCACCCCGTGCGGGGTGAACCAGGAACTCCAACCCGCGCCTCCGTGGTAGTTCACGAAGACCGGACGGGGCCGCCCGCCCCCGAGCCAGGGCAGCCGGTGTGGGACGTGCAGACCGACTCGGCCCGTGCGCAGGGTGATCCACGACGTGGCGTTTTCCAGCAGGCGTGCCAGGGTGCTGCGGAGGTACCCCTGGTCCGGCTCGGCGGGGAGGTCCATGGAGATGAACGCGTGCAGCCGGTGGTCCGAGCCCGCCAAGGGATAAGCGATCTCCGGCCGGGCCCAGTCGACCGCACCGCCGTGCGGCAGCCTGGCACCGACGCGGACCTCGGAGGGCTGCCGCAGCAGCCACTGCGCATGCAGCCCGGCATGTTCCCGGACCGACAGCACGAACACGTGGCGGTCCGAGTCGTCGGTCGACGGAACCCACCGGCCGACGCCGTTGGGGGCCCAGACATCGCGGTCGTGGCGGTCCGCGAGCGCATCCTGAAGATGCATGTTCCAGGCGCTGGCCTCGGACATCGCCAGCAGGACGGGAACGTCCCGAGCCGCCCGGTCCAGCTCGGCATCGAACCCCATCAGCTCGAAGAACACCTCGGGGGGCACCCGCTGCGAGAAGCCCTCCTGCCCCCGCACCCGGATCCCCGTCCGGTCGGACTCCGCGGTCAGCAGATACGGGTCGGGCCCGCTGCTCCACGGCGCGGAACCGTCGTCGGCGAAGCGCACCGTACCGTCGGCGGGGTCGACCACCTCCACCGCCGACCTGGTCACGTCGGCGCCGAGCGGCACGCGCGGCCTGTTCCAGTCCCAGCCCCGCCAGTCCCCTTCGGCACCTCGACGCCGGAACCGGTCGTGCAGCACGCCCTGGCGCACCAGCCGCACCGCGGACAGGCCCGCCAGGCTCGCCACCCGCTCCGCGCGCGCGTCCATCGCCACGGCCAGCAGCTCCCGCCGGTGCTCCGGCGTCACCGGCTGCTCCGGGTCCAGCAGCAGCACCTGCCGGGCCAGCGGATCGAGGGCGAGCGAGCCGCCCTGGAGCGACAGGTGCTTCTTCCGCAGCGTGTCCAGCCGGGCCAGGGCCGACCGCTCCGCGGTGCGGGGGCGGTCAGCGAACCGGGGGCCGTAGAGAGTCCGGAGGATCCGGTCGTAGGGGTCCGCAGGAGCCGGGATCGCCGTGGGGATCCGGGAGCCCCCGCGCCCGCCCGGCCCGCCGGACAGCCCCGTGGGCGCGGTCCCGATTCCGCCCTGCGGCATGCTCGTCTGCGGCGCCTGCCGGCGCGCGTACGGCGAGCGCACCGGTGCGTTCTGCGACGCGTCGGCCAGGGACGGCACGGCCGACGAGGGCCGGAACGGGGACGTCGGGTCGCCGACCGGCTGGGTGAGCACGCGCCGCGGAGCAGTGCGCGGTGCCGCGGCCGAGGACGTGACGGTGCCGGGAGCGGACGACGCCGCGGGCCCGGCGGCGGACCGCGCGGACCCCGGCTGCGCCGTGGCTGCCGGGCCCGGCATGGGCTCCTCGTCCGTCTCGGAGTCGAGGTCGGACTCGTAGCCCGCCTCCGCGTCGGAGCCGAGGCCCGAGTCGGACTCGGTCCCGGACTCGCTTCCGGAGCTGGAGCTGGAGCTGCTGCTCGTCTCGGAAGCGGCCTCGGAACCGGTCGTGGAGCCGGAGGAGTAGCCCGAGTCGCCGCTGGACTCCGACTCGGAGCTCGAACTGGAGCTGGAACTCGAACTGGAGCTGGAGCTGGAACTGGAACTGGAACTGGAACTGGAACTGGAACTGGAGCTGCTGTACTCCGAGTCGGACTCCGTGCCGGAGTCGGAGCTCAGGCTGCTCGACTCGGAGCTGGACTCCGGGCTCGTGCCGGACTCGGGATCCCCCTCGGTGAACCGGGCCCGCTTGCGCGGCGGCGAGGCGTCCGGCCGTCCGGCCGCGGTCGGCTGCGGCCAGGTGACGGCGGCGGAAGGTCCGGGGCGGGAAGCGTGCGGGGGCGCCGAGTCGATGAGCGCGGCGGCGGAGGCCGGGGACGCGCCGGAGGTGTCCGCGAGCTGCTCCCGTACGTCCAGGTACGGGACGTACCCCCAGACGTCCTGCGGATCCGTGGCGTCGTCCTGGTCGAAGTACACGGCGAGGGTGACGCGGCCGCCCGCGTCCCGGTGCAGCGCCACGGGGTGCGTGCTGGCGTACCAGTCCTTGGACGTGTGGAGAGCGACCTGCGCCGGCAGGCTGTCCACTTCGAGGTCGTCGCCGTCCGGCATGGCCCGGCCGACCGCCAGGATGCCCAGCTCGGGTGCGTTCGGCCCGCGCAGCAGCGGATCGCGGGAGGCGAGATCGGCGAACGCGCCCGTCGGCGCGTAGCCCTCCCGCGCGTGGTACACGAACGGAATCGGGCCGTCCGGCTCGTCCTCGTCGTGCCAGGGCGCGGGGACGGGACGTTCCGGTCGGAACGAGCCGTCCGGCTGCTGCCTCATCGGGGTGATGACCGTGTGGTCGAAGTTCCCGTCCCCGAACTCCCCGGTGAAGTCCCGGGCCCAGGCCTCGTCCGCGATGTCGGTCAGCAGTGCCTCCGAGGACAGCACTCCCTCCCGCTCCAGGCCGAAGGAGGCCAGCGCGGCCAGGTCGTCCGGGTCGCGGCCGGCGGCGATCGCCCGGACGGCGGCGAGGTGTGCCTCCGGGAACCGTGCCGGGTCGGCCCGGTCCAGGCGCAGGACCGCGGCGGCGAACTCTCCCTTGGCCGCCGCATCGGCATCCCAGCCGACGATCCGCGCGGCCTTGACCTCCGCCCACAGCAGCCGCGACGCCTCCGGCGCCCGCAGCGGAGCGCCCTCCGGAAGGCCCAGCGCGTCCCGCGCCAGCGCCTGCGGGTCGTTCGCCTGCCGCAGCGCCCCCAGCGCCGCGGTCACCTCCGGCAGCGCGATCCACTGGGTCAGCCCGCGCTCCGGCTGCTCGGCCCGTGCGGCGATCGCGTTCTCCAGCAGCATGGCGAGGGCCTGCTGACGGTCCGCCGGTGACAGAGCCGTCAGCGGACCGGTCTCCCCGGTCGGGTCCCGGTGCTTCTCCCCCAGCAGTTCCAGCAGGTTCGTGGTGAACAGCGGGGCTCCGGAGCGGCCCAGCCGGACGTCCTGACGGCGCATCAGCTCCAGCGCGCCGATGCCCTGCACCAGCACCCGGCTCAGTCGTCCCCGCGGGTCGTCGGAATCCCGCAGGGACAGTGCGTGCGCGTCCACGGAACGGTAGTTCCCGTTGCGGTCCTTGAAGGGCTGGAAGGCCGCGCGCAGCACCCGCACCAGCCCCAGGGCCTGGCTCCGGACCTCGGCGGACGCCGGCCCGGTGCCCTGGTGCAGGCCCATGCCCCGGGCGAGCGCGTCCAGCGCTTCGCCCCGGGGACTGGGCTGCGCGACGGGGAACACGTGCTCCGGGGGCAGCTCCTGGAGGCGCGGGTCCAGTTGCACCTCGAACACGCCCTCGTCGGCACCGATGCCGGGCAGCGGCACGTTGGTGACACCGACGGTGGACACATGGCGGTGCGAGAGGACCGTCCTGCCGAGCGCGTCCGCCACGTGGTCCGCCTCGGACCGGTCGAACAGCGGATCGGCGCCCCCCGGATCCGTGTCGTGGACGGAGGCGCCCTCCTCGCCGAGGGTGCCGGGCTGCCGCGGCATCATGCCGTAGCAGTGGTCCATCACGAAGGGGTGGCTGTCGGGCAGACCGGTCAGCGCCACCAGCCCGGCGACCAGCCGGCCGGTCTCGGGGCCCGAGGTGGTCCGCGTCCCCCGCGGCGTGTGCCAGGCGGTGGTGCCCGCCAGTCCGTGGGCGACTCCGAAGACCGGGGAGGGCAGGGCCTGTGCGACCCAGGGCACGGTGCGCGCTTCCAGCCGGTCGGCGTCGGCGTAGCGGATGACGTACTTCTCGACCGGAGTGCCGGCGGTGAACCGGGAGTAGAACGAGGTGGTGTCCCAGCCCCCGTCGTTCTCCTCGGCGAAGTCCATCGAGGCGTAGCCGATGAGGCGGTTGTCGTCCCCGACGAGGGGCCAGTAGGACACCTGCCGGCTCCAGTGGGCCGCGTCGCCCAGGCCGCGGGCGGCGACGGCGCGCACCGTCTCCGGGTCGCGGCGCAGCCAGCCGCCCAGGGGCTCCTGCCGCTCCCGGGCGGTGATCGCCAGCACGGAGCGGTCCGGGTCCTCCGCCGTCCGCGTCCACTCCAGCCGCCCGCTGCTGGAGAGCACGTTCATGCCGTACCGGGACACCAGTCCGTCGGCGAGGTGGATGCCCCGGGAGCTGACCTGGGGCATCGCCAGCAGCAGATCGGTGCCCTGCGGGACCCGCGCGGTGTCCGGGTCGAACGCGGGCAGTTCGGTGAACACCTCGAACGGCACCCGCCGCAGCCGCCCGCCAAAGCCGGGCAACGAGATCCAGGACGGGCCGCTGGACGCCGAGTAGAGGTACGCGGCCCCCCAGGGGGTGTCGATCAGCTTCTCGGCACGCGTGCCGTCCTCGCGCTCGACGACCTGTGCCGCCACCCCGAGATCGGCGTCGTCGGGTATGCCGTCCGCGCTCCAGTTCCAGCCCGCCGGACGGCCCTGCGCGCCCGTCGGCAGCCGGTACCGGTCGGCGAAGAGTCCCTCCCCGTGGGTGGCCAGGTGGTAGGCCGAAAGCTCCGCGAGGCTCACCGCCCCCGGGCGCTGGAGGGCCACCCGCAGCAGTTCGGTGACGGTCGCGTCGGTCAGCTGCTCGCCCGGATCGAGGTGCAGCACACTCCGGGTCAGCTTCGTCAGGTCGAACCGGCCGCGCGCCAGCTCCGGGTGCTGCCCGCGCAGGCCGTCCAGCCGGTCCAGCAGCGCGTCCAGCGTCCCCTCGCGGGCGGCCGCGGCCGGATCGAGCGCGGCCAGCAGTCCCTGCACGGCACGGTACTGCGGCTCGGGGAGGAGTTCGCCCTGCTCGTCCTCGGAGCTGTCCAGCGACATGTCCGAGCTGCCGGACGTGGAGACGACGGGCGAGGACGGCACCGGCCCGGGACGCCCGGAGTGCGGCCGCGAGGAGCGGATCGCGTCTCCCGGCGCGCTCCGGGTCGCGTCCTCCGGCCCGCCGGAGGCCGACGCCCCGGCGGCGGTGCCCGCAGGACGGGAGACTCCCGGCCGGTCACCGACCTCCGCCACCGGCCGGGTGAGGACCGGGCGGGCCGCGGAGGCCGGTGCGGGCTGCGGCGGAGGGGCGGTGGCCGAGGTGCTCGGGTCGGCGGCGAGCCCGCTGCGGCCCTCCCCCGCGTACTCGCGGTTGACGGGCGCGTCGACCAGGGCCTGCCAGGTGTCGGCGGAGGGTGTGCTGCCGGGCGACAGCGGCAGCGCGTCCGGCCGCACCCGTCCGGACGGGTCGACGAGCACGGCCCGCGCGTCCAGCGGTACGAGGTCCAGCGGCCCGTCCGAGAGCGGTTGCCCCTCATGGCCGGGCGTCAGGTTCACCCAGGCCACGCCGCGTACGTCGGTGTCCGGGAGCCGGTAGGCCGCCCAGGCGTGGCCGGGCAGGCCGCCCTGGTTGCCGGCGAGGACGACGGCGAGGGTGCCCGGTGCGGAGCCGCGCAGCGCGTCGGCGACCACGTCCCAGGAGCGCACCGACGCCCAGCCGGGGCCCGGCGCCAGCGCGTACTCGGTCGCGCTGCGACTGCTCGTCAGGTCGTCGAGCGGGACTCCGGGCCGTACCCCGCCGCCGGGGAACAGCCGGTCGGTCAGCCGGCGCACGAGTCCGGCGCAGGGGCCCAGTGCGGAGATCGCCACCGGGCCGCGGGCGATCACCTCGTCGGCCAGCTCCCGCAGGTCGCTCCAGGTGCGCGCGGGGGCCGGTTCCGGAACCGGTGCCAACCGCGGGTCCTGCGCCGCCCGCGTCGGCGTGGGTGCGCTCTCGGGCGGAGTGTCGGTGGCGGGTTCGACGGCGGTGCTACCCGCGTAGCGCTGGTCGCCGGTCGGCACCCATCGGGTGGTGGTCTCGCCGTTCTCGGTGACGGACTGCCGGGCGTAGAAGGTGGTGTGGAACAGCTCGACGGTGCGGGGCGCGTCGGCCGGGCCGACGGCCTGGTGGCGCCGGAAGTCGAGGGGGCCGGCCCCCTCGCCGTACCGGTCGGCCCGGAAGATCTCGAAGCGCACGCCGAGGACATGCGCCAGCAGCGGCAGGAACGCCTCGCCCTCGGCGGAGTTCCAGTGGTCCGTCCAGTCCAGGACGGCGGCGGTGAGCGCGGTCAGTTCCCGGTCGTCCAGCGGCTCGTGGCGGAGCAGGAGGTCGGAGAGTTCTCCGCGCAGCCCCTCCTCGGTCTCGAAGGCGGTCTGGTCCGGGAGCGGGACGCCCAGGTCGGCCAGCCGGGTGACGAGTTCGGCCAGGTCCATCCCGGCGACGCGGGCCGCGAAGGAGTCGTCGCCCAGGTTGCTGAGGCGGTACTGCCACAGTGCCTCGGTGGCACCCCGGCCGCGGTCCGCCTGCAGCCGGTCCGCGACCAGCCCCCGCACGGCGGTGAGCACGGCGGCGTGGGGAGTGTCCGGCAGCGCCTCGGAGGGGCCGGCCAGATCGCGGCGGACCCGGGCCGGGTCCGACAGCCAGGCGTGCGCCTCGGGAGCACGTTCGGCCAGGCCTGGGAGCCGGTCGCGCAGCAGCGCCGGGTCGCTCACCAGGACGGCGGAGAGCATGCTCTCGCCGTCCTGCGGGACGGGCAGCGGGCTGCCCAGCGGGCGGGCGCTGAGCGTGCCGTTCTCGGCTGCCCCCTCGTCCCACAGTCCCCGGAAGGCGGCCCACGTCTCGTCGTTCCCGGGCCGCCACGGGTCCGTGGTCCCGTCGGTGATGGTGCTCTCGTCCGCGGGGGGCTCGGGGGCCGGGGCGGTCTCCTCGGTGGAGGTGCCCGACTCCAGCGGAAGCACCGATGCCACGACCGTCTCGTCCGCGGTCGCGTCCTGGTCCTTCGGAAGCACCGGCGGCGCGTCCGTCTCACCGGCGGTGGTGGCCGCCGCCTCCGGTCGCGAGGACGTCGTCCCGGTCCGCGCGCCGTCGTCCGCGACCGCTGCGGCCTTCCTGGCTTGCACTTCGGCGTACGGATTCGCCTTGAGGCCGCCTTGCTCCGAGACGGGGCCGTAGAGCCGTTCCAGCAGCGGAAGCAGCGCCGGGTCGTTGTCGCGCACCCACTGGGCGCCGTTGTTGTGCGGCTGGCCGGTGTACGGGTCGGTCCCGGTGTTGGTGCCCAGGTAGGCGTTGGAGAGCTGGGCGAAGTACTCGTATTCGTCGTGCGAGGAGTAGTTCGTCCCCGGACGGCGCCCGCGAGGGTCCTGGTAGGGACCGTCGGGCCAGTGCACCGGCTTGAGTTCGTGGTCATCTCCCGAGTTGAGCGCCCGCTCGTTCTTCCGCTCCTGCTCGATCTTCGCTTGATAGACGGACCTGATGTGGTCCACCACCGGCATGGGCAACGCCGCCATATGGAGGGCGTGCGCGAATTCGTGGGACGCGTCGGAATAGCCGTCGGCCGAGTGGGTCTTGCGGGAGAGGCTGGTCTCCTCACCCAGCAGGTTCTCCTCGGCGAACCCCGCGTGGCCGTTCCAGAAACCGCCCCGGCTCTCCTCCCACGCTCCCCCGTGGGCCGCGGCGGTTCCGCGCAGTTCGGTGAACGGAGCGAAGTCGGTGAGGGGCCTGTCCCGGGGTATCACCACCGCCCGGAAGCCTGTGAGCAGCATCCGCATCGTGGCGTTGGGGCCCCGCAGCAGGACGTCCGCCGGATCGTCGGACGCGGGCGCCTCGGACCCCTGGCGGGACCAGTTGTTCGAGTCCCGCAGCATGTGGGCGAGCACGTCCTGGGCCGCGCTCCGGGCGGCCTCGGGCTCGTGCACGCCCTCCGGTACACGCACCATCAACTGTGCCGCCGTGGCCCCGAAATCCTTCCGGGACAGGCCGTCCAGCAGAGCTCGGATCAGCTTCCGGTCCCCGGCCAGCCTGTCCAGTTCGGTGTCCGGGAGGAGCGCCAGCGCCTCGGTCCGCTCCGGTGCGGACATCCCGGGCAGCCGCGCCGCCAGGTCGGCGAGAGCGGGCGAGAGGGACGGGACGCCCGGCCGGGCCTTCGGAGTGGGGGCACCACCGCGCCCGCGGGGGCGCAGACCGAGATGGCGCCGGTTGCGGTCGGCGAGCCCGCGGGCGGTCTCGCGGGGAACGTCCTCCGCCAGCAGGTCGGCGACCTCCCGGACGGCACGCACGTACCGGCCGGCCGCGTACCAGGACAGCGCCTCGACCGGGTGCAGTTCCAGCGGCAGGACCAGGCCCATGGCGGTGTCCCACGCCTGGCGCAGGGCGTCGGAGCCGGTCTGCTTGGTGCCGCCGGCCAGTTCGGCGTTCGTCCGCGCGAAGTCGGCGTACGCCTCCTGCCAGGTGCGGCGGGCCATGTTCGCCGCCGTCTCGTCGAGCACCCCGGACCACGGCCCGGACCGGACCATCAGCACCCGGATCCGGTCCACTGGCGCCAGCGCTGCCAGCGGCACCTGGCTCGTCGGCAGGTCGCCGGGCGGCGGGACATCCGCCTTCCGCAACTCGTCGGCGGTGACGGCGTCGTGTGCCGCGGGATCGGCGTCCGCCAGATCCGCCAGGTCGGCCGGGAGGTCCGCGGCCGTCACCCGCGAGGCGATCCAGCGCCGCTCGGCGGCGTCGTGCGCGAGGTGCGGCACCGCCGAGAGGTCCTCGCTCTCGTCCCAGGCCGTCGGATCGACACCCAGCTCGCGCAGCCGCTCCGCCGCGCTCTCCCACTTCCCGTAGGCGCGGTCGGCACCGACCCGGGCCGCCGCGAGCGCTGCGTCGGTGTCGGTGCTGCCTCCGACGCCGGACTCCACACGCGCGCCGATCAGCTCGATGCTGTCCAGGGCCGCGGCGAAGTCGGCGCGCGCGGCGTCGAAGTCCGCCCGGGCGAGGGCGATCTGCGTCTCCCGCCGGGACACCTCCGGTGTGCTCGGTGCCGGGATCGGGTCCGCGCTGACCAGCGTTCCCTTGCCCTTGTCCGCGGCGGTCGGCGGGCCGGCGGGTGCGGTGGCAGCGGATTCGCGGGCCTCGCGGTCGGCGGGCGGCGTGGCGGAGCCGTCGTCCTCGGCCAGCGGCCCGGAGGTGGTCACGACCTTGGCCGGGGACGGCGGCGGGACGGCCGGGTCCGTTCGGTCGGGGCCCGCGGACGTGGTGGCCACGCGGTCCGCGGGCGGCAGTCCCAGTTCGTCGCGGGCCTCGTCGGCGAGCGCCACCGCGGAGTCCGCGTCCGGCCCCGCGGCCAGCAGGTGCTCGGCGACCTTCCGTACCGCGCCCCGGAATTCGGCGCCCGCGTACCGGGAGTCGGCCGACGCCGGATGCGGGCCGGGCGGCAGCACCAGTGTGAGCGCGGACTCCCAGGCGCGGGCGGCGTGTTCGGCCGCGGCGTCGTCGGAGACGGCGCTCTCGGCGGCGGCTGCCGCGAAGTCCTCGTACGCCGACTGCCAGATCCGTTCGGAGGCCTTGGCCGCGACCGTGTCAAGTCCGGGCGTCCAGGACGCGTCCCGCACCATGAGGAACTGCGTCAGCTCCAGCGGGGTGAGCCGGCTGTCGCCCACAGTCAGCAGACCGTTGTTCATCTCGGCGGCGGTGCGCTGGACGGGGCCCGGGGTGAAGCCCGCTTCCTCCAGTTGGGCCAGGCTGATCATCTCGTCGGAGGGGAGCGGTGCGGGGCTGCCGACGACATCCGCGTCCGTCAGTTGGTCCGCGATCCAGCGGCGCTGGGCGTCGGAGCGGTCGACGCGTGGCACCTGGTCGGCGGTGGAGCGGCCGCCGGCCGTCCCCGCGCCTCCGGTGGCGGTCTGGGTGGGCACGGCCGCGGGGGGTGCGGGATTCTGCTGGGCGGCGTCCTGCGGGGAGCCGGAGTCGGGGGGTCGGCTCGAAGTCGGTTCACTGCCCGGGTCGGCGTCCGGCTGCGTCTCCGGGGCCGACTGCGGGTCCGCGTCGGACTGCTGTCCGGCGTCCGGCTGGTCCAGGTCGGGGTCGCCGGTCTCGGAGCCGTCCTGGGCGTCGGGCCTGCGCGTGCCCTGGTTGCCCGACTGCTGGTTCCCGCTCTGTTGGCCGCTGCCAGGCCGACCCCCGGTGTGCTGGTCGGGGGACTGCTGGCCGCTCGGCGACGAGGAGACCGGAGGGGTCGACCCCATGGTGGGGGGTGCGCCGACGGGCCCCTGCTCTCCGGGGGCGAGGTTCTCCTCGTCCAGCAGCGTGTTGACATCGGAATCGCCGGGATTGCCGAACCGGCCGGACGAGTTCCCGGATCCCGGAAGCCCGGTCGGCCCGCGGCCCGCGCCCGGCCCGGAGGCGTTCTTGTCCGCGTCCCATCCCGACGCGTCCAGGTCCGCGCTCTCCGGCGACAGGTTGAGCAGGTCGTTCTCGCCGTAGCTGTCGCCGTACCCGGACCCGAAGCCCTTGCTGAGCGGCGGGCTGAGGTTCGACACCGGCGGCGCGAGGCTCGAAACCGGCGGGAAGCTGCTCAGGGGCGCCCCGAGAGGGCCGGTCGCCTTCGGGCCGACCGGCGCCGAGCGAGGAATGTCGGAATCGGTGGAGCCGGTGTCGGACTCGTATCCCGAGTCGTAGTCGAGGTCGGTGGTGGTGGGGGGCCTCGGCGAGTAGGCGGGCGGCGGCGAATAGGGCGTGCTGGTGCCGGTGGTCGGCGTGGGCGTGGGCGTGGGCGTCGGCCCGGCGAGGGGATCGTTCTTGGCGTAGGGCGGCGCGGGGCTGACGGCCGGCCTCGCCTCGGGGAAGACGTCGTTCTCGGAGTAGGGGGGCGGCGAGATGCGGGGGCCTGCGGGGCCGTTCGGCCCGCCGCCTCCGTCGCCGGAACCGCCGGTGGTGTAGCTGTTGTTGATGTAGTTGGTGAAGAGGTTTCCGTTCGGGAAGAGTTTGTTGTGGAGTGTGTGGCCGGGGGTGGTGAGTCCGGTGTGGAGGCCGCCGTGGACCAGAGCGCTGGTGCCGCCGCCGACCCAGTCGTTCCACTGGAACTCCCATTTGCCGTAGACGGCGCCGACCACGAGGAATCCCGCCAGTCCTTCGCCGGC